>JAPLDH010000072.1 GCA_026391355.1 Bacteroidota bacterium | reverse complement strand
TCATACAAATGCAATAGCAGAAAATAGAAATGGGAAAATCAATAAGTTCATAGCTTCGAATCAAGGTGTGAGAAATAAAGATTTCTTCTTTTTCAGGTTATCTAATTTCTTTTGCTAGCACCTCAAAAAATGAATTAACCTGTTTCGGATAATGTTTCTATTATTTATTACTTTTACCCATCAAACCTAAGACATTTTTTTTAACGGTTGACATTCTTCATTAAAATTTTAAAGCCATTAACCCACCGCTAAAATGAAAATGATAAAATATTTACCGGTTGCCGGATTCCTGTTATTGATTCAATTGTCCGGCTGTAAGAAAAACAATGAACATAATATATTTCTCAGCCAATCGAAGGTCACCTTTGATTATAATGACAATCAGGTTACCATCAAAATCAGTAATACCGGGTCCGGCGAATTCACATGGAACATACAATCGTCGTCGGAATATCTGAAATTCAGCAAGACCACAGGACTTTGCGCCAGGAATGAGCCGGATAATTTTGATATCCTGCTTTCCCGCGAAAAGATTCACTCGGATTCTATCTCAACTTCGGTGACGATCACCACTTCCTCCGGTGAATCGGCCTCCATCTCCGTATTTATTCATGGGTATCCCGAATCAAAAATCCGTTATAATTCTACTGTTCTCGATGCAGATTATGATTACGCAAACAACCGTCTGATATTGCTGGGTAATTCCAGCGGGAAATATTTTTTAGATATCTATGATATAGGGCAAGGCAGTTTTGATCAAATCCTTATTAATAATTATATGTCATACTTATCCGTTTCCCAAGATGGTACTTATGCCATTGTTGGATCAAACTCCGGTAATTACATATCATATATAGATCTGATCCAGAACAAAATAGTCAATACATATTCAACGGAATCTTATATTGGAAACTCCATTGCCAGCAGTGGCAAGCTCGTCTATTGTTTTTCAGAATACTCTGATTATGGAATTGGGAGGTTAGACCTGAACACCGGTTCTTATGCAACCTTTGACTTAGGATCATACCTCAGTATTGATGCGGCTGAACTTCACCCATCGGGAAGTTTTATATATGCTTGCGGCTACTCAACATTATACAAATTCGCTATTAATGCATCTGAACCTCAGTTGGTTTATTCAAACAGTAATTATAATATGGGCTCCGGGCTCTGGATCTCGAGGGACGGCTCTAAGATCTTCAATGCGAACAAGAAAATCCTGTCCATTAATCCCCAGCTTACAGGAGATGATATCACCCAGGTCGCTACCTTGAACATGTGGCAGAATTATATATACCTAATCAGGCAGAACCCTGTCAGGAACGAATATTATGTGGTTCCAACGACCAGCAGTTCCGGAACCGACAATAACAGCAACCAGATCCTTGTATTCAGCAATACTTTCGAACAAACCTCCACTATCCAACTCGAGAAATTTTTTACCTCGGAATATTACGATGGATCCTATCGACTTATCGACGCTATTGCGAAATACCTTTTTGTAAGCACAGATGGAAGCAAGATCATCGTAATCAGTCGTTCAAACGATTCCAATTATTCTTATTACTGGGGAATTCAAATCATTGACAGGTAAGATCAATCATCATCTCCCTGATCCTTATCCCTCCTTCAAGGAGTGAATATTTTCTTCTGAATGACCTGCAAAACCTGATACATAAATCTTCAGGAAAACTCCGTACTTTTGCAAATAAATAAAGTATTAGTGACACATAAAGCTGGCTTCGTTTCTATTATTGGCTATCCTAACGTAGGGAAGTCTACCATAATGAATGCACTGGTGGGTGAAAAATTGTCGATCGTCACCCCGAAAGCACAAACTACCCGTCACCGGATCCTGGGCATCCTTAGCGGAGATGATTTCCAGGTGGTTTATTCAGACACGCCGGGTATCGTCAAACCGCATTACATGTTGCATAAAGCGATGATGTCGGCTGTCCTGTCATCTCTTTCCGATGCCGATGTGGTCATGCTGGTTACCGAGATCAATGTCCCGTTCGAACATGAGGAAATTATCGAGTACCTTAAGAATAGTGGTGTTCCGCTGATCATTGTCATCAATAAGGTGGATCTCACAACTGAAGAATCGGTAAAAACAGCAATTACGAAATGGGAGTTACAGTTTCCGAAGAGTGTGGTCATTCCCGCATCAGCATTGCATAAATTCAACCTGGGGAAGGTGCTTGACGCCATTCTTGACAATATCCCTGAATCACCCCCTTTTTACCCGAAAGATGAACTCAGTGACCGGACAGAACGCTTTTTCGTATCCGAAATAATCCGTGAAAAGATTCTGAAACTTTACAGCGAGGAGATACCCTATTCATGCGAAGTTCATGTGGATGCATTTACAGAGGAAGAGACCATCATCAGGATCGAAGCCATGATCTATGTTTCCAGGGAATCCCAAAAAGCAATCATCCTTGGTCACCAGGGCAAAGCAATCCGTAAGCTCGGTACAGAAGCCAGGAAAGATATTGAAGCATTCCTCGATAAACATGTTTTCCTGGGGTTGACTGTCAAAGTCGAAAAAGACTGGCGAGAAAATGAGAGGATGCTGAAGCGGTTTGGATACTCATTTGACAAGTAATAAAACTATTTTGCCATCTTGCATTTTACGATCTTACCATTTTAATTATCCCAATATTCTTATTTTTGTGTATTGTTCGCAAACATCATTGCAAATAAGGATAACGCATGAATAGACTTTTCAAACTCCTCTCCTTCCTTCCCATCTTTCTTGGCGGAATTGCTTTTGCTCAATTTCCATCGTCTTCCCTTTCACCTTCCGAATTCAAGTGGAAATATGTGGGAACTCCCGATTTTTCGGATTTCAGGGCAAACGAGATCTCCCTCGCGATCAGCCCTTCTGGTCAGCCATACGTTGCCTACCAGGACTGGAGGAACTTTTCAAAAATAACTGTCAAGACATTTGACGGAACCGGGTGGGTTACGGTCGGAGAGCCCGGGTTTTCCACAGGTTCGATCGATTTTGTGAGCCTCACCATAAGTCCTGCGGGTGTACCTTATGTTGCCTATAATGATAATGCTATTTCGGGCAAGACCATTGTTAGGGAGTTTAACGGGACAACCTGGGTCGATGTGAGCATGAATGGGTGTTCCGAGTGGGGTTCGGGTTATCAGTGCCTGAAATTCAATCCTTCCGGCGAGTTGTATGTTGCATATGCCGATTATGCCCATTCAGCCGGGGTCACCGTTAAAAAATTCAACGGCGCGAGCTGGGATACTGTGGGATTGCAGGGATTTACCTCCGGCAATTCAAGTACCATCAATACCGCCTTCAACGCTTCAGGCCAGCCTTATGTATCATACAACGACTGGTTGCATTCGAATAAGGTCAAGGTCATGACCTATACCGATTCTGCCTGGGAATATGTGCGTGAAGAGGGAGTTTCTGCAGGGGTAAGCTGGTATGCAAGCCTGGTCGTCGATACTTCGGGCCACCCCTGTGTTGCCTATCGCGACGAGGTGAATGCCAACAAGGTAAGGGTGAAACGATTCAATGGGTATTTCTGGCTGGATGTCGGGCCACAGGGCATTTCCACCGCAATGGCAAATAACACCAGCCTTGCCATCGATAAATCCGGTCAGCTTGTCCTTGCTTTTGCAGATTCAGCTGCGGGTTTCAAAATTACGGTCATGAAATACGACGGCAATAGCTGGACAACTATCGGGAATAATGGTTTCACCCCGGGACCAGTGAACTACATCAGCCTGGCCTTCTCCCCTTCAGGTGTTCCCTTTGTTGGTTACAGTGATTTAACAGAATCAGGTAAAGCATCTGTCATGAAGTACGATTCCGTGTACATTGGAATCGATGAACACCTTGCCTCGCAAATCTCAATTTATCCTGACCCTGCAACAGATAAAATAAGAGTGGAAGCCTCCGGTAAAGGGATAGTCTCCATCCTGGCACTAAACGGACGGGAACTCATCCGAACTCAGGTCAATGAACCTGTTACGACCATCGATATCAGCCTTTTGCCAGGTGGAGTCTATTTTATCAAAATCACCGGTGAAAAGATCATTCAGGCAGGAAAGTTTGTTAAGCAGTAAAACCATTGATCCGATGCATCATCCACCGGAAAATCACAAGGAAAAGGAATACATCGCACGCATCAGGGGAGTGCTGGACGCTGCATCGAGATTGAGGCCTACTATTTCCAGGCCGGCACCATCGGCTGGATCGGAATATTCATTGTTTCTGCAGTATATCTCCTTGTAACGCTGCTGATCATGCTTATTCTGGTAACACTGGGAATGAAAGGTGCAGGCACCTTTAAGTCGCACCTCCTGAAAATCAAGTTTTTCAACATTTAGTTTTGAATTGAAGGTACCAACAGCACAATCCAGAATCATCCGCCCCAATATCCTTCCCATCCAACCTTTGTATTCTGATATTTGATTTTGGTTTTTGACTTCTTCCAATTGACGAATGTCAGATGACCGATAACCTCCTTGACTTTCCCTGATTTCTTCCTATATTTATGGGACATTTTCATCCCTCTCATCCCATGAAAAAATACATACTCTTTTTCCGGCGTTATTCATTGTAAACGTTCTGTATGCCCAGGAGGGCTGGCATTGGCAATACCCGAAGCCTATGGGGAACGATCTCTATTCGCTGTTCTTCACCTTCCCATATACTGGATATGCAGCCGGAAAGGCCGGAACAATTCTGAAAACCATCGATGGCGGAACAAACTGGAGTATTCTTTCGACAGGAGTGGAAAATGATCTTCATTCCATTTGTTTTACTAACCCCTATACCGGTTTTGCAGTGGGTGATTCAGGCACCATTATTAAAACCACCGAAGGGGGCGCAACCTGGAATAGTTTATACAGCGGAACTTCCAGGTGTTTGTATTCGGTGTTCTTTACGGATGCAAATACAGGTATTGCTGTCGGGGATTCAGGTACGATCCTGGCAACTGCAAATGGAGGCGGCTACTGGATCAAACAACCATCCACCTCCTATAACGATTTACGATCGGTGTACTTCACAGATGCAATTACCGGCTATGTTGTCGGTGGATACGGCGAAGTCCTGAAAACGACCGATGGCGGATCCACATGGAGTCATCAGTTATCCATAACCCACAATTACCTGAGATCGGTGTGTTTTACCGATGAAAATACCGGTTACATCGGTGGTGATGTGGCAATTCTGAACACGACCGATGGTGGTGGCTTCGGAGTCGGGATACCTGACAAAACAGAAGTGAACAAAATGAAGATATATCCTGACCCTGCCAGTAACATGATTACTGTCGAAGTATCAACAACAAATAACAGGTTTGGATCAATCTCTGTTTATGGTATTACTGGTCAGGAAGTAATCCGACAAAATGTGCATGGTTCCAGAACAGAGATAAATATCAACTCACTACAAAATGGGATCTGTTTCGTGAGGTATATTTCACAGGGATTTGTGGCGACCGGGAAGTTTATTAAGAATTGACCATTTACCATTGACTATTGACCATTACTAATTGTCTATTCTTTATTCCCTACTGCCTATTGCCTATTGCCTTTCTTTTCAATGAAGTTAATCATTTCGAAGAAATAATGCATATATTTGCATAATTAGATGCTTTTCAGGTTTTGTTAAAAACCTTCACCTGTTAAGAACATATCCATTTACTATCCATAGCACGATCTGATCTCCCTGCCACGAGAAGGTCATTCGTACGCTATATTTCATCTCTTTTTCACTGTTCAGTTGCATGGTAATGCGGGATAAACCAATATGCAATTATGCCACATTATCCAGGGTTATTTACCAATACCAATCAATGAATCAATAAAGATCATAAAACAGATCATTAATAACTTAATAACAAAGGAGAATAAAATGAAAACAAAATTGTACCTATTCTTAATATTAGCAGGATGTATTATCCCTAACTTCCTTTTCGGGCAATTTACGCAACAAGGTTCAAAGCTTGTTGGAACCGGTGATGATGCGGCCTCATTTCAGGGAAGTGCGGTTGCTATATCTTCAGACGGTAATACTGCAGTTGTAGGCGGTTTATATGACAACAGCATGGGAGCTGTATGGGTCTTTACGCGTAATGCGGGTATTTGGGGGCAGCAAGGGACAAAACTTGTAGGAACCGGATCTGCCGGTGATTTTGTATATCAGGGCTATTCGGTTGCCATTTCTGCAGATGGGAATACACTTATCGAAGGTGGTTGGAGAGACAATACTGATACCGGAGCAGTTTGGATTTTTGCACGAAATGCAGGTGTGTGGAGCCAGCAGGGTTCAAAACTTGTAGGTTCAGGTGCCGTGGGTAATCAGATTCTCCAGGGG
This sequence comes from Bacteroidota bacterium, assembly GCA_026391355.1. Taxonomy (GTDB): domain Bacteria; phylum Bacteroidota; class Bacteroidia; order Bacteroidales; family FEN-979; genus CAIYUC01. The sequence goes on along the minus strand of JAPLDH010000072.1, from coordinate 60,091 downwards.
ACATCCGTTGCAATCTCATCCGACGGGAATATTGCATTGGTAGGTGGTTCAGGTGATAGTGGAACAGGAGCAATCTGGGTATTTACACGCACCGGGGGTATATGGACACAGCAAGGGTCAAAACTGGTTGGAACAGGTAGTGTCGGGCAGGCAAACCAGGGGACTTCCCTTGCCATCTCTGCAGATGGAAATACTTTTGTAACAGGAGGTATGATAGATAATGGTTACCTGGGTGCAGCATGGGTATATACCCGGAATGGCAATGACTGGGTACAGCAAGGAGCTAAACTGGTTGGTTCAGATAATATTGACGCATCCGAGCAGGGTTCATCGGTTGCCATTTCTTCTGATGGCAATACCGTCGTCATTGGCGGACAAGGCGATTTTATGAATGAAGGGGCAGCCTGGGTATTTACCCGCAATAATGGCACATGGTCACAACAAGGAGCAAAGATCTACACTGAATCTTCCACCTCTCCCATCCTTGTTGGCAAGTCGGTTGCCATTACTCCCGATGGAAATACAGTGCTCATCAGTGGTCCGGGACACAATGGCTCAGAAGGAATCGTTTGGGTATGCACACGAATTAATGGTACCTGGACACCACAAATTTCAACGCTGTATGGCTCCGGAACAGTTGGAGCTGCACGTCAGGGATGGAGCATTGCCATTTCTTCCGAAGCAACAGTTATCGAAGGAGGTCCATACGATAACGGCGCCGAAGGGGCATCCTGGATCTTTCACAATCCCACCCTTGGAATATCCCAGATCTCTGATATCCCTGCCAAATCCAGCATTGAACAAAATTATCCCAACCCGTTTAATCCTGACACAAAAATTAAATTTCAAATTCTGAAATCATCATACACCAGGGTTACAGTCTATGATCTGATGGGCCGGCAAGTTTCAACCCTTGTAAACGAACAGCTTGATCCAGGTAAGTATGAGGTTGCTTTTGACGGCAGCAACAGTGTGGCTGGAACCTATTTTTACAAACTGGAAACAAATGGATCCGTTGAAATGAAGAAGATGGTTCTGATGAAATGATACCCAAAGCAAAGAAGATATCCGAATTTTTATACTATTTTTACATTAGGATAGCGTAAGTTCAGACTGGATATTCGGAAAAATCAGTTGTATGAAAACTATTTGGAAACCTGGAATTCTGGTGATTCTCCTGGTAGCGGGCTTCATCGTTTTGGCACAGCAGCTTCCGCCCCGGTGCGGCAAATGGCGTTGGAACATAAAGACGATGACCGATCAGCAGGGACCGGGTTTGCTATTAAAAACACCCGTCAAATCCTCCATCGACCGGCTTGTGGTTGAAGTGCCTCCCAAAGTGTTGCATGCCAGTAACCGTTATGATGCCCAGGAACCAAGAATGTCAGGTGAGAACCAGGTAGTTGAGATCATTGCATATGTAATCCTGGTAAAGCATGAAAAAGATGACAGCGACTTTCATTTTGTCTTGCAATCGCCTCACTCGGACCAAAGCATGGTCGGCGAGATCCCTGATCCTGATTGCACCACATTTGATAACTTTCCCCAGTTACGGTCCCATTTCACAAAAACCAGGCAGGATGGTCAATCGGTTTGGAACAAGCTGAAAAAGACCCGGAAGTCAGTTAAAGTCAGGATTACCGGTGTCACTTTCTGGGACGGAATGCATCCAAAGAACAATCCTACAGGCGCCAGCCGGTATTGCAGGGAGATCCATCCGATTTTGAGTATTGAGATGCAATAGGGATCGTGGGATCGAATTATTAATTCTGTAATTACTCCTTACTCATTATCTTCCATTTATTTGAATGACCAATGACTGATGTCCAATGACTACTTATTAATCCTTCAATTGCTGTTTGTACTTTACTAAATTTTTTGTTTGTTCTTCATTCAGCACCGGATATTCCAGGTTCAGTTTTTCCATTCTTTCAACCAGAATTTTGGAAACGATAAGCCGGGAAACTTTTTTCTGATCAGAGGGTACAATATACCAGGGACATTTGTCAGTAGATGTTTCATTGATCATTTCTTCATAATATTTCATATACTCATCCCAGAAACCACGTTCCTTCAAATCCAATTCGGAAAATTTCCAGTTTTTGGCCTTGTCATCGATCCTTGCCAATAATCTTTTACGCTGCTCCTCCTTTGATATATGCAAGAATATTTTAATGATAAGGGTTCCGTTTTTACAAAGCATTTTCTCAAATTCCTTTATCTGCTTAAATCTTTCATCAAATATATCTTTGTGAATCAAATCATTTGGGATCCTTTGGAATTTTATCAGATCATGAACTCTCACAACCAGAACCTCCTCATAATATGAACGGTTGAATATTCCGATATGTCCTCTTTCCGGTGAGCATTTGTGGGCTTTCCAGAGAAAATCATGATTCAGTTCTTCCAAGGTTGGTTGCTTAAAACTGTAAACCTGCGTTGCCTGTGGATTTAACCCTGACATAACATGTTTAATAATTCCATCTTTGCCTGCTGTATCCATGGCCTGAATGATGAGTAATACTGCATATTTCCCGTCAGCATACAATTTACTTTGCAAATCAATTATTTTATCGATGTATTCATTGGTTTGTCCGGTAATGTTATCAGTATTGATATCAATATCCGTATCCATTTTCCTGATATTGATCTTATCATTACCATCTGTTTCAAATTTCTTTATATTCATAAAGATTTACTTATTTAAATTCATAAATAGGTATGCAAACCGGATACCGGGCAGCGGGGATGATCCTGACAATGAATCCCAGATTATATTGTAAATAATATGATTGTCTCTATCGTGTCTTCACCAGTTTGATCGTCCGGGAAAACTTTTGTCCGTTGGATTCCAGGTTAAGGGTAAGTGCATATACGCCCGGAGCAAGGAATTCGCTGTTCATCTTCAGTGTATTATCACCTTTGATTCTGTATTCTGATAAGATGGTCTTTACAACTTCTCCCATAAGGTTATGGATCACCAGGGTTACAATCCCACCGTTGGGCAATAAATAACTGATCAATGTGGAATTGCTGAACGGATTCGGATGGTTTTCCAGGGTCAGATCCTCATTCGACAAAATCCCGGGAGTTGCTGTTTTCAGCGCTTCAATAAGGTCAATTCCGAGAATTGTTTCAGGAACCGGGTTGAACATATCATCAGCAAGTTCATTCATCGGGTTGGGAACAATAGTGAAGCGGATGGTTTTCCCCTCTGTGAAATTGCCTGAAGTTTTCAACCTGAGAACGAGAAGGTCATCGTCAGCACCAAGAACCAGCGGATTCATGGAATGCCAGCCAATCCTGAGTTCATTCCCGTTGGTAGTCCAGTCCAGGTTACCACCGGCTCCGTTCATGATCACATCCTTAACCTCAACGAGGTCGGAAGGATAATTCAGAACCAGGGAGGCAGCCCCGACTTTGGCCGGATAAACCATATACACAGGTAATTCAACTTCACTTTCCGCTCCTGCCTGTCTTGTTATACCATATGAAAGCTGAACCTTTGCCGGCACTTCTTTTGAATTATCCGGAGTATAGCTGCTATTGAAGTCGCCTGTACATTGGGCATAAAGGGGGATATTCTTATCAACTCCTCCGAGATGAACAGTCATATCATCGGTTGTTACTCCCGGGTTGGTATTTGACCATACATACTCCCCGGCAAACCAATATGACCAGGGTGGCCGGTCGAAATAATCGTAATTTGTTGCCTGGGTTCCATTAAAAACGAAATACATCTGAATCCGAAGAACATCCGTAGAGTTGATCCACCAGGGCTGCATGCCGTAATTACTTTGCCAATATACATCCCCGGCAAGGAATCTGACATGTTCGATCTGGAAGTTACCGTTCATGAACCATGTTGAAACCTGCACTGCATCCGTTGCATTCAGGGAACCGGCCAGGTAAGGATTACTGGTAACAACGATGCGGTAATCGCCCGGGCAGACATTATCAAAATGATAATACCCCGTTGCATCTGCGGTGGTTGCACTGGACATGGTGCTGCTTCCCTGCATCAGGGTCAATCCGACATTCTTCATGAACGTATGAACATCATCATTGTATTTAAGTGTCCCGGTGATGTTGTGCTGGCGGTTTATCACCGCACTGGTGGAAGAAGTTCCTGTACACCCATGAGAATCGGTGACGGTAACATACCAGGTTCCGCTATAAAGGAGACTGTCGGCCGGTAAAAGCAGGGACGAAGCATCTGGATAAGCAGTAAGTCCGTGTGGATCCAGCCAGGAATAATGATATAATGGCGGAATTCCGGGACCCGGTACCCCTCCTCCTGCTGATACTGAAACGGTAATATAACTTAATCCATCCTGGCAAACAGGTCCGTTGTTCCCGGCTACTGCTGTGACCTGGGAAGGTTGTCCGACACTGACGGAACCGGTAACCGGCCCGCAGCTATGGACATCATTAACGCTATAGCTATAAGTACCATATGGCCGTAAGAATGATCCGGTTGTATTGGTTTCTGTCCCAATGGTATATTGTAACGGAGCTGTGCCCCCGGAACAAACAAGGGTGATCGTTCCGTTACCCCCGTAACAGGAAGGTTCCTGCGTCGTAGCGCTGACCAGAGTTATACCGGCAGGTTGGGTTATTGTGACCGTTCCGGTTGCAGGGCCGCAACTGTGTGCATCCGTGATGCTCCAGGTATAAGTGCCGGCCGATAACCCTGTAAAGGTGAAAGATCCGGATACAGGACCTCCTGTATAACCACCCGGGTTCAGGGCATAGTTATATGGAGATGTACCTCCGGTTCCACTGATGGTGGCTCTGCCTTCCGAACCACCGTTACAACTTATATCCACCTGGCCTGTTAAACCTCCGCTCAGCGCGAAAAGCGGGCCGTTGACCGATGAGTTGAAATAATAATGATCATACGGTAAGTCACAGTATTTCACGCAGCCTTGTCCGGTAACAAAATGGGCAAATTCACATTCGGTCCCGCCGTTTCCGCTGTCATCCCAGGTCAGGGCAGTATTTCCTCCGAGATAATTGAAGCAGATTGTCACAAAAGTACCCTGAGTTCCCGGGAATCCAAAGGATTGACCAGTTCCGCCAATCCTGATTACATCAGGATTACCCGGATCCGGCATCACATGCAAGTTATTATATCCGTAACCCACATGGTCTGTCCATGGTACCTGGCCTGGATTTGTACCATCATTGTATATTACTCCGGCATAGGTCATCTTCGTATGATCGAATGTGAACTTCAGGGAGATGGCACAAACCTCCGATGAACCTGTAATCAGATCCACTCCCTGCACCGGGATACATAACTGGCCACCAGGACAGGTGGGAGGAATTGTTCCGAACCGGGCTTTCGGCCCAAAGTAGGATTGAGTCATGGTAAAGGGTACGTCGGTAGTGGAATTAACAGCATCCTTGACGGTGGCTGTATAACTGCCGATGGCAAGACCTGTAAAGGTGCCGCTGCCCTGATAAGCGCCGGAGTTGATCCTGAACTGGTACGGAGTAACTCCCCCTGTAGCGCTGACCGTTACCCGGCCATCAGAAAGACCCTGGCAACTCACCATATTATCCACAACAACATTGCCTACCAGAGGTAATGCGGGTGTATTGAATACCTGATCAGCACCATAATACCAAACACTCCCAGGATTAAACCGTGTCCGGAAATGGTACGTTGAATAGGGGTCTAAGCCGGTAATATTCGCTGTCACCGCGGTGTTCGACGTCCCGGAAACGGTGCCGGGGGTTGCTGAAACAGTGGTTCCATATAACAGTGTCTTGCCATATTCAAAGGATGCATTACCGCTCTGGTTGCAAGCGTTAATGATCCCGTTCAGGTAAGCGCTTCCCTGAAGGATTGAAGTTGCCGGAAGTGAGGTTGCCTGGGGTTGTTCATAGGCCCCGATATCCGGCGGGTCAAAACGGGTGATACCGGAAAAGTCTGTTGTGATCCCGGAAATCGCAATCCCGGTATGGTCCAATTCAGGACGAAGTGTATGAAGATCGGTGGTTGTGAAAAACTGAGGATCGACACTGAGCGAGTGAACATCCTTACCTGTCGCAGTTCTCCAGGCAGTAAGTGTCAATTTATCTGCTCCCCCCATATATCCTAAAACGCTTTGCGTTCCACTTGGGAAATAGTCATTATAATCGATCTGCGTGAAACTTGCAGCGGGTGATGATGAATAGATGTCGTAGTTTTTGGCAGATGTGTTCATGGTATTGACAATCGAGTTCATGAAAATATTATTCCTCAGGTCAATATTGGTAATAGTAGAGGTATAAAAAAGAATAGCGGTGGTGATGGTTCCTCCGGAGTATGTCAGGTTCCCGCTCATGTAAACCGAATTATAATAAATGTTCAATCCTCCGGTTACACCATCGAAATACATGCCTACAGGCGAAGAGTCATAAAAATAATAATAGCCGTCTCCACCAATTACCCCGATCACATTGTTCGCAAATGTCAGGTTACTGGCAGCATTCCCTGTGTTCACATAAATACCCCAGGGTCCCCAATTATCAGAACCTGTGTATGTAATGTTATTGATGTTATTTTTACTGATGACAGAATTCACAACTCCGGTGGAAATTGTCATCCCGACAGGTGTATGTGCAGAAGTAATGATATTAAAGATAGTATTTTGTGTAATAAGTGCACCTGTTGCATATGCTACCATGATCCCATTATGACCGATATAGTTATCGGCAGTTGAAGATCCCACTGAATTACCAACCACCTGGAGATTGTCGAGCAATCCAGTGGCATTTGCCTGTGTCCAGATACCGATATAAGCTTTGCTGATATTGTTGTTCTGAAGGGTCAGGTTGTCATTGTCATCACCTGAGGTGCCAATTGCCGAAGCAGACCCGGCGAAAATCCCGTATGATCCCTGAGTATTGAACCCATTGGCAATGTTACAGTTTCTGATGGTGACATGGTTTGTGCCTGCCCCCGTACCCTGACTGGCAATCCAGACGGACGCAGTATTTCCGGCCGTGGAATTATTGATGATGCTAAGATCCCTGGAAGCTGTGCCATTATTCGAACCGTCAATCGTGACATAGGCAGCCGCGCTAAGCTTCAGTACGGAAGATAAAGAAGTACCGGCAATGGCAGTCGTGACACCAGCATCCGGTTTAATAATGATGGTATTAGCCAGGCTTGCTCCATAGAGGGGATTAATGGTCACAGGGAAAGCATCCTCTTCCGCTGAGTTGTAATAGGATGTCAGGATCAGTGTGACCGGTCCCGATAAATATTTTGCAGCCAGATAATTGAATGCTGCGGTAAGATCCACGAAGGTGCAGCCGGGAGCCGGCGTTGTGCCTGTTCCACCGATCCTGAAATCTCCTCCGGGGATATATTGCATTATAACGTAATAATTCGGCGAGGCGGGGGGAGTGGAGAACGCAGGTGGATTATAAGAAGGTCCTGATGCGCCTGCAGAAGGACTGGCCCCTACGTTTATGATAGTGGCATTATCCTGCGCGGCAATATAGTAGAAAACGGTATCCCCTGAAGACACCCCGGCACCGAAAGTAAATGTATAGGTATTGCCTCCGCCATAAGATGCGGTGTAAACATTCCATGACCCGGCTTTATTGATCTTCCAGTAAAGCGCCGGTAATCCCGATCCGGTGATGGGAACACCTGAAATATCCGTAATGTTTGTGGTCAGTGTTTGTTGCGTTAATGAAAGTGTATTGGGCAAAGGAGTGTAACTGACTAAAGGAGGGGTGACATCCAACCCCTGCTCATATGCACCAATGGATGGTGAAATGAGGCTCCTGGGGTAACCTGTGTAATCGTCACTGATCCCTGCAAGGGGAGTGCCTGCGGCAACCACCGGCGAACCGGGTAATGGTCGTAAATTATTGGTGGAATTAAACAAAGGATCTGCACTGATGGAGTGTACCTCCTGTCCCGTGGTAGCTCTCCAGTCAGCAAGTGTGTTTTTATCTGTTCCCGAAATATATCCCAGAACTCCCTGCGTGCCGCCCGGGAAATAATCATTATAATCATTATGTGGAAAATAGTAAGAAAATGCGGTTATATAGATTGCATAATTTTTAGACGATGTATTCATGGTATTTACCATCGAGTTCATGAAGATATTGTTCCTCATGTCATTATTTATTGAGGAATAAAGAAGAACTGCTGCTGTGAGGGTTGCCACGTTATTAGTCAGGTTCCCGTTCATGTAAACAGAATTATCCCAGATGTTCAAACCACCTGTCGTCTGATCCGTATACATACCAATCAGAGACCAATATATATATGAATCACCATATCCCTGGATCCTGTAAATGAGATTATTGGCAATGGTAAGGTTACTTGCAGTATTCCCTGTGCTGATATACAATCCATAGGTGCCCCAGCCGCTGTTACCATAGTAGCTGATATCATGGATACTGTTTTTGCTGATGACGGAAGAAACAACGCCAGTTGAAATGGTAATCCCGACAGGGTTGTTTACATTTGTTAAAATATTAAAAACAGTATTCCCGGAGATGAGCGCCCCGGTTGCGCTGGCCACAATGATCCCGCCCTGCCCGATATAACTGCCGGCAGCAGATGATCCCACGGTGTTACCCACGATCTGGAGGTTGTCGAGCAACCCGGTGGCATTTGCCTCTGCCCAGATACCGATAAACGCTTTGCTTACGCTATTGTTCTGAAGAGTCAGGTTGTCGTTGTCATCACCGGCATCACCGAGGGTCGAACCGGATCCTGCAATGACCCCCCAGCATACTCTGCCTGGATCTGAGGAATTATATCCATTGGCAATGTTACAATTTTTGACAGTAATGAAATCTGATCCCGCTCCTGTTCCGTTGCTGCCCACCCAGATGACCGCATTGTTTCCGGAAGTAATTGTATTTGAGAAAGTCAGGCTCTGATCGGTTCCCCCGCTGTTGGATCCATCGATCGTCATATAGCTTGCCTGGTTAAATTTCAGGAGGGTTGTGGCGGATGACCCGGAAATAACCGGGGATACCCCAGTAGCAGGTTTTATAGTAACCGTATTTGTTGCGCTTGAACCTGCATTTGTATTGATGATGATCGGGAATGTTTCCGAAGAATAGGCTGCATCCGTAAGTATAAATGTTACCGGGCAGGTGATCTCCTTGTTATTCAGGTCTGCAATGGCTGCAGTCAGGGTAGTATAGTAGGGGCTTGCAACACCAACATCGAAGGTGCCGCAAATGGTGCCGACAATTTTATAGGCATAAAGGGAAGATGCAGGCGGAGGCGTGCTGCAGGCAGGCGGGTTGGCCGTGTACCCGGAACCGCCGGGAGGATTTGACGTTACATTTATGCTGAGATAAGCCGGTGGGGTATCCTGCGCAACGACATAATAATAAACAGAATCATTCAGCATCAGCCCCCCTCCGAAAGTAAATGTATAGGTGCTGCCGGTGCCATGAACGGCGATAGCGCTGTTCCAGGAGCCCGCTGCAAATTTCTTCCAGTAAAGCCTCGGTAAGCCGGGATCTGTTACCGGTACGCCACTCGCATCGCTTATGGTAGTTGTAAGTGTTCTCGGTGCCGTGGAAGAGGTATTCAGAAAAGGTGTAAAAACAATAGCGGGTGGGATATTATCCTGCCTTAATCCGTCGAATTCATCCGCCCCGATATCGGGAGCAATTGCCGGAGAGGAGATATTATCAGGAAACCCCGGATTGGGATACCGGGCATCTCCATCCTGGTCGGTGGTGATGGAAACCGGGGACGAAACAATGGTACCGCCACTCTCACAGAATGTGGGTACGGTTGTATTGATATGGAGGTCATACGGTGCGGCCGGGCTTACAAACGGGGGCATCTCCGTAATTGAAACGGCATCCCTTGGAGAAACGCGCGTTTGATATTCTGCCAGCGTTTGAACACTGAACCAGGTATCCTGATAGATCAGGTTAGTAGCAGAGGGTGTTCCCGCATAAAGATCATTATTATTTGATGTTGCAGCATAGGTTGTGAGATCGGCAGTATTTCGCTGGTAAGCAACCGTTAAATATCCTCCTCCCGCACAGGACGAGGTGTTTATTATGATATTATTCCGCATATCAAGCGAAGGCGTTGTATATGCATATACTCCTGCTGTTCCAAAGGTAGTGGTTGACGAACTTACGGCATTGAGGAAAATGGTGTTATAATAAAGATTACATGTGTTCGGAGAGTTGATATAAATTCCATTTACGGCATACAAACTTGTGGAGGAAGGTGTATTGATATCATAAATGTAGTTATTATATACATTGACAGTCGATCCCGAACCGATGTAAATACCTGTGCCTTCTGCGCCTGTACCGGTGAGGATCATTCCATATATCTTGTTATTATAGATATTGGTTGTTGCTCCATTAATGGTAAAGACTCCCTCACCATAACCATATCCTGTTGATGACCCCGTGTAGGAAAGATTATAAATCGTATTATTATAAACGTTGTAATTCCCTGTCCCTGCGGTGCGATATTGATAGATGCCATACATATGTACGTAAGAGGTATTTGAACCGGTTATCGACTGGTCATGAATGATGTTATTGTAAACAGACCCGGTCGTGGATATCAGCATGGGAGAGAGTGAATAAATAGTGGCACCATTACTGCCTGAAAGACCGGAAACCGAGTTATTGAAGATCTGGTTATCGTGTATGGAAGAACTCACTGCAGTGCCCCCTTCAATAGAAAAACAGTACATAGTGGTTGAACCATTGTAACCTCCCGTTCGCTGGTTATTTGAAACCGTGTCATTGTACACATTTACTGTGGAGCCTGTGGCGGAGGTCGAGTACAACAGATACAGATTAGCAGATCCGCCTATTACATTATTGTCGAGACGGTTCCCATTGATATTGATCGTCGCTGCTGTTCCGGCATTATAAATTCCATAAAATACTGCACTTGTTGCGGAGGAATAGGTGCAGTTTTTCACGCTGTTATTATTGATGGTGACTGTATTACCTGCAGGGGTACTGCCGATCCCGTTATAAATGCCATACATACTCCCGGTAGTTCCTGCGCATGTCAGCGTTACGACATTTCCAGAAAAACTGATGCCGGAGGAGGTCCCTGTGCCTGTATAGATCCCGTAAACATTCGTGGTTATCCCTGTTCCGCAGGTAAGGTAATTGTTGGCAATCAGCAATCCATTCTGGTAATTTGCATAGATCCCGTAAGGATAGCCATAACTTCCCGCCGAAGCGGAACTTCCGTAATTTTGTATTGTATTCCCCGTTACTGACCCAATATCGTTATTCTGGTCATAATAGGTGTAAGGAGAGGAGGCATTATATCCATAAAGATAAATTCCCCCGTTGCAGTTCTGAATGGTATTCCCGTAAAACTTATTATTGGAATTCTGGCCGGAAGCTGTAATGACCGTCAGTTGTGTGATGCTTGATGTGGTATGGTTGTTTGCATAGATCCCACAGGAATAGCAGGTTCCCGAAGTATTCCCGACATTGGCTGCATTGAGCGTGATGGTGCAGTTCTTTATGGTATTGTATTGCGATCCCTGGGTACCTGAGAGTTTCAGCAGGGCATATCCCCATTCCATCCGGGTGGTTCCGTTCGTATTAGCGGAGTTCTCCTGCAGGTCAATGCCGTCGAAGGTAACATACCTGACACCATTAAAACATATAATGGCATCCCTGGTTCCCGCTCCTGCAGGTGCAGTTATTAAAGGATTGGCACCAATACCGGATTTCTGAAAGATAACCTGCATGGTTGCTGAAGTAGTGTTGGTTGTGATGTACCCTGCAGTTGAAGAAGTGAAGGTTTCTGCATAACCGGCGTTGACATTAAAGGTTACACCCCCGATTCCGACTCCATAGGTATTGATGGCGTTGATGGTGGATGCTATGGTAGGATAAGTTGTACCGGGGATTGTAAAGGTTCCGGCAACATGGATTACGGGAGTGTTGCCTGTACCTCCAAATTCGTCGGCGCCAATATCCGGATTTCCGGCAGCATACCCCGGATTATCAGGATAACCGGTATTGGGATAACGTTGGTTTCCATCCCAGTCCGTGGTGATGGATATGGGAGTTGATACCATCGTTCCGCCACTTTCGCAATCGGTTGGAACACTCGTCTGGAGGTGGAGGTTATACGTTGGGGCGGTACTCACGAACGGGGGCATCTCCGTAATGGAAGCGGCATCCCTCGGAGAAACCAGCGTTTTGTAGGCAGCCAGCGTCTGGATGCTGTTGGAAGGATCATAATAGATCAGGTTTGTAGCCGACGGTGTTCCGGCATAGAGATCATTGTTGTTGGAGGTAGCGGCATAGGTGGTCAGGGTCGTTGAATTGCGCTGGTATGCAACTGTTAAATACCCCGATCCGGTGCAGGAGGAGGTGTTGATAATGATGTTGTTCCGCATATCCAGGGTGGGTGATGTTGACGCAATCACTCCTGATGTGCCAAAAGTGGTGGATGATGTGCTCGTTGCATTCAGGTAAACGGTATTATAATATAAATTCACATAGGTCGGATTTGCAACATTAATGCCGTAAATCGCACCGGTCACCCGGGTGGATGCGGTTGTTTTAATATCATAGATGTAGTTGTTGTACACGTTGACAGTAGTTCCGGAAGCGATGATCATCCCGGAATACATTGAACTTGTTCCCGTCAGGCTAATCCCGTACACCTTGTTATTATAGATATCCGTATTGGTTCCCCCGCCGCTGTAAACACCGTATCCGCTGCAATATCCCGTCGATGACCCGGTATAGGAAAGATTAAATATCGTATTGTTATAAACACTATGACTTCCTGTTGAGCTTGTTGAATGGTAGATACCGTAAATGGTATTTGAGGTTGTGTTTGTCCCGCCGATTGTCTGGTCGTGGATGACGTTGTTATAAATGGTTTGCTGGGTAGATGAACTGGTTGCGTAAATTGAATAAATACTGGCTGAGTAAGAACCTGAAATATTCGGAACGGAGTTGCTGAAAACCTGGTTGTCATGTATGCTGGTGATCCCACTGACACTTAAATCCAGACAGTATAAAGTAGTTGAACCATTGTAGCCGCTGCCGTTCCGCTGGTTATTGGAAATGGTGTTATTGTAAACATTCAGGGTGGAACCTGACGAGCTTGAAGAGTATAAAAGGTAAGTGGTAGCTGATCCGCCAATTATATTATGGTCGACAAGGTTTCCGTTAATATTCATCGTGGTTGCAGTTCCTGAATTATAGATCCCGTAAAATATGGCACTTGTTGCCGAAGGGTAAGAACAATTAACGACGTTGTTGTCATGAATGCTTATGATGTTGCCGGTAGTTAAGCTTCCCATGCCGTTGTAAATTCCATACATGCCGTAGGTAGGACCGGCACCGGTGTGGGTAACGGTATTTCCATAGATACTGATACTTGAATAGGTGCCACTTGGCGTATAGATCCCATAAACATACACCGTGATCCCGCTTCCGCTGGTGATATTGTTATTTGCGATCTGCAATCCATTCTGGTAATTCGCGTAGATCCCGTATGGATAACCATAACTCCCCACGGAGGCGGAACTGCCGTAATTTTGTATCGTATTTCCTGCTACTGACCCGATGTCATTATTCTGGTCATAATAGGTGTACGGAGAGGAAGCGTTATACCCGTAAATATACATCCCTGAGTTGCAGTTCTGGATGGTATTCCCGTAAAACTTATTGTTTGAATTCTGGCCTGAAACAGCAGTAACGCTCAGTTGTGTGATGGATGCAGTAGTATGGTTATTTGAATAGATGCCGCAGGAATAGTAGGTTCCGGAAGTATTCCCGACATTGGCCTTATTCAAAGTAATCGTACAGTTCTTAATGGTGTTATACTGGGACCCCTGTACGACAGATGCAGGAATGGTAACTGATTTCAGCAGGGCATATCCCCATTCCATCCAGGTAGTCCCGTTTGTATTCGCGGGATTCTCCCGGAGGTCAATACCATCAAAGGTGATATAGCTGACACCTTTAAAACAGATAATGGCATCCATAGTTCCAATTCCCGTGGGCGCCGTTATTAAAGGATTGGCACCGGTGCCGGATCTTTGGAATATGATCTGGTTGCTTAAGGTCCCAGTATTTGTGGTAATGTATCCGGCAGTGGGAGAAGCAAATGTTTCAGTATAACCGGCAGCGATATTAAAAGTAACACCTCCCGTGCCAACACCCAGAACGTTCAGACTTGCTATTGCACCGGCAATTGTCGGATAATCGCCAGGTACACTTTTGGTTCCGGTTAATGGGTCTGATACAAAAACGGTAAAGTCGGCTGAATTACCGTAAACAAGACTGCTACAAGCATCAGATGGAACACTTCCCGTATTTGTACGGAACCTTAACCGGTGTGTTCCAGGTGTAGAACCTGAAGGTAAATTAAATGTGGTAACATACATACTTCCGGCCAAAGGACAGGATACTACCTCCATTAATTCTGTTACCGGATCGAATACATTATCATCGTTGAAGTCAATCCAGGCAGCCACATATGTGTTGTTGGCCCCGGGAGTAACCACAAATTGATTGGATCCATTTATCAACAAACTGGTAGTTGTTGCCGTATAATCGTGGTACCAGGTATTTGGCGACCCGTCACATGCAATCGTCTGCTTGATTGAATTCAGTTGAAATAACGTCAATCCGTCACCCGACGTGCATCCCGTCGTATAAGCAGGAGTACAATATGGAGCTTGTGCAATGGCGTCAGCCCAGATCAGAATTCCTGCAGAAAGCAGCAAAAGAATGTAGATTTTTTTCATATTCACAAGTATAGGGGGTTTTGTTTTTATCGGTTTAATAACAAATGTACAGTTTAATTTCATTTGGAAGGAATACAACATTATGAAAATAGCAGGATAGAAATTTGTTATTATTCCTGCATTTATTGCCGGAGCTTCTGATCTGCTGAAAATACATGAAGATAAGGAAGTATCAATTGCTTGTTAACAAGTTTCTATGGGCAAGCTCCTGATACAAATATATTAAATTATCATATTTGATGCTCCCACCATAAAAAAAACATGATATTGATCAGGGTGTTTGAAAAACCCGGAACCGGCCTGTTCATCGAGTTCAGAGCTGGTAAGGAATGGACTAGAAAATGTCAGGTTAACTGTTCAATCCTCATTTATTCGCATGGATCAGCTTCTGGTTTGAAAGCAGATAACTGCCATTCTCCAGTTTCCAGAAATGAATATCGTTCATCATCATCCGGTCGAAGAGGGCACCCAGTTGCAGGTCGTTCGGGTCCAGGATATAAGGTTGTTGACTTACCTGGCCTGGTTTCAGGATATGCACTAATTTGTCCCAGCCCAATGTATCCTCCTTCAGGTTCTCCGGAATGTACTTCAGTGTGATCATCTTGTTGGCAGGATTTGCGGATATAAGATAGATACGCCAGAGATATTATTTTTTCCCTTTCTTCTTTTGATTATGAGCAGGGGGTAACTTCGGCGGAACCGGCATTGGCCCGAGTGCCTTTGGGTCCGGCGCCTGAAGATAACTATCAATATTGACAACAGGGGCAAGGTCCATCCTGAGTGACTCTGTTGGTTTGAACCAGATGACCATGGTATCTTTCCGCGACTTGAGTTTCAGGTCAGCCATCCGGATCTGCACCGGCAACAGCTTATAAGTGCTGTCATAATGTGCCCGGTAGGCATCATATGTGGGGTGCCCGGCATAGGAAGTGACCAGTACCGGATAGTAATCGTGGTTCGATGCCGTCATATTCCACAGAGTCCCATTAGTCTTGGTTCTGACTTCAGCACGAAGGGAAGGCTTTTCAATCAGGAGGCTGTTACAATAATCATCATTGGTAAGGTATAGGCAGAGTACCGGGTATTTCTTATGGTCTTCTTTCCACCTGGGGTTGTTGTTGAAATAAAAGACGCCTTTTTCAGTGCATTCGAGGCCAATGATTTTCAATTGTTCCTTATCAAGGACAAGGTATTTGCTGTTATCATTATCAATTGCCGGGGTAACCGGTTTTAACAGTTCGGGACGGGCGAATACCTGGAGCATAAGGATGATAAGGGGGATGAAAAGCAGTGTTTTCATGCCGGCCCAACGGCTGGATTTGGTTTTGTTCATCATGGTGATACGGGTTTTGATTTTACTTTGATTAAAATGGTTGGCAAGTGAAAGATGGTGATTATTTGTGGCTGACCTCACGAGAAGCAGTTGATAGTCGGTTTCATCAAGACCCTCCCGGATCACGGAACGATCGGCCTCGAATTCATGATTCATCCTGATCTCACGCATCAGTAACCATGCAACAGGGTTATACCAATTCATCATGAGGAACAATTCTGCCAGGACGAGGTCGATCCCATGCATCTGAGCCAGGTGCATCTTCTCATGGATCAGTATCTCCCTGCCATGCAACTCATAATCTTTTTCAGAAATGATTATACACCTCCCGAAACTGAATGGCGATATTCCATCACGCACCAGGATGATTGAATGGGAGCCGTGGATAACCCTCCTACCCGTCCTGATCAGCCTGATGATACGAATCGATGAGAGAACCAAAACTACGATCTGGAAAATAAAACCGAAAAGAAAGACTGTACTGACCGGGGAAATAGTCCAGCTAATGTGAACATCCGGAATGGATACAATTCTTGGCTGATTCTCAGGGAATTGAAAAGGATTCTGAACAATTCTCTCCTCTAATTGCTGAATCCGGTAATTCACGACGGTCACCTCTTTGACCGGGATCTTCATAAATGGCAGAACCACGGAAACGCTGATAATCCCGAGAAGGATGAACCGCTTTATCCGGTAGAATGTCTCCTTCCGTAGTAGCATATAATAGACCGGGAATAATAAAACCAGGCAGAGCGACGACTTGATCGAAGAAAATACAATGGTCTCCATCATTTTTGTTTTTTACGTTTTTCTATTCCCCTGATAATCTCTTTTAATTCTTCAACAGAGATGTCCTCTTCTTCCACAAATGTGGAAACAACCCTTTTAAATGAGTTGTCAAAATATTTCTTCACTACGTTCTGTATCCTCCCGCGGTTGTATTCTTCCCTGGAAATGACCGGGCGATACTGATATGTGGAGCCAAAATCGTTGTAACCCAGGAACCCTTTTTCCTCCAGCCCCCTGACAATGGTGGAGAGGGTGTTATAATGCGGTTTCGGATCAGGATAGAAGGCCAGGATCTGTTTTACAAACAGCTCTCCTTTATCCCAGAAAAAGTTCATGATCTCCTCTTCTTTTGAAGTTAGACGTTTCATTGATTTATTTTTTGCCAAATATAACTATAAAACTTAGTTTGTCAACTAAATATTATAGTTGTTGATAACTTTTTTTATTATTAAAAATGTCGGGTTACTTTGTTGCTATCGCAGAGATCTCAACATGAGCTTTTGCGGGAAGAGCTACCACCTGTACGGTTTCCCTTGCAGGTGGGTTCTCTTTGAAATACTGACCGTAAATGGAATTGATGATCTTGAAATATTTCAGATCGGTGGTATAGATGGTTGTTTTCACAATATTACCATAGGTCATACCTGCTGCATCCAGCACTGCACCCAGGTTTTTGAGGACACGCTGAATCTCAGATTCAATGCTGAGGGTATCCATTTTTCCGGTCTCCGGGTCAAGTGCGATTTGTCCGGCAGCATAGAGCGTATTCCCGGATAAAATTGCCTGGCTGTAAGGGCCGATGGGTTTGGGGGCTTTATCGGTATAGATCACCTGTTTTGCCGGCTGTTGGGCGGAGAGAGTGGCGGTGAGCAGGCTGAACAGCAGAAACAGAAGGGTTGTTTTCATTGTTTATGGTTTTAAAAACACAGAAAAATTACGAATATGCGGATGAAGAATATGCGAATTAAATAATTGAATTTGGAATGTCGAATTAAATCGAAATTCGGGTATTCGAAATTTCATTCCCGGATTCGTCAATCCTGACATTCGCATATTCATTGGTTCACCAGTTCGCAAGTTCACTAGCTCACCAGCTTTTGTAAAGCTAGTACGAGCTTATCGAGATCCCGGAAGGTTGTGTAAACACTCGGTGTTACCCTAACTCCCGATATATTCTCCCACTCGATGCCGGTAGTGTGAATTTTATATTTATCGAACAGGTATCTCACTACTTCTCCCGGTTTTTTCCCTTCCACTGAAACCAGCCCGATCACACAGGCATATTGGGGTTTAAAGGAAGTGTTGATACGGATACCCGGAAGATTTTTTACACGGTTCGTCCAGTAATCCTTCAGCGCTCTGAGCCGTTTCTCTTTTCTTTTGGAACCGATGGCAAGGTGAAAGTCGAGGGAGCTGCCGATGGCCATTTCGCTGGCAAAAGAGCGTGTTCCCAACGCTTCAAACTTGGTGATCTTATCGCCCAGCGGATCGCTGTCGGGACACAGGGAATATATTTTATTAATCTTGTCCTTCTTCACATAAAGCAGACCTGAACCAAAAGGTGCGCACATCCATTTATGAAGGCTTGTGCCGAAGTAATCGCAATCCAGGTCAGGGATCTTAAAATCGAGCAAGGCAAAGGTGTGAGCGCCATCTACTACAACGTCGATTCCGTGTTCATGGGCAACTTTTGCAATTTTTTTCACAGGAATGATCTGGCCGATCCAATTGATGATGTGGGTGATGTTGACCACTTTCGTCTTATCCGAAAATTGTGATGTATAAGCATGGACCAGGGCATCCTCATCTTCCGAGGGAAGTTCCAGGTTTATCCACCGTAAAACAATACCGTCGCGCTTTTCCCGCATCTTCCAGGCATTGATCACATTCGGATAATCCTGTTTCGTGAGCACCACTTCGTCGCCGGGTTTCAATTGCAATCCATAGATGACGGTATCCAAGGCTTCCGTAGTATTACGGTCTATGGCGATCTCTTCAGGCGAGCAGCCCGCGAATGAAGCCAGGTCGGCCCGCAACGCCTCTCGTCCTTCGTTCAGGATATTCCACATGTAATAAGAAGGGGCTTCATTGCACAACCGGTTATACTTCTCAAAGGTATCCTGCGTAACTTTTGGCTGAGGGCTCACTCCACCGTTGTTCAGGTTGATGATATTCGGGGAGACAGTAAAGGATTCCTGCACCCAGACCCAGAAATCCTCCTCCGAAACATCCGGGGAAGGAGCATTGAATTCCTGTTCAAAAACATTTTTTCCGGAAGCCATTGATGGGAGCAGAAGGCTGCCGACAGCAGCGGTTCCGATGGTCGTTCCGAGTCTTTTCAGAAAAATTCGACGATTGACGGACATATGATAAAGGGTTCTTGATTAATTTGGGAAAGATACTAAAATTTTAACAACAATAAATATTGCGTCTTTTAATCCTTGAAATCCACTTGTCCCAACAATAAATAATTCTGATACAAAATATTTTCCGTTTTTGGCGTTTTTTTATTGTTGCTATGAAAATATTAATAATTTTGTTTTTCATCATTGATGAAAGCAATTATCCATTTTCCGGGGAATTACGAAGAAAGATATCTATAATCAGAAGAAAAACAATGCCGGTAATTGCAAATTATAATAAGTTAGTAGAACCAGTAAATCACGAACCACAACTCATCAACCTTAATGGTCTCAGAATACATATTTCTACTGACAGTAGTGACCACAAGAGAGATGAAAAACTAGAAGCAATAAGGCATGCAACAGAACTCATCAGCCAACGGGTGCCAAATGCATACAATATCTTCAGGCAATTGGGAATACTTGAAGTGTACTTCGGTGAAAATGTCTTGTGCGAAGCATGCTGGTTTCCGGAACAACATGATGGAACTCGTTTCATGTTTCTCGGTAATAAAATGATGTTTCTGACCAATAAATTGTTGCCTCATCAGGATCCCATTTCCGGCATTGGTACCGCTGCAGGCCGTGGGTTATGCGATCAGTTATACGATGATAAACGGATGAGCCATTTTAATTTCAGGCGATGGAAGTTAGGGAAAGATCAGTACCAGGCAACAAAACGTAACACAAAAATGACCGCCATTGTAGTTCATGAGTTCGGTCATATCTTCCATGAATTTAATGCGCAGGCAAATTTTTGGTTGCTAAAGGGTGATATAACTAATCATTTTGTAATGGATGATGCCCTTGCCAGCCAGGTTAGTTTTTATGTCAGAGGCAGTAATTATTTGGAGTTTGTTGCAGAGGTTTTTACAGGCCTTGTGCATGGCAAGCAATATTCCATGGATGTAAGGGGGGCATATCTCTATTGGGGAGGGATGATAGTTCAATAGTTTTCAATCTTTTTAAATCTAAAAAATGGGTAATCTATTACAGGTAAATTATTCAGATGAATTAAAGCAGGCCATTGGCATTGCCCAATCTCTTGCCAAAGAATTCTCCAATGAAAAGTTCTCACCGGCTCACCTTTTAAAAGCAATTCTTCACAAAGAGGTAGGAATCAGACCCTTCCTTGAGTCGCTCGGCAAAGACACCTATTATATGGAGGAATGGGCCGAGGTCAGGATTGAAACTTGTCCAAAAACGGGAAAAGTGAGTGAACAGCCACAGGCAGATCCTTACGTGCAGGCTGTTATGCTGGAAGCCGACAACATCCGCTTAAAACTGTCGAAGGATGATGTGGATGTTATCTGTGTTTTGGCTTCATTGAGTACACCAGGAGTTGGATTTACCTATGAACAACTGAAAACATTTCCGGTCAAGCCACAGGAAATCATCGATGCATTCATTGAAAAAACGGATCTTGAAAATGTTTTGGCCCCTGGAACGGGAGAAGAAACAAAAGGTTCAGTGGAGAAAAAACAAAATGCGTTACTGAAATTCTGCATCGATAAAACCAGTCTTGCCCGCCAGGGAAAACTTGACCCGGTGGTCGGCCGTGACCGTGAGATACGCATGATTGCAGAGATCCTTGGCCGGAGGTCGAAACCGAATGTCATGATCATCGGTGATCCGGGAGTTGGGAAAACAGCTGTTGTCAATGGATTTACACAAAGCATCGTTGAACAGAATGTACCCGGCAATTTAAAGGAAGCAATGGTCTTTGAACTCGATTTCGGAGCACTCATTGCCGGCGCTTCATATAAAGGTGAAGTGGAAGACCGGCTGAAAAACATAATTAAAGAGATTGTGCAATTTGACAAAGCCATTCTGTTCATCGATGAGATCCACACACTGTTGGATAAACAAGCCGGAGCTTCAGGAGCTGCCAACCTTTTAAAACCGGAACTTTCACGTGGTGCGCTTACCATCATTGGCATCACCTCCATCGACAATTACACCAAATTCATTGAAACCGACGAGGCTTTCAACCGCCAGTTTGAGATCATCAAAGTGGAAGAACCTGCTGAAGATATTGCGTTGCGGATGCTGGAGTATGTTTCACCGGTATATGAAAGCCACCATAATATTAAACTGGGGAAAGAGGTGCTTAGCGAATCGATCCGTTTGGCGAAAAGATACCTGAAAGAAAGAAGTCTGCCCGATTCAGCCATTGACCTGATTGACCGCACTATGGCCGGCGTTCGGATGATGAAAGACACTTCTGAAAAGGAACTTTCCGTCTTGAAACTGGCAATGGAAGCACTGGAGTCTCAGCAGGCCGAACTATCTGAAACAGACCTCCTGAAAGAACTTCGATGGTTTTATATTCAGATGCAGAATAAATTATCGCCTGTACTCTTAGGTCAATCGGAGGATGAAACGGATCCGCTTAAGATTGAAAACAGTAGTGAACTTATAGAAATTCTTAAAAATCGGTTGTCGGTTCTTGAGACTATTGCAAAGAAAGAAAAAGATACCGTCGAAAAATCAGATGTAGCCGCTGTCGTATCGAATAAGACTGGGATCCCAATAGGTAAAGTCCAGACCCAGGAACGCGACAGGTTGCTGAACATGGCCGACATTCTGAAAAAAAGGGTGGTTGGCCAGGATCACGCAATAAAGAGTATAGCGGACGCCATTCTGGAGTCGCGATCAGGGCTTAATAAGGCAGGCCAGCCTATCGGTTCTTTCTTTTTCCTTGGCCCTACCGGCACAGGAAAAACAGAACTTGCCAAATCGCTTGCAGAATTCCTTTTTCAGGATGAGTCGTTCATGATCCGTTTTGATATGTCGGAATTTAAAGAGGAACATTCTGCAGCATTGCTATACGGCGCCCCTCCGGGGTATGTTGGGTATGAGGAAGGGGGGCTTCTCGTCAATAAAATCAGGCAGCAGCCTTACTCAGTGGTATTATTCGACGAGATTGAAAAGGCTCATTCCTCTGTTTTTGATATTTTTCTGCAGATCCTGGATGAAGGAAAACTTCATGACCGGCTTGGCAAGGAAGGAGATTTCTCCAATGCGGTAGTCCTTTTCACTTCCAATATAGGAAGCGATTACATCATCGACTCTTTTGGCAAAGATATCATTCCTGCTTCAAACGACCTGATGGAAATCATGGGAAGGCATTTTCGTCCTGAATTCCTTGGGCGTCTGACCGAAATCGTCCCCTTTGCACCCATCACTGAAAAGAATATCGTAAAAATCTTCGATATTCACTTGAAGAATCTGTTAAAATCATTGAATCAGCAAGGAATCCGGCTTGAAATAGATGATGAGGCCAGGAAGAAACTGGCGATGGCGGGTTTCACACCGAAATATGGCGCCCGTCCAATCATCGGGATTATCCGGTCAAAACTTAGAAGGCCTCTTTCGAAGATGATCATTGCCGGTGAAATCGGGAAAGGATCGGTGGTGACACTGACTGCAGATGAATCCGGTGAAATAGCATGGAAGACTGTGTAAATATGTTTTAATTATTCTATATTTGTACAAATTCTGAATATACATCATACTAATTTTAAAATCAAAACTTATGGATACATATGGAATTGGCGGTACAGAAGTAAAAGGTGATGCCAGCGAAGCCATCAGTGAAATCCAACAAAACAGGACATTGATGATCGAGAAGCTTACCGCAGATGCCCCTGTAAAACCTCAGATAGTTCAGGGAATAACGAAAATTGAGGAAGTATTTGAGCATTTCAAACCCAAAATCGATGTTGAATTTCAGGATAGCGAAGGGGTTTCCAGGCAGGAAACGCTGAAGTTCGGGAATCTTGCTGATTTTGGGATAAAAGGAATTACGGCTCAAAGTGAATTTCTGCAAAACCTCACCATGCAAAAAGAACAATTGCAAAAGGTGATCAAACAATTAAAAAGTAATAAAATGATGCGGAAAGCACTTGAAAATGGTGAAACAAAGCTGGCTCTGCTGAACTCAATCTATGCCATGATAAAGGAAATTGAGCAGGCGTGAGAAAGTTGAAGGTTTTTGATTCCCGATTTATTATTTCATTAAAAAATTATTCCAATGGAACCACAAGAAAGACAAGAAAATATTATAGAACAATTTAAAGAAAAAGTTGCATCCGACATCAAACAGGTTGAAAAACCGGAAGAGTTGTTACAGACCAGCATTAACAAGATGGTCCAGGTAGGAGGTTTCGATCTTCTGGAAGCCGCAATTGAAGGAGTGCAAAACCTGAACCCCGAAAGGAAGGCCCGAAAAAAAATATTTCTTGCTGAATCGGCAAAAAAGAAGGAACGTGAAGAATTAAAAAAAGTCCTTCAGTTATGGGCGGCAATAATTCAGTCTTCGGAAAAAGTCTCTGATATGATCGAACAATGTGAGAAAAGCTCCCTGGTTGCCGAAAAAAACCTGAAAGATAACCTTTCAAAAGCAGTGAATGAAACAAGGGATCTTGAAAGATCATACCGTTCAGTTTCACTTTTCTTTAAAAATACAAACCAGGAAAAGATCAAGAACTTTTCAATCATGAATGCTGCTCTCGAACAGGTTAAAGACCTTGATGATACACGGTTCATTGATGCTGTTTCCGGAGAACTTTTAAACAATTTCGACCGGTTGGATCTGAGAAACAATTACAGCCTGCTGGTCGTTCCAGGGTATCTTGGCTCCAATATGGTTGTTGAAAAGTGGGCAAAGATGGCTTATGATAATAAAGTTATGCTTGTCACTGATTTTGAACATCTGGATAATCCCGACGACACAATGGAAATGTTCGAATCAGCCAATCTTACCGGTGGCGATGTTTATCGTTCCAATGTCATGATGGCATGCAACTGGCTGGTTGGCAGGAAAAAATTCACAGAGATCGGGGAGGATGATGAACTTTATGTTCCCCCTTCCTCAGCCCTGGCCGGGACGATCTACAATACACTGATGTCGCAGGTTGCAGCCGGAAAGAAACACGGAGGCCTCAGCGAGGTGGAAGGTGTGCGGTTCGATCTTAAAAAGAGTGAGATTGCAAGCCTTGAAAAATTAGGATTAGTACCTATGGTGAATGAATATGGCAAAGTAATGGCTTTCTCTGCCAAGACGCTTTTCAGTGGCGATAACATTGGATTGCAGACCTATTCAGTAGTTCGTGTGTTCGATTACGTCACTAAAGTATTGATGGACTTTTTGAACCGCAGGGCTTTTGAGAATTTTAATGTCAAAACCAAAAAGGAGATACAGTCCCAGATCGTTCGTTTCCTTGACAACATTACCGGACCCGGAAAACTCATCGAGAGTTTCTCCATTAACCGCTTTGAGCAGGATCCTGTGCAGAAGGACAGGATCTATCTTGATGTAAACATGAAACCCTATTTCCCTGCTAAAAATTTCATGATAAAAATGGACGGACAGAAGGGCGACGATGGGAATGACTGGGATTCCAAATATGAACAAGACTGATCAATATAAAAGCAAATTAATTTCAATAATTAACAATTAAACCTTAAAATTATGTCTTTCAAAGCAAAATTGACCGTAGGAAGCAATGTCTATAACGTCGTTTCCTGTTCTTATGGACTTCATCAATCAGTAGATGGAAGCGGGAGACCGACTTCCGAAGTCAAATCGCATGACATTATCGTGGTTGTTGAATCCAACGAAGATAATTCTTTAATGGAATGGGCTGTGGGCAGCTATGCCAAGAAAAGCGGTAACATAACCTTCAACAAGATCGACCAGGATCAAAAGATGAAGCAACTTGATTATACCGATGGATACCTGACAAGCTATTCAGAATCTTTTGGCGGTGATACCATGATGATGACTCTTGCTATTTCTGCAAGGGTGATAAAAGTGGGGAATGCAGAAGTTGATAACAACTGGCCCAAGTAAGCACCATCTGTTAATTTTTAGTAAAGGATCCGGGAAAATGAATTTTTTCCCCATTTTGGTTTTTGTTTTCACTTAATATGAAAAGGCTATGGCATTTTCAGCGACCTTGCACATCGAAGGACATCCAAAATATAATGTTGGGATAGATGTAGTTGGCTTAAATTTTACCTTTTCTCAGGTAATCGGTTCAAATGGAAAGCCACATTCCAGGGTAATTGGAAGTAGTATCAATTTATCCGTCCTGAACATGAGTGATCGTGATATTTTCGAATGGATGTTTTCACAGAATGGCCAGAAAAAAGGTAAAATTGTCCTGACTTCAGGGATAGAAGACGATCAGTCATTCCAGGTCATTCAATTCGAAGAGGCATACCTGGTAAATTATAACCAGGTATATTCAAAAGATGGTGAAGTGATGGCTAACTTTTCTATAATGTGCCAGACCCTCGATATCTCAGGCGCAAAAATATCCTTGCATAATGCGAAGTGAAAAATGATAAACAGGTTTAAACCGTATGCCTGATGAAATCGAATTTACCCCTATAAATATCGTTAGCAATGGCATTTGCATCTAAAGTCACCATAGAAATCGGAGGGAATAAGGTACCTGAATTCCTGTATATTTCCATCAACCAGAATTTTAATCAGATCCACTCATTCCAATTGGTGTGCCGGCAGGATACAATTGAAGATCCGGGGAATTCCCCGCTCTCTTCATGTATCAATAAAATCGGTTCTGTCATTACCTTTCATTTTGAAATCCAAAGTACAGACGATAACACGAAGAAATTTTTCTTTAAAGGGATAATTACTGAAATCAGTGCCTCAGAATCCTTATCAGACCAGGAAATTACTTTCTCCGGGTACAGTCCTGATATTCTTCTGCACGGTTACCCAACCTGCCGTTCTTTTGACAACATGGAACTGAACAGTATCGCACATGATGTTGTAAGGAACTATCCTTCCGATCAGATTTCACTGGAAGCCCACCCGGTCAATATACATACGTATCCCTTCATTGTTCAATACAAAGAGACAGACTACGAATTTCTTCACCGGCTTGCAGCACGTTTTGGTGAATGGTTTTTTTATAATGGCCGGGAGCTTGTTTTTGGTTCTTTTCAAAAGAAAACCGCGAAAGGTGTACTTGGTATTAACGTACTGAATTTTTCTGTGGGAGCCAGCCTGGTTCCGATGAACTTTATTTTTAAAAGTCATCTGTATGGGAAAAATCCCACCAGTAAAGTGGAGTCCTCGAATTGTCAGGTTACTCATAGTTTGAATAAGATCGGGAAAGTGGCACATGATCAATCACTGAGAAGTTATGGTGGGAAAGCTACATTCTATTACCCAGGTATTTATATCGGAACAGATGGCGATTTTCTGCATTCCACAAACAGGCTTGATGAAGTTGAAAAGGAGAAAGAAAAGCTGGCTTCAGGGATTGTTGTTTTGACCGGCAGCAGTGACGAACCCCTGCAATTGGGAAATATCTTTGAGATAAATTCTCGCGGAATTGACGATGGCCATGAAATCTATGTTGGAGATTATCTCATCACAGGTGTTAGCCACTCTCTCGATAGCTCAATGATCTATCAGAACTCATTTACAGCAATTCCTTCGGAATCAAAAATCTCACCAGACTCCAACGTGAATGTAAAAACACTTTGTGAAAGCCAGAGTGCAGTTGTTAAAGACAGGGATGATCCACAAAAATTAGGCAGGGTACGTGTAAAATTTCTTTGGCAGGATGACAACCAGATGTCACCCTGGTTGCGAATTGTTACACCGAATGCAGGAAAAGGCAGGGGGTTTTTCTCTGTCCCTGAACTTGAAGAAGAGGTACTTGTTGACTTTGAGGGCGGAGATGCAGAACACCCATATGTTATTGGCAGCCTGTTTAATGGAGAAGCCATACCCTCCAAAGACAACAAGGATCTCAAGGATATGAAATATATCATATCAAAAAAGGGCTCTGTAATTTTCCTTGATGATACAGAAAATCATGAAAGGATTCTTATCTGCAATGGAAGTGATGATAAGGGTCATTCGATCGAACTGGATCTTCAAAAAAAGAAAATCACCATCGCTTCTTCCGACGATATTGTCCTGGCAGGCAAAAACATCCATATCAATGCCAAGGATAATTTGTTCATAAGTGCTGAGAAGAAAATAACAATTGGTGCTGATTCTGATGCGGTCACCATCAAATCAGGGAAAAAAGTAGAAATCACCGGAAGCGGAGGTGTAAATATCAATGGGGATACGACAATTCATGGTCCGAATGTATCATTAAAGGGTGATGCGACAGTGAAGGCAGAAGGTGCTTCAGTTAGTGTGAAGGGCAACGCCATGGTAGAGATCCAGGCAGCACTCGTTAAGATCAACTAAAAATAATTACAATGCCACCAGCAGCAAGAGTCGGAGATATGCATACCTGTCCTATGGTTACAGGTATTGTGCCTCATGTCGGAGGTCCCATTATACCACCGGGGTGCCTTACCGTTTTGATTGGCGGGCAACCCGCTGCATGTATGGGCGATATGGTTACCTGTACCGGTCCACCTGACACAATATTAAAGGGATCAGCCACTGTTCTTATCGGGAATAAACCAGCTGCAAGGTTAGGTGACATTACCGCGCATGGAGGCGTGATCATATTGGGGTATCCGACTGTCATGATTGGAGGCTGATTGCTGGAATTTATTGGATAAATACACGGAATGGCATCAGATTCATGGATTTTTCCTCCAGTTTAATCTTGAAATCTTCCTTTAAAAACTGTATCTCCTCTTCACTTAGTTGATTTTTGAATTTTGAAAGATGGACATACACATCGATGGTTCGAACAAATCCGCTATTGGCAAGCACTCCCATTGAAATCCCTTTTTTGACCTCCACAGAATCAACTGCTTTCCCAAAATGTTCATAACTCAGTGCCTTGATATCTTCAGCAGTTACGATCCTGTCTTTTGAAAGCAGGGCACGCCTGTATGCATTAAGCCGGTCTTCCGTGTCCATCTTTTCACGGCCTCCCTCAGTCATTGTTAACAGACTTGCACTTCCCTGGTTAATGTCGCTGCCTTTGAAAATATTCAACGAAGTTCCTGCTTTAATACCATTCGCCAATGCACCATTGGTTGACCAAAACTCCACAAAAACCGTTTCATTCTTGGGCATGGCCTTCAATATGAGATAATGGATGTTTTCCTTTACGATATTACTCTCCTTCATCTGTTGTTCAAAGCGCGCTATGATCTGGTTCAATTCACGGAGATTGGAGGTGATCATTCCTGCTCCCAGTATAGAAAATGCAGCACTTTCATCATGCAGCAATTCCATCAGGTAATTCAGGATTTCCATAGCATCCCGTGAATCAAACCTCGCAATACCTCCATGACGAAGAATATAGTTACCCTTTCCCAGGTCATTTACGCGGGAAAAAGATTTGATCTCATAAGTATTCCCTTTAGCATTAGTGACCTGCTCCATATCAAGGAAAGAATCGCGGGTATTAAGCGGGATCACATTTATCTGGTCACCTGCTGAATATGTAAAATCATTCAACTGGCGATTGATAACCGGGAAACTGTTAATTGAACAGAAGATGTTATCAAGAACCTCTGCCGGTATAGGTTGGAGAAATTCTATCCTGATCCATTGGCAATGGGATTTAATCAATTTCAGGGAGGGATCATCGAAAGCCTGCTGGAGGGACCGTGGAAAATTGTCGGGGATTGAATAGTTATGAGGGCGGTGCCCGGCACCATCAAGGATCATGAACCTTTTCTGGTAAAAACGGTTGACATGATCGGCAACCTTGCCTGAAACATAGATCTCCCGCTTGATCATCGCATCCAGGGTTTTTCCGGCCATCGAAATGTTCCCGCCAAAACCATTTTCAAACCTGACCTGCTTGTCGTTGATATCCCATTTGGCCCGTGCAAGCGAATGATAAAAGATATCCTCCTGAAATTCACTGCGAATATCAAAATAGAGAAGGAGATCATCATATGAATCAATTTCTCCTTTGAACTCAATACCGATCCATATTTCCCGTGATTCACGGACAACCGATCCACTCATTTCGCAAATCTGTTCCTTGTATCCTTCCTTCTGGAATTCAAAAACTTTTCCTCCACCTGCTATATATTTCACCTCCCCGTTGAATAATTTATACGAGCCGGCCGGTGTGAAGAAGATATTTTTCTCTTCAACGCGTGTTGGGTCAACCGGGTTTTTGATCCTCTTATTGAAATAAAACTGGTACCTGGGATGGATAATAAAAGAAGGCTGATGTGGCTGTGCTCTTAAAATTCCGTGTGCCGGAAGAGTACCTACAATGGGTTCGGGAGTGAGTAACTGAACAAGTTTCTCCACTACCCGTGATTCAGAGGAGTGAATATCTGCAGAGATCTTCTCCAATTCAAAGGCCAGTGCCCCCATAAGAAGCCCTACCAATGGATCAAACGAGCTTTCTGATTCCGTGTCATGATAGCCCCACAACCGTGAGGCATTTTTTATCATCCGGCTTTTGATCTTCTCTTTACTTTCCCTCATAGTGCTTCCCTGTTAATAATATGACAGAGGACCCAGAAAGAATCTTTCAGTATGGTAGAAAGGTTCATTGGTTCTCGACAGAATCCCTTCGACTGACAAGGTAATCCGGCTTTTTGTCCGTCGGTTTGTCACCATCACTTCAACCTGTTCCAACTGGATATTGACACGGACATTCGACAGACGTGTCTCATGTTTTTCGATGTTACCTTTTAATGACTTCATAAGTTGCTCTTTGAAGAGCTGGGAATTGCTGATGTTCTCAAAATCAAATTCCCATATCTCGCAACCGAAGGTCTCGTCCGGCTTGTATTCCCCGTAATTGGTGATCGCAATCAGGTGAATCATGCGTGCCACCGATTCTTTCAGGGTACATCTCGGACTCTCTTTTTTAAACGGGATTTCTCCGAGATGAAGAGGAATATGATAAAACTCTGATGTCATGACCTTTTGTAATTATCCTCCCATTGTGTCTTTATTCTTGGCATCTGCCTTGGCTTTATCGAGGTCTCCCTGGCAATCCTTGAGCTGTTTAACGGCTTTCAGAAGATCGTTCTTTGCCTTCTTCAGATCGATATAGGAACTGATCACATTTTTATACATCCTTCCGCTCCATGTCGTATCGTTGACAAAGGGTTTTTCAATTCCACTGAGTAATGCACCGATGTCAGCATTGAGCTTGTCGATATCCTGGTTGGGAAGATAAAATTTGTCGATCATCCTTTTCACAGAATCGATCTGAAC
The DNA here is from genome assembly GCA_026391355.1 of Bacteroidota bacterium. Lineage (GTDB taxonomy): Bacteria > Bacteroidota > Bacteroidia > Bacteroidales > FEN-979 > CAIYUC01. The sequence continues at coordinate 29,650 of JAPLDH010000072.1, read as the reverse complement.
GGAGAAAAATTCATGCTGGAAGCGAATTTGTCCTTGCATATTCCTGTAATCTTCATTCTTTAACCCCTCTTCAACTTTTGGTAACCGCAAGATGAAATAAAACGGGATCAGGATGATCAGAATCCCGATTATAAAGGCAGCTAGAAATTTAATGTAAATTCCGGTTCTTTCTTTTTTATTCAAAGGTTTCATGGGTAGTATTTTTAATTATTGTATATGACTTCTAATCAGCTAAAAAACTCTTTTTACCAGTTTGTTCCTTCACAAAGATGTTGGTATCCTTCTTTTTCCCGATGTATTCCAAAACACTTAGTTTGCTGAAGAGGGTTGCAATGACCTCCGAAAACTGGATCATCTGAAAAGCGGTATCATAACCGTTTGTGTGTTCGTATCTGAAGTTAATTGTACTGATCAGTGCCTTTTCAAATTCTCCCTGTTTCAGGTTACACCAATCTGTGAAGTAGTTCAGTAATTCTTCTTTTGCCTCCCCTGAATTCAGTTCGATCGTATTCCGGATCAGCCGGGCCAGCCGGGCAATGTATTCAAACATTGCAAGCGGTGGCTGATCGATGATCCTCCAGCGGAAATCAAGTATACCGGTACTCAGAAAATAGAGGATGTTTTCAGAAATATGAGCAACAACCCGAGCAAGGATGTTGCTCTGTTCCTTATCATTGATCTTCTTCAGGATCTTAAGGAGGTCGAGTTCGAGCTGACCAAGGAATTTGTCAAATTCCGCATGGATCCTGGCCAGGGTTTCAAAGCTCCGCACTGTAGTGCAGGGGGGGATATATTCCCTGATCAATTCAGGTTTCTGATCAACGATCCTGATCTTCCCGATCAGCAGAAAATAGGGTCCCAGATCTTTTTTTGTCATCTGATCACCCGGGGTGATATGGATCTTGTAGGAGGGCATTATCGAAGGATATCGCGGGGGTTCCTCTGAAGGATCGGCATGACCCATAGGTATCCTGGCAAAAGGATTGACCGACAACGATATATAAAACAGATTATCCTGATCATTCCCTGCAAGTTCATATGTGTTTTCCGGGATTGGCAAGGCAAATCCCTGGGTATCGGCCGTGTTCTCAAAAATCTCAATACGCGCCCCTCCGGGAGTGATGGCCCTGCATTCGAAAACCTTCACCCGCAAGGTTTTTTGATTATCAAGGGAAATCAGGATCTTCAAAGGATTACTCCGGTCATTGATGGAAGGCAGCAATCCGTAGTTATTCTCATTCAACCCGCACGCAATTGCATCCTTGATCTGGTCCTTACAAGCATCTTCCAGGGCGATGAAATGGCTTTTATTGATCTTCATGCCATCAATCCAGTTGACATGATTGTATTTTAAAGGTTCCTGCATATTTAAATCTCTTTGGTTCTCCTGCAAACAATTATACTATTTTCCCTGATGCGGTTAAGGGTGATGGTGATATCCGCATCGATATACTTTCTCCTCCTGTACCAGGTAGGTTTATGATAAAATACCCATCCGCAAGGTTCGCTTTCACCCATCAGGAATTCAATGGGTCCTTCCCTGTGACGGTCATTGTAATCATTGATAAAGTAATAAAAAAGGCGGCCAAACACCATATGAAGTGGTGCTTTTGCCCGGAAGGATGTGATGTCAGGATCATTCATCTTTTTATGAAACTCAAAGCTGATCACCACAAGGGAGACGAGTTCGCTGTCAAGCGGATCGGGAATATCTTTTCCTGTAGGGTAACTCCATTTTTTGAAAATCCTGGCAGGAATGGACAAGTAACGATTGTATGACTGAACGAAAAGGAAGGGTACAAAGAACCATGTAAGTGCACTTAACATGATGTATTGCAATGGTTTGAATTTAAGCGCAAAAGTAAATACCAGCAATAACAATACAGCGCTGATGCAGGCAATTATCAAAGTATAGAAAAATTCCCACACGAATTTATTTTTTGAAGTCCAGGGAACCAGGGTAAAAAGGAAAATGCTGTGCAGGATCCCGACGATCAGTACCATTAGTTGCAGAACCAAAAGGAATGATCCCGGATGTTCAGTTAATCCGAAAAAACCTGTCAACCCTGATATACCGATGCAAAGAGCGGTCAGGAGAGCATAGATAATGGTGGCTTTGTTGTGTTTGGTGGCGTCCCTGACTTTCGACATCATGATCGCATATAAAGCAACACCCACGATGAGCAAGATGGCAACAACTACGATTCCGATTGCTTTCATAGAGTAATGTTTAAATATATTCTGTTTTTAGTTATGATTAAATGGTTGAATTAAATCCAAGAAATGTTTTGCTGCCTTGTTCATGAAGTACGAAATCCTGTTGAACTTCACTGATCCTGATCATTGTTGCGACATCCATTTCGAGAGGAACAAAAAATCGGTAAAAACAATCGAGGAACCTCTTATAGGATCCATTTTCCAGGTAATCCTCCACAGAGGAATGAGCGAGGGGGCCAATCACAAATTCGAGTACCGGATCTGAATCCGGTTTATATTCACCCGCAACAAAATTCTCTCCCAGTGCGCAGTTCCCCAATGTGGGACTTGGTTTCATCAGCGATTTTCCGGTAATGGTTTTCTCATTATTATGGTAAACATGGTTTATAGTGACATCCTCATCAAGGATTACCTCCAGGCATCTTGCGGTCATTTCAAGGTTTCCGACAATCTGATGGGTCAGATGCAGGATAAGGGCAAAGCGGGTAACCAGTTTTTTTGGTAATGTTTTATCGAGGTTCCAGAATTCGGGAAATATTTCATCAAAAAGGCTTTCGCTAAAACGGTAGAGAATATTTCTCTCCTCCTTTTCCAGAAAAATCCGTTGCAAAAAGATCTCATTTTCAAATGGGAGGAAAAAAGTACGGATCGCCTTTTCTTCCGCTTTCTTCCGCTTCGAATCAATGGCCATCTCGGTGCCTGTAATACGAGGTTCGGAAGACTGATCGTGAAAAATACCTTCAGGAAGAGAATCATAAATCCCATCCCTGTTTATATACAAGGCAAGTAATTCCTGGCCATTCTCAAGTTTTTTAACACCTACAGAAGCGATATCCCTTGAATACTTTCGTTTGAATGCACTTTCCAGGATGACAACCTGGTCAGCCACAGCCCATCCATTATCCAGAAGTTCAGCCAGGATGGCTTCAGCCCGTATATCTGGCCCTATCTTTCTGATTGAGGTAATGACTTCCTTCAGGTCTTGCATCGGCTTTGCTGCTATTCAGCACAAAGATAAGAGAAAATAAAGATTCAGCAAACTCAAATTTATCCTTTTGGAACCCTGCTTTAATAAGGATAATGGTGAAATGTAAGGGAATACAAATTTTTTATCTCAGTTGATGTCAGGATTGACAAAGTTTAGATAATTTTGTAATATAGAAATGTTAGTTAAATTGATAAGATTATGAAAAGAATTTCATTGATTATTATATTATCCTTCATTACATGTTTATACCTGACGGCGCAAGTGATCAAGCCTCTTGTGTCGATCAAGGATGAACCGGGAATGACACATAATGCCCATATAACATCGGACGGAAAATTTTATTATACCTGCAACGGAGGAACCGATAAGGATGGGAATGCACGCGGGAAAATCAACAAATACACAATTGCAGGTGAATTTGTTAAAAGTTATGCCTTTAAAAAGCTCGATATGAGGAGTGTCTTCTATAGCAGCAAGGATAAACATCTTTATATTGCAACATTCGACACAAAAATATACAGGATCCTTGATCTTGAAAGTGGCACCACCGAACTTCTTTATGAGAAGATTTATAAAAACGGACAATGCGCAATTGCCCTTGACCCTGACGGAAAGACGCTTTATGTCCAGGATGGAGGATCACTTTCTATGTTCAAGTTCAAAGATGGTTCCCTGATAAAAGTTATTTCCGGGCTAACCTTTGGTGCCGACGACAAAACGAATCCTGTGATAGGTAAATATGGATCCACTGCCATTGCTGTCGATAAAAAGTACATTTATACATGGGATTCCCATTCCGGTTCAAAACGGATCTTTGTTTATGATAAAAAGGGAAACTTTGTTAAATCCATTCAGATCAGTAATGGCAACTGGGGTTTTACACTTTCTTATGCCAATGGGATGATTTTTACTGCTCTTGACGGTAGGGGCCAGGTGGGTTTATGGTACGGGTATAAGTTATGAGGCAATTAAAATCACTCCTTTCAGGTAATCCCCTTCGGGATGGTAAACACTTACCGGATGGTCCGGACCCTGGGATAGTTGATGAACAATGCGTATCTCACGTCCGGATTCCAAAGCAGCAGCAAGGATCATCGATTTGAACATCTCCCGGCTGATGGCCTGCGAACAGGAAAATGTCAATATCATTCCCCCTTTTGATAGCCTGGAAATCGCCCTGGCATTTATGAACCGGTAAGCCTGCAATGCATTGTGCGATACCTGATGTGTTTTGGCAAATGCAGGAGGATCGAGGATGATCAGGTCATACTTCTCTCCCGGTTCCACAAGATATTTTTTCACATCGCCGATAATCCCGACATGCCTGCTCTGCTCCAGGTTGTTTAATTTCAGGTTTTCATCAGTCCACCGGATTGCCTGTCGCGAACTGTCGATGGAGTGTACCATAGATGCACCACCTTTTAAAGCATATACCGTAAATGCCCCCGAATAACTAAATGCATTCAGTACTTGCTTATCCCGTGCGTAGAATTGAGCAAACATCCTGTTTGTACGCTGATCGAGAAAAAATCCGGTTTTCTGCCCTTTTTCCCAATCCACAAGAAATTGATGTCCGGTTTCAGTGATCAGCCCGGTTTGGGGCAAACCATAAAGGTAAGAACCGGCGCCTGCTGAATCTGTTTTATGGTAAACGGCCTTCAACCGATCCCCATAAATCCCCTGCAATATCTTCGCAAGATCATCCTTCATCCGCTCCATTCCTGCCGTTTGAGTCTGGATAACACAAACCCCATGGTAATAATCAATGATCAATCCGGGCAATCCGTCACCCTCCCCGAAAACCAACCTGTAGGCATTGGTCATACTGCTTTCAGTAAGTCCCAGACTTTGCCTTACCCAAAAAGCATCTTCAAGTTTTTTCTGCCAGAATGAATAATTTATCTCAACCTGTGAAAAGGAAAATATCTTTACTGCAATGGATGCCCGGTCAAAGTGACCCGTTGCCAGGTATTGTCCTCCTGAGGAAAAAACCTCAACAATATCCCCTGCCTGAGGTGACCCCTCCGTACTTTTAATTGCTCCCGAAAATAACCAGGGATGAAACCGCCGAATAGAGGCCTCCTTACCTGGATTAAGATTAATTCTACAAGGCTCGTTCATTATCATATATTAACCGGCGAAAGATAACTGTTTTATGCACAGGGAAAGATATTTATAAAAGAAATTCATCATAAAAAGAACAATACCAGTGAAATATTAGTAATTTTGCACTCAAATTTAAAAAAACAAATTATGAAAAAATTCGCAATTTTCTTACTGATCCCGATTTTCCTTGCATGCGGTCATGCTGCAAAGGAAAAAGCGAAAGAGTTGCAGGCTAAAAATGACAGCCTCATGAACCAGACCTTCCAGAAAGATGAAGCCATCAATGATTTCATCAAATCCATCAACGATGTCCAGGGAATACTTGATACCATTAAAAACAAAGAGAACATCATCAACGTATCGACCCAAAAGCCAGGTGAACTGAAGGTTTCTGCAAAAGATCAGATCAAGAGCGATATTACAACCATTTATACCCTCATGTTAAAAAACAAGCATGAACTTTCTGTACTTTCCAGGAAACTGAAAGCTTCAGGAATGAAAGTGACCGAATTACAGAAGATGGTTGAACACCTCCAAATTGAAATTACCGCCAAAAATGCAGAACTTCAAACATTGCGTGATAAACTTGCCAAATTGGATATTGTGGTCAATACTGCCAACCTTAAAATTGACACGCTGACCAATGTGGTTGAAAACCAGGGAAAACAGCTCAACCAGCAAAATCAGACCATTGCTGAACAAGAAGCAGCGCTCTATACTGCTTATTACGTTCTGGGAACCTCTAAGGAACTTAGCAAAAACGGTGTGATCGGCAGAGGCGACCGGATACTTCCTGATTTCAACAAAACACTCTTTACCAAGATTGATATGCGGAAAACAACAGAAATTCCGATCCTCACCAAAAAAGCCAAACTGGTTTCTGCTCACCCATCCACTTCCTATAAACTAAATATGGAAGGCAAGATGACAAAATCCATTCAGATTCTTGATTTTAAATCGTTCTGGAATAATACAAAGTACCTGGTTGTGGTGCTGGATTAAAAGAAACAATGACTTTCAAAAAAAAACTGTCTCTGAATCAGGAGGCAGTTTTTTTTTAGATCTTATTCATATTCTATGATTTTATTTAAATGGAAGGAATATGAATTACCCTGGACTTCAGGCCAGGGTTAAAAGCAGCCGTAAAGAACGGGCTTCAGCCCAAAACCTTTGTTGGAATTTTGGGCTAAAGCCCAGGATTATTATTCCTTTTCAACGGGGTTGACTAATAAGTAAACCCCTAATGCTATGCTCAACCCAACCTTAAAAAAATATTGTCTGCAAATTATTTAAGAGTTTGAACTGCGGAATAATCAACCTCTTTGACCAGACCACCTTTTTCATCATAAAACTTCCACTTTCCCACCCGGACTCCAAGGTTGTAAAAGGCTTCATACCTGACCTTTCCATTCTCATAATAGGTGGTCCTTTTCCCATCATTTTCACCCTTCCTGAAAAACCCTTCACTCCATATGAGACCATTGGCATGGTAATAAACCCATTTGCCATCTTTTTTATTATCCTTGTAAGTACCTTCCAACTGCACCTTTTTATTCGGATAATAGTTTGACTCTTTCAGTAACTCTTTACCGGTACCTCTTCCCCGGTAAACACAAACCCTTTTCGGAGACCCGTCGGGGTAAGAAGATTCCACAACTCTCCTTTCTCTCTTGCAAGAAACGAGCGCCAGAATGCTCAGGAAAAAAATTATACTTTTCGTTGTCATGACCTGGTGTCAAATTCAAGTTTCATTCCCTTAACTGCCTCATGAAAAATTCCGTCCTCATAAACGGGAAAACCATTTACAAAAGTATGGGTTACCCTGGAAGAAAAGGTTTCTCCTTCAAACGGAGACCATCCGCATTTGTAGAATATATTTGAAGTGTCAACTTTCCAGTTCGAATCCGGATCGAGCAATACCAGATCAGCATACCAGCCTTTCCTGATAAACCCCCGATTTCTGATACGGTATAAGACTGAAGGTGCGTGACACATTTTCTCTACAACTTTTGTCACCGGTATCTTCCCCTGCCTTGCCATTTCCATCATCACAACCAGCGAATGTTGCACCAGTGGTCCGCCTGACGGACATTTCAGGTAGGATGCCTTCTTTTCTTCCAGGGTATGCGGTGCATGGTCGGTTGCTATAATGTCAATCCTGTCCTGAAGTAATCCTGCCAATAAACCTTCCTTGTCTTTCCTGGTTTTGATGGCAGGATTCCATTTTATCCTGGATCCGAGACGGGCATAATCCCTGTCGTCAAACCAAAGATGGTGTACACAAACTTCCGCAGTGATCCTTTTTTCATTCAACGGTTTTGAATCATCAAGAAGCATGAGTTCTTTGGCAGTGGAGAGGTGAAGGACATGAAGCCGGGTATTGTTTCGTTTTGCAAGTGTGACGGCTTTTTCAGTGGATTTGAAGCAGGCTTCTTCGCTTCTGATCAATGGATGGGCTTCTATAGGGATGTTTTCACCATATTTATCGGTAAATATTTTCAGGTTTGCCCTGATGGTGGCCTCGTCTTCACTGTGAATCGCAACAAGGAGTTTCGAATGTCTGAAAATTTTTTCAAGGACAATTGGGTCATCCACCAGCATATTTCCTGTAGAAGCGCCCATGAATACTTTCAATCCGCAAATAATCGAAGGATCGGCCTTTTCGATTTCTTCGAAATTATCATTGGTGGCTCCCAGGAAGAAGGAGTAGTTTGCCAGTGACTTTCCTGAGGCAATTTCCAATTTTTTTTCAAGCAGATCAATGGTAGTTGTTTTCGGATCTGTGTTGGGCATGTCCATGAAAGAGGTCACTCCACCTGCAATTGCGGCCCTGCTTTCGGTATAAAGGTCACCTTTATAGGTCAGTCCCGGATCACGAAAATGGACCTGGTCATCTATCACTCCGGGAATGAGGTATTTTCCCCTGGCATCGAGGATGTCAATATCCTGGATATTTTCAAGATCTTCATTTGTTGAATTGGCAACGAAGATCTCCTTGATCAATTCCCCTTCGATCAGAATGCTGCCTTCGAACATTTGTCCTTCGTTGATAATGGTAGCGCCGGAAATCAGTAGTTTATTACTCATTTACTGCTATAAATAAGAGTTTGGAAACGGTTACAAAGATAAAAGTAAAGAGGATACCCTAATTCGCCGGTTTGTATTTTTTGAAGAGACTGCGCCAGCGAAGGCTGATCACACCGAAGATTGCTTCTTTAAATATGCCTTTACTCATCTTGGATTCTCCCAATGTACGATCGGTAAAGATGATGGGAACTTCAACAATGTTAAATCCCAGTTTCCAGACTGTAAACTTCATTTCGATCTGGAAGGCATACCCGGTAAAACGTATCTTATTGAGATTTATCGTTTTAAGAACTTTGATGGTATAACACATAAATCCGGCTGTGGTGTCGCGAATTTTCATCCCGGTAATAAACCTTACATAAGCCGAGGCATAATAGGACATCAATACGCGACCCATCGGCCAATTCACGACATTCACCCCTGTGATATACCGGGATCCGATTGCAGCATCGGCTCCTTTATTTTTCGTGGCATCCCAAAGTCGCACAAGATCTTCAGGATTGTGCGAAAAATCGGCATCCATCTCGAAAATAAACTCATAATTGCGCTGGATAGACCATCTGAATCCATGAATGTATGCTGTGCCAAGTCCCAGTTTTCCTTTCCTTTCCTCGATAAATAAGCGGAGCGGAAATTCTTTCATGAGGGTTTTGACAATATCTGCGGTGCCATCGGGGGAATTGTCCTCAATGACAAGGATATCAAAAGCTTTTTCGAGGGAGAAGACTTTCCTGATGATCCGTTCGATGTTCTCTTTTTCGTTGTAAGTAGGAATGATTACTATGCTGTCTGCCACAAACTGGAATTTGGTTACGAATTTAAAGTTTTGAAGTGGAATAAAAAAATAAATCTAAATAACCGGAATTACCTTTAACCGGGTAATCGCTTCCTCAATATCATGAACATCAGTAAAAGTGAGGAACAACTTTTCCTTTTCCTCTTTCATTTTGCAAGCAGAAGGATTATCCTGGATAAACCGGAGCATGGCGGAAAAGTGTTCCGACTGGTAATAAGGTGAAGCAGGATTACTGATAAAATAACATGTAAAGCGTTTATTCCTCAACACAACCTTTTCAAATCCTGCCTTTCTGGCCATCCATCGAAGCCTGATGGCGCTGATCAGTGATTCAGTCTGCTCCGGCAGTGCACCGAACCGGTCAGCCAGCCGATTCCTGAATTTAACAAGCTCTTCTTCATTTGCCACAGAATCAAGTTCTTTATATAAGCTAAGGCGTTCGGTGATGTTGGTGATATAAAAATCGGGAAAAAGGATCTCCAGATCTGTTTCAATCTGGCACTCCCTGATGAACTCCCGTGGTTTATCGTCAATAAAAAGGTCTTTAAAATCCTGTTCCTTTAATTCCAGGATCGCTTCATCGAGTATTTTATGATACATCTCAAAGCCGATCTCCGAAATGAACCCGCTTTGTTCAGCGCCCAGGATATTACCTGCACCCCGTATATCCAGATCTCGCATGGCAATGTTAAAACCACTTCCGATATCAGAAAACTCTTCGATGGCTTTCAGCCGTTTCCTGGCTTCGTCGGTTAATACCGACAATGGTGGTGCAAGCAGGTAGCAAAATGCTTTTTTATTCGACCGCCCCACCCTGCCCCTCAACTGGTGCAAGTCGCTAAGCCCGTAATGGTGGGCATCATTGATGATGATCGTGTTTACATTGGAGATATCAAGCCCTGATTCAATGATGGTGGTTGCAACCAATACATCAATATCCCCTTCAATAAAATCCACCATCACCTTTTCGAGTTTATGTCCTTCCATCTGTCCATGTGCAATGGCGACCCGTGCTTCGGGAACAACCCGCTGAACCAGCCCCGCAACTTCCAGGATGTTCTGGACCCTGGTAGTGACAAAGAAAACCTGTCCGTTTCTTGACAATTCGTAATGTATTGCATCCCGGATGAGCTCTTCATTGAAGGAATGTAATTCTGTTTGAACCGGGTAACGGTTTGGCGGGGGAGTATTGATGATTGAGAGATCCCTTGCCCCCATCAGTGAAAACTGAAGTGTACGGGGGATTGGCGTAGCTGTAAGGGTAAGGGTATCCACATTGACCTTGATCCGTTTGACCTTTTCCTTGGCAGCCACACCGAATTTTTGTTCTTCATCAATAATAAGCAACCCTAAGTCTTTAAACTTAATATCCTTACTCAACAATCTGTGGGTCCCGATCAGGATATCAATGGTTCCTTTTTCGAGCTCATCCAGCACCTGGGTTTGTGCTTTTGCTGATTTGAATCTGTTGATATAACTTACCTTGCATGGAAAATCCTTCAGCCGTTCCGAAAAGGTCTTGAAATGTTGCAATGCAAGAATGGTTGTGGGTACAAGTAAGGCAACCTGCCGGCTTTCAGCAACAACTTTGAATGCTGCACGGATGGCTATTTCTGTTTTTCCAAAACCAACATCGCCACATATCAGGCGGTCCATCGGATAGGACGCTTCCAGATCCTTTTTTACATCAACAGTCGCTTTCAACTGATCGGGCGTATCCTCATAAATAAAGGATGCTTCCAATTCTGTCTGAAGATAGGTATCAGGAGAACAGGCCACTCCTTCTGCTGATTTCCGTTCAGCATACAACCGGATCAAATCCTTGGCAATGTCTTTAACCCTGCTTTTGGTCTTATTCTTCAGCCTTGTCCAGGCATCCGAACCAAGTCTGTTAAGGACAGGAGTAGTTCCTTCTTTCCCCAGGTATTTCGATATCCTGTGAAGTGAATGAATGCTTACGTAAAGAATGTCATTATTTTTATAGATCAGCCGGATGGCTTCCTGCTCATGACCATTGTTGACGATCTTCTCCAGGCCATCGAAACGGCCGATCCCATGATCAATATGGGTGACATAATCCCCGGGTTTCAGATCATAAATCTCTTTCAGCGTAAGCGCTTCATTACCTGAATACCCATCCCTCAGGTGAAATCTGTGATAACGTTCAAATATCTGGTGGTCGGTGTAGCAAATAAGCTTAAGGTCTTTTTCAATGAACCCTTCATGAAGAGAATAATGAAGTGTGGTGAATTCATCAGGGTATTCTATCCCCTTTTTGTCCCGGATATTCTCAAAAATAGCAAGGAGTCGTTCACTTTGCTTGGGATTATCGGCCAACAAAAGATTCCTGTACCCGTTTTCTGCATGAATCCTCAAATCTTCCGCCAGGAGGTCAAAATTTTTATTGAAAGAGGGTTGCAGTGAATGATTATAAAGCACCTGGTTTTCATGCCTGAAGTAAAACTGTTTCCCGAACTCTATAACTGAAAAGTCAGGAAGGGTATTCAGAAAGTCTTTACCTGTAAGAAAACAATCAGAATCATCTTTTTTATCAAGAACATCGTTGATGAAACTGATATCATCAGCCCAGATCACGGTATCCTCAGGAAGAAAAGCAAACAGCGGGTCATATTTGATCTTCCGGTCACGACTGACACGGATATCCGGAATGATGGAGATCTCCTTCTTTTTCTCCAGTGATAATTGACTGGCAGGATCAAATGTCCTGATTGAAGCAATGTTATCACCGTCAAATTCAATCCTGAACGGGTGATCATCAGAGAATGAATAAACGTCGATCAGCCCGCCGCGTAAAGAAAATTGTCCGGGTTCAATTACAAAATCAGCCCTTTCAAATTTATACTCGAGTAAGAGGTCAAGGATAAATTCATGCGAAACCATCTCCCCGGTTGCTAACTTCAAAATGTTTTTTTCAAGGAAACTCCGGTTGACAACTTTTTCGGCTAATGCTTCGGGATAGGTGACGATGATGAACTTCTTCCTGCTTGAATAGAGCCGGTTCAGCACTTCGGTTCTGGATAAAAGACCCTGGTTGTCCTTTGTTTCAGATGATGAACCACTTTTAAATGAAGAGGGAAAAAACAATACCTGTTTGTGATTGGTTTCTTTCTCCTTTTCATCAAATACCTGTTCAAGATCATTATAGAAATAGGCTGCTGTTTCTTTATCAGGGAGGATGAAAAAATGCAGAAATGGGGTGGACCTGTAAACTGCACCTGCCACAAGGGAGCGGGAGGAACCAATCAAACCCCGAAGATGAATATTGGAAATAGCGAAGTAGCGAGGTGGTGAAGTAGCGGAATGGTGTGCTTCTGAATGAGGCAATAGAATTTCAGCGATCCGGTGTGTCCTGGGATCGTTGACAAATAAGGATAATAAGTCGGACGAATTCAAATCCAATATTGAATTGGCTGCAAAATTACTAAAAACGGCATGGAAAAAAATTTCCTTACATTTGTCGCATGGAAATCAGGGTCTTCAAGTTTGGTGGCGCTTCCATCAATGATGCAACCGGGGTAAGGAACGTTCTTTCCATCCTCAGGATGTATCCTTCAACTCCTGTTCTTGCGGTAATTTCTGCGATGGGGAAAACCACCAATGCCCTGGAACAGCTCCTATCATATTATATAGCGCGGGATCCTGTTCTGATGATTGAGGCCTTTCATAAGATTTATCAATATCATATGGATATTGTAAGAGATCTTTTTCCCTCCCGGAACCATCCTGTTTATACTCACCTGGATAATCTTTTCGACCAGATGAAGGGTCATTTAAAACGTGGTCATCTGACCCCCGGTTTGAAACTGGATTATGATTTTGAATACGACCAGGTGGTTTGTTACGGAGAGTTGTTTTCGACAGCCATTGTCAACCATTTCCTTGTTGCTTCGGGGATTCATTCCACCTTGTTTGATGCCCGGGATCTGGTAAAAACCAATTCAAGGTACAGGGATGCCCGCGTTGACTGGAAACTTACCCAAAACAATGTCAGGGACAACATTGAAAATTATTTTCTTACGGGCAGTCAAAAAGGAAAAGTTGCAATTACACAAGGTTTTATCGCCAGCGATGGTGAAAACAACAGTACCACACTGGGCCGTGAAGGCTCAGACTATTCTGCTGCAATATTTGCTTATTCATTAAAAACAAGAGAGTTGACCATTTGGAAGGATGTTCCCGGGATCCTGAATGCGGATCCAAAGTGGTTCGACAAACCTAAAAAACTTACAAGACTATCATACCAGGAGGCGATCGAACTGGCCTACTTCGGGGCATCGGTGATCCATCCGAAAACGATCAAACCCCTGGAGAATGCCAACATCGTTTTGCATGTAAAATCCTTCCTGAAACCTGACGCAGCCGGAACCACTGTTGAAAATCTGCAAACATGGAATGTACCTTCACCGATATTTATCCGTAAACAAAACCAGGTTTTGCTCTCCATCTCCCCAAAGGATTTTTCGTTTATCATGGAGGAGAATCTCAGCCAGATCTTCAGGATTCTGGCAAAACATAAGGTCAAAGTGAATGTGATGCAGAATTCGGCCATTTCGTTCTCCATTTGTGTGGACGGTGACCAATTAATGGGATCCCGGTGCATCAAAGCTTTACAGAAAAGTTATTCAGTCCGGTATAATGATAATCTGGAATTATTCACCATCCGGCATTATACATTAGCTGCGATAAGCCGGATCGTAAATAAACGCAAGGTCTTACTTGAGCAAAAGACGAGGAATACCGTTCATCTGGTGTTAAAATAACCCCATGAAGATGCTTATTCCGGCAATACTACCGGAAAGTCATATTTAAAGTCGTCGAGGTTTGGTGTCTCCAGAATTTTCGATAGAAAATTGTGATAAGCGGGAGTAAATGAAAACTTTTCGATGTCATAATATTCTGTGGGCAAGGGTTTGTTGCCAACATCACCCATATCAATGGAGGTGGTATTGAATTCTTCCAGTTCTACGTAAGGAACCACGCTTTTTACAACCGGCATCTGTCCGTAATCTTCCCGCAGGAGGAGGTCAACGATCTTATCGGCAAGGGTTGCAGTTAACCTGCGGTCGTAATGACGGCAATGACCTGAGCGTGCATAATAACCGGTAATCTGGGCACGGGCCTCGATACCGAGTTTATGGGAGATCTCGGAAGCGATGACCCCGCTGATACCGCCAAAACGCGGATGGCCGAATTCATCCAATTCAGAACTTGCATATACCACACCCAATTTCTCAGATTTCTCATCGTACCAGCGAACACCTTCGGAGACCGGGATCACAAGGTATTTTTTCTTTGATTTCATGTAGGTTTCCCTGATGGTTTCCATCAGCACGTATTTCCGTTCTTTGGTGATCTCCATTTCAGGGATAAGGCCAAGTGTGGCTCCCCCGAAGGAGGCAGCCCCCGTAAGCCATCCGGCATCCCTGCCCATTACTTCCAGAACGATGATCCGGGAATGAGATTCAGCAGTGGTCCGGATGCTTGCGGTAAATTCCGCAATGGAAGCGGCTGCTGAAGGAAAGCCGGGGCACAGGACTGCTTCTATCTCCGAACCCTGGTAATGATGCATAGTGCGTGTACGAAGATCGTTATCGATGGTTTTCGGAAACCCGATCACCGGGATGCCTTCCGTTTCAAACAGCCGTTTTGCTGCGCCATTCGTATCATCGCCACCAATGGAAACAAGAACATCTATCTTGTACCGTTCAAGGTTTCGCAGAACCTGGGGAACCCTGCTCTCAGGATTTTTTTTGGAAGGGAAGGGGTTCGTGCGGCTTGAACGTAAGGCTGTGCCTCCATACCATCCGTCATAAGGCTGTTGCGAAAGATCCACAACATCGCCATCCCCAAGCAAGCCCTTCCATCCCGACCGTATGCCGTATACCTTGAATCCAAGCATGGAGGCGCGGTTCCTGACTGCTTCAATACTTGAATTGATAGCCGGTGTATCGCCGCCACCCGATAATATTCCCAACGTTTTCCCTTTGAAGATTTTATGTTCCTGTTTCATCTTTTTTGTTTTTCCCTGTAATCGTGCAAAAATATAAATTTAATCGTAAATAGTCATTCGTCAATCAATCATAACTCATAAATTGTCCAATCGGCATTATCTTAGTGCCATAAAGGCTATTCAAATATCCCATATGTTGATATTATTATTTCGCACCTTTAAAAAGGATTTATTTTTTTTGCTTACTTTTACAACAATAGCCAAAATAAAGCAGATAAGGAATTGAAAGATGAATTGTGGTTAATAAGATTTTGCGACGACATTTAAATTTATTAAAAAACAGTACCAATGGCCTTTAGCTCAAGCCAAAAACTTTTGTTACAACCTTATCCTCGTGAAGGTCAAACATTACTATCGGCAGCCTTCCTTTATCCCAAAAAAGAACCTTCTATTGCTATAAATGAACTAGAAGATACAATTGATAAGGCATTCTTAAGATGCTTTAAAAATAAAAAGGGGGAAAGCAGGATCTATTCAGAGACTCCTGAAAGTTTGGTCAAATTGACCCTTAAACACTTAAAGGAACGAAGTGATCCTATTTTGAATCCTTATTTCCTTGGATTGTTGAATGTTGAAGATGTTTTTGAATTTGATGCCGTTAGTTATGAAATGCAGAGGCATCGTATGACCATTGGCATATTTTATCAATATTTACTTCTGGAACTGATGCGAAAGACCTGGCATGTTTTTGACGGGTCAAGAGAAGGAGATATCGTTGCAGACATTGATACACCTGATTTTGAATCAGGAATAAGATTATACATGTCAATTAAAAAGTCTAAAGACACCGTTGGTGGTCAGGATATTAGTGGGGTTATTAGAAGACTTGACAATGAAGCAAAAGCTGAAAAAAACCTTAATAGACCCTATTTATGTGTTATTGGAATAGCAACACCCTCAAAAGGGCGGATGAAAGGTTATCACGATCGCAGTACAAAAGCAGACAAAAATGGCAAACCTTATTCTTTAAATTGTGAGTTTTGGGGACCTGGTTTTATTTTTCCGTATATAAGTGGTCGTGAAGCGATTGAAATATATACTTTGGCAATTAAACGAGTTTCAAATTATCTTCCATTTTTAACGATCAGATTCAAGGAGGCATGTTCTGAATTATTACACAAAGAACTTAAAAGCCTTGACCTTATAAATGCCAATAATAAGATTGATTCTGAAAAGTTTTTAAAGTTTATTATCAGTGAATAAGCTAAAAGTTGAAAGCAACCCTCACATAAATAAATGTTTGATTTTATGTGGTGATAATAGGAGTGTCTTATCCGAGTTTGAAGATTCTTCTGACTTAATTATTACATCACCTCCTTATGCAGATGCAAGAAAGAAACACTATGATAGTATTTCTCCTGAGAAATTTGCAGAGTGGTTTTTAACTTTTCATGAATCTTTCTGGAAATCCCTGAAGGATGATGGCAGTTTGGTAATCAATATTAAAGATAAAATTGTCAATGGTGCCAGACATAGGTACGTTTGGAAAACAATTGATAAATTGATAAACGAGGGTTGGATTTGTATTGATGATTATATCTGGCACAAGACAAACCCCATGCCTGGTTACTGGCCTACCCGGCTTAGAGATGGTTGGGAATATTGCTTTCATCTTGCAAAGTCGACAAATATTTTCATCGACCAGAAAGCTGTTGCAGTACCAGTTGGAGATTGGGTGGATAAAAGATTGAATAAGTTAGGGAACAATGACCTGACACGACACAATTCTATCAATGACAGTGGTTTTGGAAGAGATATTTCCAAGTGGGTTGGCAAAAAGAACGTTCTTCCAACAAATGTATTATCAATACCATTAGTAGGGAAAAACATGGGGCATCCGGCTGTTTTTCCGGTAGAATTACCTGCTTTCTTTATCAAATTGTTATCACGTGAGCATAGTTTGATAGTTGATCCTTTTGGAGGTAGCGGTTCCGCAGGTATTGCCGCTCTTAAAAACAACAGAAATTGCTTGTTGGTTGATAATAATTTTAAATACTGTCAAATTGCTGAAGATCGAATGAATAGGGAGGTTGCAGATCTTTATAATTCAATAACGTTTTTTAATCTTCAGGAAGAATATCAATCGGTCGTTAACGAATTAAAAGGGGAATACTTAACCAAAAAGAAAACAAGAATAACAAAGAAATAATCAATTGGTATGAACCCCAGGGCAGAGCCCTGAACCCGAATTCCGGGGTAAGCGCCGGGGAATTTACCATGCACCTCATCCCCTGCACCCCTTCTCCTTAAGGAGAAGGGGACGGGGGTTGAGGTGAAAAAATTAAAGGTCTCTACAAATTTCAATGAATTGACTAATAAGTATTTACCCAATCGTAAATTGTACCTCGAAAATCTAAAACCTGCCTGCCGGCAGACAGATTCAATCTAAATTCGTAGATCGTAAACCGTAAATGCGTTGATGATTTTGTCAACCAGCACCTTTGCAAGCTTGAATCTTGATTCCTCCGTCCAGCCTGCAATGTGGGGAGTCAACAGTACATTCTCTGCTCTCATAAGGTATTGAAGCTCTTCGCGTGTATCTGATCCCAGCAATTCAAAGGATGAATCTTCATATTCCAGCACATCCAGGGCAGCGCCTCTCACTTTACCTGATTTAAGAGAATCAACCAGGTCCTTAGTATTCACCACCATTCCGCGTGATGTATTGATCAGCCAGATATTTTTTCGGAAAGTACGGAAAAACGCTTCATCGGCCATATACCTCGTTTCTTCTGTCAGCGGGACATGAAGACTCACTATATCGGCCTTCTCAAAGATATCCTGAAAGGTGCATTCAGCAGTATAACCATCTGAATAGCTTGTTTTGTATTTATCAAATGAGATCACTTCACATCCGAACCCACTCAACCGTTTGGCAAAAGCGCTTCCCATATTGCCATACCCGATGATCCCGACTGTTTTTCCTTCAATCTCTGTCCCACGGTTTGCCTCCCGTATCCATTTCCCCTCACGAACCTGCCGGTCGGCGCGGTTCATATGATTCATCAGCGAAAGAAGCATTCCTGTTGCATGTTCCCCTACAGCATCCCGGTTTCCCTCTGGAGAGTTGAGACAAACGATCCCATGGCTCTCCGCGTATTCCGCATCAATGCTCTCCATCCCGGCCCCTACCCTTCCGATAAACTTCAGGTTTTTGGCTTTTAGAAGGATCTCTGCATCGAGAATTATTTTGCTCCGGATGATCACTCCATAATATTCAGGTATGACCCGGATATAATCCTGCCTGGTATATCCTGGAAAAAAATCACATTGAAAGCCATGAGCGGTAAGTTCACTGGTAACCAATGGATGAACATCGTCGATGAAGAGGATACGATTTACCATTTGCAAATTGTGGTTAACTTTAATAAATTATTTTAGTAGGTTTCTAAAACCGAAAGAAGTCTCCCTGCGAAGTCTGCAAAAAAAGATCTTGGGCTGAGTGAATTTGTCGGAGAAGAATAACTCCCATCATCTTTACCATTAATTTGATTGGATAAGATCAAACAGGCTGAAGAATAAAGACCTTCAAGGACAAGTTTTTCACATAGAAGTTGATATCTTTTTGAGTAGGAGGATTCGCGAAAGTAAGGAAATACTTTAAAGTGTTCTTCTTCAACTTTTACAGGGGTTGTAGAATCCCTGCAATCTTCAAGTAGCATTAAATAGCCAAGAAAAGGTGGTTTACTTTCGACAGTAATTGATACTAATTGTTCAGGTTTCAAATAATTCGAAAGATTAAAAGCTTTTTCCTTATGAGCTGTCCAGAAATCTGTTGCGGAACCAATTGATTCTTCTGTTCTATTATTAAAATTATTCCCAAATGAACCGACTTGTGATTTCAGTTCAAAACACGCTACTAATCTTCCTTTATATATTACCATTGAATCCCACATTTTCGTAGGTCGAAAAAACCCAGGAATTGTCAGACATTTCTTACCTGAAGTGATTATACAGTCATCTTGGAGCACCACAATGTTGAGCAACAAGCTTAATTATTGTTGAGAATCCATCAAGATTTTTACCACCAATAACGGAACCTCTTCCTCCTTCTTGTGTAGTCACACTTGATGCAGATCGGGACATCCAGAATTTCTTAACAGCAATGTTAACCAGTTCATCAAAATTATTTGGCAGAATTTTGTTCATTTGTCAGATCAGTTAAATTGAAATCAGAGATTTTATAAATACTCAAATCAAGTGTTTTCGTTAATCGATTCAATGATAGGTTGGCATAGTCATTATCGATATCTATTCCAATGGAATTCCGACCGTTCTTCAAAGATGAAATCATGGTTGTTCCTGATCCTAAAAAGGGATCAAACACTGTATCACCAACAAAACTAACCATTCTAACTATGCGATTAGTCAATTCTTCAGGAAATGGTGCGGGGTGAATTTTTGTAGAAGCACCGTTAAAATCCCAGATTTGTTTATACCACAAGTTAAATTCACGTTCTGAGATAATTGACAATCTTCGTTGTTCATTTGTTGGTTTTCGATAACCTCCGTTTTTCCTGAGCATTAAAATATATTCGATATCATGTTTAATAATTCCATTTGGTTCATAAGGCTTTCCAAGAAACTTAGTATTGCCGCTGACTTCAAAGGTTGCATTTGAGATTTTATGCCAAAATATTGGCGCTAAATTATCAAACCCAATCCCTTCACATCTTACCTGAATGTCGGCATGTAATGGCACGACTTTGTGTCTGCCAAATTCTCGTCTTGAAAGTAATACATCTCCCACTACAACAACCATACGGCCACCAATAACAAGTTTTTTCAAACATTCTTTCCAAACTTTATCAAGTTCGGAAAGAAACACTTGATAATCATCGATGTGTCCAAGTTGATTCTTGTTCTTATTATATTCTTTCAGATTCCAGTAAGGCGGGGATGTTACAATTAAGTGAACTGACTCATCAGGAACCATTGAAAGGTTTCTTGCGTCTGCAATATAAATTTTATGCCAGGTTGGTCGTATGACAATTTCGTCCCTTATTTTTTCAAGAGCTTTAATATCTTTAGCCAAAGACGGGATAATTTTATCCAGATTTTCCTTATCAACTATTATCATTATTCAAAGGTAATAAAAAACCTGATACAACTTATCTTTAAATGGCAACAAGTCGGGAAACAGAGGTAGTTGCCCGGTTTCGGCATCTTTTCTTGTTACTTATGAGGCTTCGGTAATTTGGTTTTCATTAATCTAAAAATCAGGGCAGGCAAAGCCAGGATATTACCTATATATTAACTATCTCTCAATAAATTTCAGTATAAAACCTTACCTTCGCCCCTCAATATTTTTCAACCGTGTGGACGTTCATCGTTAGAAATATTCTCCGGAACCGGGTTGCATTTCTGATCATCATTGCAGTTCTAACTATGTATATGGCGTACCGGGCAACGGAAGTAAAGTTGTCGTACGAGATGGCCAAAACCCTGCCGGCTACGGATTCCACTTCCATTCTTTATGAGTCCTTTAAAAAACAATTCGGGGAGGACGGCAGTGTCCTGTTCATAGGGATTGAGGACAAGAATCTTTTTACCCTGAATGAATTTAACGATTGGTTCGATCTTTCCGAATATATAAAAAAAATAAAGGGTGTTGAAGAGGTTGTTTCGGTAAGCCGATTATACAGACTGGTGAAGAATGATTCATTAAAAAAGTTTGAATTCGTCCATCTCTGCAAGGAAAAACCACGATCCCAAGTTGAACTCGATACTCTTAAGCACAACATATTCGCCCTTCCTTTCTATAAAGGCCTTATCCTTAATCCGGAATCATACGCTACCATCCTGGCAGTTACACTTGATAAAAACTACCTCAATAGCAAAAGCCGGGTCCGTCTTATTGAGGAAATAAAAAACCCTGCGGATAGCTTTGGTCTGAAATACAAAACTGTCATGCATTATTCAGGACTGCCGTTTATCAGGACTGTCATTTCCCTGAAAGTAGAAAAAGAACTAAAATTATTTGTAATACTGGCATTGATCGTCGCCGCGATTTTCCTGTTCCTGTTTTTCCGTTCGGTTAAAGCAGTATTATTCCCGGTTATTATTGTCATTATCAGCGTGATCTGGGCATTGGGAACCATTGTTTTGTTTGGTTACAAGATCACCATTCTCACAGGGATCATTCCGCCATTGCTGATTGTGATCGGGGTAGAGAATTGCATTTTTCTGTTGAACAAGTACCATTTTGAATACTATCATCACCAAAACAAGGTAAAATCGTTATCACGCGTTATCCGGCGCATAGGAAGCGCCAATTTCCTTACCAATGCTGCTACAGCAGCAGGGTTTGCCGCTTTCCTTATCACCCGGAACAAACTGCTGGTTGAATTCGGGGCCATCGCTTCCATTAATATCCTGGTGGTTTATGTATTATCCCTCACCCTGGTGCCTATCTTTTACAGCTACCTTCCTCCTCCACAAATGAAGGATATCAAGCACATTGAAGAGAGCCTGGCAAAATCGATCATCGACAAGGCTGTGATTTGGGTTTCCGGTTATAGGAAAAGGATATATATTATTACCGTGGTCATGATCCTGATTGCAGGATTCGGAGTAACAAGGCTCACTACACGAGGTAGCATTGTGGATGATATCCCAAAACGTGATCCCCTCTATGTTGATCTCCTCTTTTTTGAAAAGAATTTTAAGGGAATCATGCCTTTCGAGATCACGATTGATACCAAGAAGAAAAAAGGTGTTCTCACGCTCAATACACTCCGCCGGATTGAACAACTTCAGGATACCCTTGCCAGCTACCCTGAATTATCAAAACCTTTATCCATTGTGGAGGTGATAAAATCTGCGAAACAGGCATTTTACGGGGGTGATGAGAAGTTTTATGAGCTCCCCTCTTCCAATGAACTGGCCTTCATGGGAAGTTATATCCCCCAGCTGAAACAGGGCAAGCGAACCCTGATCAGGAACTTCATTGATTCAAATTACCAGACCACAAGGGTAAGCGTACAAATGGCAAATGTTGGTACCCATGAGATTGAGCGGATCCAGAAAAGCCTCATGCCTAAAATCGACTCCATATTTACTCCATCGAAATATAAGGTTCATATTACCGGGACGAGTGTAGTCTTCCTTAAAGGAACCAACTTCCTGATCAGGAACCTCCTGGAGAGCCTTATTCTCGCTCTTGTCATCATTGCAATCCTGATGGCATTCCTGTTCACAAGCTGGAGAATGATACTGATCTCACTGATCCCCAATCTGATTCCCCAGTTGATGACTGCAGCATTGATGGGATATACCGGGATCCCGATAAAACCATCCACAATCCTGATCTTCAGTATTGCCCTTGGGATCTCTGTGGATAATTCCATCCAGTATCTGTCCCGATACAGGTTGCAATTGAAACATACAAACTGGAATATAAAATTGTCTGTCATCTCGGCGTTAAAAGAAACAGGATACAGCATGATCTATTCATCCACTGTCCTGTTCTTCGGATTCGGGATATTTGTCCTCTCTTCCTTTGGTGGCACACAGGCGCTTGGTTTCCTGATCTCCATCACTTTACTGGTAGCAGGTTTGCTAAACCTGTTCATTCTTCCCTCACTCTTACTTACGCTGGATAAATGGAGCACGACTAAAACATTTGAAGAACCATTGCTGGAAATTTTTGAGGAGGAGGAAGATTAGATGCAAAGAGGTACAAAGGCACAGAGTTTAAAAAATCAATAATTCTTCAAGTCATTAATTCAATAATCTTCAACTCACCAGTTCACCAGTTAACAAAATAAAAAAAGGTATATGAAAGGAATTATATTAGCAGGTGGTGCAGGAACCCGTTTACATCCATTGACACTCGCTGTGAGCAAACAGCTTATGCCCATTTATGATAAGCCGATGATCTATTATCCCCTTTCAGTCCTGATGATGGCAGGGATCAACGAAATCCTGGTAATTTCCACTCCTCATGATCTTCCACATTTTGAGAAGTTGCTTGGCGACGGGTCCCGATATGGCTGTTCATTTTTCTATGAAGCCCAGGCGGTTCCAAACGGACTGGCTCAGGCATTTGTGATCGGGGAAAAATTTATCGGGAAGGATAAAATTGCATTGATCCTTGGAGATAACATCTTTTACGGTAGCGGTCTGGCACAGATTGTTCAGCAATGCAACAACCCTGAAGGGGGTATTGTTTTTGCCTATCACGTGAATGATCCGGAGAGATACGGTGTAGTAGAATTTGATGAAAACTGCAAAGCGTTGTCTATTGAAGAGAAGCCCAAACAACCAAAATCGAATTATGCAGTTCCCGGCCTTTATTTTTATGACAACTCGGTGGTTGATGTTGCAAAAAATATCCAACCCAGTCCCCGGGGGGAATATGAGATTACAGATGTAAACCGTTACTACCTCAATCAAGGAATGCTGAAGGTTGGCATTATGAGCAGGGGAATTGCCTGGCTGGATACCGGAACTTTTGAATCTTTATTACTTGCTTCACAATTTGTGGAGGTGATCCAGAACCGGCAGGGATTGAAAATCGGTTGTGTGGAAGAGATCGCCTTCCGGATGAAATTTATTTCAAGGGAACAACTGACCACCATTGCCAAACCACTGCTGAACAGCGGATATGGCCAGTATCTGATGAACCTTCCCGATTAACCGCAATCCTTAACTCTCCTGACATGGATGCTGTCCGGTCTCTCCTGGAAAAACTGAACCAACGGTTATCATTTGCAACACAAAATTCCCGTCCCGGGGAATTATATCTTCCGATTTCCTATACACTTTCCTTCGGTGGCAAAAGAATAAGACCCTTACTCGTTTTAATGGGATGCGACCTGTATGGCGGAGATGTTGAGAAAGCCCTTGATCTTGCAGCCGGTGTCGAAATATTTCACAATTTCACACTTCTCCATGATGACATCATGGACCATGCACCTGTAAGACGAGGAAAAGAAACCGTTTATAAAAAGTGGAATACCAATATTGCCATTCTCAGCGGGGATACCATGTTTGCCATTGCCTATGAATATATCTCCCATGCTGATCCCGCTGTGTTGCCTGAACTGCTGCGAACATTCACCCAAACCGCCCGTCAGGTATGTGAAGGACAGCAATATGATATGAATTTTGAAACCCTTGAGAATGTTACGATCCGGGATTACCTGGAAATGATCCGGTTGAAGACAGGCGTACTCATCGCAGCCAGTCTTAAAATAGGTGCTATCGCTGCCGGTGCAGGAATGAAGGAGCAGGAGAATATATACTCGTTTGGAGAAAACCTCGGTATTGCTTTTCAGTTGCAGGATGACCTGCTGGATACTTTCGGAAACGGGGAAAAATTAGGAAAAGAGATCGGGGGTGATATTGTGTCCAACAAAAAGACATTCCTTTATATTAAAGCCATGGAAGCGGCGAATGAAATACAAAGAAAAGAACTCCGCGATCATTATTCGAAACGGATGGATGACCCGTCTGATAAAATCAGGAAAGTAAAGGAGATTTTCTCATCGTTGAAAATTGAAGAAAACACGAAAACTGAGATCTCCCGTTACTACTTAAATGCTATTTATTTTCTGGACCTCCTGGCAGCAGAAGAGAAAAAAAAGAATGAGCTTCGTCAAATGGCGTCAGGTTTACTAAACCGGGATTTTTAAAAATTAGAAATCCTTCAGCTTCTCCAGTATTTCCAATTCATTGTGCAACTCTTCCCAGCGTTTCATTTCAATCGTATGTTGCTTCTTTAATTGTTCATATTCCTCGTAAACCTTCCCGCTTTTCATAACTTCCCAGTGTTTCTGAGGATCTCCAAGCACATCTTCGTGCAATTTCATCGCCCGCTCAAGCTTTTCAATCTCCTCTTCACACTTTGAAACCTGATTTTTTATCTTCCTCAGATCCTTATCGAAATTTTTCCGTTTTTCCCAGGACAGCTTATTGGTTGAAACAACCTCTTCGGTCTTGTTTTGCCGGTCATTCTTTTTTTGATCTGCTTCAAGTTGTGAAAGTGTACGGAGCCTTCGTACTTCCAGGAAATCATAGATATCACCCAGGTATTCCCGCATGGTTCCTTCCCTGAATTCAAAGATCCGGTTCGTCAATCCCTGCAAGAAATCACGGTCGTGCGACACTATGATAAGCGTACCTGTATATTGCAACAGCGCCATTTTCAGGATGTCTTTCGAGTGCATATCAAGATGATTGGTCGGTTCGTCAAGGATCAGCAGGTTCGATGGCGTCAGCAACAACCTTGCAAGGGCAAGCCGTGATTTCTCACCTCCCGACAGCACTTTGACCTTTTTCTCGATGGTATCGCCGCTGAAAAGAAAACCTCCAAGTATGGTCCTTATCCTCGGACGAATATCCCCGGTCGCTATATCGTCGATGGTTTTAAAGACAGTTTTATCAGGATCAAGATGATCCGACTGATCCTGTGCATAATATCCGATAACCACGTTATGACCATATTTCAGATCACCATCAAATTCCAGTATTCTGGCAATGATCTTTGCCAGGGTGGTTTTTCCCTCGCCGTTTTTCCCGACGAAAGCAATTTTATCATTTTTTATGATTGAAAAATTCAGATCATTCAGCACCTTTTTCTGCGGATACTGCTTCGACAGATGTTTCCCTTCCAGGATGATTTTTCCGGAATGTGGCGCAGGCGGAAACCTGAAATGAATAGAAGATTCATCCATGAGGTCCAGTTCGACTTCCTCAATCTTTTCAAGCATCTTGATCCGTGACTGAACCTGTTTTGCCTTGGTTGACTTATACCTGAACCTTTCAACAAAGCGCTCAATCTGACGGATCTGCCGCTGTTGATTATTATAAGTGGCAATCTGGCTTTCAAGCCTCTCTTCACGCAGGGTCACATAGCCTGAATAATTGGCCCGGTAATCATATAGTTTGCCGAGAGAAATGTCAACTGTCCTTTTTGTGACATTATCCAGGAAAGCCCTGTCGTGAGAAACCAGGATTACAGCTCCCCTGTAATCTGTCAGAAACTCCTCCAGCCATTGAATGGATTCAATATCCAGGTGATTTGTCGGCTCATCGAGCAGAACTACATCAGGTTGGCGTAAGAGGATCTTGGCAATCTCGACGCGCATCTGCCATCCACTGCTGAATTCGTTCATGGGTCTTGAGAACTCCTCCACGGTAAACCCAAGTCCTGTCAGCACCTTTTCACTGTTGATATGAATGGATTGGCCTTCGAGCAAAAGGAAGCGATCGTAAGCTTCTGTATGATGCTTCATCAGGTCATGATAAGAAGCCGATTCATAATCCGTTCTTGACTTAATTTCTTCTTCAAGATGTATGATCTTTTCCTGGAGTGACAGGATCTCTTTGAAAGCAGTCATGGTTTCTTCCATGACACTCCGGGTACTGTCCGTATTCATCTCCTGCGGCAAATAGCCGATTGTACTGCCTGACGGGACAACAACCTCTCCTTCGTCAGGCCGCTGAATTCCATCGATGATCTTTAACAACGTCGATTTTCCTGCACCATTTTTACCGACCAACCCGATCCTGTCCTTATCATTGATTATGAAGGAGACGTGGTCAAACAAAGGTACCCCGCCGAACTGGACGGAAATGTTATTAATTGAGATCATTTCGGGAAAGGAGATTTTTTTACAAAGATAGCCTAAAGAAAGGAATTCAGAATGAAGGAATTCAGAATGCAGAAGGCAGGAAAAAGAAATGAGGCGGAACAGAGCTCCGGAGGAGTTCCATTATTGCAAGATGACCGGGTTCCTTGCGATACTATCTTTTTTGCGCTAACAGCTTTTGAAGGGCTTCCTTTTTCTTATCCAGCAAAGTAATTCCGGATCTTTCGATGTCTGTCAGGTCATTCATACGGATGTCATTATTTTGTGCTACCTGACGGGCAAAATCCAGGTACTGGAATGCTTTTGCCTTATCATCTATGTTTGTGTATGCCGCAGAAAGACCCAGAATGGCATCCAGGCTTTTGCTGTCGATCCTCAAACAGTTCGAGAACATGCCAATGGCCTTATTGGGATATCCCTTTTCGAGTTCGCAATTTCCTAAGATGGTGTACAATTCTGAACGTGATGGGTCGATCTTCAATCCTTTTTCAGCCAATATCCGGCATGTATCGAACTTCTTCTCCTTGATCAGCATCATGCTCAACCCTGCATAAGTCGATACGTTTGCCGGATCCAGTTCAAGAACCTTTCGGAAATCCATGATGGCCTTTCCGGTTTGTCCCAAATTACCATAGGTAACCCCACGGTTGTAAAGATTTTTTGTATTTTTCGGATTCAACCTGATCGCTTTCGAAAAATCGTCAATCGCATTTTCCTGTTCACCGGTAAACCCATAAGCTATCCCGCGGTCGCCATAAACCCCCGCCGATACCGGACCTATCAATAGCGCCGAGGAAAAATCATCTATCGCATTATCCCATTCTTGTTTAGCCATGTAGGAAATTCCCCGGTTGGCATAAGATTTCATGCTCCTTTCGGGATATTGACTGATCACGTCGCTCCAGAGGGATACTCCGTCTTTCCATATTTTACAACGGGAAAATGTCAATACAATGCATATTGCAGCAAAAACCGATAACCAGGTAATGACCTGCACTTTTCTTTCGGCATTTTTCTTAACAACCTCTGCAGCAAACCATAACGTAATGAAGATCAGTCCCAAATAGGGAAGGTACGTATATCTATCGGCAAAAAATGCATTTCCGACAGCAACAATCTGAAGCAGGAAAAAAATATTGACCAGAAAGAATAACATTCCAAAAGCAATTGCACGGGTCTTACGGACGGACCAAAACACCAGGAATATCAGAACACCTATCACCACGGGGTTTACAAACCGGATCCAGACCATTGTCCACCCTGCCATAACGGGATATGGATACATAGCACTCTGGGAATAAGGGACAATGAATTTAATGATGTACCCGGTGATGGCATACAGGCCGTAAAAAAACCTGTCTGAGAAACCCAATGCCTGGTCGGTCGTCAATATATCCTGACCTTTCCGCCCGACAAGGTAGATAATTAAAATCCCAATGAGGCCGAAAATCAGAGAGAGGATGAAAAAAGGGATTTTTTCAATGATCTGTTTCCTATGCAGAGGCCGCTGCAGCAGATAATCAATCAAAAGAAGAACTATCGGAAGCGTAACAGCTTCAATCTTGGATAACAATGATCCGAAGAATAAAAGAAAACTGTACAGCAGGAATTTTGGTTTTCGAGGAGATTCTGTGATATACCGGATGTATAAGATGATCGCAGCCAGGTAAAAGAAACTGAATAAAACATCTTTCCTTTCTGTAATCCATGCAACCGATTCCACACGCATGGGATGGATCCCGAAAAGCAAAGCTCCGAAAGCTGCATAGATCAGATCCAGCTTAAGCAATCGCAAGATCTTAAAAACGAGTAAAGTGCATAAGAGATGCAGAATCAGATTTGTTATATGGAATAGTAAGGGTTTGTTTCCAACCAGTTCGTTTTCGATAGCAAATGTTAGCAAAGCAAGTGGTACATAAGACCCGTTCACCTGTTTTGTGAACATCTTCCTGATGTTTTCCAAATTCAGTTCTTTGACCATAGGGTTACCTGTCACATACTTCTCATCATCCCATGTTGGCATGAAATCGTTTCTTAGCGATGGGAAGAATGTTACGAATGTAATGACAATGAGTACCAGGGAGTAATAAAATGTTTTTGAGAACAGGATTTGACTCTCTTTGTCTGGCCTTGACGGAACCTTCTTTGGGAATTTGTTAACCGGAATTATCACCGGTCCCGGAGAGGGGTTAGTTTTTGACATAGTTACCGGAATAAACTATTAAAAAGGATACATCAAAAATAAGAAAAAGTCAGATCAACGTTATTGTAATAATTTTTCACTTTTCTCTTTTCTATTTTCATTCTTCACTTTTCGTTTTACTTTCTTTCTATTTCTCATTGATTCCTGGGAATTTTACGCAAATTACCGCTGATAAATCAATTGGTATGAACCCCAGGGCCCCGAATACTCGGGAGACCCGAATTCCGTCCCGAGTACTCGAAACGGGGAATTAATCCAAATACCCACCCCTTAATCCCCTCCCTAAATTAGGGAGGGGGAAGGGGGTGGGTACATTAAAGACAGAACTTCATTGATTTGCGAAAATCAGCGTATAATCAGCGTGAATTTGCGAGAAACAAAGAAATCCTTAATCGTAAACTAAGTACCTGGAGTACAAAACGAATAGTGAATAGTGAACAATAAAAAAAAGGGTTGACCTTGCGGCCAGCCCTTTTTTTAGTACATCAATTTAATGATTAGCGGACAATGGTGATCTTCACCGTGCGTGTTCCTTCAGTAGTGCTGACACGTACGAAGTAAACGCCTGCCTGCAGTGTGGTTGTATTGATCTTCATCTGTTTGGAGCCAGTTGCACTTTGTGTGT
>JAPLDH010000021.1 GCA_026391355.1 Bacteroidota bacterium | reverse complement strand
CTGTTGCCAGGCCTGGATATGATATCTCATCTCTTCTTCCAACTTCGATCGGTTTTTCTTTTTCATGGGTTGTAAATTGGAACTACAAATTTACACCAACCAATACCCTCAAGTCAAGATGCATTTTACCAACCCTTTACGAACAGACTGATTCTTGAGGTAAATTCTTTTGCCAACCCATTTCCATTTGTGACCCAGACAATCAGTTGCTTGATTACAGAATTTCAACATTTGTCCAAAAACTCTGAGGCAATTAGAAAATATAACCTGGAGACCTTTCCCCTGAATATTCTTGATAAACGAAGAACCCTGATAGAAAAAATGGTATCACTCATCCGGTTTTCTTTCAGTGAAAACCCGATTGAGTGTCTAACTGGAAAAATAAGACACTTTTATGACATCTTCTATTTATATGGGGACCAGGAATGCAAAATGTACCTTAATTTATCAGAATCCGGATCTGACTTGATTGATCTTATTCAACATGATAAAGAAACCTTTGATGAACCAGCGGGATGGGCAACAAAGAAAATTCAGGATTCACCTATTTTGACTGATTTCAATGGTATCTGGCAGAAATTAAAGAACCAATACAACACTGAATTATCAGTATTGGCATTTTCCAAAATACCGGAAGAGGAAGAGGTTGAAAAGGCTTTTAAACAAGTAGTTTCACTCCTCTTTTATCATAAAAAATAGACACTTAAAAACCTGAACCATTCAAAATCGGTATTTCCGACAAAGAAGATCATAGGTTAATAGTTTAAAAGAGCAATATCGAAACTGATTTATTTCCAATAATCCACAAAAACACAGATTATTGGAAATATAACAAAAGCTGAAATGATTTTTTGGGCATCTGTATGTTACGGTCAAAAAGAAAGGCGTTCCGGACCCAAGTTCATCGGGTTCCGGAACGCTTAGGTTTGAAAGAGACCTAAGATTTAGAAAGTGATCTTGCTTTCTACTTCAGCTATGCTTGCCTCAAATGAGGTTTTAAGAAAATCAATGACTTTCTTGATTCCGGGTGTGAAACTGGTGGTAAAGACATTTCCGTCTGAATCATTCAGCCTTATGGAACAGTTGAAATCATTGGAGGAGATCTGAAAGCGTTCAAGTTCTGAACGGGTCTGAACCAACTTGGCTCTTTTCTCGACGATAAGCTGGAGGTTTTCAACCTTGAGGATCTTCTCCAGCATTGTCATCTCTTTCTTAGGCTCGGGTGCAACGATGATGGCCTTTTCTGGTTCAATAGTCAGCAATGGCTTTCTTTCTTCTTCCGTTGCCGTGATAACTGTGATACCTGCGGAAACAACTGCATTTTCTTCAGCAGTGTGAGCTTTTCCGTTTCCGCCATTCTTTGCAACTGGTGCTGTGATCTTTGTCATTTTATTGTGCTCTTTGCCCAAGAGACTTTTTTAGGCATCTGGCTCGCCTGGGTTTAAGAAAAAATTTATGCCGACGGGAACAAACGGAATGAAAATTTTAAGCAAGAGTTCAGGTCTTGGCGCCATGGCGCCATGAATGAACCCAACGGGTGACGGTGCCTTCAGGCGGTCACTCTTAGCGAAAAAGATTTTCATGAGTTTAACTTTGCAGCGAATTTTGAGTAAATGTGGATGGGGGTTCTTGTACTTCTCTGTTACGACCAAAAAAATGCCGGTGGGTTTCCCCGCCGGCAGATTAAAGTGTGAAGTCAAGTTTAGAAAGGAAGATCCTCAGTCACAGGGTCCAGTACCGGCACCTCACTGATAACTATAGCAGTAGTTTTTTCTTCTGCAGGGATTGAGGGGACATTTCCCAGGATATAATCGGCAGACTTTTCAGCTCTGGTGGCAGCCCACATGACCCATTTCTGGTTATCACGAAGTGCCGAAGCCCAACCCCTGATGTATGCGGCCGAGTTACGGATATCCATTTCAATATTTGCAATACCCGCAAGGAAGAAAGAACAAAGTTCAGCTTCCAGGTGTTCGGTGTTGACCTTTTTGTCAACCAGGCTTTGAAGCTGGGCGATCTTTTGTTTGCCCTGTTCGTCAAATTCGGCCTGTTCGGAATTAAAGACATGGTAGAACCGAAGAAGAAACATCTTCTTTTTCTCACCGGTCGCCTCATCCTGATCCACAGTGTTCTTCCAGAATACGACGATGATGGATTTCTCGCCTTTGCGAACCTGTCCGCCGTTGGACCGGATCTGTTGAAAGGTGCCATATACACGGCTCTTAAAAGGATCAGAAGAAAGCACCAGCCGGTTGATTCCCCGGTAATAATGACCATTGATGCTCACTGGTGATGGGACCTGCCAGAGTTTCATCCAGCTTCCGGCTGTTTCAAGGTTAGCAATGATCTTTTCTGTGATAGCTGCAGAGATTTGTGAGTTATTCATGAAGGATGCCCCTGGCTTTAAGGCAAATCAAAGCTTCGGTATTGGCTCTGTTTAAACCATCTTCTATAATGCAGTGGTCAATGGTGAAGTGATAATAAGTATCATTTAGCAAAATGGCTGAAAGACTGGATAGATCATCATCCACAGGAATCGGGGTAAGATGCACATCTCCTTCCAGATCCAAAATATCAGGTTTCCTGGAAAAAAGTTCTATCTGATAAGGGAAATCGGCATTTCCAGGTTTGAGGAAACGATAATATTTCCGTTCCTCGGTACTTTTTTCACGTTTTTCATAATTCCCATCCTTAATAAATTCCCAAAAATGCCGGACAAAGTCAGGTGTGAGCGCTTCGATAATCAGGATAATGTCGATGTCTTTCGTGGCCCGGGGCTTTAATCCGGCAGCACCAATAATAATATCACAGGCAGTGCCGCCAATGATGACGTAACTGCCTGGGAAGTCCTTGAAATACTCCCTGAATTTGTCTATTCCGATTACCATATATAGTTTTCAATAATTTTCTCCAGAGCCATTTCAATACGCTCGTCTTTCTTGTCTTTTAAACTCAAGAACAGCGACAACGGATCGACATTGTTCTTCTTCGTGATACCCTTGGTAAGCTCAACAGGGCTGTATTTCCATACCTCTAAACAATAATTGCCTTCGTAATCATTCAAATTTTGTAATTGACCATTTTTCCGGAATTTAAAAAAGTTACCCCGATCTATGGCATAATATTCCAGTTTGCTTTCATTCATATCACTGTATTCCGGAAGCGCTGATTCATTAGTCTTTTTCCAAAAGTCAGCTTGTGGGAATTTATCTGCATATACCTGTTTCAACATAGGGTTAACCAGGAACGGAAGCGCATTCTGCCATAATTCCGGAATGTTTCCGGTAAATCGAATGAACTTTTCCCTGGTCCCTTCTAACTTGCATAGATTATGTTTGCGCAAATTATCGGCGGCCTTGCTAATAGCCATCGATGTGTAATTGAACAGCGCTGCAATCTGCTTTAATGGTAATTCTTCAATTTTCTCATCCCGGTGCAGAATATGGTATAGAAGAATACATTGAGCAGAAGGGAGAAGGGTAAATTTCTTTTGTGCTGGTTTAGAATAGGTTTCTCTTAAATCAAGTATCAAAGCTGGCAGATACATTTGCTTTCCGGGGACAATGAAATTGATGCCTTTTTCAATTAGTCGCTTCCTGTTGAACGCAGGGATATTTTGAGCCACCAGGACGATGAAATTACCGAATGTTTCCTGAATAAGCTGAAAATGTTTTTCGATTTGTTGAATGGTTGAAGCATTCTCAATTCTCATTTCGGCAAGCAACAAGTCCCGTCCCAAAAAATTGGCACGGTATAATTGATACATTGTTTTAAGAAAAAAAGGCAACCTGTCAGTCTCGTTTTCTTTTACCAGAACGGGCTTCAGGTCATCTCCAAGCGTTTCTTGTATATATTTTCTTAAAGTATCCATTGCTTTGATTTAATAAACCACGTATAATATAATAAACTAATAAGGTTTATTGTGCAAATATACGTTTATTAACCTGAATACCAAATTTTATGCTGTCTTTTATATTTCGATGGTTTTACCAACATCAAACCCTGCATATTCTTTATACTTCACATACCCCAGTTGATTGGTAATCATTTTTGTAGATCCGATTTTGAAATCAGCAATGTTCTGGTGGTGATGTCCGAACAACCAGTATTCTATTCCCGACGGCTCAATAAAGTCATGGAGTTCGATTGCAAAAGCTTCATTTAGCACATCTCCTTTGTGTTCTTCCGGGTAATGAAAAAAAGTCGGAACGTGATGTGTAACGACAATTGACTTATCCTGGTTGACTTCCTTCTGCTGATTTTCTCATTCAAACGACCACTTCTGTCGGCAATATTAGACTGATAATACTCGTGATTACCAGGCACCCAATAAGTGGTTTCGAAATGATCAGCAACATAATCAAAGAAATCGGAGTGCTTATGCATTACCGTAAAAGGAACAATATCACCGGCCAGCAAAAGGATATCACCCTTTGGTTGCAAAGGGTTTAATTTCAGGAATTCCTTGTTTTCGCGAAACTCCAGGTGCAGATCAGAACAATATTGTATTCTCATTTGACGATTATGCCAACAATTTATACAGAATTTTAGAAATCAATTGCATGATTTGCCTGATCCATTCCGGAGCAAGGCGTATATCATGCAGGAGATGAGTAGGTTTTTCTTTTTTCAGCAATGACTGAATTTTTTCTATTTCATTGGGTGTCGCTTTGTCCTTGCCAATGGTTTTTAAAGCCTGTATAACTAAGCTGCTAATGGCACCAATAGCAATCACATTTTTAGGAGTGGCTTTTTTGAAGGTGATTGTTCTCTTACCCACTTTAACTTTTCGAGCTGCTCCATCGGTAAGATAAACAAGGTTCATGGGTACCTGTGTAGACAGACCCAGCCTGTTCAGGGCATAAACTCCTGTGGGTATAATCCGGGCTTTATCTCTCCTTGCAATGGCTTTGGCAATAGTTTCAATGCTGGGGGTGACCGGACCGATAACAGGGTCTATCTCCGGCCTTACATAAATGCCTGTTGCAACTCTTACTAATTCGCCATATTTCACAAGACGTTGCAGCGGTTTCCGGACAGCTTCTGAATTGCCTTTTGAAATGAAATCATTACCAAAAAACAGCGTACCCCTTCTGGCTTTTTTAATTTTTGTAAGTACCTGAATTACAATGTTAATATTCAATTTATGTGAAATTAATGTCCCAAATTTAGTATATATTTGGGACACTGATATTAAATTTCATTATCAAATCTTCTAACAGGTGCTTTATTTATACTTTTCTATCACACACGACAATTTAAATTTGTTCTTCCACAATCTTTAACTCTTCTTCAGTCAGCCTTTTATCGCCTTTATTTGTATTCTATACGCATCAACATACAATCCTCCTCCATGTGCAGCAAAAGAAAGTCATGAAAGCAAGTCCGGATTAAAATTACTTGGGAAGTAAATAATAACCGATAATTTTCATTTGTTAAATAAATATTATCTTTGTCCTAAAATATTACTAGGATGATCGATTTTGAAAGAAAACTGTTTGCAAACCTGGCAAACCATTTAAAGGATAAAGAATTTACGATTATTTCAGGGGCACGTCAAACCGGAAAAACGACTCTTTTGAATCAGCTATTGAAATATTTACAAGATAGGCAAGAATCTGTTTTTTATCTTACACTGGAAGATCCGGCAATACTTTCGCGGTTCAACCAGCATCCTGAGAACTTGTTTGAATTTATCATCAGAACCCCGGAGAAAAGGCAATTTGTTCTTCTGGACGAGGTTCAATACCTTAATGACCCTTCCAATTTTTTGAAGCTGCTCTATGATAAATACAGCCCTGATCTCAAAGTAATTGCTACCGGGAGCAGCGCATTCTATATTGACCGGAAATTTAAAGATTCGCTGGCAGGAAGAAAACGACTTTTTGAGCTTTATACATTGGATTTTGATGAATACCTTAAATTCCGTACCGGTAATGAAAATTTGCAAAAGGAATTGGACCAGATACGTTCAACTAACAAGTATATTTCATCAAAACGAAAAGTACTCGAATCACATTTTAATGAATACCTCACATATGGTGGCTATCCTGCGGTTGTCCTTGCAGGTACTGCGGAAAAGAAAAAGGAGATACTTAAAGAGCTGATGGGTTCATACCTTAAAAGGGACATTGCTGAATCAAATATCCAGGATCAGGAGAAGTTCTACAGGCTCTTACTGATGTTGTCACACCAGGCAGGCTCAATGGTCAATGTAAACGAACTTTCGA
This sequence comes from Bacteroidota bacterium, assembly GCA_026391355.1. Classification (GTDB taxonomy): domain Bacteria; phylum Bacteroidota; class Bacteroidia; order Bacteroidales; family FEN-979; genus CAIYUC01. The sequence goes on along the minus strand of JAPLDH010000021.1, from coordinate 64,975 downwards.
GAACCCTTAAACTATCAGTAACAGCGGTTGAAAATTACCTTTACGTTTTGCGTAAATGCTTTCATGTTCACTTGTTAACCCCTTTCTATGGAAATATCCGGAAGGAACTTACTAAAATGCCCAAAGTCTATTTTCATGACCTTGGTTTTCGGAATAGTATAATGAACCTGTTTTCTCCATTGACTCAGCGTCCTGACAAAGGATCACTCATTGAAAACTATGCATTTATCAGGTTAAGGGAGAAATATGGAACAGATAACCTTCATTACTGGCGCACGGCTGACGGAAATGAAATTGATTTTATAGTTACAGAAACCGAAGGAAAGGGGAAGGCGATAGAAATAAAATTTGATGAGGAAAAGTTCAATCCGGCAAGATATTTAAAGTTCATCACGGGATATCCTGGTTATTCTTTAACTTACCGGGCATTTCAATCCATAAATAATCTGAATTTCATCATGGCACTTTGATTAATCCAATGGTGCCATTGAGCCAGATAGAGTCTGTTTTGAAAAGTAAAAAGCGGCCATTAACCTGGAGTCTGATACGAGCATAAAAAAAGCAATCAGGAATTAACTTTAGTTTCTGACTTCTTTTTAGTGTGTTTTATTTAAGAGAACTGAGCATCGAATTCTGCCAATTCACAATTGAACTTTTCAGGTTCTAAGCTAATAATTTCAACTGCATAACCTGATTAAGAAATCTGATCCAGGTAAAAGATTTCCTGAAAGATGAAAAATAAATTTAATAATGTTAACTATATTAAACAAAAAGCAATATATTTGTACAATATAAATAACATTATGAAAGAAAGAAAGGTGATTTTATTACCTAAGACTCAGGGTATTCTTTCTGAGTTAGGGGAAAATATCAAACTGGCACGCTTACGAAGAAAGCTTAGCACAATGCAGGTGGCAGAAAGGGTTGATATCAGCCGGACTACTTTAGTGGCCATTGAAAAAGGAGTTTCCGGTGTTTCCATGGGTGCTTATCTCCAGGTTCTTTTTGTGCTGGGACTTGAAAGGGATTTATTGAAAGTTGCTACTGATGATGCCTTAGGCCGAAAACTCCAGGATGCAAAATTATTGGTAAAGGGCAGGGCTCCGAAAAAAACAACAAAACAGAAGGAATAAGATGGCGCAAAGAGAAATATCAGTCTATGCTGATTGGAAAGGGTTAAAAACCCCGACTTTGATGGGGACTCTTAAAGCTACTTATTCACGTGGAAAGGAAATCTTCTCATTTGAATATTTCAGAGAATGGATGTCTTCAGGAAAAGCGCAGCAACTTGATCCTGATTTGCAATTATTTTCCGGTCCCCAGTACCTGGGAGACAAGAAAAGTAATTTCGAAATTTTTCTTGATTCTTCCCCGGATCGCTGGGGAAGGCTTCTGATGCGTCGACGTGAAGCAGCAATTGCCCGGGTTGAAGACCGGAAAGAAAAAACGCTTTTTGAATCTGATTATCTTCTTGGTGTTTATGACCAGTACAGAATTGGCGCTCTGAGATTCAAAGAAAAAGAAGATGGGCCGTTGTTAAACGATAATAAAGAAATGGCATCGCCTCCATGGACTTCTTTGATGGAATTAGAGCACGCCAGTTTGCAATTGGAAAGAGAGGATATCATTGATGACCCAGAGTATTTAAAATGGTTGAATATGCTTATTGCTCCGGGATCATCACTTGGTGGAGCCAGACCAAAAGCAAGTGTGCTGGATCAAAAAAACAATCTTTGGATTGCAAAGTTTCCAAGCAGTAATGATAATACAGACATTGGGGCCTGGGAAATGGTCGTTTATGAATTAGCGAAAAAAACCGGAGTAGATGTTTCTGAAGGAAAGGCTCAAAAGTTTTCAGGGTATCATCATACCTTTTTATCAAAACGGTTTGACAGAACACAATATGGCGAAAGGATACATTTTGCTTCAGCGATGACATTATTAGGCTATACTGATGGTGCCGATTATCATGATGGAGCAAGCTATCTGGAATTCGCTGAATTCCTGATGAAAAATGGAGCCAATGTTGACAGGGATCTGGAAGAGATCTGGAGAAGGATTGTGTTCAGTATTTGCGTAAAAAACACAGATGATCATTTACGAAATCATGGATTCCTACTCACCGAAAATGGATGGATCCTATCCCCGGCATTTGATATTAATCCGGTAGAGACTGGTACAGGATTAAAACTTAACATTTCAGAGAGTGACAATGCTTTGGATTTAGGCCTGGCTATGGAAGTTGCGGGATACTTCCGGTTGGAAGATCATAAAGCAAGCCAGATTATTGACCAGGTAAAAAAATCTGTAAAAGGATGGAGAATATTAGCAGACAAGTACAAAATTTCAAAGGTTGAGCAAGAATTAATGTCGAGAGCATTTTGGACTGAATAAGAAAATAGTTATGAATTCATCAACCTCCTTTACCCTTTCTCATTCCTGAATAAAAAGGGCACCTTCCCTTAAACATAAAGTGAATATAAAAAAGCAGTCAGGAACTAATTCTTGTTGCTGACTGCTTTTGCATTGGATCGTGTCAAAGATGGGGTAAAGTCCTATTCGTGCCGCTCGATAAAGATGCTGTGGTAAACGATTTCGAGGTTATTCCTTACCACGAGCATATATTTTCCGTCGGTTAGACCTGATGTAGTGATCCCGAGGTCATCGGATGCAGAAAAGGAGGTAACTGATTGATGCACCATAAGCTGCGATCAGGGTATAGAACGCTCCTCCTTTCTACAACTCAATGCTGACATTGTCACAGAGGTTGTCAGTCCAGAGGATCTTGTGGGCGGAACCGGTCTGCCAGTTCTCACCGCCATTGGGAGAGGTCACGGTGACCGTTGACCAATGACCTATTTACCACTCACCAGTTCGCCAGTTCGCCAGTTATTTCGGAAGTGCTCCGAAAAACTTTTTAACATTTTTATGGAATTTGTGGAATCCCTTCACAGGGTCCGTCCACATCAGAATACACTGACCTGTCACGAGGTTTACTCCTTTTGAGTTTGCATAATCAATGGCTTCTTTCGTTTCAGACATTTGCTGGATCCAGATGCTGGTTATTCCGCTATCGACGGCTTCTTTGACGATACCAAATGTATTTCTCCTTGAAGTCAGGATCAGGAGGTTCTTAATGCCGGGTGAAAGGGAAGTTATGTCTTTGTAACAAATGGTTCCATTGATCCCGGAAGCAGAAGGGTGGATGGGATAGAGATCAAAGCCCTTCTCTTTCAGACCAGTGAAAGCAACATTTCCGAATTTTTTTGGATCCCGCGAAACCCCGGCAATAGCCATCTTTCGCGGTTCAAGAAATGATTCAATCGTTTTTCTGGATGTTTTCATAAAATTATATGTTGATTTGTTGAAACCTGCTTGGAGAGATTAAATAGTTCCGGGTGTTTCCCGGTTTTATCGCGGTAAAAGTCCTGGATGAAAACCATGTCCTTTTCATAATTACCTGTAGGATAAATGATCGGACCGACACCACCACTTTTTTCCTTATAATCTATATAGGCAAGGGCAATGGGAACATTGGCTGCCTGTGCGATGAGGTAAAATCCTTTTTTCCATTGTTTTACAAGCCGGCGGGTTCCTTCGGGAGTGATCACTACTATCAGGGAATCTGATTCATCAAATTGCTGAACCAATTGATCAATCATGAAGTTCTTCTTGCCCCGGTCGACCGGAAGACTGCCCATTCTTTTCAGGAACCAGCCGGCAGGACCCACAAAGACTTCCTTCTTTATCAATACTTTAATCTTGACCCCTGAAGCCCAGAAGGTGAGTCGACCAATCACAAAATCCCAGTAACTAGTATGCGGAGCCACAATCAGGATGGCTTTTTTGATTCCCGGAGGCAGCACACCGCTTGTACGCCACCCACAAAACCTGAGAATAACCCGTGAAAGCCAGCTGATCATGAATTAATCCTGTTTAACAGATCTTTTGAAATATAATTATCATAACTTAAACAAACATCACTTGAGAATCGAATCCCCCATCCCAGAATATCTTTCCAATCCATCCTGCTCAATTTTATCACCTCTTTTTTCACAATTTTCTTACTGATCAGGGAGTAAAGAATCCCCCCATTGAATGCATCGCCGGCTCCGATAGTACTCACAGGAATCAATTCAGGAACAGTCACTTCCATCCTCATCGTTTCACTGACAAAATCAACTCCCATGCGGTTCCGGGTATAGATCAGCACACCTTTTCCCAACCGGTTAATGATCCCGAACGCTTCGGTTGAATTCTTCACCCCAAAAATATTAAGAAAATCTTCATCGGAACCCCTGACGATATCCGACATAGAGATATTTTCAAGAATCCATGGTCGAACCATTTCAAGTTCATTCAGATGCGGAGTTCTGAAATTCGGGTCATAAAGGATCAGTGCACCCTGTTGTCGGGTATGGCTGATAAAACCCTTTAACTTGTCACGTATCTCCTTTGTAATGGCATAGGACGAGCCAAAGAGTACTGCATCATTTTCTGTCACATCAGGGAAATCTGAAGTCAGTCTTTCGGCAGGAAATTGTTTGTAAAATGAATAATGGGCGTTGTTATTTTTGTCAAGGAAGGCAAGTGCAATGGCTGTTTTCAGGTTTTTATAACGTTGGATATAGCGTGTGGACACCCCGTTTTCTGTAAGAAAATCAGAAATGATACGGGCGGTTTCATCATCACCGGTTTCACTGATCAGCTCCACATGGATTCCAGAACGGCCCAAAGAAACAGAAGTATTCAGCATAGAGCCCCCGGGTTTTGCGGCAACGGGAACACTCTTGCTGAAGATGATGTCGAAAACGGTTTCTCCTATTGCAAAGACGGTTCCCATGAACTGATTATAGTTTTATCATTCCTTCGGAGGTTGACTAAGAAAAAAAAAAACGTATTTATTAATCAGCCCCGGAATGAATAATTGTTAATTAAACATCGAGATCAAGTTCTTCCCTGAGGTTGAGCAGGGTTGGATTTTTTGCTGCCATATGATCGAATTTCTCGCGATCGGTATATGGTTTTGAACCTTTTGGTGTTTCAATGACCAGGATCTGCAAGGTGATACTGAAATTGTTCAACTTTGACATTACAGATAACAACAGTTCGTTTCTTTTCTGGTTGAGCTTCTCCTCAAGAAGTTTGTTTTCGACATAGAATTCAATGGCGAAATTTTCCTTCAGGATGGGGGGGTGTTTTTTCAGGGCATTATACAGGTCGGGCGCTGCCATATGATATATTTCAGCAAATTCATCCCAGGCAGTTTCCAGGTGCGTCTGGGTAAAGTCATCAGCAGGGCGATAAGAGGGTCTGGTTTCCTCAACTACGTCACTCCCATTGTCACCTGGTTTATTCTCCTCTTTTTTCGTTTCTTTGATGGAAATCGTTGAGGGGAATGATTTCATGTCTTTTGGTCGAACATGCTCCTGTGATTGGGAAATGGCAGGTTTCTGAGGTACATTCATTTTATTTTCAGGTGAAGTAGGGGTTTTGACAGGTACCGGTTTTGATTCATTGTCCTTCATGGGGGCTGCCACAGGCTGATTCAGGAGACTGCCCATCTGCATGAGTGCAAGTTCAAGGTGCAACCGTTTATTATTACTTATCTTGTAATTGAGGTCGCAGCGGTTATTGATATCCAGCAGCTTAAGCAAAATATCCACCGGAGAAAGCCGTGCCTGTTCCTCATACCTCGACCGGATAGAAGGAGCGGTTTCCAGAAGCTTTACTGTAATGGGGTCCTTGCAAACCAGCAGATTCCGGAGATGCTGACCGAAACCGATCAGGAAATGCTGACCGTCGAATCCTTTTTCAAGGATTTCATTGATGGTAAGCAGGATGTTTGAAATATCGCATTCAAGGATCTGTGAAGTAATCTGAAAATAAAACTCGTAATCGAGAACGTTTAGATTTTCAAGTACAGTATTGTAAGTAAGTTTATTACCGGCAAAACTGACGAGCTGGTCAAAAATCGACAGGGCATCCCGCATGGCTCCATCTGCTTTTTGGGCAATGATGTGCAAAGCATGCTCCTCGGCATCAATTCCTTCTTTATCAGCAACAAATTTCAGGTGGGTGACAATATCATCTGCTGTAATTCTTTTGAAATCAAAGATCTGGCATCTTGACAGGATGGTAGGGATGATCTTGTGCTTTTCGGTGGTTGCGAGGATGAATTTGGCATAAGCCGGCGGCTCTTCCAGTGTTTTTAGAAAAGCATTGAAAGCGGAAGCCGAAAGCATATGAACTTCATCGATGATATAGACTTTATATTTCCCCATCTGTGGAGGGATCCGCACTTTATCAACAAGGTTCCTGATCTCATCGACGGAATTATTGGAAGCGCCATCCAATTCATATATATTAAAAGAGGCATTTTCATTAAAGGAAACGCAGGAGGGGCACTTATCGCAGGCTTCAATATTCGGGGAAAGATTCTCACAATTGATTGTTTTGGCAAGGATCCGGGCGCAGGTCGTTTTTCCAATGCCACGGGGTCCGCAGAAAAGAAAAGCCTGGGCAAGCTGATTGTTCCGGATTGCGTTCTTCAGAGTGTTTGTAATCGATTTTTGTCCAACAACAGTATCAAAAGTCTGAGGCCGGTATTTTCTTGCTGAGACGATGAAATTCTCCATAAAAACAATGTGTTTGGAGTGTTTTTTCTGTTTCAAAGGTACTAAATTTTTTGATGAATGAAAGTTGAACACCGGTATATGTTTATTTTATGTAATTTGGCTGCGATATATGGAAATGGAGGGGATATGATTTTAGTCTATATACCTGCGCTAACGAGCAGGGTGGAATACACTTTCAATCTTATTTTTGCTGAATTACTGGGCGTAGAATATAAACTGACTGACAATGAGGGTGAATTCATCGCATACACCGGTGCAAAATTGAATTATTCTTTGAAGGATACAGGGGAAGGGCTCTTTCTGCATGCTGCCGGGATTTTGTCAGAAACTATGATCAGGCCTCAGAATATTGAGCCTAAGGAGTTTGAAGGATCACCGGTGATCTTTTATCAGCCTGACAAAACATCTGTCCTTCCGTTCGATCCACTTGCTGCTGCTTTTTACCTGGTTACCCGGTACGAGGAATACCTGCCCTTCAGGGCTGACCGTTACGGCCGGTTCAGGGTCAAGGACAGCATAGCTTCCAATGCTGGGTTTCTTCACACTCCGGTTGTTAATCATTGGGCCCTTCGGTTGATGAGGATCATCCAGGAGCGATACCCTGATATCCGGTTTAATCTCCCTGCATACCGCTTTCTCCCGACCATCGATATTGATCATGCCTATGCATACAAATGCAGGAGTTTTTTCAGGACCACAGGGGCCTATGCAAGATCGTTAGGTCGGTTTGACTGGAGTGACCTTGTTTTAAGGACAGCCGTGTTACTTGGAAGGAAGCAGGATCCCTATGACAATTATGCATACCTTGACGTAGTACACAAGAAGAATGGCCTGACAGCGTTGTATTTCATCCTTGTTGCCGACTATGGGGGGAATGACAATAATGTTAATATCCGTGAAACGAAATTCAGGACACTGCTCATGCAAATCGATAACAATTCAATTATTGGGATTCATCCATCTCTTTCTTCAAACAAACATTTTTCCAAGCTCAATACCGAATTGACCCGGCTTGAAAAAACAGTGCATCACAGCATCACTTTAAGCAGGCAGCATTTTCTTAAGTTTTCCTTTCCCAAAACATACAGGGATCTTGAGGATCTCGGCATTACTGACGACTTTTCCATGGGCTTTACCCTAACCAGCGGTTTCAGGGCAGGTATTGCAAGTCCGTTCTATTTTTATGACCTGGTTAAAAATGATGTAACTTCTCTGCGGATACACCCGGTATCTATCATGGATATTACCTTGCGGGACCATTACCACGACAATCAGTCCAAAGCGCTGGAAAGGATCCGGAAGATCATCGCAGAGGTAAAACAGGTGAATGGCGAGTTTATCAGCATCTGGCACAATGAAAGTTTGTCTGACAGGGAAAGATGGTATGGATGGCGAAGGGTGTATGAAGAAATGCTGGAATCAGCTAAATAACAGAAGGGGAGATGGCACCCCATGACAGGTATGATCAAGTATATTCCACATCATGAAATTGATTTGAAGAAATGGGACGACAGCATCAACCTGTCAGTTAACGGATTGGTATATGCCAATTCCTGGTTTCTCGATATTGTTTCCCCCGGATGGGATGCACTCATAGAAAATGATTATGAAAGTGTTTTCCCATTAACCCATAACCGCAGATTCGGGATCAGGTATCTCTATCAACCCTATTTTACCCAGCAACTCGGTTTGTTTTCAAGGAACCATCTTACCGAAGCCCTTGTAGACAGTTTTCTCCAGGCCATTCCCCCGAAATTCCGGTTTATCCAGATCCACCTGAATACCCTTAATAAGGTAGATCCTTCCCGTTATCATTGTTCTTACCGGATCAACCATGAACTGGACATGATCAATACTTATGAAAATCTCTATGCAGATTATGACCAGAACACCAGGAGGAACCTGAAAAAAGCCCATAAGGAGGATCTCGTGCTCAAAAGAAAAGTGGAACCTGACGAGTTGATATCTTTATTCAGAGAGAATTACGGGAAGCATGAACTCCTTTTGCAATACAGACATTATCATATACTTAGGAACCTGATTGAGTATTGCCTGAAGAATACTTTTAGTGCAATCACCGGGGTTTTTCTTCCCAACGGGACTTTTTGTGCGGGTTCTTTTTTTCTCAGGGAGAAAGAGCGGGTAATCTTTCAACTTGCCGCCTCAAATCAGTCTGCAAGGGATACCGGAGCCATGTTCCTTCTGGTGGATAATTTTATCAGGGAAAATGCAGGACAAGCATTGATCCTTGATTTTGAGGGATCCAATGATAATAATGTTTCCCGTTTCTATAAGGGATTCGGTGCAAAAGAGATGCATTATTCCCAGGTAACCATCAATCGTCTTCCGGGATGGATCGATCTGTTGCGTAAGCTGAAAAAAGAAAACCACAAAAGATAAAATCACGGAGAAGGTGATCAAAGTAATCCAGGGGAAGAATATGAAAGGAAAATTTCTACCGTGTATTGCGGATGTCAGAAAAATCACGTAGGTTTGTAACAAATCAAAGCAGACAGGGATATGGTATATATTCTGAATAACTCGGATTCCGTTTTGAATCAGTTTATGTCGGAGATAAGGGATGTTGAGGTTCAAGGAGATCCCCTTCGATTCAGGTACAATATGGTAAGGATAGGGGAGATCTTTGCTTATGAAATAAGTAAGAAACTACCTTACGAAACCAAAGAGGTTTCAACGACACTGGGAATTGCGAATGTACCGGTGCTGGTCCAATATCCGGTATTGGCCACTATCCTGAGGGCAGGTCTTCCATTTCACCAGGGATTTCTTAATTTTTTCGATAAATCGGAAAATGCATTTATTTCTGCATACAGGAAGACGCATAAGGACAGGTCTTTCAGCATGAATATCGGTTACGCCTCCATGCCTGAGGTGGAAGGCAAGATTATTATCCTGTGTGATGTGATGATAGCCACCGGCTCATCCATGGTGATGGCTTACAAGGAATTGATAGCCAAGGGTAAGCCATTGCATACTCACATCGTATCCATTGTTGCCAGCATGGAGGGTCTCCACAATCTGAAAAAGTATCTTCCGAATGATGAAACAACGATCTGGCTTGGTGGGGTTGATGATGAACTGACGGCTCAGGCATTCATAGTTCCTGGCCTTGGTGATGCGGGCGATCTGGCTTATGGTAAAAAAATCTGATAAATTTCCCCTTACATGAAAAATACCCTCGTTCTAGAGAATATCCGGGTTTCACTTACATCGATCCGGTCGCATCTCCTTCGCACGATCCTTACCATACTCATCATTGCTTTCGGGATCATGGCCCTTGTGGGAATCCTGACAGCCACCGATTCCATCAAATACTTCCTGACAAAGAATTTTACCATGATGGGTTCTAATACATTTACCATTCGTAACCGGTCGCTGCAGATCCATATGGGAGACCAGCACAGTAAAGACAAGATATATCAGCCAATCGACTATCAGCAGTCCCTTGATTTTAAGGCAAAATTCATTTTTCCTGCCACGGTGGCGATCTTTACGGGTGCAACGGGAATAGCCACTGTAAAATATGAATCCAACAAAACCAATCCGAATGTGAGGGTACTGGGGACTGACGAGAACTATATTGCTACCTCGGGTGATGAACTTGCCGAGGGTAGGGTTTTCACTCCCGACGAAGTTCATTATGGTACGGCTTCGTGTATAATTGGCTCGGAGGTGGCCAAGGATATCTTCAAAAACAAGGAAGATCCGTTGGGAAAAATCATCTCGATCGGTCCCGGAAAGTACCGGGTGGTGGGCGTTCTGAAGGAAAAAGGTGCCAGTATGGGTTTTAGCGGTGACAGGGGGTGTTATATTACATTAAATAATTGCAGAATCTATTTCTCCAGACCAAACAGGTCGTTTTCCATCAACATCATGACCGACCGGCAGGAATTGATGGATGCCGCAATTGGTGAAGCCACCGGCATATTGCGTACCATCCGGGGTGACGCTGTGGGTTCAGAAGATACATTTGAGATCACCAAAAGCGACAATATTGCAAAGATGCTGATCGAAAATATAAAATTCGTGACCATCGCAGCCACCATCATTGGTTTGATTACTCTTGCCGGCGCTGCTATCGGGCTGATGAACATCATGCTGGTTTCAGTTACTGAACGAACGAGGGAGATCGGTATACGGAAAGCAATGGGCGCTACCAAACGGGTCATCCGTAACCAGTTCCTGGTTGAATCCATTGTGATCGGCCAGTTAGGCGGTTTGCTTGGCATCATCCTCGGTATTTTCATTGGAAATATTCTGTCGTTGATCTTTGGTACTGCCTTTATCATTCCCTGGTTATGGATCCTGACAGGGGTACTCCTTTGTTTTGCTGTTGCATTGATATCGGGATTCTTCCCGGCACAAAAAGCGGCTAATCTTGACCCGATAGAATCCCTGAGATACGAATAATCACCAACCATGAAAAGGGAAGCAGTAACTTCAATGCTCCTGAAGGAGTTTCCCTATGAACCGACTCCAGGACAACATGACCTGATTGACAGGTTGGCCGGATTCCTTACCGGTACCTGGGAGAAGACCAACGGGCTCTTCGTCTTAAAAGGGTATGCAGGAACCGGAAAAACCACAATTGTCAGCGCCTTGGTGAATGTATTGCCGATCCTGTCGAAACGATCTGTTTTACTTGCTCCTACAGGGCGTGCAGCCAAAGTACTTTCGAGTTATGCGAAGAAACCTGCCAACACCATCCACCGCAAAATTTTCTTTGCACGCACCACCAAAGAGGGCAATATTGCACTGAAACTCCAGCAAAACCTTCACAAAAACACACTCTTCATCGTGGACGAAGCTTCCATGATCCAGAATTCAACGATGAATGACAGTAACCTGTTTACCGGGAGAAATATCCTGGATGACCTGTTCACTTACGTATACGGGGGCGAGAACAATAAAGTGTTGTTTATCGGGGATACCGCACAGTTACCACCGGTAGGACTTGATTACAGCCCGGCGCTCGACATTGAGTTTTTGACAAAGTCATACCATCTTGATGTGGAATGCTTTGAACTTACTGAGGTAGTGAGGCAGGCACAATCCTCCGGCATTCTGGTAAATGCCACCTCGATCCGCAATGAGATCAAAAAGCAGGAATTGAGATTGCCCATATTCTCCCTGAAATCGTTCGGGGACATTGAGCGGCTTCGCGGTACTGAGCTTGAAGAGGCGCTGAATACGGCTTATTCGGGAGCAAATAAAGACAACAATGCCGTGATATGCCGTTCAAACAAACGGGCCAACATCTATAACCGCGAGATTCGTCGAAGGATCCTCTATTTTGAAGGGGAGATCAATGCCGGGGATTACATGATGGTGGTGAAGAATAACTATTTCTGGTTACCGGAGGGATCACCGGCAGGCTTTATTGCAAACGGCGACATCGTTGAACTGATGCGGATCAGGAGGTTTGAGGAGATGTATGGTTTTAGGTTTGCAGATGTCACGATCCGTTTCCTCGATTACCCTGACGAAAAAGAGCTGGATGTCAAGATCCTGCTCGACACACTGACCGCCGAGTCCCCGGCACTCCCTCCTGTCGAAAATAACCGTTTGTTCCAGACCGTTATGGAAGATTATGCGGACTTCAAATCAAAACGAACCCGTATCGAACACGTGAAGAAGAATCCTTATTTCAATGCCCTACAGGTAAAGTTCGCCTATGCCCTGACCTGCCATAAAACACAGGGAGGGCAATGGAATACGGTTTTTATTGACCAGGGGTATCTCAATGATAAAATGATGAATGTGGAGTTTCTGCGTTGGCTTTACACGGCAGTAACACGGGCTACAACAAAACTTTACCTGGTAAATTTTGAAGATAAATTCTTTTTTTAAGTAGGTACTATGGAAAAATCAAAGAATATTGCCCTTGTTGCCCACGATAACCGCAAGAAGGATCTTGTTGAGTGGGTGGAGTTCAATTACAAGACCTTACTGGGCCACCAGATCATTTGTACCGGTACAACCGGGAAGCTGGTGAATGAGACGTTGTTTGCAAAACTTGAAGCAACAGAGATGATCGACAAGGAGATCATTCTTCTTAAATCAGGGCCTTTGGGAGGTGACCAGCAACTCGGGGCATTGATCGCCGATGGCAAAATTGATCTCCTGATCTTTTTCTGGGATCCTATGCAGCCACAACCGCATGATGTTGATGTGAAAGCCTTGTTGAGGATCACTGTCGTTTATAACATTCCGACTGCCTGTAACCGGTCAACCGCCGACTTTCTGATCTCATCGCATCTGCTGAAAGAGAAATATGAACCGAAAATTGTGGATTACTCCGAATATATCAACAGGATTACAGGCATGGAATAAAATTTCTTGGGATCGACCAAAAAAAATGAAAAAAGATTGACCGCCAAGACGCCAAGACGCAAATAATTCAAAATCAGTATAATGAAATTTAGCGCCTTAGCGCCTTCGCGGTGAAAAAAGACTTTTCAGTCAACCCCTTGAGTGAGTTTATTTCGAAAACCTGAACTCCCTTTTCCCGTTATCGGTTCTTTTACGTTTTTCTTTTGCTTTTGGGAAATCACCGGAGGATTTTTTTTTCGATTTCGGTTTATCCTGGCTACTCCCGCTTGGACCGAAGTCAGCAGGCTGATCATGAAAGCTCACATTATCCATAGCCCGTACCAGGAAAACTGCGTTTTTTACCGGTACTTCAAAGATGGTAGCATTTTTCTTCATTTCGATCCTGCCGATCGGGATCATTTTTCCGGGAGTGTTCCTGTTGATAAGCTCAATAAGGTTTCCGGGGTTCATACCATCTGCCTTACCCTCACTGATGGATAAGAGGGTATATTCTGTGTCCTGCTGCCGGGTGTCACCTGAAGGATCCCCTTTCCTGAATCCCTGTTTTACCGGGCGTGAACCACCCCTGGATTCCCTTGAATCCCTGGAATCAGGAGCAGATTCTTTACGATAACTTCGCCTTTCTGCATTGTCACGACCCTCATCGCGTTTGCCTCTTCTTTCAGCGTAACCGCCGGAATCACCCGGTTTACTCCTTCTTTCAGAGTAACCCCCTGAATCTCTTGATTTACCTCTTCTTTCAAGGTAATTACCAGTATCTCTTTGTTTTCCACGCCTGTCTCCACCATCCCTCGGTTCCTTGTCTTCAGGGATATTCAGTTCAGGTGCATTGCGGTAATATTCAAGGAAACGGTTGAATTCAAGCGCAACAAAGCGTTTGATGATCTCTTCCTTGTCGAGGTACTCCAGTTTCCGAAGTATCTGGGGTAGATAGGAATCGATATCCTGGTGTTCAATATCGACTTTTTCCATTTTATCAAGAAGGTTAAAGAGTTGTTTTTCACAGATCTGGCGGCCTGAAGGAACTTTCATGGCGACAAATGTTTTATTGATCTTCCGTTCGATCTGTTTAATAAAGTGTTTTTCCCTCATGTTCAGCAGAACGATGGAAGTACCTGTCTTACCGGCTCTTGCCGTACGGCCGCTTCGGTGGGTATAGGCATCCAGATCATCGGGAAGGTTATAGTTGATGATGTGTGAGAGATCATCCACATCGAGTCCGCGGGCGGCAACATCCGTTGCAACGAGTAATTTTATATGGCGGATCCTGAATTTATTCATCACGGTATCGCGTTGCACCTGCGAGAGGTCTCCGTGAAGCGATTCTGCGTTATACCCGTCATGGATCAGCTTATCAGCCACTTCCTGGGTTTCGATACGGGTACGGCAGAAAACAATGCCGTAAATGGCGGGGTAATAGTCTACAATCCGTTTAAGGGCAAGGTATTTATCCCTAGCATGAACGAAATAATACTGGTGTTTGATATTGTCAGCCCCTGTATTCCGGTCGCCGATGGTCACCTCCGTAGCGTCATGCATGTATTTCCTGGCGATAACGGCTACCTCATTTGGCATGGTCGCTGAGAAGAGAAGAGTGGTCCTGCCATCCGGTACCTGGGCCAGGATGTCGTTGATGCTTTCCTGGAATCCCATGTTCAGCATTTCGTCGGCCTCATCAAGCACAACCCGTGTGATCATGTTCAATTTAATGGCTTTCCTGCGGATCAGGTCGCAAAGCCTGCCCGGCGTGGCAACCACTATGTGAACCCCTCTTTTAAGCGTATTTATCTGTACTTCCATGCTGCTGCCTCCATAAACCGGGAGGGTCTTCAAACCGGGTTCGTATTTTGCAAAATCGTTAAGATCGCCGGCAATCTGGATACAAAGCTCCCGTGTCGGGCAAAGGATCAGCGTTTGAGGATGCCGTTGTTCAAGGTCTGTTTGCTGAATAATAGGAAGGCCATAAGCGGCGGTCTTCCCGGTACCGGTCTGTGCAAGGACAATGATATCCTTCACTTCAGCCAGCAAAAGGGGAATTACCTTTTCCTGCACCGGCATGGGGTTTTCAAAGCCAAGTTCCTGTATTGCCTTGATATAATTCGGGGCAACCCCTAATTCTTCAAATGTAATCATGTAAAATTGTATTTATGTGCTAGCGGACATTCTCGTCCTTGAGTGAAGATGACTGAAGGTGGGAAATAAATCGGATAAAATCAATTGACCGGGAACACGGATTAATAATAATTCCGGCAAAAGTACAACAATTTTCTCAATCACATGAGTAAGATTATTTTGCATCTTTATTTCCCCTACCTTTGCAAACTATTTTAAAATCAGGATTTTATTTCGTACAAGATGCAGGATATCAGGAATATAGCCATAATTGCCCACGTGGATCATGGTAAAACGACACTGGTTGACCGGATACTAAACCAGGTCAATCTTTTCCGTAAGAATCAAAACATGGGTGAATTGATCCTCGACTCCACCGATCTTGAGAGAGAGCGGGGGATCACGATCCTGTCGAAGAATGTTTCAGTGATGTACAAAGGAGTGAAGATAAACATCATCGATACCCCCGGTCACTCTGATTTCGGCGGGGAGGTAGAGCGTGTTCTGAATATGGCTGATGGAGTGCTGTTACTTGTCGATGCCTTTGAAGGTCCGATGCCGCAAACCCGCTTTGTACTTCAAAAAGCACTCGAACTTGGAAAGAAACCCATTGTGGTGATCAATAAGGTTGATAAGCCGAACTGTTCTCCCGATGAGGTGCATGAAGCGGTATTTGAGCTGATGTTCGCGCTCGATGCCACCGAAGACCAATTGAATTTTCCCACGGTTTATGGCTCCTCCAAGCAGGGATGGATGTCGGAAGACTGGAAGGAACCCGGCACTGATGTAAGTTTTCTGCTGGATACAATCCTGGAGCATATTCCGCCACCGGAACGCACACCGGGAACATTGCAATTACAGATAAGCTCACTGGATTATTCGTCGTATGTCGGCAGGATCGCTGTCGGCAGGATCACACGGGGCAGCATAAAAGCCGGAATGCAGATAGCGCTTGTTAAGAATGACGGCACCATTGTAAAATCGATTATCAAGGAGTTATACCTTTTTGAAGGGCTTGGGAAAGTAAAGGTGAAATGGGAAGTAGAAGCAGGTGAGATCTGTGCTGTCCTGGGTCCTGAGAATTTTGATATCGGGGATACCATAGCCGATGCCGATAATCCCGAAGCTCTTGCCAGGATCAATGTAGATGAGCCGACCATGAGCATGGTGTTTACCATAAACAATTCTCCGTTTGCGGGTAAGGACGGCACTTATGTGACATCCAGGCATATCCGCGAGCGGCTCTTAAGGGAGACGGAAAAGAACC
Source organism: Bacteroidota bacterium (assembly GCA_026391355.1). GTDB lineage: Bacteria > Bacteroidota > Bacteroidia > Bacteroidales > FEN-979 > CAIYUC01. Next base: position 48,604 of record JAPLDH010000021.1, on the reverse strand, counting down.
TTGCCCTTAAAGTTGCGGAAACAGAATCACCGGATAAATTCATGGTTTCGGGCCGGGGTATTCTGCACCTTGCCATCCTCGTTGAAACAATGCGTCGCGAAGGTTATGAATTTCAACTTGGACAACCGAAGGTGATCACCAAGACGATCGACGGGGTATTGAATGAACCGGTGGAATTGCTCAGGATCCAGGTACCCGAGGCATTCTCCGGGAAGGTCATCGAGATCGTGACCAAAAGGAAAGGAGAGATAACCCATATTGAAACCAAAAGGGATCGTATCATCCTTGAATTCAGCATACCCGCAAGGGGACTCATTGGGGTAAGGAATCCCATCCTCACTGCAAGTGAAGGGGAAGCGGTAATTGGTCATCGCTTTAAAGGGTATGAACCCTGGAAACATGAGTTGCCGCAAAGGAATAACGGGTCACTGATTGCTATGGAAACAGGGCTGGCGATCACCTATTCCATCGATAAACTGCAGGACAGGGGGAGGTTTTTTGTGGAACCGAACGATGCGATCTATGCAGGTCAGGTAATCGGGGAAAATACACGGGGCAATGATATTGTCATCAATCTCACAAAGACCAAAAAGCTTACAAATGTCCGTGCATCCGGTAGTGATGATAAGGCAATGATCATCCCTGCCATCAAATTCTCCCTCGAAGAAGCCATGGAATATATACAGGACGATGAATATGTGGAAGTAACACCGAAATTTATCAGGTTGCGGAAAATTATCCTCGACGAGATTGAGCGGAAACGGAGTAAAAAATAGCAGGTCTTCTTAGCGTATATAAGGTCATTAAGGTCATTAAGGTCATTAAGGTCATTAAGGGAAAATAATTTTCAAAATTAAATCAAATGTGTGAAATTATTAATAAAACACATATAGAGTAAAATAAAATATCATACATCTTAGTTAATCTTATAACAGAAAAATAACCTAAATCCACAAATCATGAGAAAAATCCTCCTCATTATCGTTTGCCTTGCAGGCATGAACACCGTCAACTATGCTCAATATTCCAAAGGTAAAATTGCACTGGGTGGTGTAATTGGTATGAGCTATGAGACCACCAAAAGTACTATTACACTAAAATCCTCCTCTTTTGAAATCCTTCCTTCGGGCGAATTCTTCATTACGAACAACTTCTCTGTCGGCCTGGAGGTTGGTTATCAGTCATCCATGAGGGAGTACCCTACTGGTTTGTATGTGAATGTTGAGAAATATACTAGCTCTATGCTCTTGTTTCAACCTTTTGTCAGAAGGTATTTCGTATTGGGAGAACACCTGACATTCTTCGGACAAGCACAGGCTGGTGTGAATTTCGGGAAGATAAAATACAGTACGGATACTTATAATCAAAGCGAAAAATCTTTCGAAGCACATGCAGGGATCACCCCGGGGTTGTCGTTCATCCTTTCCAAACGGGCGCTGATTGAGGCAACCTTTGGAAACATTGGCTTTTCAACAGAGACCCAGAAACCTGAAAATGGAACAAAAACGACCATCACTGGGTTAACCTTCCATCTTAACCCTGCCGCATTCGGACTGGGAGTAAAGTTCTTTCTTAATTAAGCAACGGTCGCTTCGACTGCGCTAAACGACCGATGCTGTCGGTCACTGAGGGCAAATTATAGGTCACTGAGCGGAGTCGAAGTGACCGGTACTAATAGTATCTGACCTCCGCGTCATCATAATAGACCAGGTTCAGGCTTTTATTCCATACATAGATCTCCAGTTTGTAGTTTTTCTCTTTTATTCCCGGAACCTGGAAAAAGAGATTCACCTCTTCCCATTTGTTTTGCTCCTTCAAGAGATCGGAAAGAGAATAAGAGTTATAATAAAGATTTTTTCCTCCTGATGTGATGGATGCAACAATGGAACATTCCTTCAGGGGTTTGGTTCTCAGGAAGAATCCCTTGAAAAGGATCAGTCGCGTGGAATCGAGCAGGAGGGGTGAATTGATCAGTTTATAGGTGACTCCGAATTCCTGCGGGTTATCAACATATCCGCAGGTTGTGCCTGAATAATGAAGATCGCTTGTCAGTCTGATCTTCTGCCAGGTAGTTTTCATAAGTGTGTCGGCCTGTTCGAAAGCACATTTTTGTACGAGGAGCGGTGTTTTTCCTGCCAGTCCAAGGAATGTATAAAGATCGGTCTGTGTTGGTTCTTTTAAGATCCGGTAAAGAGTTATCTTTCCATTCGTGGCGACCCTGTCGAGACGGTTGATCAGTTCAGGATAATTGGGGTATACTTCCGAAAGGAGAAATGAATTCTGGATCACCGCGTAATCAGCAGGCAGTTTGAGTGATTCCTCAATATCCTTTGTGCTGGTGTTGAGTATAGCATACCCGATCTTATCCATCAGGATGAACGGGATATTGGGGGTGTATGCATCGATGACGAGGATCTTCGATGTATCCGAAACCCTTTGTGAGGCCAGGAAGGCCTTTGAATCAGTAAAATTCCCGATGGTTACCTGTGTGTGATCCCAGTAACCGGTTTCCCTTCTCTCAACCTGTGATTTCAGCGTCCTGGGAATGGTCATGAAACAGGCCAGGAAAAGCAGGATCGTTGTGGCGATCTTGACCGTTTTGTGAACCTCTGAAAGAACCGCAAGGAGGATCAACAGGAAGAGGATGGCCGGAAGATAGAATGTATCGAGAAAATAATAATCATGTGCCGGGAATTGCTGGATCATCAGGAATGAATAAACCACATAGCCCAAGGTCACGAGCAGGAGGAAGACAAGGAGTTGCCGGTAAAGGGGTTTCATTATACCTTTTTTGAAAATGAGGGCAACGATTGTACCCGCCATCAGGATGACGAATACCAGGTAATGTATCTTGGTGAAATAGGTATAGATCCATTTCTTCAATACCAGTTTAAGCAGGACCATAAACTCGCTGACGTTTTTAGGCGGTAAGGCATAGTTGAGAAATATCGAACCAAAAACATTCCGTAAGTGATTATTATAGATGAAGTAACAGCCAATGGCAAGAAATGAGACGATGATCGCAACCCATTTCCAGACATTGAATTTTTTTTCCCGGATCGCCATAAATCCTTCGAAAACCAATATAGCCATCAGGAGGAATGCAAATGGCAACCGGCTCAGCGTTGCAAGTGTCAGGAAGAAAATACTCCAGATGAATGATGAAAGGTTTTTCGATTTGAGATAGGAAGAATAAAAATAGATAGCAATGAAGCCATTGGCCAGTGAGGGCATACTGGGCAGGAACCCCGCCTGGTAATAGGCAAACAGCCGCGTGGAAGCGGCAAATATCACGACAATGACCGACTTCACCGGGTCATTCATCAGGAGCTCGCTCGTTTTATAAAGGAAGAAGAGTCCGACCAGGCTATAAAGCAGCACATATAACCGGAAACACCAGGGAGCCGTGGTGCCGAACAGGTTCATCAGCATACCTGCAACATAATCATGGATCGGGAAGTCAACCGCAGTGACTACGGAATGATTCGCAATCTTTGATTTTCCGGGAAACTGGTGGTTAAGCACATAGGTCTGCGGGTGGAAGAAATCGAAGCCATTCTTATTGAAACCGATCGCAAGGGCATACCGGTCGGCCTGAGCCCAGGCATGAATGTGCGACGGAAATTCATTGATGTATCTCCATTGGAAAAAAAACCCGAGGGCAAGGAGAATGAGAATTATCGCGTATTTCGATAAAAACTGTTTCATGTTATTTCAGTACCTGGTGATAAAAGATCAAATTTTTTCAAAAATAGAAAGAAATGAACAAGAAATTCATATTCCTTTGAATATTTTAACACAGAATGCAATGATGACTGGAATATACAATTCCCGCTCCTTGAAGCTGAAGGTCGCTTTCAGGTATTCTATGGTGAGGTATTTTATTTTAGTATCAATTCGGAAAGTAAAGTGTTCATTTCCAAAACCTGCTCGATTACCGGAACCACTGTTTCACTATCAAAATCGAGAAAATCCGTATAATCACTTTCTTGTCTCCATAATAAAAGAGTTGAATACAATTTCCCGTATTTTATATCGATCTTACCTGTTTTAATGAAATGAAGATTAAACTGAGTTTTTGCACCATTGTGAGTGTAAATTTTATTTCACATCTTCAAAAATCTCTGACGATTTTAAAACCCGATAATTAATATAATCTTGTTTTGAGTTTGACATTATAAATATATCCCTTCTCTTTTAATATTTTGATAAAGAGGTGTAATCTCATGTTTTTGCTCCCAATCATTTTTTGAAAAAACAAATGTTGAAATAGATTCTCCAATTTCAAGTTCGAGCTCAAAGAGTTCATCCGCATATTCCTTTTCAATTAATCGATTAACATTGGGCTGATTAAGGAGTATTAAAATATCCCAATCTGAATCTTTATGAGATTGACCACGGGCATGCGAACCAAAAAGAATTATATCAGCAAAAGGATTCTTATGTTTAATCCTTGCCTTGATCATTTGCGTGATATTTTTCTCCTTTTTGTTCATATTGCAAATATAAGAAAAAACCGTGTCAGCGGTTTTCCTTTATTTCTTTCGAAATCAAAATTTTGTTATACTTTTACTTAACTTTAAGGATATTGAACAGCTAATGCTAAATAAGTTCAGGAATCAAAATATGCTTGAGTTAGATGTGAGCCTGATGACTAAAGGCATTTTTCTTGTGAAAATACAAACTTAAATTTATCAATCCATAAAATTCAAAACCATGAAAAAGTTAGTATTATTATTTATCATTGTCTTTTTGGGCAATATTTTGAATGCACAAACACTTGACATTATCGGAAACGGCAATTTACGTTCTGGTCCAGGTACAAATAATGGAATTATTGGTAAAGTGACAATTGGAATGAAGGTTAAACAACTTGGTTTTTCAAATGATTGGTATAAAATAGAAATAACAGATAAATTATCAGGTTGGATAAATAAAAGTCTTGTGAAGGTTGAAAAGCAAGACACCAGGGAACAAAAGTACCTTCAAACAACCATAGATGATTATATTATCCTGATCACATTCATGCAATATAAATTTTCATCTTGTCCTTTTTCTTATGATGAGAAAATGAGTAAATACGCTCAGGATACACTTTTTTCAACAATTAAGAAATATGGAATGGGTGTTCCTAAAGATGAGTATGTTTTACCCCATGGTGTCTTATCAGGTCAAAAAGAAAATATAATTTCATTCTCATCATACCCGGATAAAACCTGGTTTGATGTAATGGATGCCTTATTCGAAAGCAGGGGAAATTTTCCGAAAATTGAAATTAAAAATGCTGATTATGATATAAATTTTTTACATAATGGTAAGATATTACAAGACACTAAAAAAGAAGATGTTAATGAGATAAAGGTAGTTTATAACGATGGCATGGAAATCCAGCTTAATAATATTGAATGGATATATAAAAATAATGGTTGGGTTAAAAAATAATTTTTAATCTATTCTTCAAACGAAGAAAAACGGCAGGATGAATTTTTTTGCATAATTGACCTTCCGTTTATTAAACTCAAAATTGTCGCTTTCAGTTTATTCAGACTGGAAGTCAATCTGGTCTTCGGATTGAGTCCTGCAATATTCTTTTTCCCGGAACGTTTTTGAAAAATACTAATTTTGCAGCCTAAATCGACGGTTGAATATGTTTACACTCTTTCTGAAGGAGATCAATGGCTTTCTGAATTCCCTGATCGGGTACATTGTCATGATCGTCTTTCTGGTTATCACAGGTTTGTTTTTATGGGTACTGCCGCTGGATTCCAACATCCTTGATTTCGGATATGCCAGCATGGACGGGCTGTTTATCATAGCGCCCTTTGTTTTCCTATTCCTTATACCTGCCATTACAATGCGGTCATTCGCAGATGAGAAGAAGAGCGGAACCATTGAACTGCTGATGACCCAGCCACTGACCGACCTGCAGGTGATCCTTGCCAAATATTTTGCAGGACTGGTACTGGTTATCTTCTCCTTATTGCCAACACTGGTTTATTTTTTCTCGGTTTACCGTTTGGGATTACCTCATGGCAACCTGGATACCGGCAGTATGTGGGGATCATACATTGGCCTCGTTTTCCTGGCTGCGGCCTTCGTGGCGGTCGGGATATTTTCATCCTCGGTTACCGATAACCAGATCATATCATTTATCATTGCCGTCTTCCTGAGCGCCACATTCTATATGGGATTTGAACTGTTCTATACCTTTATATTATCAGGCAGCATCGGACTGGTGATACAATCCTTCGGGATCAATGCTCATTACTCTTCCATCAGCAGGGGAGTTATCGATACACGTGATATTATCTATTTTATCAGCATATCAGCGTTTTTTATAATGCTTACGAAGCTTACACTTGAGAGCAGGAAATGGTAACCATTTAATTAAAGATTAAAAATTAAAGATTACGGATTACGAATTAAAATAAAATGAATACCAAACTCCCCTCCCTAATTGGGGAGGGGCAGGGGGTGGGGCTCACAATGACCAATAAACGAAAAAATATCAAACGCAGTAACATCATCCAGCTCGTGCTGGCGGTGGTGGTCATTGTGCTGGTCAATATCATTTCCTCATTTGTTTTTACAAGGGTTGATCTGACGGCTGAAAAGAGGTATTCCCTGTCACCTGCCACCAAACAACTGCTGAAGAATATCCATGATGTAATGTTTTTCAAGGTTTACCTGGAGGGTGATCTGCCGCCGGGATTCAAGCGTCTTTCGAATGAGACCCGTGAAATGCTGGATGAGTTCAGGGCCTATTCCGATAAGATCCAGTACGAATTCGTGAATCCTTCCGCCAATCCGAATGCCAGGGAACGTACCGATGCTTACAAGCTGCTTGTTGAACGTGGGTTACAGCCCACAGACCTGCGGGTGAACAAAAAGGGCCAGGCATCCGAGCTCATTATCTTCCCGGGGGCCATTGTGACTTACAGGGGAGCGGATGTTCCTGTTCAACTCCTGATGACCCAACTCGGACAAAACTCCGATAAAGTGCTGAACAATTCCATCCAGTCGATGGAGTATAACCTTGCCAGCGCTATCCGGCAGCTTTCTGTCCCGGTCAAACCCAGGATTGCTTTTATTGAAGGACAAGGAGAACTTTCCAAAATGGAGACGGTGGATATTCACAATGCATTATCTGATTTTTATGCTGTGGATCATATCACCCTCAACCATAAGATAAACAGTTTGACGGTAAGGTTGAAATCAGATTCAGCACATGATAAACTGGTGAATAAGTATCATGCAATCATCATCGCAAAACCGACAACCCCCTATGACGAAAAGGATAAATTTCTGATCGATCAGTTTATTATGCGCGGGGGTAAGGTATTATGGCTGATCGACCCTGTGTTTGCAACCATGGACAGTCTCAAGAAATACAATGCCACAATGGGGATCAGTAATGACGTGAACCTCGATGATATGCTGTTTAATTATGGGGTCAGGATGAATACGAACCTTGTGCAGGATATCAATGCACTGCCCATTCCCGTCAAAACCGGGCAGGTGGGAAATCAACCGCACTTTGATTTTCTTCCCTGGTATTTTTTCCCGATCCTGACACCTGTTATAAACCATCCCATCGTAAACGGATTGAATGCCATCAAAACGGAATTTATCAGCAGCCTGGATACGGTCGAATCACCCGGAATAAAGAAAACCATCCTTCTCACCACTTCCCCCTATTCAAGGATATTAAATGCGCCCGTTTACATCGACCTTGAAGTGCTGAAACAGCAGGTGGATGAACGTCTTTACAACAAGGGTCCCCAGCCGGTCGCGATCCTTCTTGAAGGGAAGTTCAAATCAGCTTTTCAATTCCGGCTGGCTCCCGACATTGCAACCAACAATGACCTGGGGTTCCTTGAAAAATCTGTGAAACCATCAAAAATGGTGGTGATCTCCGATGGAGATATCATCAAGAACCAGTTTCATTATTCCCAGGGATATCCTTTACCGCTGGGCTATGATCAGTACACCCAGCAAACATTTGGGAACAAGGATCTTATCATGAACGTAATGAACTATCTTTGTGATGATTCAGGATTGATCGCCGTAAGATCCAGGGAACTTAAACTGAGGCTTCTTGACCGGACAATTATCGATAAGCAACGCCTTTTCTGGCAGTTACTGAATACCTTGCTCCCCATCGTCCTGATCATGGTGTTTGGAATCTCGAAATTCCTGGTCAGAAAGAAAAAATATGCACAACCTGCCATCTAAGCCGGGTTTCAAACTGATGTTTATGAAGAAAAACAGGAATATCATCATCATTGTTGTCATTCTTGCAATTGTTGCCATCGTCCTTGTACTTACCCAATCGCGGACGACATTCAAACGCGCCCTCAGTGATTTTGCCGTCGATGATACGGCCAATGTGACCAAGATCTTTATGGCAGATAAGAATAATAACACCCTTAAACTTACAAGACTTCCGAACGGCAGTTGGCAGGTGAATGATAAATATCCAGGCATGAGATTCAACATTGACATGCTTCTGTCAACAATGCTGGATCTGCAGGTAAAGGAACCGGTTGCTATTGCTGCACGCGACAACATCATCCGGAAAATGGCGGTAACTTCAGTGAAGGTTGAAATTTATCAATGGAAATACAGGATCAACATCTTCGGTAAGATTTGTCTTTTTCCACATGAAAAGCTGACGAAGGTCTATTATGTGGGAAATGCAACACAAAGCAACCGGGGAACTTTCATGCTGATGGAGGGGTCGTCGGAGCCTTTTGTAACATTTCTTCCCGGTCTGCGTGGCTTTTTAACCCCCCGCTATATGCCGATTGAGAAATACTGGAGGGATTATACGATTTTCCGGAAGAACATCCATGAGATTGCATCGGTTAAGGTTGAGTTTCCTTCGGCGCCGGTACTTTCATATATGATCAGAAATAACCATGAAAGGGGATTCACCCTGACAGCATTATACAATAACCAGGAAATCCGGCATTATGATACGCTGAAGGTCATGAATTTTATGAGCTCTTTTTCGAAGATCGGTTTTGAAGCGCTGTTGAATGATATCGATAAGCACCGCAAAGACTCTATCCTTTCCTCTCCGCCTTTTCACATTATAACAGTTACAGATACAAGCGGGGTGAGCACATCCATCAGGACCTTTCACAGGGGAGGGGAAGGAGAATCGGATGAAAATGGAAATACGCTTCAGTACGATCGCGACAGGATGTTTGCCCTTGTCAATAACGGCCATGATTTTACAGTAGTTCAGTTCCTTGTATTTGACCCGATCACGAGGCCCATCACCTTCTTTTTAAAAGGTCCGGTTAAGTACAAATAGGCTCCCTGGATTTTCATAAGGTATCGCTGATCGTATAAGGGGTCATGTCTGTATTGATAACACTGGTGTTTCAGCTATCATTTGATTTCATTGATAAGATCAGCCAGATTTGGGAGAAATATTATCGAAAACATCAATTTCCCGTTCGATCACTTCATAAATGATCAGGTCGGGCTTTTCAACATCTATCAGATTCCTGTCAAAGGCAGACCAGATAAAAACAGATTCCCCAAAAGATTCCTTGAAAAAGGGGATCAAAGCATTGAAGAATGAATCACGGAAGATCAGGGCTTTAAGTGGTTTGCCATTATTTACAAACCTTATTTCGTACTCATTTGGATTTCTGTTGTAATGATCCGGAACAGGTAATCTGGCCTTCTCCTGTGTTGTAGTACTCAAATATTTTGGCTTCATGATCACTTCATCTTCAGGAATTTTCAGGGACAACATCCCTGTCAGGTCATTTGTGTCTGAAGTTATAGTATCCAGGTTGAAATCATGCATAGAAAATACCTTGAGACCCGGAAAATCCCGAACGATAAATTCCATCAGGGTAAGGTATCCAATGAAGCCGCCGAAAGAGTTCCAGTGAGTGCCATGAAGGTAATATAACCTTTTGTCACTGTATCTGGGGAAATCTCTTTTAAGATCGATAATATTGATTTCATCATGTTTCATTCTGTTTATTACCTGTTCAAGTTTGGTCGGTCGGTCAGATTTAATGATTGGCAGATATTGTCCATAAACCGTAAGCTTATTCGGGGCAATTGCAACGTACAACTTTATTCCTCTTTGCCTGCAGTCGTTACGAATGGTTTCGATATTGTTTTCGATACTATCGAGTTGTGGTTCAGAAAAACAGGTGATCCCCTTTGATTCTTTTATCACATCACTGAATGAATTACCAAGGAAAAACCAATGGTTTGTACCCATTACCACCTTTTCCGGAAATGGGTTGACTGAAAATACGGATACTTTACAGAACTGGTAAATTGCCAGGAATTCGCTCCTGAACCCTAAATGGTCGGAATAACTGGCAAAGGTTTCTTTTTTATAATCAATTAACATTTTGATAGTTGGCAGGCAAAGGAAAAGGATAAAGCCAAAGACGAGAATTTTATGCTGCCGTTCGTGTTTCATGGGAATCAAAACCTGGAATAAATAAATGGATTATAAGTTTGAGCGACGACATAAGAGAGAGTGATTAAGAAAAGGAAGAACATAAAGCTGAGGCGCAGTAGTTTACAGGTTAGCCAGATCCCTTTACTGTTAAGAGATAAGGCCTTCAATTTAGCATTCAGGATGGAAGTGAGGGGTGTTGAGAGAATTATTGCACAAATCAGAATCAGGAAGGTTTCCTTGTTAATGATGAAAAAAGAGAGATAACTGGTCAAAGAAACAGATCCTGCCGAATAAACAAATAGTTTATGATAGAAATGCCCTGCCTGATAAAGGTCTGCAGTACGAAACAAAACCCATCCACCCATGATGACAATAATAGTATATAGATGTTGTATCGGTGACCAGAGTTTATGGAGGGTACGTTTTATGAACACCTGCTCCAGGATCATGAAAAGGGCGTAATATATACCCCAGATCACGAAGGAAAGGGACGAACCATGCCAAAAGCCACAAATGGTAAAGGTGATCATCGTTGCCACTGTATAGAGGAGGTTGTCGGTTCTGATCCCTGCATAGACATCTTTTTTCCATTTTTTTGAAAGGTAGTAAGCCACCGGCAAAAAGATATAGTCGCGTAACCATGTGGAAAGAGACATATGCCACCTCCTCCAGAATTCGCGGATATTTCTTGATATATATGGGTAGTTGAAGTTTTCAGGGAAGGTGAAGCCGAGAATCATCCCAATCCCAATGGCCATATCAGTATATCCGGCGAAATCAAAGAAGATCTGCATCGTATAAGATACCAGTCCCAGCCATGCCACAGGGGTAGAAAGGTCATCGACCGGCTCTGAAAAAATCTTGTCCGCCACAACCCCGAGGGTGTTTGCTATCAATACTTTACGGGCAAGACCGAAGATGAATCTCTCTGTACCATGGGCAATCTGTTGAAAGGATGGTTTCCCGGCATGAAGTTCACTTTTCATTTCAATGTACCTCACAATCGGGCCAGCGATCATTAATGGAAAGAACGAAAGGTAAGTCGCAAAATCAATGAAGTTTTGTTCAGGTTCTGTCTTTTTCCTATAAACATCCACAAGGTAGGAAATGGCCCTGAAAGTATAAAAACTGATTCCTATCGGAAGGACCATGGATGATAGAATATGAAGTTGTGGCTTATGAGAGGAAATGATATTCGCAACTCCATGAAGAATATCTAATAGTAAGAGATGATATTTAAAAACTGAGAGTAGTGCAATATTCAGGAATATCCCAAGTCCCAAAACCCAAACTTGCCCCTTTTTATTGATGAGGCGGCCGAAATAGAAATTCAGGCAAATAGAAAATAGTAGTATGGCAGCCTTAATATGGTCGATCTCAAAGATCAACAGAAGGCTGAAAATCAGAATTGCACTATTTTTGAATTTGCAGGGAATGACATAATAAATGATCAGGAACAGAGGCAGGTAAAGAAAAAGGAATTTAACACTGGTAAAATCCATAGGTTCTGTTTGCTGGAATGTTCTGCGTTCGTACTTTAATCAGAACTTCCTGAAATATAAGATAATCGAAAATGTGTTATGATTCAATTAGTGCAAATTTACGAAAAGTCTGAAGGTATCCAAAAGGATGCCTTCATGGCTTCTTCACAATACAATCAGGAACCCATTTTAGCAAAGTGGAAGAAGCTTCATTTCCATCTTATAGCGAGGGTACACCGCTTTGGAAACTAATTATTATCTTTGCTTTGGTTAATACCGGCGCCGGGATTGCCCTGCTCCGCTTGTGAAAATGACAGCCTTACAATGCAATGAAAAAAGATGTACTGATATATTTTGCGGGAAAGATTATCCCTGCCCTGGTCAATCTGGCCATCATCATTCTGGCTGTACGGCTTCTGGGTAATGCGGAGTACGGGAAATACTCACTGGTTTTTTATGCCACAATGTTGGTCAGCACACTCTCCTTCGGGTGGATTCAACAAAGCATTCTTCGCTTTCTCAGCGCTTATCCGCAGGAACAGGTTCTGGTCATCAACCGTTTCTTTTTCCTTACCCTGATGAGTACCCTCTCGGCTGTCATCATCGGGTTCTTTCTGTGCATTTACTACTTTCACCTCGATTGGACTGATACCGCTGTGGTTGTGACCTATATTTTCATGTACAATGTGTTTCTGTTTCACCTGACCTTAAATCAGACCAAGAGAAAATCATTGAACTATGCCATTCTTGAAGGGTCTTACAACGTGTTGTTCCTTGCATTTTTCCTCCTGCTGACCTTTGTTTTTAACCAGCATCTGTTTATTGTTCTTTTTATTGCCATGGTTTTGGGCCTTGTTTTGTCTGAATTTCTGCGGATCACAATTCTTCCGGAGGGGAGGGTCGGATTGGATCCTTCCCGTATTTATTTCCAGACAGGTTTTACCAAAAAAGCATTCAATTTTGGATTTCCGATTACCATCTGGCTTTTTCTTTCCTATCTGTTGAACATTTCCGACCGTTTCATAATTAAAGAGTTCACCAGTTATGAAAATGTCGGAACCTATTCAGCCGTCAAGGATTTTATTGGTAAAATCGCCACGTTTACGACAATCCCTGTCCTTCTGGCATATTATCCGATGATTGTGGAAAAATGGAACGATAGCCGGAAAAAGGAGGCGATGAAACTGATCCGTGAGGGGTTGAATTACTGTCTTCTGATTGCCGTTGTTGTGTTTATCTTTTTTATGTTTGTCAACAACCTTTTTTATACCAGGATATTGCATCTTCAGGTAATCCGGCCGTTACTTGTATCGGCAGCATTGATCAGTTCCGCCTTTTTATGGCAGGCTGCCTTGATGGTGCATAAACCCCTGGAGTTATTATTGAAGCCCCGGCTGATGCTGGTTGCCATTCTTGCTGCCCTTGCAGTGAATGCCCTGGCAAACCTGATCTTTGTACCCATCCACGGGTATCCTGCAGCTGCGGTCATTTCGCTTGTTTCGGTTGTTACCTATATTATCATTATTTTCGCATTTTTATTCCGGTTCTATAAACAGGGATTATTTAAATAATTAAGATGAATAAACTGGAGTCGTTGGTTTACCAGGTTTTAAAACATAATCCAAAAATAAAAAACCGGATCAGGGATGTGTACCAGGCACTTTTATATCTTGTTCCTGTCCCGAAGGAAAAATCTGCGTATCCGGTTACAGTAAGAGAAGGATTTTTCTTCGGCTTCCATGATAAAAACCCTTGGTCATCCGACAACAAATATCTTCTTGCCAATGGTTATCATCGGCTTCAAAATACAGTACCCAAGATTGGTGATCAGATTGAAATTGGTTTTTTTAAAGATGACAATTTTTCATCGTTTCAGAAAATCACTTCCACTTCCTGTTTCAACTGGCAGCAGGGAAGCATGTTGCAATGGATAGGAAAAACAGGGAAGTTTATTTTTAATGATGCAGGTGGAGAGGATAATATCGCCAAAATTTTCGATGTTGAAGGAAAAGCATTGGGAGTTCTCCCGAAAGCCATTGCAGCGGTCTCTCCTGATGGCGCTAAAGCATTATCCTATAATTTTGCCCGGCTTCAGCGGCATTATTATCCCGGTTATGGTTATATCCATGGCCACGATCCGGAAATTGAAGCAGAAGCTCCTTCATCACATGGAATAAGCATCATTGATATCCGGAATAATCTTGTTTCGGATTTATTCTCGGTGAGGGATATTGCCTCTTTTCATCCCCAAAAGAGCATGGACAGGGCCTTTCATTTTCTTACGCATTGTTTGTTTTCTCCTTCCGGCCAACGCTTTCTTTTTCTCCACCGGTGGGTTAAAGATGATAACTTCACCTTTACCCGTATGTTTTCCTGTGATAAGAACGGACAGAATCTTCATCTGTTTCCCACTCACAATATGGTCTCGCACATTGCCTGGCAGGATGATTCACATTTGCTCGCTTATGCACGTTCTACTGATGATAAGGATGCATATATTCTGTTCAGCGACATGAGCGATGAATTCCGGCTGATCGGAACAAATAATTTTAATTCTGACGGGCATCCCTCTTTCCCGGGTAACTCTTCGGAATGGTTTGTAACCGATACCTATCCTGACAGATTTCAAATAAGTTATCTGGTTCTGTATAATATATTAAAGGAGAAGAGATTTGATTTAGGTCTTTTTCGCCAACCTTACCTTTACAGGGGTGAAGTCAGGTGTGACCTGCATCCGCGATGGAACAACAATGGAACAATGATCTGTTTTGATTCGGCCCATACAGGGAAAAGATCGTTATGTACTATAAACATTAGCGATTCCCTTGCAACCGGTATCATCAATTCTTTTTAAGCGATGAATGAAACCCGTTTACTGATCATTGGGGTTATTTATAATACATACCCGGAAACAATCCGTTACATCGACAGCCTTGCACCTTTAGCAACGGATGATTTCTCACTCATCCTGGTTGATAACAGTGATATAGAAAAGCCACACGATTTCCTGGAAAAAATTAAAAGCCACCCATTTCTGCACTACATTGAAACCGGAAAAAATCTTGGTTATTTTGGAGGAGCCAGGGAGGGGCTAAATTATTATCTTCAAAAGCATTCGGTTTATCCTCAATGGATCCTTGTAACCAATGTAGACATTGTTTTCACCCCTCAATTTTTTTACCGGTTAAACGAATTAAGTGATCTCAAGAACCTGGGAGTTGTCGCTCCATCCATCATATCCCAAAAATGGAATTTGGATTACAACCCCAAAATCCTGCTGCGGTATTCAAAGCGGAAATTGCAATTATTCCGGTTCTTATACTCAAATGTTATTATCCAGAATATGTATCTCCTGGCTGCTTATGCAAAAAAGTGGGGACTTGGTTTAGGGAGAGAGAAAAAAGGTGTTGCGGAATATCCTGACCGGCAGAGAAGAAAAATCTATGCGCCGCATGGTTCCTGCCTGGTTTTTAAAGATGCCTATTTTATATTGGGGGGAACCCTTGATCTTCCCAATTTTCTTTTTGGTGAAGAGATCTTCGTGGCTGAAACGGCTGCCAGGCTTGGACTTGAAGTGGTCTATGATCCCCGACTGGTTATCAATGACTATGAGCATGCTTCGATAGGATTTTTTGTGACACCAGCCATCAATAAGTATTACAGGGAATCTATTCGTTCAATTCTTGAACACTATTATTATTAAAATGCGACAGAAGGATATCTTCTGAATTTTATTTAACTATTGCAAACTAATTTAGAAATGGAAACTTTCCGTCAAGTCGTTCGCAACATTCTCAAACCGGATTCGAACGTTTATAAATTTGGAGCAACCGCTCTGGATTTCCTGTCAACCATGAAGACAGATGGTTATAAAACCTGGTGTACAATGGAAGAACTCAGGAAAGGAAGCCGGGATAACCCCCCTCAGCCTGTCTCTTTACGGAAGCTTGAATATCCGATCCTGATCAGGCCCGGAACGAGCGATGCACATACAATAATAAACAATGTGGTAAGAGAAGAGTACGGCCAGGTGAATCCAACCACGCCTCCAAAATGGATGATTGACGCAGGTGCATACACTGGCGATACAACTGCCTATTTCCTCTCCAGGTTTCCCGGTCTCAAAATAATCGCACTTGAACCCAATCCCCCAAGCTATAAAATAGCGAAGATGAACCTCGAACCATATGGTGAGCGTGCGATTCTGCTTCAAAAAGGATTGTATGTGAACGATGGGGTTACTTTTTTCTCAGGCGACGGCACAGGCGCTTCCATTGATAAGGCTGGTTTTAAAATTGATTGCACGACGGTATCATCCCTGATGGAGCAATATTCGATTCCGCGCATAGACATCCTGAAAATGGACATTGAAGGAGCAGAAGAGGCTATTTTCAGTTCGGATCCGGAGAAATGGTTAAGCAGTGTAAACATGTTGATGATTGAAATTCATGGATCTCATATCATACCGCTGATCGCCCGTGTTTTATCAGAAAACGGATTTTCCATGAAACAATACAGATCAATCTGGTATTGCCAGTCAGGCAAAAAATAGTTCTTATGGATCCTTTCGTTACAGTAATAATTCCCAGTTTCAATGAGGAAAAATATATAACTTCCCTTCTTGAAAACATCCTACACCAGGATTATCCGGTGGACCGGATTGAAGTTTTTATTATTGATGGTTTAAGTAATGACAGGACACAGGAGATCATTGAAGAATATCATAACCGACACCCCTATATTCAACTCCTGCTGAACGAAAAGCGTTATGTTCCCTATGCCCTGAACATGGGGATCAGGAGTGCGAAAGGGGAGGTGATCATAAGGATGGATGTACACTCCGAATATCCCGTCAATTATATTTCAGCTCTCCTGGAACACCTGGTCCTGCTGAATGCCGACAATGTAGGTGGCGTGTGGATCAACAAACCCGGTAATGAGACGATGACGGCCTTTGCGATATCCAGGGTATTGTCCTCAGGATTTGGCGTTGGGAATGCTTCCTACAGGACTGGCGCCAGGGAGGTCTGCAAGGTGGATACCGTGCCATATGGGTGTTACAGGAGGGAGATCTTCGATAAGATAGGATTCTTTGATGAGGAGCTGCTGAGGAACCAGGACGATGAATTCAATGCAAGGCTTGTGAAATATGGTGGTTCCATTTATCTCATCCCATCCCTGGAAATTATCTATTATACCCGGCCAACGGTAAAGGCGGTGATGAAGATGAATTACCAGTACGGGGTTTATAAACCACTGGTAGCGTATAAGATAGGAAGACCTGCCGCAATCCGGCAGCTGATCCCTTTCCTGTTTGTTCTCTTCCTCATCACCGGGGGCATTGGCTCCTTCTTCAGTACATGGATCCTCCTGGCTCTCGCCGCAGGTTCCCTGCTCTATCTTTTGGCGGATCTCCTTTTCACAATCAAAATAACCATCGAAGCGAAGCGCTCCTCCCTGATCTTCTTCCTGCCGTGGATCTTCCCCGCCCTGCATCTTTCCTATGGTTGGGGGTACCTGGAAGGCATATTGCGTCTCCTCTTCCGAAGAAAAAAAACTGGTGAAATAAGCTCCAGCAGATGACAAAGACCAAAACCCGGAGATACTACCACGAAAGGATATTTTACCTTTTAACATTATGCATCGCATTCTTCATCCCGGTATATGACAAACTCCTGCCGTGGCTGGTTTCACTGCTGGTGCTCAACTGGCTTGTGGAAGGAAGGTACGTGAAAACAATCCCCCGCCTCCTCCGTGAAAAGCGGCGTTTGAGGGTCATCTCCTTCGCACTGATTTACCTGCTCTATCTCGTTGGGATGCTCTATTCGTCAAACCTGGATTACGGCTGGTTCGACCTGGAGGTGAAAGCCCCGCTGCTGGACTGCTTGCTGCCGCAGGTACCGTTGTGCTGTTCTATCTTGCCCTGACTGGCTTTCCATATGCTACCAACAGGATCCGGGAAACGGTTTTTCCGATCACCGTGAAATAGGACCGGATGCCGGGGTTTTTCAGGTAGATAAGGTTCAGTTCAAGTTTGGCGGGCATCACCTCTGTGATGTAGGTTTTCTCAGGATCCGTGCTGTTTCCGAGAAGTTCATTCTCATCCATGTATTGGATGGAGGCATAATCGGTGATCCCCGGGCGTATTGAGAGCACCTGCTTTTGCCTTTCTGAGTATAGATCAACATACTTCCGTACCTCCGGCCGGGGCCCGACAAGGCTCATCTCCCCGCTGATCACATTGAAGATCTGCGGCAATTCATCCAGTTTGTACCTGCGCAGGAATGCGCCGCTCCGTGTGATGCGGCTGTCGGCGGCCCCGATGGTAAGGCTTCCCTTCCGGTCTGATCCCGGCCGCATCGTCCTGAACTTCCACATCCTGAAATCCCTGTTGTTCCGTCCGACCCTCGTTTGGCGGAAAAACACCCCGCCCGGGGGATCGAGGAGGATCACCAGGATGATCACCAGCAGGAGCGGGGAGAGGATGATCAGCCCGATAATGGCAATAAGGATGTCGAAAAAGCGGGTCATATGCGATGTTCAGAAGTAGGATCCATGATCAGAGGGTGGATTGAACTGAATCGACGACAGCCTGGACCACAGTGCGGATCTGTTCATCCGTCAGGTCATAATAGACCGGCAGACTGATCTCCCCCGAAAAATTTTCATAGGCGACCGGGTAGTCTTCCATCCGGTATCCCGATTGTTTATACCAGGTCATCATGGGCAGGGGAATGAAGTGGACATTCACGGAGACCTCCTTCTCAAAGATCTTTTGAATGATGGTGTCCCGCAGGGTCTCGCCGATACCATTTATCCGCAGGAGGTAGACATGAAAGGAGGAGGTTTTCCGGTCATTGCTGTATTCAGGCACCCGCGCCCAGCTGTATTTCCGGAATTCCCTGGTATAGCTGTCGAAGATATGCTTTCTTCTGACCAGCATGTCGTCGTCGTACCGCTCCAGCTCAACGAGCCCGATCGATGCCTGTATGTCGGTCATGTTGTATTTATAGCCTGGTTCGATGATGTCGTAACGCCAGCTACCGACCTGCATCTTGGCAAGAGCATCCTTCGTCTGGCCATGGAGCGATTTTATGTTGAGTTGATTGTAAAGCTTGTCGTTGTCGAAGGGGGCAGGAAGGTTCAGGCAAACGGCACCGCCTTCGGCCGTCGTAAGGTTTTTTACGGCGTGGAAAGAATAGATGGTCACATCCGTAAGGTTACCGGTCCGCTTCCCGTTATACCTGCCGCCGATGGAATGGGCAGCATCGGAAAGGACGAGGATCCGGCCGAGCTGCGATTGTTCGGGAGTAGCGGGGATAAACTGTTTCTGTATATCGCTGCGCCGCACCAGGTCGTTGATCTCGTCGTAATCGCAGGGATAACCGGCAATATCGACAGGGATGATGACCTTTGTATGCGGGGTGACGGCCTTTTCGATGGCTTTAACGGAAATATTGAAGTCGTTCCCCGAATCGACGAAGATCACTTTGGCTCCGCAATGTTCGACCACGTTGGCTGTGGCGGCATAAGTATAGGCCGGGACGATCACCTCATCGCCTTTGGTCACCCCGAACCAGCGGAGCATCAGCTCAAGCCCGGCGGATGCTGAACTGACACAGAGAGTGCAGGGATGGCCGGCATAACGGGTCAGGTTCTTCTCGAATTTTTTTGTTTTCGGGCCGGTGGTGATCCATCCCGAGTAGAGCGTATCCACCACCTCATCAACGATTTTCTTGTCTATCCTAGGCGGGCTGAAAGGGATCATCCGGGTTGGTTATTGATTAGGGGTTCACAAAGATAGAAAAAAAAGAAGGCCGCCCCTTTGGGGACGGCCTCATCTTCTGAAAATTGACAGGATCCTGGTTAAACAAGTCCCTGTGAGAGCATTGCGTCGGCAACTTTAACAAAACCACCGATGTTAGCGCCTTTTACGTAGTTAACAAAACCATCAGGTTCGGTTCCGTATTTAACACAATTCTTATGAATATTAACCATGATGGTGTGTAATCTTTCATCCACTTCTGCTCTTGTCCAGGATAATCTCATTGAATTCTGTGACATTTCGAGACCGGATGTTGCAACACCACCTGCATTTGCAGCTTTACCAGGACCATAGAGGATCTTCTTGGCGAGGAATACTTCAACTGCTTCAGGTGTAGAAGGCATGTTTGAACCTTCGGAAACACAGATACAACCATTGGCAACAAGCATATTTGCATCTTCGCCGTCAATTTCATTCTGTGTAGCTGATGGTAATGCGATGTCGCATTTCACTTCCCAGGGACGTTTCCCGGGGATGAATTTTGCTTCAGCATATTTATCGCAATATTCCTTGATACGGCCTCTCTTGGAATTTTTCAGGTTCAATACGAAAGCAAGTTTAGCGGCATCAATGCCGTTCGGATCGTAGATATAACCTTCGGAATCAGAAAGGGTTACAACTTTTCCACCCAATTGAGTAACTTTTTCAGTTGCATACTGAGCAACGTTTCCTGACCCAGATACAGTTACGATCTTTCCTTTGAAATCCCAGCCTTTGGTTGCAAGCATTTCTGCTGCAAAGTAAACCTGTCCGTAACCGGTTGCTTCTGTACGGATCAGACTGCCGCCCCATTCAAGGCCTTTGCCTGTCAATACACCGGTGAATTCATTACGCAGCCTTTTGTACTGGCCAAACATGAAACCAATTTCGCGTCCACCAACGCCGATATCCCCTGCAGGAACGTCAGTATCCGGTCCAATGTGGCGCTGTAATTCGGTCATGAAACTCTGGCAGAAATGCATAACTTCATTGTCCGACTTTCCTTTGGGATCGAAATCACTTCCACCTTTTCCACCGCCCATAGGCAATGTGGTCAGACTGTTCTTTAATACCTGCTCGAAAGCAAGAAATTTCAGAAGGCCTAAATAGACTGTCGGGTGAAAACGCAGACCACCTTTGTAAGGGCCAATTGCGCTGTTCATTTCGATACGGAAACCCCTGTTGATCTGTACTTCGCCTTTATCATCCGTCCAGGGAACCCTGAACATAATAACTCTTTCAGGTTCGGCAATGCGCTCGAGAATTTTGGCAGTTTTGTACTTCGGATTTTCCTCAATGAAAGGGATCAATGATTCGGCAACTTCCATCACAGCCTGGTGAAATTCTTTTTCTCCCGGGTTCTTAGCAATGATCTTGGCCATAAAGTCGTTGACCAATTGCTCATACACGTTTTTTGTCATAAGAATATTAATTTTTGATTAGTAATAAATTAGGTGTGAAATTGTTCACAATATTAAAGAATTTTTTTTACCCGCCATTGTTTTCATCATTATTTTTTTTATTTCATCTTTAGTGTCACTATCTGATTTTTTTACAAACTGTCGGGAAAGATAATAAACCCATGTCGATTACTTTTATTGTGCTAATCTTTTGGTGTAACAAACTTATTATTAATTTTACACCCCATCCTTGAGGTTTGTAAAATTATTGGTGAACATCAGCAAATGCTTATGAATGATGACAAGCAGAGGGCAAAGGATACCATTGCCGGGTCGGTTGATTTGGAAAAGTTGGTTTATGACAACCGTGAACGGTTGAAGGAACTGGCTGCAATCAATGAAACAACGACCATTATAAAAAAAAACAAACCGGTTCCGGATACGCTTTATGAGATCTGCCAGGTACTTCCGAAAGCATGGCAATACCCTGAGTTTACCGTAGCCCGCATCCGTTTTGAAGAGATGTTCTTTACCAGTCCTGACTTTATTGAAACGCAATGGAATCAGGAACAGTATTTTGAAACCATCGACAACCAGCACGGTTCAATTGAGATATTTTATCTGAAGGCGTTCCGGGAGGAGGATGAAGGTCCTTTCCTGGATGAAGAGCGGAACCTGATTAACAACCTGGCCAGCCTTATCGAAGGGTTCCTGAATGGTGTGAAAGGCAAGGAAGGCCGGTATATCACCGGTGAACGGTTGAAGGAACTAGCAGCCATAAACCAAACAACCAGTATCTTACGAGCAGGAAAGTCCATAGAAGAAGCGCTTCATCAGATATGTCTGATCCTTCCCAAAGCATGGCAGTATCCCGACTTTACCGTATGCCGCATCCGCTATATCAATCTTGAAATTTGTTCACCCCGTTTCGAGGAGTCCCAGTGGTTCCAGAAACAACGATTCGAAACGATCGATTCAAAAGAGGGCTCCATTGAGATATTTTATACCAAGGCTTTTGCTGCCTCCTATGAAGGACCTTTCCTGGCAGAAGAACGTCACCTAATCATCAACATTGCAAATCTTATCGCCGGATACCTGAATAGTATAAAAGGGAAAGCCATCCTACGCAGATCCATTGAAAAAGATGATTTGACGGAACCGGCGTCGACTTCCGGACACGTCCGTTACAGCCGCCAGTTGCTTCAGAAGTTCCTTAACCGGACAAATTACAACCGCGACCTTTACCATGATCTCATGCCTTTCAAGGTGAAGGAGATACTCCTTGTGGCAAACCTGTATGATGCTTACAGCATTGAAAAAGAGGGCCGTTTCTCTGAACATGTATTGGGAGAATATTATCAGTTGAGTCTCAGTACCATGCCCAGGATCACAGGGGTTTCCATGTCGGAAGAGGTACTGGAACAACTCGCATCAAAACATTATGACCTGATAATCATCATGCTGGGAGTTGACAAACAATTTCCGGTTGAATTGTGCAAGAAAATCAAAAGCCAATACCAATATATCCCGGTATTCCTCCTGTTAAACAGCAATATGGATATTGCAATTTTCGATGAAGATCCCGAGAAGATGACCTGGATTGATCGCATGTTCGTGTGGAACGGGGATTCGAAGGTTTTCTTTGCCATGATCAACTACCTGGAGGATAAGATAAATGTTGAGAACGATACAGCCATCGGTATGGTTAGGGTGATCCTGCTGGTAGAAGATTCTGCCAGGTATTACTCTCTTTATTTACCCATGCTTTATAATATCGTCCTGGAACAGACCAAGCATATTATCGAGGATGTTACAACGGATGAGCTTTACCGGATTCTCCGGTTGAAAGCCCGTCCAAAGATACTGCTCGCCTCCACCTATGAGGAAGCATTGTATGTTTTTCACAAATACAAAGATTACATGCTTTGCCTGATCTCTGATGTAAAGTTTAAGAAGAACGGCAGACTTAATGATACAGCGGGCTTCAGCCTGGTGAGTGAAACCCGCAAGGAGTTCAAGGATCTTCCTGTTGTACTGCAGTCCGCACATGGTGAAAATGCCAATATAGCTTATGAATTAAAAGCATCTTTTATCAATAAAAATTCCGAAACACTCCTGCTCGATTTTAAAAGTTTTATTACCCATTATCTCGGTTTTGGAAATTTTATATACCGGGATAAGGAAGGGGGGCAGATTGCTGTAGCAAGAACCCTGAAGGAGTTTGAGGAACTACTGAAGATCATTCCTGAGGAATCCTTGCTCTATCATGCACGGAAAGATCATTTCTCCATGTGGCTGATGGCACGGGGAGAGATCCAGGTTGCCAAAATCCTCAACCCTGCCAAGGTTACAGATTTTAAGGATCCGGCAAGCCTTAGGGAGTACCTGATCAACATGATCCGTAATTTCAGAAATGAGCAGAATACGGGAAAGGTTGTGCCGTTCGAAGAATCCCTGATCCTTGATGAAACAAATATTGTTACACTGGCAGAGGGTGCGCTGGGCGGCAAAGGCCGTGGTCTTGCATTCATTAATACAGTGATCTACAACTACGATTTTTCACAGCACATTCCCAATATCAATATTAAAACACCCATCACCTCGATCATCGGCACAGATGAGTTTGAATATTTCCTTGATCGTAATAAACTCAGGGAGAAGGTAGTTCATGAAAATGATTACGACCTGATCAAAACATGGTTCATCGAAGGAAAGCTTACCGATACGCTGATCAAGCGGTTAAAGTCGATCATCAAATATATAGAGAAACCCCTGGCCGTGCGTTCTTCCGGATTATTTGAAGATTCGCTTAATCAGCCATTTGCAGGGATATTTGAAACTTACCTGATCCCAAACAGCCATCCTGACCCCAGGGTCCGGCTCGAACAGTTAATGAATGCCATCAAACTGGTGTATGCTTCTGTATATTCCCCCATTGCCAAAGGATATATTGAGGCGGTTAATTTCAAGATCGAACAGGAAAAAATGGCAGTTGTGCTCCAGGAGGTTGTCGGTAACAGGTTTGAAGATGTCTATTACCCGCACATCAGCGGTGTTGCCCAATCATACAACTATTACCCCTTTGCCCATATGAAACCGGAAGAGGGTTTTGCGGTGGCCGCTGTGGGATTGGGGAGATATGTGGTGGATGGAGAACGTGCTTATCGTTTTTCACCCTTATATCCGAACCTCGAAATTGACTCTCCCAAAGATCTGTTTAAAAGCTCACAGGTTTATTTTTATGCGGTTGACCTCGCCAAGCATGAAGTCAATCTTATGGAAGGGGAGGAGGCCGGGTTACGGAAACTCGATATCAGTGAGGCCGAGGCTCACGGCACATTGAAACATTGTGCATCGGTTTATTCGCTCGAAAACGAGCGCATCATACCCGGACTTAACCAGCCTGGCCCACGAGTGGTGAATTTTGCCGATATTCTTAAATATAATTATATCCCACTGTCAAAGACGATTGAGGTGGTGCTGGATGTCGTGAAAGAAGCCCTGGGGTCGCCGGTAGAAATCGAATTTGCCGTCGATCTTGACAAAGACGAGGATTACAAAGCGTCATTTTATCTTCTGCAGATCAAACCGTTGATCGGTAATATCCAGGATTATGAAATCGATCTGAAGAAAGTAAATAACGATGAGATTCTTCTTTATGCTGAGAAGGAGATGGGTAATGGCCTGATTGATACGATTCATGATGTGATATTTGTAGATCCTGACGAATTTGATAAATCGAAAACGATCGAGATGTCGGAGGAGATGGAAAAAATCAACAGGACAATGATCCATGAAGAACGAAAATATGTCCTGATCGGTCCCGGCCGTTGGGGTACACACGACAGGTATATCGGGATTCCGGTGGCATGGCCGCAGATCTCCAATGCAAAGGTTGTGGTCGAAACAAGCCTCGAGGGATTTCCGCTGGATGCTTCCTCGGGATCCCATTTCTTTCATAATGTAACTTCGATGAATGTCGGATATTTCAGTATTAACCCTGAAGTTTCAAGCGGGTTTATCCGTTGGGATATTCTGAAACAACATAAGAATGTGACGAAAACGAAGTATTTCCGCATCGCACACTTTGAAAAGCCATTGGTTGTCAGGATGGATGGCAAAAAACGGATTGCCGTCATCACCTGGCAAAACGAAGATAATCAACCTTAAACCTATATAATTTATGCGCATTGCCAGAATCAATACCAAAACTTCAACATGGATCACCGATGAAGTTGATCTGACTTTACTCGATCCATTAATTCAGAAATACAAAGGGAAAAAAGGGAATGTAATCCCCCTGTTACAGGGAGCACAGGATATTTACGGGTATCTCCCGCGTACTGCTTTTGAGAAGATCTCCCGTGACACCGGTCTTGAACTGAGTGAGATGTTCGGTGTAGCTACCTTTTATGCCCAGTTCAGGTTGAAACCTGTCGGAAAGAATATCATAAAGATCTGTCACGGCACTGCCTGTCATGTCCAGAACGCTAAAGAGATCAGTGAATCACTCGAAGAAGCCCTTCAGGTAAAAGATGGGGAAACTACTTCCGACCGGTTATTCACACTCGAATCGGTCGCTTGCCTGGGATGTTGTTCCCTGGCGCCGGTGATGATGGTGGTTGATCAGACCTATGGTAAGCTGACAGGCAATGAAGCCGTAAAAATTATCAAGAACATCCGTCTCGCAGAAAACAACTAAAAACCTAAATACCCTGCTATGAATCATACTATTGTAACTGTCGGTCTTGGCAGTTGCGGGATTGCTGCCGGCGCCGGCAAGACCTTTGCAAAGATAAAAGCGCTGAAGGAAATGGATAACCTGGATTTTCAGCTCAGGAAGACAAGTTGCGTCGGGATGTGTTACCGCGAACCGCTTGTCGAAATTGTTGATGAAACAGGCACATACCTATATGGCGATGTCGATGAAGGAAGGGCCATGGAGATCATTGAAAAGCACCTTCATCAGAAGGATCCGATCCGCGATTATATCGTTCAGACCGATCTGTTTGATGCTCCTGAAAACGATTTCATTAAATCGCAGGTCAAGATTGTCTTAAGAAATTGTGGATACATCGATCCTGAGTCGATTGCCGATTACGAAGCACGTGATGGCTACAAATCGATGAAGAAGATCAGGGATGAGAAGATCGGCCGGCTGGAAGTCATTCAGATGATCCTCGATTCGGGACTCCGCGGAAGAGGCGGTGGCGGATTTTCGACCGGTATGAAATGGAAACTGGCCAATGCCAACAAATCCGATGTAAAATATGTGATATGTAATGCTGACGAGGGAGACCCCGGAGCATTCATGGACCGCTCAGTGCTGGAGGGTGATCCCCACTCGGTACTGGAAGGGATGATCATTGCAGCTTATGCTGTCGAGGCGACCGGTGGTGTGATCTATTGCCGTGCCGAGTACCCTTTGGCCATCAAACGTCTCAATATTGCCCTTCAACAGGCACGGGAAAAGGGGTACCTGGGGGAAAATGTATTTGGAATAGAAGGTTTTGATTTCGATATTTATATTAAAGAAGGTGCCGGAGCTTTTGTTTGTGGTGAGGAAACCGCACTGATCGCGTCGGTGGAAGGGAAAAGGGGAATGCCGCGTAAACGTCCGCCATTCCCGGCCCAATCAGGCTTATGGAAAAAACCCACCAACATCAATAACGTGGAAACCTTTGCCAATGTTCCCTGGATCATCCTGAAGGGGCCAAAAGCATATGCTGCTTTCGGTACAGAGAAGAGCAAAGGGACAAAGGTATTTGCACTGGCAGGTAAGATCAACCACTCCGGCCTGGTCGAAGTTCCGATGGGAATGACCATAAAGGAGGTGATATTCAAGCTTGGAGGGGGGATTAAAAACGATAAGAAATTCAAGGCAGTGCAGTTGGGAGGACCATCGGGCGGATGTATCCCCGAATACCTGTCGGATACCATCGTGGATTATGATTCCGTAAATGCAACCGGAGCCATCATGGGTTCCGGCGGTATGGTCGTGATGGATGAGACCACCTGTATGGTCGACGTGGCAAAATTTTTCCTCGATTTCACCAGAAAAGAATCCTGTGGCAAATGTACCTTCTGCCGCATGGGAACCAAACGGATGCTTGAGATCCTCGACCGGATCACAAACGGTGAAGGAAAAGAAGGGGATATCGAAAAGTTGGAAGAACTGGCTTACCAGATCAAGGATAACTCCCTTTGTGGCCTGGGGCAAACAGCGCCAAACCCTGTACTCACCACGATCAAATATTTCCGGGATGAATATGAAGCACACATCAATCATAAGAAATGTCCTGCAAAGGTTTGTCGTCCGTTGGTTACCTACACGGTCGACCAGGAAAAGTGCACAGGTTGTCTTGTCTGTTTGAAAAATTGTCCTTCAAATGCAATTACCGGGGAACGGAAGAAACCCCATCTCATCAACCAGGAATTGTGTACAAAGTGCGGTGTCTGCTTCTCGAAGTGCAAATTCTCTTCCATCGTTTTATCCTGATATCGTAAACCAGAAATTCACAAAACACAAATATAAAATGGCTGAAAATCTTTTTAATATAGTTCTCAACGATACTATTGTGAAAGGGATCCCCGGTGAAACCATACTGGAACTGGCGCAACGCCATGGGGTCACGATTCCTACACTTTGCCACGACGACCGGCTCGAACCCTTTACCTCCTGTTTTCTTTGTGTGGTGGAAGTAGAAGGAATGCGCGGTCACCAGCCGGCCTGCTCCACGAAGATCAGCGAAGGGATGAAGATCATCACTGACAATGAAGGAGTCCGCAAATCGCGTAAAATGGCCCTTGAACTTATGCTCAGCAATCACTATGCAGATTGTCTGGGTCCCTGCAAACAAACCTGCCCGGCAGGGGTCGACGTTCAGGGATATATATCGCTGATTGATAAAGGAATGTACAATGAGGCCATCGCCCTGATCAAAGAAACCAATCCCTTGCCTGCCATCTGTGGCAGGGTGTGCGTACGTCCCTGTGAGGCTGAATGTCGCCGGAACATGCTGAATGAAGGCGCTGCTGTGGGAATTGACTACCTGAAACGTTTTGCGGCAGATTATGACCTTGCTTCAGCCACCAAATTTGTTCCTGAAATCCAACCTTCCACCGGAAAAAAAGTTGCCGTTATCGGCGCCGGACCGGGAGGGCTTTCTGCCGGCTATTTCCTGCAAACACGCGGTCACCAGGTGGATATCTTCGAAGC
This sequence comes from Bacteroidota bacterium, assembly GCA_026391355.1. GTDB lineage: Bacteria > Bacteroidota > Bacteroidia > Bacteroidales > FEN-979 > CAIYUC01. Next base: position 20,256 of record JAPLDH010000021.1, on the reverse strand, counting down.
AGCCCCCAAATCAGGCGGCTGGCTTCGATATGGAATTCCCGAATATCGTCTTCCGAATGATATCCTCGACCAGGAGGTGAAGAACATCACCGATCTCGGTGTAAATATTTTTTATAATGAGAAATTTGGCGACAATGTCAGCTATCAGGAGATCAGGGCGAAATATGATGCCCTCATCCTGACCATTGGATCACAGAAGGGAACGGGCGTCGGTTGCGAAGGCGACGATGCAATGAATGTTTATTCGGGTATTGATTTTCTGAAAAACATGGAGATCACCGGTCAGCGATATGATTTTTCAGGGAAAACGATTGCCGTGGTTGGTGGAGGAAATACGGCAATGGACTGCTGCCGCACCTCGATCCGTTGCAACGGAAAGAAAGTATATGTGATTTATCGTCGTACCGAAAAGGAGATGCCTGCCAATCCGATCGAGATCCACGAATCAAAGCTGGAAGGTGTAGAATATATGTTTTTAACCTTGCCGAAAAAGATCAACAAGGATGAGAACGGGGCAATAAAATCGATTACTTGTCTGAAGATGGAACTGGGCGAACCAGACGCTTCAGGCAGGAGAAGACCTGTTCCTTTGGAAGGTTCCGAATTTGATGTCGAGGTTGATTACGTGTTGGCCGCCATTGGACAGAAAACCGATGTAAATTTCATCGACGATATCAATAAATATGCAGAAGGCGGGGAATTGAAGATCAATCGCTGGGGAGATATTGATGTAGAGAAGAATACGCTGCAAACAGGTATTCCGTCAGTTTTTGCTGCCGGCGATGGCGTTTCGGGCCCTGCCACGATCATTGAAGCCATTGCACAGGCGAGGATCGCTTCAGAAAGTGCGCATCAATTTATGATGGGATTACCCATTATCCCTAATATTAAACCCTTCACAAGTAAAAAAGAAAATTTCAAAAAGCAGGTACTGAATGATTATACCGATAAGTACATAAACCAATCGAGGGAAGAGATGCCGGTATTGCCTGCTGAAAACCGTCACAATTTCACGGAAGTGGAGCTCGGGTATTCCGGTGAGGAGATTGCCCTGCATGAAGCCAAACGATGCCTCGAATGTGGCTGCGTTGCTTTTATGGATTGTGATTTGCAGAAATATGCCACCGAATACGGGGCAATACAAAAACAATATGAAGGGGAATACAAGGAATATCCGGTCGATTTCAGCCATCCCTACATTGAGATCGACAACAACAAGTGTATTCTTTGTGCACGTTGCGTGCGGATCTGCCACGAGGTTGCAGGCGCCAATGCCCTGGGGCTGGTGAACCGCGGTTTTGATACCATTGTTGCCCCGAGTTTGGGTGGATCACTTTTGGAAACTACCTGCGAATCATGTGGTATGTGTATCTCTACCTGCCCGACCGGAGCCATCTCGGAAAATGTGATCTTCAAACCGGGTCCTGTCAGGACAGAACCTGTTCAAACGATCTGTAACTATTGTTCCGTAGGCTGTTCCATCACCCTGAATCTAAAGAACGGATTTGTGATGAATGTCACAGGAAACAACGGACTGATTAATCCTGAAAGTAACTTGTGCAGGTACCCGAAATTCGGCTACCACTACCTGAATGATCCGAAACGGATCCTGCACCCGATGAAAAAGGTGAATGGAGAATTCAGGGAAATCAGCTTTAAGGAAGCATTCATCCTGTTAGAAGAAAAGACATTATCGGTGAATTCCGATGAAAATGCATTCTTTGCCGGGGCACGCCTCACAAACGAAGAGATGTACCTGGTGCAGAAACTGGCCAGGGCTGCAGCGAAAACCAACAATGTTGGCAGTTTCCACTATCTTGGCCAAGGTGAGGGACACCGCTCCAACTGCGACTTTAATGTACCTTTCGACCAGATCGGGTCGGCAAGCAGGATCTACCTGCTGGGTACCGAGATCAACAAGGATCATGCAGTTACCGGATTTCTTGTGAACAATGGCCGCACCATGAAAAAAATCCCTGTGACCATGGTCACCGTTAAAGGATCCAATTCAATGGAACACAAGGTGGATGAAATGGTGAAGATCAAATCATACTACTTCTTTATCAAGGCAGTGAACCATTACCTTCTCTCAAACCATCTTGAGAACGCCTTGTTCATCAAGGACAGGGTGGATGGTTTTGAAGAATATAAGAACCTGCTCCTTGCACAGAATTTTGATGACCTTTGGAGCAAATCAGGTGTTGGTATAGAGGTCATTAAAGAGTTTGCAGAGAATTATAATAATGAGATCAATGCCATCCTGATCTTTTCGGAAAAAGAGATATCCTCATCCACAGGTATTGAACTGTTCAACCTTGCCATGATCACCGGTAAGTTGAGCAAGACTGCAAATGGCCTGATCTCTTTGAAGGAGAAGAACAATGCACAGGGTATTTTCGATATGGGGATCACCCCGGATATTGGTACAGGAGGCATTCCGGTTAAAGATCCGTCGCTGATCCAACGGTTGAAGGAGAAATGGAATCTGTCCTCATTACCGGGAACAGGCAATGAACCTCTGGAAAAACAACTGGAGAATGGAAATATCAGGAATCTTTTCATTTTCGGTGAAGATCCCCTGGGATGCGCAATTGATAAAAAACCGGTACGGGAGATGCTCGGAAAGGCAGGATTTATCATGGTTCAGGATTATTTTATGACGGAAACCGCCGCTATGGCTGACCTGGTGTTACCTGCATCTTTTCCGGCCGAAACAGGTGGCAGCTATACCAATACACAAAAGGTGATCCAGGAGTTTGAACCACAAATGAGTTGTAAAACGGGTATGACAAACATTGACCAGTTGAACGGGATCCTTTTAGAGTTTGGTTTTAATCATCTATCCACACCTAAGTCGGTGCTTTTGGAGATCATTTCCCTGCTTCCAAAAAGCTCCGGACATGATGATCCGGATGCAATCCGGCCGGTCATGAAACTCAAGGTCACTGGGGAAGACGATATGAACCGGATGTTCAGCTTTGGTTGTGATGTTGTCGTGAAATATTTTGAAGAAGAATTTGAAAAGAATATGAATTAGAAATAAACATCCGGAAAATATGAAAGAATTTAAAACACTTAATGAGATCCTGATTTTTGCAATCAATGCCGAGCAGGAGGCCGTTGATTTTTATGTCGGTCTTGCAGTAAAGTCAAAGAATGAGCAGATGAAGAAGGTATTTGCTGCATTTGCCGTTGAGGAGATGAAACATAAATCGAGACTTCTGGCGATCAAGGAAAACAATATATTCCGGATGACCGATGAGAAGGTGCAGGATCTGAAAATAGCTGATTATCTTGAGAATGTAGCAGTTTCACCGGAAATGACATACCAGGATGCACTGATTGTAGCTATGAAAAAGGAAAAGAATGCTTTTAAGCTTTATCTGCTGCTTTCAGAGCAAGCAGGTGATCCTGCGATGAAAGACCTCTTCTTATCACTGGCGCAGGAAGAAGCGAAGCATAAACTTCGTTTTGAACTGGAATATGACGAATTCATTTTAAGGGAGAACTGATGCCAAACAAGAAATACCTGGATCCCAAGGAGTATTATTTCATCGATACATCCTTTAATCTTCTGATGAAAAAGAGGATCTACCAGGTGTTGCTGATATCCAGTAACTATGATTCTTTTATGCTTGAAGAAGATGGACGCATTGATGAAACCATATACATGGAGTATATCTCCCTGGGATTGCGTTATCCCCCTCAGTTTATTAAGGTCACTTCCGAGGAGGAGGCATTTGAAGCGCTGGAAGATAAAAATATTGAACTGGTTATCTCCATGCTGAGTTTGGAAAAGACTGACACACTCGATCTTGCCCAACGCATGAAGCAGAAATACCCGAAGATCCCAATCGTGGTGCTGACTCCTTTTTCAAGGGAAGTGAACCTGAAACTGACTGAGAAAAATCCGAATGCCATCGATTATATCTTCAGTTGGCTCGGCAATTCCGACATCCTGCTGGCCATCATAAAGCTTATCGAGGATAAGATGAACATCGACCAGGATGTCACGCAAGGCGTACAGGCAATTTTGCTGGTGGAAGATTCAATCAGGTTTTATTCCAGCTACCTCCCGAATATATACAGGATCATTCTTAAACAATCAAAGGGGTTCAATACCGAAGGATTAAATGAGCATCAGAAGATGCTGAGGATGCGTGGACGGACGAAAATCCTCCTTGCCACCTCTTTTGAGGAAGCGGTTCAGATGTTCGGTAAGTATAAGAATAACCTGCTGGGCGTGATCTCTGATATCAGTTTTAAAAGGGAGGGAGAAACCGATAAAACCGCCGGCATCAGATTCGTGAAACTGATCCATTCAGAAGATGAATTAATGCCCATTCTTTTACAGTCCTCCGATGCCGGGAATGAAAAAATCGCAAGAGAGTTGGGAGTGGGGTTTATCAATAAGCTTTCGAAAACCCTTTCCATCGAACTGCGGAATTTTATCAACGAATATTTTGCCTTCGGGGATTTTGTATTCATAGATCCAAAAACCGGACGTGAGATCACCCGCGTCACTGATCTGAAATCCTTACAGGACAAGATATTTGAAATACCGGATGATTCGCTGCTTTATCATATGCAGCGTAATAATTTCTCAAGATGGCTGAATGCCAGGGCTTTATTTCCTATTGCAGAAATGTTTGCAGAGGTTAAAGTTACCCAGTTCAGGGATATGGATGAAGCAAAGAGGTATATCTTTGACTCCATCACTGCTTTCAGGATCAACAAGGCGAAGGGTGTGATTGCTGAATTTGACAAGGCGCGGTATGACCAGTACCTTTCCTTTGCGAGGATAGGTGAGGGGTCGATCGGGGGAAAAGCCCGCGGACTTGCATTCCTCGATTCACTGGCGAAACGGCATGATCTCGCCAATAAATTCGAAGATGTACATATCACCATCCCCAGGACGGTAGTGCTGGGTACTGAAATCTTCGATGAATTCATGGAGGAAAATGACCTTTATGAAATTGCACTTTCAGACCGGTCCGACAAAGATATCCTTGCCCATTTCATTAAAGCCCGTCTCCCGTTCAGGATACATGAAGATCTTTATACATTTATTTCCTGTATCAGCAATCCCATCGCGATAAGATCATCCAGCCTTCTGGAAGATTCACATTATCAGCCGTTTGCCGGAATATATTCAACCTGCATGATCCCCAATATCAAGTTCAATGACAGGATCATGATCGAAAAGCTCACAGAGGCCATCAAAAGTGTTTATGCATCGGCTTTTTACAGGGACAGCAAATCCTATATGGCTGCAACGCAGAATGTGATTGACGAGGAAAAGATGGCTATTGTTCTGCAGGAGGTAACAGGGCGACGATATGGTGACCGGTTCTATCCTGCCATTTCAGGAGTTGCCAGGTCGATCAACTTTTACCCGATAGCACCGGAGAAACCGGAAGATGGTATCGCAAATATTGCTTTCGGGCTTGGAAAATATATCGTAGATGGCGGCAACGGGTTGCGTTTTTCCCCGAAGTACCCGAGGAAGGTGTTGCAAACCTCCACACCTGAACTTGCCCTGAGTGAAACCCAAAAGAATTTCTTCGCACTGGACCTGAAAGCTGATAGTTTCACCCCGAACATCGATGACACGATCAACCTGTTGAATCTGAGGATCAAGGATGCAGAAGGGGATAGCGCTTTGAAGCTGGTGACTTCCACTTTTGATTATGACAGCCATTCGATCCAGGAAGGGACAATGTCGACCGGTAAAAAGATCGTCACCTTTTCCCAGGTGCTGAACCACAATACTTTTCCGCTGGCAGAGATCCTTCGGATGATACTGGATTTAGGTCAGAAAGAGATGGGCAAGCCGGTGGAGATTGAGTTTGCCGTGAACCTCGACATGCCGAAAGATGTTCCGAAGGTGTTTTCCTTGCTGCAAATCCGTCCGATCGTCGGAAGGAATGAGGACGTCAACCTGAGGATAGAAGATATCCGGATGGAAGATACGATTCTTCTTTCCGATTCTGCATTGGGAAACGGGATCATCAAAGGCATTTCGGATTTCGTTTATGTCAAGCCCGAATCCTTCAATGCAGCCAAAAGCCATGCAATTGCACAAGCGCTCGAAAGACTGAACGAAAAGTTCCTGCAAGAGAAAAAATTCTACGTCCTGGTTGGCCCCGGCCGCTGGGGTTCGAGCGATCCCTGGCTCGGTATCCCGGTACGCTGGCCGCAGATCTCCGGATCACGGGTGATCGTTGAATCCGGGCTGGCAAATTACAGGATCGATCCAAGCCAGGGAACCCATTTTTTCCAGAACCTTACCTCCTTCCGTGTCGGTTATTTCACCATGAACCCTTATATAAAGCAGGGGTTTTACAATGTGGATTACCTGAATAATCAACCCACATTTTATGAGGATGAATATATCCGTCATATCAGGTTCGACAAACCTTTCAGGATCGAGATCGACGGGAAGAAGAACATCGGGGTTGTGTATAAACCAGACAGATAGGAAAGAGGTCATTGGTCATTAGTCATTGGTGACTTGTCATTAGGTCATTAAGTCATTAAGGACTGGGAACTGCAAACTGGGAACTGGAAACTTTTTATCTTTGTAACCCTGTCACCGTATCACTACAATAATGATACAAAAGAATGAACCAAATGAATACAAAATCCTTTTGGAGAAAAACCTTTTATTTCACCTGGAATAAACTTTTGATTGCCCTTCTCGGCATTCTTGGCTTTGCAACATCCTGTGGAGAAAAGATGTATGGAACACCTGTTCCGGTGTATGGTGTTCCGGTGGTAAAATTTGTCCTGAACGGGACTGTGAAGTCGAAACCGACCGATCAGCCCATCAGGAATATCCGTGTGATCATGTACAACGACACTGCTTTCTCCGACTCCCTGGGCGGATTCCAGGTTACCACACAACTGGCTACCGGTGAACGGCAGTTCCCGTTATCGCTGAAGGATATTGACAGTACACTGAATGGCAGTTATCAGGATCTTGAAACGACAGTGACTTTTTACACGGGGATCCACGAGGGATCAGGAGGAACATATACGAAAGATACCCTCATTTACCTTGTACCTAAGAAATAATGAGCACCGGAATCAGGAAAAGAATAGGATTGTCGCTCCATAACCGGTTCAGAAAAAATGAGGCACACCTTCATAAGCTGAATTATCTTTTCTGGGAATGTACATTGAGATGTAATTCTTCCTGTCTCCATTGCGGCAGCGACTGCCGGAAAGATAATACCATCAGAGATATGCCCCTGGAGGATTTCCTCCGGGTGATCGATGAGATCGTTCCATTTGTCGTGCCTGAAAAAGTAATGATTTGCCTGACTGGTGGTGAAGCATTGATGCGCGACGATATCGAAGAGTGCGGAGTTGAACTGACCCGCAGAGGATTTTCCTGGGGACTCGTAACCAATGGATACCTGCTTACCGGAAAAAGACTGGATGGTCTGATCCGATCGGGTATAAGAGCAATTACAATCAGTCTCGACGGACTGGAGCAGAATCATAACTGGCTCAGGGGATCCGCCAATGCTTACCAGAAAACCCTGGCAGCCATCAAACTGGTTACACAAACAGAAAACCTGACCTATGATGTTGTTACCTGTGTGAACCGAAGGAATATCCTTGAATTGGGTCAGATCAGGGAGTTACTGGTCAGTTTATCGGTGAAAAAGTGGCGGTTGTTCACTATTTTTCCGGTTGGCCGGGCAAAGAATGATCCCGATTTGCAGCTTTCGGATCATGAATTTGTACATCTGATGGAATTTATACGGGATACCCGGAAAGAGGGGAGAATTATGGCGGGATATGGGTGTGAAGGCTTTCTTGGCGAATACGAAATGGAGGTCAGGGACCAGTTCTTTTTCTGCAGTGCCGGGATTCATGTCGGTTCCATCCTTGCCGACGGATCCATTGGAGCGTGTCCCAGCATACGGGCAGATTTCACCCAGGGAAACATCCATAAGGATAACTTCATGGAAGTCTGGAATAACCGGTTTGAGGTCATGCGAAACCGCAACTGGACAAGGACCGGCAAATGCAGGGAATGTAAAAGCTACAAATATTGCGAAGGCAACGGCCTCCATCTGTGGGATCCCGCAACTTGCGAACCTGTTGTTTGTCATTTAGAACGGATCGAAAAGGGTCAATAGGCAAAAGGTCATTAGGTCATTAAGTCATTAAGGACTGGGAACTGGAAACTTTTTATCTTTGTCAATACATCTGACAGGTCACGACCTGGTCCTTTGTTACTCTGTTACTTTGTCACTCTGTCACTTATTTTATATGAAAAAAACGCTCCTCCTTTACACTTTTGTCGCTGCGCTGGGCGGCCTGGTTTTCGGGTTTGATACGGCCGTTATCAACGGCGCCATGCCCTTTTTCGTCAAACATTTTGACCTGACCCATGCCATGCAGGGCTGGGCGGTTAGTTCAGCATTGATCGGGTGCATCATCGGGGCATTTTTCATCGGGAGGCCGGGAGATATTTTTGGTCGCCGGTATATGCTGAAAGTGCTGTCAGTTCTGTTCATCGTTTCTTCGATCGGGACCGGGCTGGCAGTCAACCTTTCCATGTTTGTGATCTTCCGGTTTATTGCAGGATTGGCCATTGGCGGTGCATCGGTTTTGTCGCCGATGTATATTTCAGAGATTGCTCCTGCCCGGCAGCGTGGCAGGCTGACAGCCACATTCCAGCTTGCCATCGTGATCGGTATTCTCGTGGCTTTCTTTTCTGATTACCTGCTCATCGATACCGGACCTGCCAACTGGCGCTGGATGTTCATGGCAGGTCTGCTGCCGGGGTTGGCGTTGTTTATCCTGTTGTATTTCGTGAGCGAGAGCCCGCGCTGGCTGGTGAAGGTTGGAAGGATGGAAGAAGCCCTTGCCGTGATCCGGTCGGTCAGTCATGAAACAGACCCGGATCAGACCCTGCAGGAGATCCGTGGTTCGATCGACAATGAGATTATGGGAAAAAATATCTACCTCTTCCGGAAACCTTACCTGAAACTTGTTTTGATTGGTATTGCTGTGGGCATGTTCAACCAGTTCACCGGCATCAACATCATCATGTATTATGCAACAGATATCTTTCGTTCTGCAGGGTTTTCCACCAATTCCGCCATCGGCCAAACGGTACTGATAGGCCTTACAAACCTTGTGTTTACCATAATTGCCATGTCGATCATCGACAAAATCGGCAGGAAAACCCTGTTACTCATCGGTTCTTTGGGTATGACTTTCTTCCTTGGATTGTTTGCCTATCTTTTCAAAACCGGTAATGGCGGAGAATTTTTGTTACTCGGGTTGCTGATTGGATTCATTGCCTTCTTTGCAGCTTCCCAGGGAGCCGTAATTTGGGTATTGCTTTCCGAGATGTTCCCGAATAACATCCGGGCTCGTGGTACCTCCCTTGGCTCCTTTTCCCACTGGTTTTTCAATGCCCTTTTATCCTTTCTTTTCCCGGTGGTTACCGGTTCATTTGGCGTATCCAACGCATTCGCTTTCTATGCCATTGCAACATTCATCAGCTTCTTTTTCTTCTTTTTTCTTCTCAAGGAAACCAAAGGTCGCTCGCTGGAAGAACTGGAGAAGCATATGCTTGGGAAGTAAACTGGTGAACTGGTGAATTGGCGAGTAGGTCATTGGGCAATAGTCATTTGTCATTAGTTATTGGTCATTAGTCATTAGTCATTGGTCATTGGTCATTAGTCATTAGTCATTGGTCATTGGTCATTGGTCATTGGTCATTGGTCATTGGTCATTGGTCATTAGTCATTAGTCATTAGTTATTGGTCATTAGATATAAGGCAGTAGGCAGTAGGCAATAGTTTTAATTCTTTTATCATTGTGAATTCCTGCATTCCTGCATTCTGAATTCCTGCATTTCTGCAATATTTCATTTCTTCGCCAGTTCACCAGTTAATATTTCTTTCCCGGATGTATTACCTTTTACATTCCCGGACGATTAATGTCGATGAAAAATTATTTTAATGAGTCTGTTTATCCCCTGTATTTGGAGATAACAACATGTATTTTTCAATTTCCTGTGAATATCTCTTTCTATAAGGGATAACCACAATACAAACTAATAATATGAAAGCATCAAAAATCGAACACAAGGGAGAAAATCGCATTAAAGTTGAATTTCCGTATAATCAGGAAATTGCCTCTTTGCTCGGGCAGATTCCTGACGCCAGATGGAGCCAAACCATGAAAGCATGGCACATACCATACAGCAAAATGGCGTTTACAAAATTGACAAAATTATTTCCGGAGATTGAATATCCTAAAAAAGTTACAGATGTAAAAGCCTATGAACCAGTGATAAAAACGGCTGTTCCCGTTATCAATCGCCAAAACAAACCAAACAAAAATGTTTCGGTAGAAGTCGCCGGTCGGAGGATATTATTAAAATTACCTAAAAATGCACTTGATACACATTTTATTACATCATTTCGTCACAGCCGGTGGGATGGCAAACAATTTTGCTGGATTGTGCCAAATTATCCTGAAAATTTAGATTTGATAAAGGATTATTTTAATGATAGAATTCGTGAACTTATTGTACATGAAGATTTTGAAGTAAAAACAAGTTCTGATTCGGTAAGAAGGATAAAAACAAATGAGCTTTTATTAATAAAGACAAACAATGGAAGATTAAAGTTGATTTTTGCATTTAACAAACCGCTGAGCTATATAATAAAAGAGATGCCATTCAATTATTGGGACACCAAGAACAAATGGTGGACAATACCATATTCCGAAAAGTTTTTGCATGACATAAAAAATACTGCTAAGTCTCAAAGTTTTAATATATTGTACGAAGAAGAGCCAAAATGTGAAGAAAAAACCAGGCGGATGTCTCCTTTCGATGTTCCGGATTATCGCCGCTGTCCTGAGGAATATCTGCGGAAATTAGTTGAATTACGGTATACAAAAAATACAATAAGATCATATACAACTCTCTTTGAAGAGTTTATCAACTATTACCATAACTTTGATATTGAGCAAATTAACGAAAAAATGATTATTGCATTTTTGCAGTATTTGGTGATGGATAGGAAAATATCGCCATCGTATCAAAATCAATCCATTAATGCGATAAAGTTTTACTACGAACGGGTTTTAGGAGGGAAGCGTAAGATTTACACCCATTTAGTGGAGCGCCCCCGGCGGGAAAAAACACTGCCGGTGGTATTGAACGAAACAGAGATGACCAACACCATCAGGCAGGTTAAGAACATTAAACACAAGGCAATTATTATGCTTACCTATTCTTCGGGTTTAAGGTTAAGCGAATTGCTCAATCTGAAAATCAAAGACATTGACAGCAAACGAATGCAAGTATTTGTACGACAAGCAAAAGGCAGAAAAGACAGGTACACTTTACTATCAAAAAAAGTATTGCCCGTTTTGCGGCAATATTTTGAAGAATATAAGCCAAAAGAATGGCTTTTTGAGGGTGCGAAGGGGAAACAATATTCGGAAAGCAGTGTGCAAACCATTGTTAAAGAAGCGTACCAAAGAGCAGGAATAAAAAAGAAAGTTTCAACCCATACGTTACGGCACTGTTTTGCAACCCATTTGTTAGAAAACGGCACAGACTTGCGGTACATACAGGTTTTAATGGGACATGCAAGCAGCAAAACCACTGAAATTTACACTCATGTTACCACCAAGGGTTTCGATCAGATAAAAAATCCGTTGGACAACCTGGATCTTGAATAATAGTGGAAAATAAATTGGGTTTGACGTGGAAGTTACATTATTTGTTTATAAATTTGTTTGGCACATCGATTATAATGAACCGGTTCTTTTTTAAATAGTTCATTTCGGTTCAGCAAGAAAGAAATTTAAAGAAGAGCGCTTCGCACTTTTATCAATATGTAGTATCTTATTCAGGAAGGTTATCAAAAAAATCGATCAAAAAACAGAAATGCTTTCAATACACACATTATCAATACTTTTGAAAATTACTTTGGGTAAAGATAAGTCAAATATATCAACACTCCTGTGGATACACAGGCGTTAGCAGCAAGGCTATTTTTCCCGTATAGTATTGTTGGTTGCGGAGAAAAGACTGAATAAAAGCCGCATAGATGCGGAAAATAATTGTTATATTTGCCGCAAGTAAGTGAGTAACTATGGCAAAATACATATACGAGCAAGAGAGTTGGCCCAATTTTACCTGGGAAGAAAGATCAATCAACTCCATTTTTGGAGAAGTTCGTAACCTTCAGGGGAGAATCACTGGGAAAATGCATTCCGTTGGATTTTCTGGTAAGGAAGAAGCCACACTAAATACATTGACCCATGATGTAGTAAAGTCTTCAGAGATAGAGGGAGAGCGATTAAACTTCAAACAAGTTCGTTCTTCAATAGCGAGACGGTTGGGTATAGATACGGGAGGACTTGTTCCTTCCAATAGAAATATTGAAGGTGTTGTTGAAATGATTTTAGATGCTACCCAGAATTATATAAACCCAATCACTGAAGAGCGGTTGTTTGGATGGCATGCTGCTCTTTTTCCATCGGGATACAGCAGCATATACAAGATTGAAGTTGGGCGTTATCGTACCGGAGAAATGCAAGTAGTCTCAGGAGCATATGGAAAAGAAAGAGTACATTACGAGGCAGTTGCCCCGATGTTGGTAAGTCCGGAGATGAAAATTTTTTTAACATGGCTTAATGATGATAATTCAATAGATAATGTATTAAAAGCAGCTATTGCCCATTTTTGGTTCATCATCATTCACCCATTTGATGATGGTAATGGAAGGATAGCAAGGGCTATTTCAGATTTGTTACTAACAAGGGCGGAAAAATCCCCCGATCGATTTTACAGCATGTCAAGTCAAATACTTGTTGAGCGAAAACAATATTATGAAGTACTTCAAAAAGTTCAATACAACAATGGAGATATAACTGAATGGTTAAAGTGGTTTCTTAATTGTCTAAGGAACGCTTTATTGGAAACGGAAAACACTTTTAAAAGTGTACTACATAAAGCCGAGTTCTGGAAAAATCATGAGAACACTTCATTAAATGAGAGACAGCGTTTGATGATAAATAAACTATTTGATGGCTTCGATGGTAAGTTGAAATCATCAAAATGGGCTAGGATTACAAAATGCTCAACGGACACTGCATTACGTGATATAAAAGATTTGATGGAAAAGGGTATTTTGCGACAGGAACAGGGCGGTGGACGTAGTACAAATTACCAATTGAGTGAAATATGAAATTAGCCATGCTGCTAACGAGCTTGCAGCCGAGCAATGCGAGGCATCGTGGTACGGAGGCAGATTGGGGTTACTAAACATGGAAACGAAAATCAAATATAAAATCTGCTAATGCCCGCACTGCGGCTGCAAGCGGAGCATTAGTGGCAACCTTATCAAAACCTTTTTAGTCCGGTAAAATGGAAATAAAGTTTAATCCAGTTGCAATCGTCAGAAACTCTCGAATAAAACCGACAGACGATTTTTGGGGAGAAATTATTTCGGAAATTGAACTTTCAGAATACATTCCAACAGAAGCTTTTGATAATATTTCAGATTTTTCACATCTCGAAATTATTTATTATTTTAGTCAAGTGGAAATCAAGGATATTTTTTACAATGGAAAGCCAAGAGAGAATTCAGCTTATTCTAATGTTGGAATATTTAGTCAAAGAAAAAAAGACCGGCCAAATCCAATTGGACTTTGTACAGTTGAACTCATTGAGCATACAGACAGAATTATAAAAGTAAAATATCTTGATGCAATAAATGGGACTCCAGTTCTGGATATTAAGCCAGTATTTAAGGAGTTTCAACCAAAAGGAGAAATTAGGCAACCAGAATGGGTAGGTGTTTTAATGAGGAATTATTGGGTATAGCAAGAGTATTAAAAGGATAAAAGGCTGCCACTAACGAGCTTGCAGCCGAGCAATGCGGGGCATCGTGGTACGGAGGCTGGTTGGGGTTACTAAATATGGAACGAAAATCGAAGATAAAATCTGCTAAAGCCCGCACTGCGGCTGCAAGCGGGGCGTTATGCACAAGGCTTTGAAAAATCAGGCAGCTTAACTTCTGTGGACAAATCAGAGAATTATAGTAACTTTATGGCATGAAACAAAGACTATATATTGACACATCAGTTTTCGGGGGTTTCTTCGATGAAGAATTCTTAGAATTCACAAGACCACTTTTTGATAGAATAAAAAAAGGAGAATTTAAACTTCTGTTTTCAACTGTGACTCAAGAAGAATTAAATTTTGCACCATACAATGTTAAAGGATTGGTGACAAGTATTAAAGCTGAAAATACTGAGTTTTTAGAAGCAAATGAAGAAGCTGTTGAATTAGCTACACAATACATTTTAGAAAAGGTTGTAGGACAAACAAGCTTTGCAGATTGTTTGCACATAGCCCTTGCGACAATAAATCGAGCTGACTATTTGATAAGTTGGAATTTCAGGCATATTGTAAATGTTCAACGGATCCGAGGGTACAATTCAATTAATCTTAAAAATGGTTACAGACAATTAGAAATTCGTTCTCCCAGAGATTTTATGACATATGAAGACAACAATTGAAAAAACGTTTGACGCAGTAAAGTTTATGCGTGAACAGAGAGAAAAATTAAGTGATAAATTGTCGGGTATGACAAAAGAGGAAATCATAGAATATTTCAAGAAACGAAGATTAGAAAATTCAATTAAGCCCTGTGCATAACGAGCCGGCAGCCGGCAATGCGGGGTGTCGTGGTAAGGAGGTAGGTTGGGGTTATTAAACATGGAAACTAAAATCGAAAATTTGACCTGCTATCGCCCGCACATGCGGCTGCCGGCGGGGCGTTGTGCGTAATGCCTTGGAAAGCGACCTAATTGGGAATCTAAACAATTTTTTGTATCTTTACATCATGAAACAAAACGTTCAATACATAGACATTGAGATAGATAAACTTACTCGTTCGATTGAGAACAGAACAACCTGTGACAGCTTTCAAACAGAAATTCTTCTGCTTGACAACAATGATTTGAAATCAATAACAAAAGGAAATGGCTGGTTGTTCAATTGGAAAGTAGAATTTAGAATGCCAGACAGAGATGTATATAAACTGACAATTAGAGACAATAATTCTATAATTCAAGGATTAGTAAGTCTAACGGAGAGAGAAGACCATATTTATATGCATTTGATTGAAAGTGCTCCATTCAACCGTGGAAAAGAAAAAGTTTATTTAGGTGTTCCCGGAAATCTTGTCGCATTTGCTTGTAAATTAGCATTTCATAGAGGTTTTGAAGGATATTTATCATTTACGTCTAAATCGACGCTGATTGATCATTATGAAAAAACAATAGGTGCACAACATATTGGAGGACAAATGATGGTGATAAACACTATTTCGGCATTAAAACTTATTGATAAATACTTTAAAGAAACATGATATGGGAATTATTAAAGAACCCTTAGAAGTTGATTTCTTTGTTGATCCTAGACCGTTAACAAAAGAAGAAATGGAAAAAATAAGTGCTTTTATTGAAGCTGACAAAAAATATCGAAAACAAATGGATCTCAATAAAAGGCACATACGCACAACGAGCCGGCAGCCGACAATGCGGGGTTAACGTGGTATGGAGGCAGGTTGGGGCTACTAAACATGAAAACGAAAATCGAAAACATGACCTGCTATCGCCCGCACATGCGGCTGCCGGCGGGGCGTTAGCTGCGAGCCAAAGTGCGACACAAGGTGCTTTAATATCTATTAAACGTTCTTTGATAAGATTGATTTACTCTAATGTTCCATCATGGGTAACAAAGCATATGGTTGTTGATCTTCTGGTATGTTTGCAAATATGCAGTGATTAAAAAAATTGCTTGCCTATTTCCAAATTATCCATTAAATTTAAACGATAATTCCGTGTATCATGTCGAAATTACTTTCCCTTTTATTATCTGAATCATCATTATTTTTAGATAACGGCAATTTGAAACTTGATTTTTAAAAACAAAGATTATGAAAATGAAAATCATATTTTTATCATTATTGGTTTTATTTAATATATTTCTTTTCTCATGTAAGAAAAAAAATCCCAATATTGAAAATGCACATGCATTTAATGGAGAATATGTTTATAATTCGCCGAACACTCTTTCTTTATGGGTTACATGGAATTCTTGGGATGACAATACAATCGAATTTAATATTGCCGAAAAAGATGGGAATTCTTGTTCTTTTCAAGCATATGTTTACGGAAATTGTTTTGTGAGTGATCCAGAACAGCAATCTATTATTGCAAATGGTTGTATAGATAATTCAAAGAATACATTGACAATACATTATAAAAAACTCAATAGTTCTCCAATTGACATTGTTGCTACTAAATCATCTCATTAAATGTCTATTAATATATACAATGAAATTCAACGATTTACAGTTTTTAATAAAGAAGGTAATGAGAAAAATAGTTTTTATTCTTTTATTTTTTATAAGCATATTTGGTTTAGCTCAAAAACAGCTACCAGAATCAAATATAGTGAGAGTTATCCCAAATAATTCAGCTAATAAAAAAAATGTTTATTTTAGTTTTTCACCTTGTATTGGTTCTGCTAGTGGGTCGAATTCTTTTTGCGGCTTCGACCTCAACGCAATATTAAGAGTAAGAAAGATAATTTCTTTACATGCGTTATATTTTTACAGTTACTCATTCTCAGATGTCAATCTTAGGAAATGGCATAAGGAAGCTTTTCTTGAGAATGCAGATTTAATTTCTACTACAAAAAATATTGAAGCAGGTATCTTAATAAACATTTCAGATAAGATTATTTCTGAAAATATTGATTATACTTTAAAATCATCTACTACTACTACATCACCAATTACTCATTGGGATGAGTATGGAAGACAGTACACTACTTCTACTGTTCACACAGAAAGAACTGTTGTTAGAGATCTACCGTTCGAAAAACGAAAGACGAAAGGAATAAACCTTGGTATAGGCCAATTTTCAACACCGATAAAAATGAACAATATCTCTCAAGATATTTCTTATCAACCATTGAATAATAATGTGAGTTTTTTCTTTACAAACGCTTATTCTATGCTTTCTTACACATATTTGTACTTTGGTTATGGTTCAATGACAAATTTCAATACGACATATGAAATTGAAGGTTATGGCGAACGAAAATTCAAACAACTAACTTTTTTTTATTTTGACATTCTTTATTCTGTGTCAAGAGCGTTTCAAAATTTAACTGTAGATAATACGGTAAAGAGATTCTTGCAGGACCCTTATTATTATGGAGTTTATAAAATTGTCGAAGAGAAAAGGTTCAACAATTATGGTTTTCGACTTGGATTAAAACTTATATCGAATAGGATTTTGGGAGGTATTTTTGGATTAGAATGTGGATTAAGACCTGGCTTCTTTTCATTTAATCAGTTTTATATAAATATGTCATTGGGTTTCAATTTATCTGCCAACATAAGACCTTTTATGTTTAATAAAACAAATTAACTTATTAGTGTTTTATGTGATCAGCAATCAAGCTTCAGTTGATGAAAAACAGTGTAATTGTAAATTTTGGAAATATAGCATCAGAAAGTAAAAAGCCATGCACGAGCAAAATACCTACAACGATCAAAGGGGCTGTTATCTTCTTCATGGTGATCTAAACCATGGCCCGCAGCTAACGAGCCGGCAGCCGACAATGCGGGGAGCCGTGGTTCGGAGGCAGGTTGGGGCTACTAAACATGAGAGCAAAAATCGAAGATATGACCTGCTATCGCCCGCACATGCGGCTGCCGGCGGGGCGTTAGGCGGCAAAAAAATTCACACCCTACTCAAGGTATCATAACATTTCGTATCTTTGGAATAAATAATCTGACAATGATAGTCGAAAAAACGAAAGACCAGATACTTATTAAAATCTCACCGAAAGTTAATCCATTTGGATTTCAGCGAATAATGGACTATTTGGAATATTTGGAGATGACCTCGAAAAGTAAAGCAACCCAATCGGATGCAGATAAACTTGCAGAGGAACTCAATCAATCTTGGTGGCAATTGAATAAGGATAAATTTCTTCAATGAGAATAATTGTTGACGCGAATATTATGTTCAGTGCCATATTGAATACTGATGGCAAAATTGGAGATATTCTGTTAAATTCGCATAACATTTTTGAATTTGTAGCACCACGTTTTTTAAAAGAAGAAATCCGGAAGCATCATAAAAAAATAATCGACATTTCTGGTTATTCAAACGCGGAATTATTAGAAATAGAGGATAAGGTTTATAAACCAATATCTTTCCTTTCTGAAGTACACATCCCTCTTTCAATCAGAATATCTTCAAAACATTTGGTCGAAGACATAGATCCTAAAGACGTTGTATATATAGCATTTGCAAAATATTTCAGATGTAAATTATGGTCAGGAGATAAAGTTTTAAGAAAAGGGCTAATCAAAAAAGGATTTACAAGTATTATTTCAACTGATGAGCTTTTTAAAGTTCGGGAAAGAAAGCTTTTACGGAAATAATTTTCGCCGCCTAACGAGCTTGCAGCCGAGCAATGCGGGGCATCATGGTACGGAGAGCGGTTGGGGTTACTAAACATGGAAACGAAATTCAAAAATATGACCTGCTAATGCCCGCACTGCGGCTGCAAGCGGGGCGTTATGCGTAATGATTTATTTTGCAAGGAATAATCCCAGTGGTTTTACAGGATTGACTGTAGATTTTTTATAGTTCTTTGAAAGATTGAAGGGATTAAAAGACACGCTTTAAAAAAGAAAAATATTTTCATTTTTCTTCAAGTCTTTGACGGGAACACCGTACAAGTGTTTTTCACACTTGTGACGTGGTCACGTCAGCAAAGACTTGCGCAAAGTTATGAAAAAATATTTCAAGAGTCAAGAAATGTTAATAAATTTGTCGTTAAAGCGTGTCTTTTTATCACTGGTTATCAATATTAACTGTCAAGGAACTATAATAAATATTAGGTAGCAATCCTGTCGGGTTTGAAAACGTGAATTTACCAAACGTAAAATCAATATTCAAACCCTAAAACCCCTGGTCTTATGGATTTATTAAAAGACAAAGAAGTCGTATATTTGAGACAGTTACTTTGGAAATCAAAGAGAAATTCGTTGAATTTATTAGAGAAAATAAAATAAATCACATACGCATAACGAGCCGGTTACAGCAATACGGTAAGTTCCCGATGGCTGACTGACACTCGTTCTGCCAACAGACGTGGAAAGGAATACTAACAACAAGTAAAACCGTACTGCTGTAACCGGCCACACGTTATGTGCCATTTATATATGAACCCCAATGCGATCAATACACATAGTAATTGTATTTTTACTACTTGCCAATACTGGATGTTCGTGTTTGGAGAAATGTATATACTTAACGCCAATTGAAAAGGATAATAACTGGATAATTCAAAGGAATGCAGATTACAAAGGCTCTTATGATTATGTAACACATTATTACTATTCTTGCGATAGCCTTAGCTCAATTAGAATATCTTTTACTAATAGAGTCAGGCCTATTATGGTTGGTCCTCCTTTAATTCCTATCTTTCCAATGTTTGGTTTTAAAACAGTAACATTTCTGATATCAATATCTATTAAAACTTATAACGACACAGATTTGTTAACCTTGTCAAAATATATTCATATCAAAATTAATGACTCTTTATCATTTTTTCCATATCACATTATTTTAGATAACACCCAAAAAAAGTGGAAAGAAGAATCTTATAAATCCATTTGCGACAATCAATCAAAAACTAATAATTACTCAAGGATACTTTATCGCTATAAAGGAAATCCTGATATAATCAACAATATTACCATCAGTTTTGATCAAGCCTTCAATAAGCGATTAAGATCAAATTACAAGTCATTGGATCTGAAAAGAAGGAATAGACTACATTATAGTGCCTTCTTTGTACCTATGTCATATGAGAATAAATAACAAGATAAATATAAACGGCACATAACAAGCGCGTATCCGCTATGTGTGGCGGGTTTCCGGAGGTGAGCATGAACCAAACCTACAAATGACGAACAAAGTGTAAACAACATACAAGTAAAACCCACACAGCGGCTACCCGCAGGGCGTGGTGTGCCTTGACTTATTCCCCTAAACAAGGAATAATTGCTGTACAAATGATGGAAGGCTCTTTGAAAATTGTGTAGGTGTGCGGAGGTCAAGCGAAGTGACTGGCCGGCCTTACCAACGGGAAATGAG
>JAPLDH010000042.1 GCA_026391355.1 Bacteroidota bacterium | reverse complement strand
GGTCAAGACGAGCTTTCAAATCTACAATTACCCTGGATTGATCCAGAATGATTTTATTCAGACCGAGGATGATTTTATTTAAACGTTCAATTTCTTTGAAAGGATCCAAAACAACGCTTAGATTTATTGCAAAGAAACATTACGAAACTTGTAAATTTACATCTGAAAAGATTTTATATAAACATAAGAAAGTTAATAACTCTATCCTTTTATAAGGGGGGTGAATAGTTACAACAAACATAATATTTCAGATTTTTTTCTCAGACGTGTTACCAATGGGATGAATTAATGCAGTATGATGAAACATTGTCATTACAGGGATTCTGCCCGCCAGGGTGGCACGTACCTACGGAAGCAGACTGGAATACTTTATTCAGCAATTATATCAGTAATGCCTTCGCTGCCTGGCCGCTTCTGTAGAGTGGTTACTCGGGGTTCAACGCTTTGCTCCCCGGGACGGTTCATATGAACAAATCGACCGATTGGAACGGGTTTTCGACATTTTTCTGGTCATCAACGTCGCATGGGCCTGATAAAGCATGGAGTCATGGGATGAACGGGACGGACCCGTCAGTTTCCCTTTATCCTGCGTTCAGGTCAAATGCCTTTTCCGTTCGATGTTTGAAGGATAATTAAACACATAAAATCAAAATTCAAAATGCAACCTGCCGGCAGGCAGGAATGCAAAATCTAAAATAATAAAATTATTTTGGATTTCAGATTTTACCAATTCGCCATTTAACCATGTAGCAATCCAGCCATTTCACTTCCGTGGTTCCGTGATTAAATAGTAAATGGTAAATCGTAAATATTCTTACCTTTACACCTCAAATAATTAACCCCCAATCAAGATGATGAAAAAGATTATCCTTTCTCTGGCAATGATATGCGTTGCCGGTTATCTTTTTGCAGCCCATGTTTCTCAAGAGGATGCACAAAAAATAGCCATTGGTTATTGTCACCATTATGCCCCTGCCGGTTACGGTAATCCGGTTATCAGGGATGTGTTTGTCAGAACCTATGAGGAGATGACCACCTTTTATACATTTACGTTTGAATCCGGCGGTTTCATTCTTGTAGCTGCCGATGATGCATCAATTCCTGTTCTGGCTTACTCCTTCGAAGATCCGATGCCTGCTGAGATCACAAACCCGTCAGTAAAAGCCTGGCTTGAAAGCTACAGCCGTGAAATTCATTATATCGTTACGAATCACCTGAGTAATGATGCCACTGTTAAGCAATGGAAAGATCTTGAAACCGGGAATTATCCTCCCATGATGAGGGATGTTAATCCACTGGTAAATACCACCTGGGACCAGGGTTGTTTTTACAATGCCTTATGTCCTGCAGCTGGCGGTGGCCAGTGCGGACACGTGTGGACAGGTTGTGTGGCTACTGCAATGGCGCAGATCATGAAATATCATAATTATCCTCCCCAGGGTGTAGGATCACATTCCTACGTTAGCCCAACGTATGGTACGCAATACGCCGATTTCGGAAATACTACCTATAACTGGGCTTCCATGCCAAACAATGTGGGAAGTGGCAATACTGCCGTTGCAACACTCATGTACCATGATGGTGTTTCCGTTAATATGCAATATGCTACCAGTGGTTCAGGCGCCTACAGTGAAGATGTTCCATACGCTTTGATGAACTATTTCAATTATCATCCGGGAATAGAGATCAAATACAAAAACAACTATACCAACGTAGAGGACTTTAAAAACCTGATTCGTGCTGATCTCGATCAGCAGTTGCCTGTTTATTACAGTGGCTCCGGAAATGGTGAAGGACACGCCTGGGTTTGTGACGGTTATCGTATGAGTGATGGCATGTTCCACTTTAACTGGGGCTGGTCAGGATCCAGTAACGGATGGTATGCCATTGGCTCACTCAATCCGGGAGGTTATCAGTTCAATGATGGAAATTCAGTGGTTCTTCATATTAAACCTTATAACCCAAACCTGATCGTGAGGATCATTCATCCGGTTAACAATGCCGTGATAGGCGTCGGTTATTCGGTTCAGATCGAAGCGGTGATCGTCAGGGGTACTGCATCAAACCTGAAATTATACATCGATAACATCGAAAAAGTCAATACAACAAACGATACCCTCATCTACAACTGGAGTACATCTTCTGCCGACCTTGGCAGTCACGCAGTGACCGCCTATGCCATTACAAGTACTTCAGATACTGTTTATTACACCATAAACCTTAACGTGGCTGAATGGATCTCCCAGTCAAGCGGCTTTACAACACCTTCAAGGGGTATTAATTATCTGTCGGCTGTTGATTCAAATATCGTTTGGGGTACTGCTATGGATGCCAACAATCCAACAGGCGCATGCTCTGATTTCACGAGGACCCTTGACGGGGGAACTACCTGGATTCCCGGTGTAATCCCAAATACAACCGGACTTGCATCAGCCATGATTTTTGCCATGAATGCAGATACCGCTTATGTTCCGATGTATAAAGTATCGGGAAGCAAACCGCAGGGAATTTATGTAACCGTCGACGGAGGCGCCACCTGGGCAAAGCAAACGACCGCTTTATTCACCAATGCCAACTCCTTTCCTGATTGTGTGCACTTCTTCAATACCAATGAAGGCTGGGCATTGGGTGACCCGATCAATGGTGAATATGAAATTTATACAACCATTGATGGTGGTACAACCTGGACCGCCATACCCGGAGCCGATATTCCAAATCCGCTATCAGGTGAGTTCGGAGTGGTCGGATATTATTCAGCCGTTCATGATACCGTTTGGTTTGGTACCAATAAAGGTCGTGTTTATAAATCAACCGATAAAGGACATACCTACACCGTCTCCACAGTTACAGGGCTCACAGGAAAGTATATAAAACCTACATTCCGGACAGGCCTGCACGGATTGGTGCAGGATAAGGATGCAGGGACTACAGGAACACTCTATGAAACTTTCGATGGAGGTGAGACCTGGACGCTTGTTACCGCAACCGGTACGATATACTCAACTGATCTGGCCTATGTTCCCAATACTACCAATACATGGGTAAGTTCAGGTTCCAGCGGGACTAATGGATCTGGTTATTCCTTCAATGGCGGACACAACTGGAGTGACTTTATCGGTACCCAGGGTTCACAATATATGCAAATGGCCTGGGTCAATAATCATTGTGGATGGGCCGGCGGCATTAACGCCGATTCCACGGAAAATGGGGTGTTTAAATTCATCGGCTTCCTGATGCCCCCGTTACCCGCCCCCATCAATCTTGATGCAGTGGTATTAGGTCACGACGTCCATCTCACCTGGAACGCCCCTACATATGATAGCACGATAATGACCCTTATTGGTTATAACATGTATCGTGATGGTTTGTTACTCAATGTTACTCCGATCACAGGATTGATATTTGATGATGCAGATGTTCTTTCAGGACAACACAATTACTGTGTGAAAGCCCTGTATAACTTCGGTGAATCCACAGGTGACTGTAAATTACTGGACGTGGCAGTCTCTGTCCTGGAATCACAGGATAATCCCCGGATCATTATCTACCCGAATCCGGCTTATGACTTTATTACTATCAAAGCTGCAAGCCCGATCTCGGAAATCCTCATGTATGATCATTCGGGAAAACAAGTATATCAGGCTACAGGAAACAGTACAACAAGTGTAATCCATGTTTCAGATTACCCGGCCGGCCTTTATTTGCTGTCGGTGATCACACCTGATGGAACATTCAACTCAAAATTGATGATCAAATAAGAAATATTCCTTCCTGTTCTTTAATTCTCATAACCCTGTCGGTATTACGAACCCTGACAGGGTTATGTTTTTTATCTGATCCTTGAAACAGATATCCTGAAAAAATATATGTGGAGAAAACGTAAATTTCCTATTTTTGAAAATCAAAATTTGGATTCCTACCGGTACTAAACGATAACTACATGAATTTTCGAAGGTTCTTTCCTCCTGGTTGGAGAAGAAAAGCAAAAGAATTTTTTCTTATTAAACTTGTCATTGTTTTTGGTCTTACCCCAATCATATTTATTATTAAAGATCAGTTACTTTACAAAACAGAGAAAATTTCAGATGGCATCCTATGGCTTGCCATTGCACTGACAGTGAGTATATTTGTACTCCTCTTTTTTAACTTCGTCAGTAGCCCTCGCCGGCGGCATTTTATTGAAATCCAATTCGGAAATCCGGATCAGAATACCATGGAAGAAGCCATCGAAGGTATTATCAATGCAGACAAAGCCCAACCCGAATTTATACATGTTGCCCCCATTTCCTTTGAAGCATTAAATGATTCCTGCGACATTATTTCAGAAACTCCAAATGCCAGAACATTTATTTACATTACAGGCGGACCTGGTGAGGGGAAAAGTATGTATGCCTATCACCTCAGCTATCAACTCCATAAAATTAAACAGTATAAAGTTTATCAACTGACATTATCGGCAGGAATCGAACGTTATTTGCAGGAAATCAAAAAAGAGTTTGATTATCTGAAAGGAAAACGGAAAATCATTTTAATCGACGAAGCACATCACCTGGTTGAAAATGACAAGAAATCTCTTATAGATTATTTAACTGCAGATTCAAATTTTATAAATTCAGGAGAAAAATTTAAAAATCTGAATAAGATTGTTTGTTGGATAAATACTGAGTTTTTTGATGATAAAAAGTCAAAAGAAGAAAACAAATCGAACAGGATTGATGTTCAACGATTAATCCCGCAATTGATTTTCAATTTTTATTTATCTCCAGGAAGTCTCATTCATGATAAACTGGTGACCAAAATAGACGGTTTAAAAGAGGCTGCTACACTGTTTCAATCAATTAAAGACATTTCATCCATTGAACAAAACCTGTCACAATTAAACCCGTCAAATTTTAAAACTTCTCTCGAAAGTTTTTTTAAAGGACAAATTGAAGATCCTTGGACTTTCAACTTTATTGCTTCAGACGGACAACAGAAGCTTATTGACCAATTGGAAAGTATTACCCATGAACAACGGTTTCTTCTGTTCTTTTTATCGGCAAAGGTTGTCATTTCAAGTAACAGGGAGCAATCATTTTCGTCGTTGCAGAGAAGTTTATTTAAGATTAGCGGACCGTACTATGTTTACAACCCTGATAAGTTGATAAACGATATTCGTCTACTTGAGACGAATGATCTCGCGCGCGATCTTAAATCGTTTATCAGCACCAGCCCCAGAAAAAATGTAAAACCGGAATCAATCATAGCCCATCATTACAATACAGCTAAGTGTCTTGTAAAAGCTCTGGTCTCCAAATTCCCGGAGGATGCCGGGGATTATATGATGTCCGTCTCCTATTTTCTTTCCGATAATAAAAATGAACTTAATTATTTAGCTGGGTTTGTAAACCTTCTCGGAACACAGGCTCCACAATTTCTTACTAAAAACAGAGACAACCTCTGTAATTATTTTAATGAACCATTGCAAAGCGCTGTTTTTGCATACCACCTATTAATCAATGTAATCAGAAGAATATCCAAAGAATTGTATGAAGATATCTGCAGTAAACTCGATGGAAAAATTTGGACACAATTTATTATTAAGGTTAACACTAACCATCTCAGAGGAATTGGAGATTTTCTTTGTTCATTGGGACATCATAAGGGTAATATTTTGAACGCTTTTACCCAATCTGACTGGAAAGAAATTGCAAATAAAACAGGATCCGCCCCAAAAGATCAGTATGCTAAATTATCCGTTTTTATAGACAATCTTGGCGAAAACAAATCTAAGTTATTTGGCCTGCTGACTCAGGAGAATAAAGCGTTTATTGCCCGGGAAATTGGAAGCGCGACCATGGAAAGTTTTAAGACTATTTCACCGTTTGTACATTCATTAGGATCCTTTAAAACGGAAATTTTTACACAACTTACTTCGCAGGAGAGAAAAAATCTTGCTTTTCAGATTGGGAGTGCCAGAATTGAAGATTTTATGACCATTTCATTTTTTTTAAACTCCCTCGACGAATTCAGAAAAGAAATCCTTCCAAACCTCACTTCTGACCATAAAGAAAACCTTGTCAGTCAGATCAGAAATGTTACCATTGAAGACTATCCCAAAGTCGCCGGGCTGATTTCCTCACTTAAAGGCCAAAAATTATACCTGATAAACGTGCTGAATGAACAAGATAAAAGCACTTTTGCCCGGCAGATCGGCAGCATGAACCTTGAACATTTTCAAAATGTATCCATTTTTCTCAACGCATTCGATATATACAAATCACAGATAATTAATCTTTTATCAAAATATGAAAGAAAATATATTGCCAGCCAGATTGGGAATGCAACCCTTGATAATTATAGAAAAATCGGGCAACTACTTGATTCATTTGAGGGTTATAAAAGGAAAATAATTGATGAATTGACAGAAGAGGATTACAAAAACATTGCCAGGCAGATAGGATTGGCAAGAATTGGGGATTTTAATACTATTGCAACCCTTGTAAACTCTTTTGAAGACAACAAATCCTTAATCATTCAGCAAATATCTAAATCTGATTTTCAGAATTTTGCAAAGGAGATTGTGGAGGCAAAGAGTAACAATTTTCAATATACAGTTTTGTTGTTAACCTCCATGGACCCTGATACATCACTGATCATTGATGAATTGGAGTTACTCGATAATTCAAATCTGATAAATATTTTCAATAACCTTCATCCTGAACAACTGGAAACCTTCTATTGTTTTTGTGAAGTCACAAAACGGTTTGGGACTGATATAATAAGAAAAATGAACTTTGATGAGATCATCGCAAAAATTGACCGGCGAATGAGATTATCCAATTCAACACTGCTGGGACTAACGAAGATATGTTCCATGATCACCGATTTTCATAAGCTAAATTACCTATAATTTTTCAAAGTGTGGTTGCCCCCTGGAATCGAAGTTGCTTATTATGAAGCCAGGGATATTCCAAGGGTTCAAATTTCTTCAGTAAGTTCAGCAGAACAGGCATACTGC
>JAPLDH010000012.1 GCA_026391355.1 Bacteroidota bacterium | reverse complement strand
GCAGTATGCCTGTTCTGCTGAACTTACTGAAGAAATTTGAACCCTTGGAATATCCCTGGCTTCATAATAAGCAACTTCGATTCCAGGGGGCAACCACACTTTGAAAAATTATAGGTAATTTAGCTTATGAAAATCGGTGATGACAGGATTTTTCATAATTTTATTCCATGAATATAAATGAAAATTAAAAATATTCCATCAATCTACAGATCATGAAAAACCGCTTCGTGCTTCTTTCGTTATTGGTATTCTTTTGCATTTCAGACTCCTGTAAGAAAAAATCTGATGATACTCCGGCCGCCAATCCCAAAATAATTGCCGGCTCCTTTACGAACAATAACGGGAGAAATAACTTCTGCGTTACACCGGATCACGGGTTTGTTTTTACGCATCTGTTGCGAAACGGATCTTCCTGTGTTGCAAAATACAATGCGGATTTTTCTTTCGCCTGGGAATCAATACTGCCCGGCTACGACAATGCAGGCGGGATTTGCACAACCTCCGGCAATGGATTGGCAGTTGTTTTCAATATTCCTTCAGAGGTACTTGCAAGCTCAATAGACATCGAAAAATTAAACAGCGATGGGATTCCTCAGTGGAGAAAGAAATATTATGCCTTGGGAATGCATAATCAGGATTATACGATACGCGAAACCCCGGATAAGGGATTCATTATCCTCACGACAGGTGTCGAAAAACAGAAACTTTTAATCACGGGATTGATAAAATTAGACTCTGCAGGAGATTCCCTCTGGTATGCAAAATTGCCGGGTAGCAGCGGGTATGCAAGTGATATGAAAGTAACATCAGATGGAGGACTGATCATAACCGCTACGGATATGGTCCTCAAAACAGATTCACTGGGTAATAGACAATGGCAAAACAGTTTTCCTGACTTTCAAAATCCGGAGACACAAGAGCTTCCCGATGGATCATTCATCGTTATAGGAGACAAGTATTTAAATGGTATTACCTCTAACATGATGGACATTTTAATGATGAAATTTGATGATTCCGGGAATAAATTATGGGAGCATCTCTATGATTTCGAATTTTTTGATTATGCCGGGAACCTTTGTCTGGCACCGGATGGAGGAATTGTCTTTACAGTCTTGTCAAATGGTAAGGTCAGGGCGGTTAAAACCGATTCCGGGGGCAACCAGGTTTCCGTTCTCGAAATGCCGGGGATCCAGCCATTGGGAATTGTATGGTCGCAGGGAAGATATGTTTATTTTGGGGCACTGGGAATAACAGACGATACATTGCAATATAACCTGGTGCTGTATTCTTTTACTATTTAGAATGCAGGCATTCGACATTAATTCATAAATCAAAAGTCAAAATGCAAATATCAAAAGAAAAATACCCCGGTTTTGAATTTTGCACTTTGCATTTTGAATTTCTACACTACAACAGCTTAAAGTCCTTAAGATTCTGCTCCAGCTCCTTCCAGGAAATGGGCTTGGCCAGTATCTTCTTGTCGGCGTCGAGCAGGAACATGGTTGGGGTTGCATAGATGTTGTAACTGTCGGCGGCTTTGCTGTCGAATCCCTTTAAATCAGAGGCATTCAGCCATTTCAGCTTCTCATCCTTGATGAATGTGGTCCATTCACTTCGGCTGGTGTCGATGGAAACGGCAAAGATCTCATACCGTTTGGGTTTCTGTTTATCGTAAATATCCTTCACCTTCGGCATCATCTGGGTGCAATGGCCACATTCGCTCGACCAGAAGATCAAAAGCGTATATTCCGATTTTATCCCTGATAGCTTTACCGGCTTCCCGGTCATATCGGGAACCTCAATATCAGGGGCAACTTTACCTACGGAGATCTTCTTAAAGGTTTCCAGCTTTTTCTGCAGTGAGGTTTTCTTTGCCGCATCTTCGCAGGAGAAAGGATCCTGGAAATGATCAGCCATATAGGTGATCACATCGTCGAAGTGATATTTGTCAAATCCTCCGAGGAAATAGTCGAGCAGGAACTTATAAACCTCGGCATTGACGGATGCAGCGCTCAGCATGGCCGTAACTGCCTTGATGAACTCACCTCCCAGTTGTTTCTGCGATAACCGTGAATTTCCCCACAAGCCAAGATAACTTATCGCCTTATTCGACCAGGCATTGCTATGCAGAAGCAAGGTATCAGTAAAATCAATGTTATCGAAAAAATGGGCTTTCATGTAGTTAACACTTTCTTCTTTCGATAAGGTGGAAGGAAGAAATGGAGTTTGTTGAAGTTTCCAAATATGCACGGCAAAAGATCCCAGATAAAGCTTTGCCAGCGAATCAACGATCTTCTCCTGTGCTTTCTGGATGCCCTCATATTCAGTGGTGACTTGCCGGTAAAAATCATCCTTAACAGGATAGTACTCTACCACCGGCATCAGCAGGCTGAGTCTGGCCTGATTGGTCCGGTCACGCTGCATGCTCCAGTAATAAAGCTTGTTCTCGACGGAAGACAGGATATCCATACTGTCGCCAGGTTCCTCAACGATGGTTTGAAAAGAAACATCTTCCTTGTTTATGATCAGGTCAACCGATTTTTCCTTATCCCACCAGCAACGGTAAAGGCCGGCAGGTTTGTCCATCCGTACCTTAACAATGAAATTTCCTTTTTCATCCGTTACCGTGGAATCCAGGATGGGGATTTTATCTCCGTAAACCGCTGATATATAGACCTTCTTCAGGGTTAGTCCCCGTATCGATCCGGTTACCTTATAATAGGACTGGGGAAAAAGCGCGAAGGAAATCAGGATCAATCCAATAAGTAAAGGTATTCTTTTCATACATTATTTCTTAATACTTTTTAGTCACCCTGGGGGTTGAGGTGCAATAATTTACTTCTTTCCTACTGCCGGTTTTTTCTTCAAGGTTTGTTTCGCAGGCGGGCCAAGGATTTCGTCCAGTTTTTTCCAAAGGTCTTCACCCCTGAGGTTCCTTCCGATGATCTTCTGCTCCTTGTCAAGCAGTACATTGGCCGGTATTGAATTGATCCCATAAAGTTTTCCGGCGGCATTACCCCATCGTTTCAGATCGGATACATGGTTCCAGGTCAGGTTATCATCTTTGATGGCTTTTACCCACTTGTAATGATCACTATCGAAGGATACGGCAAGTACATCAAAATCTTTTTTGTTATAGGCCTGGTAGGCCTTCACCACATTCGGGTTTTCTCTGCGGCAGGGGCCGCACCAGGAAGCCCAGAAATCGACCAGTAGCACTTTCCCTTTGAAGGATGAAAGGGTCATTGGTTTCCCGGTCGTATCATTCATGGTAAAATCAACTGCCGGCTGGCCGATCTGAACCCTTTTCAGGATGGTGATCCGGATGGCCAGGGTCTGGTAATATACAGATTGTTTCAGGCTCGTATCAAATGCTGCAACCACATCTTCCAGATCGGGCAATTCAAAACGATACGAATTACGCACAATCAGGTAAGGGGCTACAACAGATTTATTATTGGCTTTGGCAAATTTAACGATGGCATTTTTTACATTAACGTCGTGAACATCAAAATCAGCATCGATCTTCTTCATCCGGATTGTATCGCCTGCATTTTTTGCTTTCTCATAATCTTTCGACATGGCAGCCTCCACCGAATTCAGACTATCTTCCCTGTCAGAGAAGTGTTTGTAGATATTCTGTGACGGAGAACCGGAAATCTCCAGTTTTTCAGTGCTGTCAGCATAAGCGGTGAGTGTAATGCCTGCATTCTCAATAAAGAAAGGAAAACGATGATCCGATCCGCGAAGTGTCAGAACATACCTTTCCGGAAAACCAACTTTGCCTTCAATGGTGAATTTTCCATCTTTTAATTTAGCGGAATCAACAGGAATAAAATCCCCATTCTCCTGTTTCAGCAAGGAGACCATTCCTGTATCAACACCTTTAATGGTACCGGAAATTTTGAATCTGTCCTTTTTTACACCACCGCAAGAGGTGAGCATGGCAACTGCAATCAGCAGAAAAAAAAGTTTTTTCATTGAAAATAGGTTAAGGTTTAAGATTTAAATTTTAAGGGTTTTTGTCAATAGGGAAAAATTCAAAATAAAATGGTAAATGGTCAATGGTCAATGCAATGGTAAATAGTCATTGGTAAATGGTAAATATTTTACTGTACAAAATTAACGATTTTTATGATCTGATAATTCCCTACTTTTACATCATCAAACTATTGCATATGAAAATTACAATACCCTTGTATTTATTCTCTTTCCTTCTTCTTTTTTCAGGGAAGGCCATTGGCCAGCCTGATATCCGGTTTTCAGAAACCCCGAAGTATGATCTGTCAAAGGATCCGGTACTATATACCGTTGGTTATGCGCACCTGGACACGGAATGGAGATGGGATTACCAGGAAACCGTGAACGATTATCTTAAGGCAACCCTGGATTCGAACTTCAGGTTTTTCGAGAAATATAAGGGTTATGTTTTCAATTTCACCGGTGCCCGAAGATATAAAATGATGAAGGAATACTATCCGGAGAAATATGAACGGGTGAAAAAGTACATTCAGCAGAATCGTTGGTTTGTGTCAGGTTCATCAGTGGATGAATGTGACGCCAATATTCCGTCGCCGGAATCGGTGATCCGCCAGGTTTTGTATGGAAATAATTATTTCCGTTCAGAATTCAATAGGGAGAGTGTTGATTTCATGTTGCCCGATTGTTTCGGGTTCCAGGCACACCTGCCATCGGTGCTGGCTCATTGCGGCATTAAAGGGTTTTCCACTCAAAAGTTGGAATGGGGCTCTGCAGTGGGGATTCCTTTCAATATAGGGAACTGGATCGGACCCGACGGCAAAGGCCTGGTAGCCGCATTGAATGCCACCGATTATGGGGGAAATATTGAGAAACGGCTGGATACGGTAAAATCATGGGTTGACCGTGTGATGGAAAATGGCCGGAAATACGGAGTTTATGCCGATTACCGGTATTATGGTACTGGCGACATAGGCGGTTCGCCTGAAGAGATTGCCATCAAGAATGGCATCGCCAGCATCGACAATCCCGACAGCAAGATCCATGTCTACCTTTGTTCTTCCGATCAACTCTTCAGGGATCTTACAGAAGAGCAGAAAAACCGGCTTCCTGTCTATTCCGGTGATCTCCTGCTCACTCAGCATTCCGCCGGATCACTTACCTCAGAAGCATATATGAAACGCTGGAACCGGAAAAACGAACTGCTTGCCCAGGCAACCGAACCCCTGGCAGTAGCAGCAAACTGGCTCGGAGGACAAGCGTACCCACAGCAAGTCCTGAACCGGGCATGGTGGCTGGTTTTGGGAAGTCAGATGCACGATATCCTGCCTGGAACATGCATCCCTAAAGCATATGAATATGCCTGGAACGATGAAGTGCTGGGGTTGAACCAGTTTGCAGCCCAATTAGAAGCCTCTGCAGGGGTGGTGATCCGCGCAATGGATACGCGCACCAAAGGGAAAGCCATCGTGGTATATAATTCCATTGCAATACCGAGAGAAGATGTTGTGGAAGCCGTCATTCCTTACAATGATGGTACACCGGAATTTATCAACGTAATTGGTCCGGATGGGAAAGAGGTACCTTCACAGGTCCTGAACAGGACAAAAGCATCGATGGTAATCCTTTTCATCGCGAATGTTCCTTCTTTCGGCCTGGCATGTTATGATGTCCAGCCGGCAGTCAAAGCCGGTCTCTATTTTACCGGGCTGAACCCCGGGCAGAATTCCCTTGAAAATGAATATTACAGAATACTGGTCGATAATAATGGTGATATTTCAAGTATATTGGATAAGAAGCTGAAAAAGGAGATCCTGTCGGCTCCGGCACGGCTTGTTTTCCAGAAGGAGCATCCCGAGCACTGGCCGGCCTGGAACATGGACTGGAATGACCGGAAGAACCCCCCTTCGGGTTTTGTTGAGGGTACTCCCAGGATCACCCTGGTTGAGAATGGCCCGGTCAGAATTGCTTTACGGATCGAACGCACTGCCAGGAATTCCGTGTTTGACCAGTACATCTTCCTCGCTGCAGGGGAAGCCGGAAAAAGGATCGTTGTTCACAATGATATTGACTGGCAATCAAAAGGCGTCAGCCTGAAAGCCTCCTTTCCGCTTACTGCTGCCAACAATTCAGCCACTTACAATCTCGGGCTGGGTACCATCGAACGTTCCGGCAACAATGAAAAGAAATATGAGGTCCCTTCCCGTGAATGGTTCGATCTGACAGATAAAACAGGTACATTCGGAGTTACAGTGATGGAGGATTGTAAATTCGGGTCCGACAAGCCCGACGACAAGACGCTACGTCTTACCCTTCTCTATACCCCCAAAACCAACTATTACCACGACCAGGCCACTCAGGACTGGGGAAGCCATGAGGTCACCTATGGATTATACAGCCATAAGGGAGATTGGACTGCCGGGAAATCGGAATGGCAGGGCAGAAGCATCAATCAGCCGCTCAGGCCGTTCCTGGTCACCAATCACCAGGGAGCGCTGGGTAAAACTTTCTCATTTTTACAGGTCAATACCCAACAGGTGGATGTGCGTGCAATTAAGAAGGCCGAAAACAGTGACCTCTGTGTGATCCGGTTACAGGAACTCTTCGGAAAAGATGCACAGGGAGTAGAAATATCTCTTCCTGCAAAGATAAAAGTTGCCATTGAAATTGACGGACAGGAGCGGAAGATAGGCGATGCAATGTTAAAGAATGGCAAATTGCAGGTGGATATGAAAAAGTTCGAGATCAGGAGTTTTGCCATTCAGTTGGAATCTCCGCTGGAAAAGCTGAGCGAAGTCACTTCCATTCCCATCACAATTCCGATGGATCAGAATGTAGTAAGTTCCATGAAGTACAAAAAGAACGGCAGGTTCGACAAGGAGGGGATAAGCATACCGGCCGAAATGCTGCCGGACAAGATCCTGACCGGCGGGGTGAATTTCAACCTCGGCAGTAAAGCCGATGGTCAGAACAATGTGATGTCCTGCAAGGGGCAGAAAATCATCCTGCCTAAAACCGGGCATTACAACCGGTTGTATATTCTTGCTGCGGCAATTCATGACACTTCAGGTGTTTTCAAAGCAGGTGAAAACAAGCAGATGTTCCGGATTCAGAACTATACGGGTAAAATCGGACAGTTTGACAAGCGTTCGTGGGACAAGATGGGACGGATCAAGGGTCTTGAGAAAGGGTATATCAAACGCGATGAAGTAGCCTGGTTTTCAACACATGTAAGAAAAGATTCGATAAATATCCCTTACCAGTATGCCTATATCTATAAATATGCAATGGATGTGAGCCCTGTAACCGGTTTTCTGCAGCTACCGGAAAATGAATCCATCAAGATCTTTGCGATCTCCGTGGCAGATGATCCTTTCGATGGCATCCGGCCATTGATCCCGTTATACGATGATTTTTCAGGAAGGAAAGGCTTTTCGCTTGTACCGGAACCCCGTTATGTAAAAGATGATATGGTACCCGCAGCAAAGATCAGTGTGGTCAAGAAACAAAACCTTCCGGAACTCCCGGCCAGGATCACTTCCAAAGATTACGCCGACATGCACATGCCCAATGGTGTTACGGTTCGCTATTATTACTCCGGTGCGGAAAAGACACAGGGAGCTAAGCCCGAAAACGGGGCAGTTATCTCTGCTGCAAATGATGGTATGTATGAGCTGCTTCCTTCAGATTCTGCCAAAGACGTCAGCTTCGAGCAGGGGGAAGGACGGATCCTGATGGATCTGCAGAAAGATATGGATATTGACAGTGTGAACATCTTCTCATCGCTTGATCTGAAGCGCGGACCCCAGTTTTTCTCTGCATGGGCTCTGCCGGATAAAAACCCGGTCGTAACAGGCGATCCCAAAACTACCGGTTGGACATACTTGGCCAGTATAACACCGAATGATGTAACGGGAGGAGGAAAAACACTTTACACTCTTATTCCAAAAAAAGGGAAACCTGCCCGCTACCGTTACCTGATGTGGGTGACGGAAGATTCGTGGCACGGCCCTTATTATTTCCGCGAGGTTGATGTTTTTGAGAAATAACGTTATTCTCCTCAATGCAAAACACCTCTGTTTCCTCATATCGCGAAGCCACAACGATCCGGGTGCCGTTGGCATTTTTGCTGAAGAGGTCGTACACAATCTCAGGGTGGTTATTCTGTGCCGAGAGGTGCGAAAGTACCAGGAGACTCATGAATGGAGGCCGGTAAGTGGTGAATAGTTCCAGCGCCTGCATGTTCGACAGGTGGCCATCATCGCCCCGGATCCGCCTTTTAAGATATACGGGGTAACTGCCTGTCTCCAGCATCATTTCATCATAATTGGACTCAAGAAAAGCAGCATGGCACCGGCTCAGGTTATGAATGACATGCTCACAGGCTGTGCCGATGTCTGTGAAAATACCTACGGTGATCCCGTCCCCGCTTACCGTAAAACTATGGGGCTCCGTAGCATCATGCCGTTTCGGGAAAGCATTCACACTCAGGCCACCGAAATGCACGGGCGTATCAGAAGAAAATGAGTTCACAAGCGCCGGGTCGAGCTTCATTCTGCTATGGCGATGGGTTTTAGCCGTGATGAATACCGGTAAATGGTATTTCCTGGAAATATACTCTGTACCCCGGGTATGATCAGTATGTTCGTGGGTGATGAAAATGGCCCTTATCTTTTGCATCGGCAATCCAAGTCTTCTCATCCGCCGTTCCGTTTCCCTGCAGGAAATACCGGCATCGATCAGCACTGCCTCATGCTCATTGCCAATATAATAGCAATTGCCGTTGCTTCCTGAATTGAGCGAGGTGATGTAGAGGGACATGGTGGTACAAAGAAAAACTTTTTATCGGTAACTAAACCAGTTCGCTAATCATTTTCTGTTTACCTCAATTTCATCCGCAAACAACCACGCTTTTCCCCCGTGCCCGATATGCCACTCAGGACAGATACCCCTGTTTTTAGCAAAAACCCTGATGTATCTTGCTTTTTGCATTGAAATAGCCGGAACAAATTCATGGATCAGCGGGAGTGTCGTCCTGTCAATGGATTTATTGTCGATCCGGGCAATCCTGGTAAACTTTTTCTGATCTGCTGACACAAAAAACTCAACGTATTCAGGAAGGAAGATCCAGGATGTGATGTCCTGCAGGAAACGGGCATTGATGTAATGGAATTGAACCGGAGCGCCAAGGTCAATTACGATCTCAAAATTATCTCCCTCAAAGCCTTGCCATAAGATATGGAAATTCTCAAATCCCTTCTTGCCATCGGTCAGTGAGCCCGGTCCGTCAGCAAGGTATTTCGCAGCCGGGGGATTCTTTAAGGTATAAGGTTTATTCAGTGCAAGATGTTCTGACCAGGCAGTGAGGATTGACCGTTCAACATCCTCCTTGTATTTGTCGGGTAAAAGGCCTCTCTCATGGATCGACGTTACCCCGGAATGGTTAGCGCTGTTAACAAAATCCATAAGCAACTGCATAAAGGATGACTTCGTGATCCATTTTCCATCTATTTTCTCCAGGAACCCATCGGTCCCTGTGATATTCTTCCGGGCAATCTCCACGCTTGCATAAAGAAATGGCAGTTTCGCCCTTTTCACCCTCCTAAGCAACAACGAATCCTTTTCTACTGCTTTTTCAGCTTCGGTAAAATAATTTCCATATTGTTTCATTAATGCAGGTGTCAGGAAGGAACCCGTTTCCTCGACTGGCGTTCCATAGATCCATAAAGGTTTCCCGGATGCGACAAGCGAACGGGTCATCGCATCAATGTATTTTCCTAACCAGGTACCTGCTGCTCCGTAATACCCTGAAAGGAATCCGTTCACCAGCGAATCATAATTGATCTCAGGGTTCCAGAGAAGTTTTGCAAGAATGTACTGCCGCAACTCCTGGTTTTCCGAATATGTGCCATGACAACCCTGCTCAAAAACCGAGGTTGCATGAAACTTCTTAAACATTTTGACATTCGGCTGAAGCACATGAAGATTGGGAAAAGGTGAGATCATGCTGCTGAACTGGATCACATAATCCCACACCAGAATGTTGTTGGTGATCTGTGACCAGTTTCGCATGTCGGAGGCAAAGGAGCCGGTTGAAGTGTCGCTCTCCAGCGGCTTGTTGCGGTCACATTCGATCGTGCAGAGCATGATGTTGACATTCGATGCCGGTTTCACATATGCCGGTGCTTTGCGGGTGTACTGGTATGCAAGTGTGGAGATGACCTTATCGGGGAAGGCAACAGCCACCTTGTTTACAAATTCGATAAGCGAACCGGAGGGTGATCCCTCGTGGTCATTAATTGCCTTACACTGCGGGCATTCGCAATTCCCATAGGTATCCATCTGTGAAACGGACCAGTACTTTGCCTCCGGCTTCAGCTTCATCAGGCTGTCGAGTGAATGAATGGTGATCCTGAGTACTTCGGGATTGGTGAGGCAAAACTGCGTGGCGGACCGTTTCCCGGCCATCAGCGAATAGTATTCGGGATGAGAGGCGAAATATTTTTCAGGAGGCACCAGCTTAAACATCGTATGAACCCACAGGCCCCAGTCACCATTGCCTTTCCAGGCATGATTATCGCACCTCATCTTATTGGTAAAACCGGGATCTTCCATTCCGGCATAATAGACTTCACGGGAACCAAAAGCAGGGTTTTCGCTGATGTTCCCTTCCGGGATGATGATTTTATTGCTCTTTGGCACCGTCTCCTCACCCGGAGCCCAGAACCGGCAACCCATATATCTTTCCAAAAGTTCATATACGCCATATAATGTTCCTTTATGGGAACCCCCGGTAATAATGACGTTTTCGCCGTCGGAACGGATGTTGAATCCGTCGGGATCAGGTCTGGCTGAACCAGGATGACCGGGTTGACCTTCATCTGAAATAATAACAAAACCTTTAAGATCAGATGCAGCCTGACCAACCACGATCCTGAGTTTCGTGCCGGTGATCTCAAAGATATATTTCTGTAATTCGGATACAACCCTGAGGATATCAGTTGAAGATCCTTGCAGGATGGTGATCTGACATTCGGCCAGAGGAATTTGTTTCTGCCCGATCACCAGGGTTGAGCTGTCAGCCTTTGCAACCGAAAAGGAAAACAAAAGGATGATAAGGTACAGGTAGCGCATAATTCATGCTTTTTTGTTGTAAAGATAGTAATCTCAGCGGAGGAAGATCCATTTACGATTGGACAAGTGCCGATTTATTTGTCAGCCGATCGTAATCATGTCATCGTAAATTTGAAAAAGAAATTGCATCCTGCATATTTTCCTGTAGGGATTAACAATGTTTTATTTAATTTTGTTTGAAATGTAAATCCTAAGTTTCATTTAAAACCTGAAAGATCATGAAAAAAATTCTACTGATAGCGCTATTAATGGTTTTTGGGATGTCGGTCTTCGCACAATCCTATAAAAGCATGGTTCCAAAAGCTTTGCAAAACAAGGCCGTACTGAAACCTGTCCCTTCAGGGATAATGGCTGAGCCTTTGTCGAACGGTTCATTTGTGAATGTACCACGGTCTTCAAGTGCTGCCGCTACCATAATTGGCGGTACAAGGTACGATGCACAAACCAACTCATCAATGCATGAGCGGATCTACTTTGATCCCGGCGCCAACACGATTGGCGGAATCTGGACAAGAGGAATGACGGATCCCGGCTATGCTGACCGCGGAACTGGATACAACTATTATAACGGGTCTGCCTGGGGTCCGAATCCATCAGGCAGGATAGAAGCTATTAAGACCGGCTGGCCATGCTACCAGCAATGGAATGGAGGCGGTGAGATCGTAGTATCCCATAATTTTGCCGGAGCCTCCGGGTTGATTATGAATACCCGTCTGGTTGCCGGTACCGGAACATGGACTTCAGGCACTGTACCGCCACCGCCAGGCGGAAACTGGATCGTTTGGCCGGCCATGATCACTGCAGGAGCCGACCACAATACAATTCATATTCTTGCGCTTACTCCTCCCGCGGCAAGCGGTGGTACTTCATACCAGGGATTGGATGGAGCAATTGTCTATTACCGTTCTACCGATGGAGGTGCTAACTGGGATAAAAACGGGATTATCATCGATCCGATGAATTCCTCTAATTATATCGGGTTTAGCGCTGATGAGTACACCTGGGGTTCTCCACATGGCGATACCATCTGTTTTGTTGTCGGTGGGAATTGGCTCGATACATTCCTGATGACCTCTTACGACAATGGCGAAACCTGGACCAAAACAGAGATCCTGAGCAATTCACACAAAGCGGAAGCCACAACCGTTCCTGCCGATCCTTTCTATTGCTGCGATGGTTCTCTGGCCGTGGAAATGGATAAAGAAGGCGTGTTCCATGTAGCTTTCGGAAGGATGCGTGCCAGCAGCGACGGGTCTACCCGCGTATATTATTACTATACCGATGGACTAATTTACTGGAACAGCACCATGCCCCAACTACAGGATAGCCTTATCCCGGATACGTTATATAACCACGGACAATTGCTCGGCTGGGTCTATTCCAATGCCGCAGGAGATCCCCTTGTCAGGTTTCCTTATTATGGTGTAAGCCTGACCAGCTTCCCGCAAATAACGGTCGATGCCTGTGATCATCTCAATGTTATCTGGTCGGGAGTTACTGTTGGAAACCCATATGTCGGATCGGATTCCCTCAATTACAGGCATATATGGGAAAGACATTCCGTCGATCATGGGGTGACCTGGAGCGATTCAAATGACCTGAACCATGGCCTTGCTTATATTTACAAGGAATATGCCTTTCCATCCATGGCCAAAAATAAACCGGACAATTATATACGATTTGTCTATCAGTCAGCCGATGTCCCGGGCTCAGCGGTAAGGGATGCTACCAATGTCATTGTTCATAACAATACAATTGAAGAACGTAAAGAATTAACAGTTAGCTGTTATGTTGGAATAAATGACGACAATGCCAAAATCAAAGGAAATACCGTTTCACCCAATATGCCGAATCCTTGTAAAGGCCTTACTACCGTAAATGTGACCCTTGTAAACAATGCATCAGTGAGCCTGGATGTCTATAATCCATTGGGCATGAAAGTGATGAGTATCAATAAAGGAAGGATGAACAAGGGAGAACATTCCCTAACCATCGACGGAAGCCGGCTTTCCCCTGGAATCTATCTTTATACGGTAAAAATCAACAACGAAAATTATTCAAACAAATTGATAATCGAATAAACTCAACCCCACCGAGGGGGTGAGTTTTTAACTCTTACCATGAACTCAGAAATTCTCAACAAAAAACTACAACAGTATTGTGCTTATCAGGAACGATGCACCAAGGAAATAGTATCAAAACTAAAAGACTGGAATCTCAGGGAAAGTCAGATAGAATCAGTTATTGCAAACCTGAAAAAAGAGAACATCCTGAATGAGGAACGTTTTGCACGGGCATTTACCCGTGGTAAATTCAGGGTTAACAAATGGGGAAAACTGAAGATCGCATTCGAACTTCAGTTGAAAAGCATCCCCGATAGCCTGATCAGGAAAGGCCTCAGTGAAATCGATGAAGAAGAGTATCTTACTGTTTTGAAGACACTTATTCTGAAAAAGAAAGAAGAACTGGACAAGGAGAAAGGGATCAACCTTCGTGATAAGATCATCACCTTTATCCAGAATAAAGGCTATGAGCTTCCCCTGATCTTTGAAATTTTGATGGAACATAAAATCTGATCTATGATCGCACAGGAGAACCTGAAAGATCTTCTGACAAGGCTGGATGCCTTGAGGAGGTATCTTTGACGTTGACAAAAAAATCTTACTGATCGAAGAGGAACGAAAGCTAACCGAAGCGACCGATTTCTGGAACAATCCGAAAGCCGCCGAACAGGTGCTCAAATCCATCAGGAATAAGAAGATATGGACAGATGCTTACAAAAATGCGGTAAGCAGTTATGAAGATCTGTCCATCATCTTTGATTTCTATGCACAGGGTGAAGGGAATGAGCAGGATGTGGATAAACATTTTACTGACACGCTGGCCTTGATTGAAAACCTGGAATTCCGGAATATGCTTAGCGGAGAGGAAGACAGGCTGAGCGTAATCGTCCAGATCAATTCAGGCGCAGGAGGCACGGAAAGCCAGGACTGGGCCCAGATGCTGATGCGGATGTACATAAGATGGGGGGAGCGGAATAAATTCAAAGTTAAGGAGATCGATTACCTGGAAGGCGACGTCGCCGGTCTGAAATCAGTTACCCTTGAAATTGAAGGAGATTATGCGTACGGGTACCTGAAAGGGGAAAACGGTGTTCACCGCCTGGTGAGGCTTTCCCCATTCGACGCCAACCATAAACGTCACACATCATTTGCCTCGGTTTACGCCTATCCGGTGATTGATGATGATATAGTGATCGAGATCAATCCCGCCGAAATTACATGGGATACATTCAGGTCAAGCGGACCGGGAGGACAAAATGTGAACAAGGTGGAAACAGCAGTAAGGCTGAAGCATGAACCGACTGGAATTGTGATCGAATGTCAGGAGACCCGGTCCCAGGGACAGAACCGTGATAAAGCCATCCGCATGTTAAAATCCCAGCTTTATGAGATAGAACTGCGTAAAAAAAGGGAAAAGATTGCAGTAATAGAGGGGAATAAGAGAAAGATTGAGTGGGGCAGCCAGATCAGGAACTATGTGCTTCACCCTTATAAAATGGTAAAAGATCTTCGTACAGGTCAGGAAACCAGCGATACGCAGGCTGTCCTGGATGGGGATCTGCATGATTTCATCAAGGCCTACCTGATGGAATTTGGAAACAGCTAACATAAGAATGTTAAAGATCTATCATAATCCGCAATGCCAGAAATCCCG
Source organism: Bacteroidota bacterium (assembly GCA_026391355.1). Lineage (GTDB taxonomy): Bacteria > Bacteroidota > Bacteroidia > Bacteroidales > FEN-979 > CAIYUC01. The sequence continues at coordinate 129,120 of JAPLDH010000012.1, read as the reverse complement.
TGCAGGGTTGAAATACCTGCAGGATAAAGGGCTGAACCCTGAAATTATCCTGTACCTGAAATCCCCGTTGTCTGAAAAAACACTCGAAACGTTGCTGACCAAGCTGAACCTGAAACCCATTGATATCATCCGTACGCAGGAGGATTATTACAGGAAAAACCTGAAAGGAAAGAAATTCAATGATCATGAATGGATCAGGATCATTTTTCAGAATCCGAGATTGTTGAAACGCCCGATAATAGAAAGGGAATACAAAGCCGTGATAGGTGATCCGGTTACAAATATTAACACACTTCTGTAAAACCTCTTAAAACGATTTCTATGAAAACGCGTATTGAAAAAGACACAATGGGCCCCATTGAAGTTCCTGCCGATAAATACTGGGGAGCCCAAACTCAACGCTCTGTCGGAAACTTTAAAATCGGGGATCCGGGATCCATGCCCAAAGAGATCATCCGTGCATTTGCCATTCTGAAAAAAGCGGCGGCACTTGCAAACTTTGACCTTGGCGTGCTGGCTGCCGAAAAGAAGGATCTTATTGTGAAGGTGTGCGACGAGATCCTCGAAGGAAAACTTGACGACCAGTTCCCCTTGGTGATCTGGCAAACGGGCTCAGGCACACAATCCAACATGAATGTCAATGAAGTCATCGCCAACCGTGCCCACGTTCTGAACGGTGGTCAGCTCGGCGAAAAAACCGTCATCCATCCCAACGATGATGTGAACAAATCACAATCATCAAATGACACCTTTCCTGCCGCCATGAGCATTGCTGCATACACCATGGTAACAGGTACAACAATACCTGGTGTCGACAAACTACGCAAAACCTTATGGGAAAAGGTCGCCAAATTTGATGACATTGTCAAAACCGGTCGCACCCACCTGATGGATGCTACTCCGTTAACACTCGGACAGGAATTTTCCGGATATGCATCACAATTGGATCATGGAATTCAGGCGACCAAAAATACCCTGCCGCACCTCTCCGAAATAGCGCTTGGAGGAACTGCAGTCGGCACAGGGTTGAATGCTCCCAATGGATATGATGTGATCGTTGCAAAAAAGATTGCAGAATTGACGGGGTTACCGTTCATTACTGCGCCCAATAAGTTCGAATCTCTCTCCGCACATGATGCAATGGTTGAAACCTCCGGCGCCCTGAAAACGCTTGCTGTAAGTCTGATGCACATTGCCAGCAACATGCGGCTGCTTGCCTCGGGCCCCCGATGCGGAATAGGTGAGATCATTCTGCCTGAAAACGAGCCCGGTTCCTCCATCATGCCGGGAAAGGTCAACCCGACCCAACCCGAAGCCATGACAATGGTTTGTGCACAGGTGATCGGTAATGATGTTGCCGTGAATATCGGGGGTATGAATGGTCATTTTCAACTAAACGTCTTCAAACCCCTCATCATCCGCAACGTTCTTGAATCTGCAAGATTACTGGGCGATGCCGCCGTCTCCTTCAACGACAATTGCGTGATCGGGATTGAGCCGGGAATGGCTGCGATCAACAAGAACCTTGAAAATTCACTCATGCTTGTCACTGCCCTGAACCCCAAAATCGGTTATGATAATTCAGCAAAGATCGCCAAGAAAGCGCACAAGGAGAACAAAACCCTCCGCGAAGCAACACTGGAACTGGGTTTACTGACGGATGAAGAGTTCACCTTGATCGTTGATCCGAAAAAGATGGTGGGGAAATAGGGATTTACGAGGTACGATTTACGACTTTAGATTGAATTTTGGATATTCGAGGTACGATTGTTAGACCTTCCAGGTTTTAACAATGGCATAGGGTTATCGTCAGGATAACGAAACCTGGAAGGTCTTCCAGAAGCAAGTAATTGTATTATGGTCACTGTTTATGAACCCGATAAAAATGGTTGGACAAATCACCCGGGAAGTTTTGAAAAGAGGAATGGAAGGGCTTTCGAAAGGTACAGAGCTTGAGGTATTAAAGTTAAAAGTAGCCTGAACTGGTTATTTTTTCTATTCCATACGGTAGAATTAAAGAATGGAATGAATTGAAATAATAATACGTTAACACCCGGATTTGGGCAGGTACCTTTGCCCAAAATATCCCCCACTCGCTTGCACTTTGACCTTTTTACTTTTAGCATTGCTCGCTCAATCGGCATACTCTCAAAGCAACACCACCAATAGTTATTCAAAGTCCGCCCCCGCCTTCATCGAAAACAAAGGCCAGATCCTTGATCAGAACAACAAGCCCAATCCGTCAATTTGATATTTGCTGAGTACATCAGGGATGAATGTGCAGTTGAGGAAGGGAGGGTTTAGCTATGTTCTCTATTCAACTATAATTATCTCTGCATTTCCTCCTCCGCCTGGTACCTCGCTTCGCTTTCGATCACAATATCCAGGGGGAAATGCTGTCGCTTCGCTTTCTCCTTCACTTGGTTCATCCAATCAGCATGTGACCGTATCTGCTCTTCCCAATAATGGATCCGTTCAGCAGAGGGCTCGGTATAGGCACTGAGACTTTCAAAGCTGACGACCCTCTTCAGTCCGAAGAGACGGTAAACGTAAGCTTGCCGGATACGTTCCCCGCTGCGCAGGATATTGATCGTATCCGGTTTCCCGATGGAATCGAACAAGGTACGGTAGAGGCTTTCCGGATCCTCGAAATCGTCGCTCAGTGCAATATAATAGGCGTTGATCCCCCTTTGCAGATCTCCTCGCGCCTTATCGATCCAGTAATACTTATGGATCCTTTTCAGGGTTCCCAGGGCATACACCGGTTTCGAGATGGGCGATCCGATATAATAGTCGAAGTTGGCCGCCGGGAACCATCGGTAGGTCAGGATGGGCGAGGACGGTTTCATGAGCCCTTTTTGCTCATCCGAACGGGCAATGGGCCCAAATTTTTCTCCCAGATCCTTATAGCCAAAGAGCTGCTTACTTACATCCTCGCCAATCCCGCTGGGTACATGGATCCAACCGGTACGTATCTGTAAAGCTGCAGGAAATAAGATAATAAAGATAATAGCCAACGCATTGGCGATATTCCATGGAAGTAGGGAAGGCTTGATTCTATTGACCCCGGATTCCCTGATGAATGCTGCCGCCAACAGTATGAAACCGAGGTAGGCTGGTCCAGTCCAATGGGGCAGCGTATTGTTGAAAAGTGAAAAAAAGATAAAGACCAGTGCCAGGGGTGCACTGAGCAATAAGATCACCCGGAGCCAATCCTTTTCCAGGAACTTTTTCCCCCGAAGTAATGCAACAAATGCGAAGATGATGATGATGAAATTAACCGGGTTGTTATAAAAGACCTGCCCGATGATCTCTGTCAGGAAGTAGTGCCATCGTATCCCCTGGTGCAGGGGGTCGATCCGCTCCTCATGAAAGGTAAAGCTGATAAACTGGTTATGATAATTCCAGACGATCACCGGCAGGAACAGGACAACAGCAATCCCAAGGGCAATCCAGGTCTCCTTTGCCAGCAGCCATTTCCGGTTATAGAACAGCAGGTACAAAAAAGCACCTATGATCAGGAAAACAGAATGATATTTTGAGAGCAGCGCCAGGCCAATGGTTACCCCTGCCAGCAACATCAGCTTCCGCGAATGGGGCGACAATGTCTTGTCGGGCAAACATTGGATCAGCAGATACATGCTCAGCAGCCAGAACAATACCTGTGGCGTATCGGGCATGATAAAGGTTCCGGCAATGATAAAGCAATAGAAAGAGGAGGTGAAAAGAAGTGCTGCGTACAACCCGGTAAGAGGATCCTTGATTTTTCTGCCGATAAGAAAGATCAAATACGTGTTGATCGTTCCGAAAACTATCGATGGCAGCCGGATAAAAAATTCCGAATGAAGGTGCAGGTTCAGGGTAAATAACTGGATAACCCAACCAACCATCGGCGGATGGTCGAAATGGCTCAGGTCAGGAAATTTCGCATAGGTCCAGTAATAGACCTCGTCATTGCCAAATTCTATATAACCTGCAAGAAAAGACCTGACTGCGACCGACAGGATGATCAGTATCCATAAAGCCCGCTGTACTTTTTTATCTCCGGTCATCCGATAATTTTTAATGTTTTCTCCGGGTCTGTAAATAAACAAAGAATCCAAAAAGCAGTAACAAAACCGGGATCGAAACCAGCCTAATGAGCCAGGTTTTCGTCCGGTTGACCTCTGCTCTCAGCGAATTGACAGGCCTTTCGCCAGAATACCTGAAAACCGGGTTCAGGTAGAACCGGGTACCACGTCCTTTCATGTCATTTGGGAAGGTAATGACCGTGCGGATATAAGTGTCTTCAGGCAAAAACTTATAGAAAGCTTCAGGATGATCTTCAACGGTTTTCATGATCTTTCCATCCTGCCCGATGAATTCAACCTTCATGGGTTTTGAACTTACAGAAATCCAAAGTGTATCATGATCCAGTTTCACCGAATTCAGTTTAGGGATCTGTTTTGCCCGTTCTGCTTTTTTATCGAAGCCCTCCCCGTTGTACATGTAAACATCCGCTCCGAAGGCATTCCCTTCTTTTAACGAATGCAGGATATCCGCAGTATGATTGGTTCTGGAATTGATAAATGTACAGCAGATCCCGACTTTGTAAATATTGTAAACATCATGGGCATCATCATCTGCAACAATGAAAACGGGATGTCCGGAAGAAAGCGCTGCATCCCACTGTGGAATGGAACGCCAGTTCTGATCAAGAACCTCGATGAGATCATAGTTTGAAAGAAAATGAAGCAGATCGACCGGATAACCATCCTCCCAGTCAGGATGGGCCAGCGCTACGGCTTCATTCTGGTCGTGTAAGATATTCAGCATGAATTGCCGGGTATTCAGGTTCTGGAAGATACTGAAATCGATCCACGACACCTTCCTCGCCCCAATGCAAAGCTGGTGTTTCTTCTGGATACCGAAGCCATGTTCATACACGGGGATATAAAATGCAGAGTCTTTATTGAATTTACTGATGTTTTGATAGTTGGATATGCAGGGAACATCGTATCCCAGTTTTTTGTAGGTTTTCCAGAACGTTTCGTCGCTGTTTTTCCGCCCGTTGGTCAATCCGGCCCAGGCCCGTGTATGAAAATGAAAATTGGCCTTCTTCCATTGGGAACTATCCATTCCCCGGTATGGATTATAGAGTTTATCACCGGCGAAGATGGAAGGTTGAGGAAAATCGTAAATGGGTGTGATAATAAAAAGAAACAATTCGCAGGTAAGAAAAACGACGATTATCCAAAGAAAGACTTTCCGTATTTTACCAATAACTGTGGATCCGGATTTAGGCATATCTGTAAGGGTTCGGTTACTGAAAGCGAAGCATCAAATGTACAATGAATTAGAATATAAAATCGATCAGGAGTTTAATATTCAGATAGACCACAAGTGAACCTACGCCTGTTAACAGAATCTTTGTAGGAAGTTTATTTACATATTTTCCCATCACCTTCTTCGATGAGGTGAGGTAAAGCTGCAGGATAATGGTAACCGGAAGTTGTATGCTGAGGATCATTTGTGAAATGATCAGGCCCTGGAAGGGATTCCGGATAAAGAAAATGATCAGCACAGCAAATACAAGGGAGATCAGAACACCCAGCCGCGAATGATTATCCTTGATATCATAGGGTTCGGAAAAGAGACCGGAAAAGATCGACCCACCTGCCATCCCCGAGGTCACCGTGGAGGCAATCCCTGCAAACAGGAGGGCAATGGCGAAAACTTCACCCGAGTGGTTCCCAAGCAAGGGAGTCAGTATCTTTTGCGCCTGTTCGAGTTCGGTTACCATGACATGATTATGAAAGAAGGAGGTAGTGGCGAGGATGATGATGGAACAGTTGATAGCCCAACCGATAATCATTGAAAACAGGGTATCGAAAAATTCGAAATCAAGTTGTTTCCTGATGACTTTCTCGTTTTCAAGGTTCCACTGCCGGCTCTGGATGATCTCGGAATGAAGAAAAAGGTTGTGCGGCATGACCACCGCCCCAAGAATACTCATGATAATGATCATCGATCCCTGTGGAATGGTGGGTTTGACAAGGCCTATAGCGGTCGCTCCCCAATCAATATGAACAAGGGTCAGCTCGTATAAAAATGAGAGTCCTATAATGGAAACAAAGGCAATGATAAACTTTTCGATCTTGCGGTAGCTGTTTGTTAACAGCATGATCAGGACAAAGATAAAGGTCAGGAATGCCCCTGCAGGAACCGGGATGTGAAAGAGCATGTTCAACGCAATGGCAGCACCCAGGATCTCTGCAAGCGAGGTCGAAACGGAAGCTCCCATCGCAGAGATCAGAATCGCTGTTGAAACCTTCTTCGGTGTAAACCTGGTGGCTGCTTCGGCAAGACAAAGACCAGTTGCAATGCCGAGATGTGCCACATTATGCTGAAGTACGATCAGCATGATGGTGGAGAGGGTGACGATCCACAGAAGCTGGTAACCGTAGGAAGAACCAGCCGCTATATTGGACGCCCAGTTGCCCGGATCAATAAACCCGATCGTGACCAGCAGCCCCGGACCGATGTACTTTATTATGTCAAGCCCGCCATACGCCGGCTTGTGATCCTTCGGGTCAAGATTTTTTAAAAAATCAAGGGGCATTTGTAGTTAATTTTGAATGTTATTTAGATTTTTTCCAAAGATAAACCCAAATTATTTACGATTTACAAGGTTTTGAAGCAACTGATGGAGTAATAATAATATAACATTTATTTCTTAATAATTGGGTGTTCAATACTTTTATTTTGTATCTTTACGCATGTTGTTCCTTTTTAGTTTGCAACCAGAAAGTACAACATTGGGTAAAATCCTCAGGGATTTACCCCATCCTTGGGTATTTTAGCCGGTCAGTATTATTTGTTTTTCTATTTTACTGAACATTATGATTCCCTTAGTGTTTTTTCTTTTCTTTTCTGTTTTGATTGCCCGGGTCTCGCCGGGTTCAGATAATCCGGATCATTTTCAACCCGGCCGTATATGTTTTTTTACTTTCGACAGTATTAACCTGAATTTAAAAAGGAATGAACCATGAAAACCTTTGTTATTGTTTTGATCTTCCTGTCAATCTCCATAGGAACATTTGCCCAGGTCGCTATCAACAGTGATAATAGCGCTCCCAATTCTTCATCCATGCTGGATGTCAAATCCTCAACCCTGGGACTATTGATCCCGCGGATGACAACTGTTGAACGGCTTACCATAATAAATCCTGCCCAGGGGCTGATCGTGTACGATACCGACCTGAAAGGTCTCTGGTACTATCATGACGCATGGATCCGTGCAGCCTCAAGTAGCAGCGGGCTTACCGATGCTGATGACGACACAAAGATATTGGTGGAAAAGTATCCAGATGATGACCAGATACATTTTAGCCTTGGTGGCACGGAACATTGGCTGATGACCGGTACCAGGCTGGAGCCCTGGAATTCGGGAGGATCGGTTTATATCGGGATGGGCGCCGGGTCAATGGATAATCCTATGTATTTTAACAGCAATGTCGGGATCGGCCTGAATGCCCTGGGCATGAATACGTCGGGGTATTACAATACCGCTTTAGGCGGGGCAGCCTTAACAAACAGTAACAGCTATAACAATACTGCGATCGGATCTGCGGCCATGACTTCCAACAATTCAGGGTATAGTAATACGGCTGTGGGTGTATCAGCCATGGATGGGAATCTGAATGGATATGAGAATACAGCGATCGGTGAATATGCACTGGGATTTAACCGGAACGGTTTTGGAAATGTGGCCGTGGGTTTTAATGCCGGTTTTGGTTCCTCCGGATTCAGCAAATCCAATAATTCGATTTTCGGGTACAGGGCGGGTTATCTTCTTACTAGCGGATCGAGCAACATCCTTTTAGGGTATCAGGCAGGGAGTAATATAACGAGCGGAGCCAATAACATTATGATCGGGTATGATATCGGCGGTCTTTCAGCTACCGCTTCCAGTAAAATGATCATCGGGGCATCCGACCTTCTTTTTGGTGATATTTCCACCAAAAAGATCGGGATCGGGACTACGAATCCCGGGCAAAAACTGACAGTCGGCGACGGTAATTTTGCCCTTTCGAATACAGGGACTGCCGGTGAACTGATGTTATATGAACCCAGTGGCAGCGGAAGCAATTATACTTCGATTAAAGCCCAGGCACAGGATGGAAATAATACCATCACCTTGCCGAAAGATCCAGGAACAAACGGACAATTCCTTTCAACCAACGCAACGGGTGTAATGAGTTGGTCCACTATTCCGTTCAGTATCAGGATCCAGGATACCGATGGGGATACAAAGGTCCAGGTAGAAAAAACAACGGATGAAGATAAAATCCGTTTCAACCTGGCAGGGACTGAAAAATGGGTCATGGACAGTTCCCGGCTGGAACCCATGAATAGCGGACGCTCCGTTTTCATAGGTGAAGAGGCCGGACAAAATGACGATCTTTCCACGAATGACAATGTCTTTATCGGTTACAAAGCCGCGAGACAAAACACTGTCGCAGAAAAAAACATTGCGATCGGGAGTTATGCATTATATTCCAATGTCACCGGAGAAAAAAACGTTGCGATAGGGAAAGATGCATTATTTTCCAATGTCGCCAATAGCAGGATCACTGCAATCGGTTACCAGGCCATGTTAAACGCGGATAATTACACATTACCTTTAGACAAATGTAATACAGCCGTTGGCTACCAGGCCCTGATGGGAGTTCAAACCCCTGAACACAATACTGGTTATTACAACACTGCGGTCGGGGACCAGGCGCTTTGTTATAATGGTTACGGATATCAAAACACTGCCTTAGGCCGTTTGGCATTGTTCGGGAACATCGCCGGCCAGGATAATACCGCAATCGGATTCCAGGCGCTATATAATAATAATACGTCTTGTTACAATACCGCCGTCGGGGTATCTGCCCTTTATACGAATTCAGGGAGTAATAATACGGCAATAGGGAGACATGCGATGTATAGCAATGAATCGGGAGTTTTCAACACCGCCAGCGGGGTATATGCCCTGGCAAATAATATTGAAGGGGATAGTAATACGGCCATAGGCGTGTATGCCAGCGAACATAACACAACAGGATCCCATAATGCGTCGGTTGGCGCGGAAGCGTTGAATGCCAATACGGCGGGAGCATGGAATACTGCGTTGGGCAGTGGTTCATTACAGAACAACATCAACGGAAACAAGAATACGGCGGTTGGAAAAGATGCATTACACAACCAGGCGTTTGCCAATGGCGGAACACCATGGGACAGCAGGAATACAGCCATTGGCGTTGAATCTCTTTATTTCAACAACTGGGGTGAAAGCAATACTGCGATCGGGGAAAGATCGGCATATAATACCAATTCAGGTGATGGCAACACTGCCCTCGGAGCTCATGCACTGGAAGCAAATTACGGCGGTGATCACAACACGGCAATCGGGTTTAATGCCTTATTTTCCGGTGATTCATACATCAACTCAACTGCGCTCGGGTGGTATGCCCAGGTTTATAACAGCAACGAGACCTATGTTGGCAATGTATATACCGAAATAATTGGCGGGGGTGTTGAATGGAGTTCTACTTCCGATGAACGGTTTAAGACCGGTATATCCGAATCAGTACCCGGCCTTGATTTCATTAACAAGTTGCGGCCGGTGACCTATTATAAGAATATTCCGGAGATGATTTCGCATTTCCGCATGGATAATGATGAAGACATCAGGAAAATGTCAGAAAAGGTTATCCCGGTGAAACAGACTGGTTTCCTTGCCCAGGAAGTTGAGCAGGCAGCGAAGGAACTCGGATATGACTTCAATGGGGTGGTCACACCGGGAAATGTACAGGATTCTTACAGGTTACGATACGGATTATTCGTCGTTCCGCTTGTGAAAGCAGTAAAGGAACTGGCGGCTCAGAATGAACAACTGAAAAAGGAGAATGAAGCAATCCTGAAGCGGCTCGAAGCGCTTGAACAAAAGAAAACCCAATAACGATATACTTTAGTTTTTTCACCTTAACCCTCGTCCCCTTCTCCTTAAGGAGAAGAGGTGCAGGGGATGAGGTGCATGGTAAACTCCCCGGGCACTGAGCTTTGTCGAAGTGCCCGGTTCTCAGTGCCCGGTTGGCTCGACTCCCCGGGCACTGAGCCTTGTCGAAGTGCCCGGGGGAGTCGAAGCGCCCGCCATCTTCGCCTTGATATTATCAAACATCAGGTACACCACCGGCACTACGATCAGGGTGAGGAACATCGAGCTGGTCAGCCCGCCGATCAGCGCCCAGGCCATACCGTTCTTCCATTCAGAGCCAGCCCCGGAAGCAAGGGCGATCGGCATCATCCCGAAGATCATCGAAAAGGTGGTCATCAGAATGGGACGCATACGAACCTTGCCTGCGTCGATCAGTGCCTGAACCGTCGACAGTCCTTCGCTCTTTCGCTGGTTCGTGAAATCGACCAGCAAAATTGCATTCTTGCCTACCAAACCCACCAGCATGATCATTCCAAGGATCGAAAAAATGGTGAGTGATTGCATGGTTAGTCCCAAAGCGAGCAAAGCTCCGATAATGGCCAGCGGGATCGAGAAAAGAACCACAAACGGGTAAAGATAGGAATCATACAGGGCAACCATGATCAGGTAAACGAAAAGGATGGAGGCAAGAAAGGCAATCAACAGGCTTCCGAAAGCTTCTGTCTGGTATTTCATATCGCCTTCCGGCGTCAGTGTTACCTCTTTCGGAAGGTTCACCTTTTTCAGTCCTTTCATCACGTCATCTCCAACACTCCCAACGGGTCTGCCGATAACCTGCGAGTTTACCGAAATAGAAGGCATCCGGTTATATCGTTGTAAAATGGTAGTGCCACTGGATGGCTTTATATTGGCAAACTGGTTCAACTGGATCAACTGTCCACGGTTGTTGACGAACGTCAGACCTGCAATGTCCTGAATACTCCTCCGGTTAAACTGGTCAAGCATGATATTGATATCGTATTCATTTTCACCTGCGCGGAATTTAGCATCGGTATTCCCGCTGAATGCATTCTGCAGGGTCAACCCGACCATAGCTGTGGAAAGCCCGAGATCAGCCATTTTATCCTTCTCCAGGCGGATGTCCACTTCAGGATTGCCGGATTCAACAGAGAGTTTCACTTCATAGGTTCCCGGCACTTTCTTCATCTCTGCCATCACCCTGTCGGCACATACACTTAGCGAATCCATATCCGGCCCGGTCAGCACGATCTGGATCGGGTCCATATCAGAGGTTCCCATCAATGAAACTATGGTGGACCTGACCTTTGTACCGGGAAGCAACTGCATCAACTCCTTCTTCATGTCAAGCGTGAACTGTTCCGCAGTTATAGCCCTTTTCTCTTTTGGGACCATCTTAATATGCATCTCTGATTTATAGGCATCACTTCCACCTCCAAAGAAACTCGTAGAAGAGCCGACAGAGGTGAAAATGCTCGTCACTTCCTTTTTTTGCATCAGGTATTTCTCAGCTCTGAGTGTAGTCTGGTTGGTTTGTTCAATGGTGGAATTCTTTGGCAACTCAAGATTGATGATCACCTCACCACGGTCGCCGATAGAGATGAATTCACTTCCGATAAAGCCCATTCCCACGAGGGAAACAGAACCGATAAAGAGAACCGTAACGGCGATCATGGTGATTGCTTTATGGTGCAGAGCCCATGCAAGGATCCCGCTGTAACGTTCCGTGAAAGCCGATACACCTTTTTCAAAACCATCTGTCACTCTTCGTAGAAAGCTTCCGGGACGATACTTTTTATTGTTTGCGAGCCTGGAAGCCAATAACGGAGTAACGGTGAACGATACGAAGAGGCTAAGCAGCGTTGAAACAACCACCACCAATGCAAATTGACGGAGGAGACCAGAGATCATACTTGTGATGACAGCAATTGGGAGGAAAACCACCACATCTACCATGGTAATGGAAATGGCTGTGTAATTGATCTCTTTTCGTCCGTCGATGGCCGCTTTCCGGCGGTCTTTGCCCATTTCCAGGTGCCGGTAGATATTCTCCAGTACCACGATCGAATCATCCACCAGGATCCCGATCACCAGCGACATGGCCACCATCGAGATGATGTTCATGGAGAAGTTCAGCAGGTACATCCCCGTAAATACCGAGATCAGGGATGCAGGAATGGCCACCATGATGATAAACGAGTTGCGGATGCTGTGCAGGAAAACAAGCATCACAAGGGATACCAGCAATATGGCCAGCAGCAGGTCCTTCATGACGGCATTTGCCGAAACCAGGGTGAACTCGGAAGTATCATTCGCAATGGAGAACTTCAACCCCTTTGATGCATAGATCGCTTCAATATTTTTAATCGATTCCTTTACCTTTTCGCTGATCTTAACCTCGTTCCCGTCCGGCTGCTTGAAAATCAGGAGGCCAAGGGAGTTGTTCCCGTTCAGCCGGCTGATGCTTGTTGTCTCCTTCTTCGTATCCTGCACCTCTGCGACATCGCCAAGTTTCACCGGGCTGCCCGTGCCATCGGTGGTCAGCACGAGTTCTTTCAGATCTCTCAGTGAGGTAAATTTCCCCGACATACGGATGATCACCTCCTGGCTCTGATTTTTGATCTTGCCTGTCGGGAACTCCATGTTGGCTGACTGGATGGCTTGTGTAACCTGCATGATCGACAATTTGTGGGCTTTGAGCCGCTCATTGTCGACATTGATCCTGATCTCTCGTTCCTCACCCCCTGTAATATCCACCTGTGAAATCCCCTGGGTAGTAGAAATCATTGGTTGAAGCTTATACTTCACAAGGTCATAGAGTTCCGTTGCAGGGATATTCGCTGTAATCCCCAAACGCATGATCGGGAGATCATCAATGCTGAAGTTGGAAATGACCGGTTTGAGTACATCTTTAGGCAGCAGGAATTCAATGTTCCCGATCTTGCGGGTGGCATTTTCAAGCGCCTTGTCCATGTTGGTGCTGTTGTTGAAAATAATGACCGTCACCGACGCAGCTTCATAGGAAGTACTTTGAATGTTATCGATGCCTTCGAGGGAAGAGATCGCATCTTCGATCTTTTTTGTGACCGAGTTCTCGACCTCACTGGGGGATGCGCCCGGATATACCGTGTAGATCACCAGTACCGGTTCAGAGTATTTGGGAAGCAATTCATAGTTCAGGGAGCGGTAACTGACAATTCCCAGGAAAGTCAGCACGGTAAAGATCACAACGATCAGTGTCGGACGTTTTATGGCGAGTTCTGAGATATTCATGGCTTCCGCGATTATTTGTTATTGACAATGGCAACAGGTGTATTGTTATCGAGGTTGATCTGTCCGGAAGTAACCACATATTCTCCTTCCCTTAATCCATCAAGTATTTCAACAGATTCATCGGTGGCAGAACCTATACGGATATTTCGCAGAACAGCAATGTTATTCTCAACCACATAAACCTTCGGATCACGGATGCTTCCGACAATGGAATGTCGGGGAATTACCAGGGCTTCATGTTCGCTGTTGAAACCAAACGAGGCGCTGCCAAACATACCGGCTTTCAGGGGATATTTCAGGTTGTTTACCAACTCGATTTCCACGGGGAATCTCCTGGATTCATCGGCCCTGGTGCCGACTGATGAAACTGTCCCCTGGTATTCAATACCCTGGAAAAGGGAACTGGTAAGCGCTATCTTCAATCCTTTATTGATGCGTACTGCTTCACTTTCACTGACATTTGCAATGAATTTCAACCGGCTGATATCCACGATGTCCGCAATCATCGAACCCGGCATAACAAGCGAGCCGGTCTCGATGTAACGTTTAACAATCGTTCCTGCAATGGGCGCCTTGATGGAAGCATTGTCCATCTGTTTTTTCAGGGTGACAACATCGGTTTCCGCTTTTTTAACCATCAGTCGTACATCCTCCACCTGCTGGGAAGAGATGGCGTCGGCTTTCAGCAACCCTTCATCCTTCTGAAGATCGCTTTTCAACTTCACGAAGCTGGCCTCTGCAAGGGAGAGGTTGCTGCGGATCAGCTCATCATCCAGTCTTGCAAGAACCTGGCCTTCACGGACAATATCGCCGGTCGTAAACAGCAAGCTGACTACTTTTCCCTGGCCTTCTGAAGCAAGCGTCAATTCATGAATTGCGGAGAAGGTCCCGTTGATCAGGAAATTGTCGGGAATTTTCTCCATCCTGATCTTCTGAACGAAAACAGGGATATTCTTAATGTTACCATCCATCTTCGATTTGGCGTCGATCTTTTTCTTGTTTATTAAAAGGGTTGCAGTACACGCACCTACGAGTACGATGATCACAACAACTGCAAGGACAACTCTTTTCATCTTATTTTGTATTAATTATTATGATTAGAAACCTTCCAGGTTTGAATTTGATAAATTTAGATTATTTTATCTAACTGTAAATGTGTTTATTAACCAAAACCTGGAAGGTTTGATTGATTATTCGGTTTTTACAAGGACATCCAATAGTTTACCATTTGATTTCAGGTACTCCAGTTCTGCCAGTTTCATCTGTACCAGGGCTGTGACATGGCCCGTTTGTGCATTGCTCAGTTCTGATTCGGCATTCAGCAGGTCGGTGAGCGGGATCACTCCTTTCTGGTATTGTTCCTGCGAAACGGAGAATACATGTCCGGCGAGGGTCTGGTTATCACGCTGACGCTGCTCTGCCCGGATGCTGTTCAGTAGTTTTCTACCTGCATCCTGCATCTGAATACCCAGGAGCTTCCGTGTATCGGCTTCCGTTTCATTGATCTCCAGCAAGGCCACTTTTGACTGGCTGATCCTCGATCTCTTCTGCATTCCATTGAATATCGGAACATTCAGGCGGATCCCGACAAGACTCGTATTGAACCACCCGCTTGGTTTTCCATAGAAGTAGAAACTGTTTGTTTGGTTCAGATAACTGGTATTCCCGATCAGGGTCAGGGAAGGATAATAATCGGCACGGTTCATAGAAAGGTTGGTCAAAGCCAGTTTCCGTTGCATGCCAATCAGACGTATGTCAATATGGTTCGATGTTTCAACCTGCATCTCAGGATTTATTGTTGTCGTATAAACGGAATCCGGAAAAACCAGCAACTGATCCTGTTCCATACCCATAAAATATCGCAGCATACTCAATTGTTGCTCATATAGCACATCCAAGCGTTCTTTTTCCGTGAGAACATTGAGCCTGTTGACCCTGATCCTGTCAACATCAATCTTTTTGATCAGTCCGCCCTCGTATTGACTTTTTGCAATTTTTTCCGCTTTTTCCAGATTTTCGAGATTTGATTCCAGGTTTTTGACCTGCTTCCTGGTGATTTGCGCCATATAATACGACTGGGCTACATTGTAAACGACCTCGTTCTTTGCTTTCTCAGTTTCCAACCGGCCTTTTTCAACCACCTGCCGGGCCATTTTCAGGGCTGCAAGGAAGGTCTGGTTATAGAGTAGCTGACTTACCTGGAGTGCTCCCGACAAATTATAGGTTGTTCCGAATTGAACCGGGATCAGTTCACCGGGCCTTCCTATGATCACCCCCGGAAGCAACTGTGTGGGGATGTTCAAATAGTCGTCATATCCGCCGCTGAAACTGATATCGGGCAACCCTTTTCCGCGGGTCTCCTTTACCTGGTAAAAAAGCCGATGCTCTTCCAGTTTTGATATCTTCAGCTTTGAGCTGTTTTCAAGAGAAAGTTTCAGGCACTCATCCAGGGTGATGATCTTTACTCCTGAAGTCTGCGGAAATCCTGAAAGTGTCAGGAGGATCAGCAGAGCAGTAAGGAATGGATTTCTCAGGTTCATAGTGTTTTCATTAAAAAGAAGCAGGGACGATCAGCCGTATTAACCAAAACCTTTTCATCACGTCCCTGCTGGAATTAATATATCGATTGACAAAGCGTGGCAAAAATATTCAGAAGGATATATGTAGCAAAAAGAATTTCGATGAAACGCGGAAAATAGTGGACGAAAACCGGAAATCAGACCATTGGGTAAAATGCATCCGGGATATGGTTGATTTTAGGAACATCTTTTACGATAAGTATTGAGATGATGTCAAACCTTACTTCAGAATCGATATGATTATACCTGACATATGCATTTGCAGCGCGAACCAGGATTTTCTGCTTGTCGCGCGTAACTGCAACCTCAGGCTCCATAAGTTGATTGGAAGTTCGGGTTTTTACCTCCACCACCACGATGAACTTTCCATCCCGGGCGATGATGTCAATCTCATTTTTCCCCAGTCGCCAGTTCCTTTCAATTATCTGGTACCCTTTTTTCTGGAGGAAATCAACTGCCAGTTGTTCTCCCTTCCTTCCTAAATCAATGTGTTCTGCCATATTATGTTAACTAAAATTAATCTTAACATCCGGTCCGACATTCATGGTTATCTTCCTCCCCAGGAACATCGCCACATTCTTGCTCCCGTGTCCTGCCTGGAAATTGAAACAAACAGGGTAATTACATCCGGCTACGGCATCTGCAATGATCTCGTGGGCCGTTTTTCCGTAAGGAATCTGGTTGTCGTTCATCCTGCCCATATCTCCGATGATCAATCCCCGCAGGTTTTTCAGCTTTCCTGCCCTTTTCAGGTTCATCATCATCCGGTCGATGTGATAGAGATATTCATCCACATCCTCCAGGAAAAGTATTTTTCCCTCTGTTTGGATCTCCGATACTGAACCCATCAGGCTGTAGAGGATCGACAAATTTCCCCCGGTAAGGATGCCTTCTGATTTACCTTCCCTGTTTAAGGGTGTACCATTGATGATATACTGCAAACCCATCCCTGAGAGAGCATATTTAAGTGTTTCTGTTGAATCATCTTGCAGGTCATCAACAGGAATATTAAAAGGCATCAGGGCATGTATAGTTTCAATTCCGAACCGCTCATGAACATGAGTGTGGATCACGGTAATATCACTGTAGCCGACGATCCATTTCGGATGATCACAAAACCTGGTAAAATCAAGCCGGTCGATGATCCTTACTGTCCCATATCCGCCACGTGCGCAGATAATGGCTTTAACCGATTCATCATCCAGCGCCTGTTGCAGGTCAGCAGCCCGCTGATCATCGGTTCCGGAAAACTGGTCGTGCGTATTAAAGATATTCGTGCCCAAAACAACTTCATATCCCCACTTCTGAAAGAGTTTCATGCTGGGATAAACCTCTTCAAAACGAATGCTCCGGGCCGGGGCAACAATGGAGATCTTGTCTCCTTTCTGAAGGGCAGGCGGTCGTATCATAATTTTATAAACTCAGCCCCGATCATGGTTTAGAGGATTGTTATTGTTTTGCTGTTGTACTCTATAAGTGTTACTTTGAGAGCAAATATAGTGGTTTTTTATTTCTTATCTTTGTCCGTTTAATACGTAAACGATTCCCTTTCATTTTATCCCTGGAACGCCCCCTCTCTTTTCTTCAAAGAGAGGGGGTCGGGGGGTGAGTTTATTAATCGATGAGCAAATGAGCGAAAGAAAGCAATACAAACGATACCTGGTAACCTCTGCGTTGCCTTATGCCAATGGCCCTGTCCATATCGGCCACCTTGCGGGTGTGTATGTTCCCGCCGACATCTATGTACGTTTCCTGCGAATGAACGATGAAGATGTGGTATTTATAGGTGGTTCCGACGAACATGGCGTTCCGATCACCATCAAGGCCTTGCAGCAAGGGGTTTCACCGCAGCAGATCGTCGACAAATATCACGGGATGATCAAAAAATCATTTGAAGAATTCGGGATCTCTTTCGATATCTATTCAAGGACCTCAAATAAAGTACATCACGAAACAGCCTCTGCTTTCTTCCGGAAACTTTACGATGCCGGTCAGTTTATTGAGAAGGTCTCTCTTCAATATTTTGACGAGGCCAATAACCAGTTCCTGGCCGACCGTTACATTATCGGCACCTGCCCGAAATGCGGATACGACAATGCTTATGGTGATCAGTGCGAGAAATGCGGCAGTTCGCTGAATGCCACCGACCTGATCAACCCGAGATCGGTATTAAGCGGAAACCAGCCTGTAATGAAGGAGACCAGACATTGGTTTTTACCCCTGGATCAGTATGAACAATGGTTAAAGGAGTGGATCCTTGAAGGCCATAAGGATGATTGGAAACCCAATGTTTACGGTCAGTGCAAATCATGGCTCGACGGGGGCCTGCAGCCGCGCGCTGTGACTCGCGATCTCGACTGGGGAGTGAAAGTTCCGATCGATGGGGTTGAAGGAAAGGTTCTTTACGTCTGGTTTGATGCACCCATCGGGTATATATCAGCCACCAAAGAACTGACCCCCGATTGGGAAAAGTACTGGAAGGATCCGGAAACAAAGATGGTTCATTTCATCGGAAAAGATAACATCGTGTTCCATTGCATCATTTTCCCGGCCATGCTGAAAGCAGAAGGAACTTTCATTCTGCCCGATAATGTTCCCGCAAATGAGTTCCTGAACCTGGAAAGCGATAAGATCTCCACATCGAGGAACTGGGCAGTATGGCTGCATGAATACCTGCTTCAGTTTCCCGGGAAACAGGATGTGCTGCGGTATGTGCTGACCTCCAATGCCCCTGAAACCAAGGACAATGATTTTACCTGGAAGGACTTCCAGGCAAAAAACAACAACGAGCTGGTGGCAATCTTCGGGAATTTTATCAACCGCACTCTCGTCCTCACTCAAAAATATTTCGACTGTCTTGTTCCTCAAATGAATGGGCTGACGGATTATGACCTCCAGACGATCGATGAGATGAAGACCTTTCCTGGCAGGATTGCCTCAAGTCTTCAGCATTACCGTTTCCGGGAAGGGTTGTCTGAAACGATGAACCTTGCAAGATTGGGGAATAAATACCTGACGGACAACGAGCCATGGAAGAAATTTGCAACGGATCCCGAAAGAGTGGGTACCATCCTGAATATCGCGTTGCAGATCTGTGCTGAATTAGCTATTCTTTCGGAACCTTTCCTGCCATTTTCCGCAGCCAGGATCCGGTCGATGTTTAATCTTCCTGCCATGAAATGGAAAGATGCCGAAAAAGGAACATGGCTTGCTCCCGGACATCAACTTGGAAATCCTGAACTTCTCTTTGAAAAGATTGAGGATGCAGCGATCGAAATGCAGATCCAGAAGCTACATGAAACAAAAATCGCGAATGAGACCCAGCCAACTCCTCTCAAACCTGCGAAGGAGATGATCGAATACGATGACTTTGCCAGGATGGATATCCGGGTAGCTACTATCCTGGAAGCTGAAAGAGTACCAAAAACAAAGAAGCTGATGAAGCTGAAAGTCGATACAGGCCTTGACCAGCGTACTTTAGTGGCAGGTATTGCCGGGCATTATGAGCCGGAACAGGTGATCGGCAAACAGGTTTGCATTCTTGCCAACCTGGCACCAAAGAACCTGAAAGGTTTTACTTCACAGGGAATGATCCTGATGGCGGAGAATCCTAATGGCAAGCTGTTTTTTGTGACTCCCGGTGAAGGGGCTATAAATGGGGCGGATGTAAAATAGTGAAGAATGAATAATGAAGAGTGAAGGTAGAAAAAAGATAGTGAAGGAGGAATCAATAAGTCGATTGAAGCCTACACTTAAAAAAGCCTCCCCCAAATAATTTTCTCTTGATCATTTCTGTAAAATGAAAATCTTTAGAAGGAATCATTCATAACAACGTCCTTAAAAATGTTATTCCATACAGAATCATTCATTGCCAATAAATATCTATTTAAGTTCTTATTTTCAATTTCATCGATATTTTTAATATTAGGGTTACTTTCATGCATATTTACAAGAATTAAAAATTCTTTAGAATATTCAATAGGGATGCGTTGAATCAAATCATAAAAATCATTCATCAAAGGGGATTTACTCTCTTTGAGTTTCTCAGAAAACTCTATCATCGTTTGGCATTTGTATGTTATTGAAATTAACTCATTAAAAATATCAATGAAATCTGCAGGTTCAGGGAGTCCCAAACTATTGAGCCTTTCTTGATAGACTTTTTGACCATCCTTGTAAATACACTCAAAATCTGGTATTCCAAGCATTAGAAGTTGAATCCCTTGATTTAATGGAATTTTTTGACGTTGAACCTCATAAAAAAGACTTCTGGGGCTTTCAGGCCAATGAAAATTTATAAGATCTTGTAAGAATCGTTTATCAGATTTTAAATAATTTACAATTTTTTCTTTTTCCATGGCTGATATAGATGAGATGATGTGTGTGAACTATTTGTAAAGGTATTCGTCTTAACCGTCCTTGTATATAATAATGAACTAACCAAATGGCCAGAACAACGAGGAAAAAAATTTAGAGCACTTTCTTTGAATAGAATTCTCACTTATTTGTTGGCAAGGAGAAAATATAAAAGATGATTTTAATTTAATTAAATTTGAAGATCATGAGTTGTAAAATGATTTATTTTTAGCAAATAGGGATGTCTAAGGAAAAATAGTTCACTGCTATTATCTGGAATTATATAACCCCAGTCTTTAAATTCAAAAACCCAGATTTTCACGAAACCATACCTAAAAAGAAATATATTACCAATATTGAGTCGTGTTAATGTTGATACATTTCGAACTGGATCTCTCTTTCGATCACTTTCAGATAGGTCAGACAGTAATAGTGTTTTTCTAATACTTTTTACTATCTCTTCAAACTCCTTTTCATTTGGAATTATAACTGAATCAAAGATAATCTGTTCAGCAACATCAATTTTTAAAGTTCTTTTGAGTTTTGAACAATTCAGAAATAGGATAATTTTCTTTGCTAAATCAATTCCAGATATAACAGAATAATCAGCTGCATGTTTTCTGGTTTTTTCCAATTCTAATTCGGAAGGTAGAAACCAATTTTCTTTTTGTTGACCATTGAAATCATAAGAACAAAAAACATGATTGGCATTTTTATCAACTCTAACAACTAACATATGTACATGTGGTTCATGAATATGATAAACGGCGTCATGAATGGAAAATATTTTATTTTCATTATTCATATTTATTGGGGTTTATAATTTCTTAACAAAAGTAAAAAAAAAGGAAAATGAATTTTATATCGACCTCATTTAATCATTATTAACTCCGACATTTGCCAACAACTTTTTTGCTTTCATGGTTTTACCCGAACGATTTTCTCCCATGAATCAAGTGAAGTGTCAAGAGAATTTCTTATTCTGGCTGATATTGAACCTTCCGGATAAGTGATAATAATATGATTGTTCTTAGTGCCAAGGGATATATCATGACCCTGGATGGGCAAAGAACCAACAATTGCCGTCTTCCTTTTGACTGTATAACGATTCCACTCCTGCAAGGTGTCAACAAGTATTCCCAGATATGCAAGAGGATCTTGATCCATCTTGAGTCTACCACAGTCTGAGCCTAATTCACGCCAGGGTCGTGTTTGTTGTTGGAAGTTATGAATAGCTGTTGCTCCTGTTGCCCAGACTATTGAATTCCACCACCAATATAACTTATATTCAACATTTTCTGGAATCATGTCTCCTGTAAAAACATTCCAGATTTTTGCATCAATGGGGTCGTCAGGTGGTGCATCAAGCGCGAAGAACATTCGGAAGTAAAAGGTTGAATATAGCAAGAGGATAAGGCCACTACATACGCCATGATCTAATACTCTGATTCCGCTATTTGGCATACCTTCCCATATATTGGAATAGAAACTATCCTCAATTTCTTTTATACGAGGGATCATTGTATTTGTTTTATCATACTCTGCATAGTGAGCCGCCCATAATCTGAAGGAATCACCCATTAAACCGTTGGGCATCATAATTAATGACGGTGGCGATATCCCTTTTGCATTATACCCTTTTAAAAGCACATTCCTCAAATGTTCAAGTGTTCCAAGATTCCTTAAAGTATCAGCCAATGAGGACATTGATTCGTTAGAGAATTGTGGTTCAATAACATTAGTAATTTTACGCATAATTTCGCGTTCTGGTGTTGCTCCTATACCATTAACCTGCCAAAATTTCCGATAGAAGTATTCTTTGATTACTGCAGCACCACTCTGGATAAGATCAGTCTGTAAACTAATCTCAAGTGGATCTATCGATCCTTCGAGCAAATAACCAATGTCATGCAAAAGACTAGTAAAAGGCCATATATTACCAAAACTCTGCCATTCATTTCCTTTGTCCCATTTACCAAACCTTTGATCAAATGCGCTGAAAAGCTCTTTCTGCAGTGTTGTATTATTGGATAAAATATACCAACCCATTATGTAGTTATAAAGTGTGTGTGCTTCATGATCACGATGTTCAGTGTACATGATTTTTCCCGCAATCTCCCGTTTTAGTACTCCTTCCCGAAAATGGTCGGCATCATCTATATCTATTTTGCCTAAAATTCGTTTTGAATAGACTTGGGCATGACGGAGACGAACCTCATCTATAGAGGCATTAAGAAAGTTTACCAACAAAGAAGATGTCTTGGTTGCATAGTTTGGATCATCCACTTGACCTAACGGTGGTGATAGTAATTTGTGGTATTGAGCATAATTGCTTCTACCATCAATCTGTGTGAACTTTAGTAATTCATTGTTTAAATTTTCCAATACATACCTCCTTAAAAATTAAATCATTGAGTCGCTATCCCTTACAAATAAAGGATAATATTAAATCATTGAAAAACAAAAAATTTCAAAAATATGGATAAAAGGTCCATATATAACAATTGATTATAACACTTTAAATATTACACAAAAAGGGCAAAAACACACTCAAATATACTGAAATTTCTATTCTTCAAATATTTTTGGAAAAATTACAATTTGGGTGGGGCAATAAAATACGACTTTTCATATAATTCCATTTGGTGGAAGAAAATTAAGCGCACAATTATCAAGAATTTTATTGGGACACATTCCCCCCCTAATCATTATCAAATACCTATCCCAATATTTTATAGTTGCCAGAATTTATGTTGAAGCCTTGGATGGCTTTAAAGGCAAGAAGTTCACATTTCGGGTAATCATATAACATCCATGTAATGATATCGGTTCTGATCTGCTTCATTTTTGAAACAAGCTGCATTTCACCGGGAAAGTCATCAACTTTATCGGGATGAAAGATCATCAGGACCCCACCCCGACCCTCCCCTTGGAGGGGAGGGTGGCTTTTGGTATATAGATACAAAAATCTTTGAATTTGTTCGAATGTTCCCCTCCCCTCAAAGGGGAGGGCTAGGGAGGGGTATTTTGATACCAGGCCATCGGGATGGGCGATTAGCCTATAGAGCATTTTTTTTCCTATTGAGAATTTCCTCCCGAATGGTATTCATCACCATTCCTATATGGTTCCTGACTTCATCATTGGTGAACCGGATCACTTTAATATCATAGCGATTCATTTCTGCAGTGCGTGATTTATCGTATAATGAACGTTCTTTGTTCAAATGGATCGGTCCATCAATTTCGATCACAAGGCGTATTTCATGACAATAAAAGTCTGCAATATAATGACCAATAGGTTGTTGTCTCCTGAATTTCATTCCTTTTATATTTTTTCCCTTTAGCCTTTGCCAGATTAATTTCTCGGCGGGAGTCAACCGCCTTCTCAATAGCTTCGCAAATTCAATGGTTTCGGCCGGAGCGCCGAAATATTGAACCCACTCAATGGTCTTACAAATAAAAGCCATGAAAAATAATTAACATTATTCTTAATGACATTAATCGGCTTTTTGGGAAAAAGTAATACATTTCTTTCAACTATTTCTTGAACTTGTTGTAAATGATTTAAAATGAATCATAAGCACCGGGAATAGATTTTTTGTAAATGTGACCACTTATCAATATTTTATTGTTAATTTTCCAAATACACAAAAATCTTTAGAGTTGTTTGAATGTTCCCCTCCCCTCCAAGGGGAGGGCTAGAGAGGGGTCTAAAAAAAGTAAAAACAAAGATGCGGTAAAGTTCCTTCGAACCTTGAATTTTCATATTCCGCATTTTTGTTCACCAGCGGAGAATGTTGATCTTTGCCCAAGCCTGGGCTATTTCACGTTCGGAAAATATGGATGAAAGTTAATCCGTTGGGACAAGACAACAATAGAATATTAACGACAACGTACAATAGAACTGAGTTTTATCGTAAATTTGTTGATACAAAAAAAAATTGAGCAATGAGAAAAATACAGTTAAAAATTCCTGATGAGGTTGATTTGAAAGATTATGATTTTTCGATGATAATCGCTTCTAAATTATATGAAGACGGGAAGTTTTCTTCAGGACAAGCTGCAGAGACGCAGAGACGCAAAGAATTCAATTTCAATAAATTATTTCTCTGCGCCTTTGCGCCTTTGCGGTAAAAAAAGACTTTTTTAGTCAGCTCCGGAAAGGGGGGAGAGGCAACTAATGCAGAACAATCAATTTCGTTACATTGACCCCCTTAAATGTCCTTAGATTGACCATGTAGATCCCGTTGGTTAATCCGGAGACATCGAGAGTGATTTTTTTATCTGTCAGGTTCCCGACAGTTTGAAGCAGTTTTCCGAAGAGATCGGTAATTTTTATTTCATTTATGATGTAATTTGATGAGACCTCAACCTTTGCAAAGGCAGGGTTGGGATCAATAATAACGGTGACGGGATCAGGAGCCGAATGAATTCCCACCGCGTTGCAGCCTGCCTGCAGTTTCGCCGAAGGATCCGATTCTCCTGAAGTGAAAACCGTGGTTACGTAATAACGTGCCATGCAATCGATATAATCCGAATAGGTCGTATCCGGAACCGGGGAGTTGTTGATCCTTATAAAGTTGTCATTTTCGTAGCCATCCGCCTTATAGATATTATAACCGAGAATAACCGTGGAATCAGGCTCCATGGATTGCTTCTTTTTCGCCGGGACGATAGCCGTTGCCCTGAGCAGAAAAATTCCATCTTCACAGCCTGAAAGATTCGCAGGAGTCGTCCAACTGCTGCCCATCAGCCAGTAATCCCAGTAATTGGAAGAATAGGGTCCATTGATATCGTAACCGAGCCAATTGGTTATTCCCTGGATATTTTCCCATCTGATCATGGCATAAAAGGTTCCCTCAAATGGGATGTTTGAGGCCTGGACGGTAATCCAGCCGGTGTCGGGTTTGAACCATTCGGATGATCCGATCAGGACGCGGGTGGAGTCATAAACATCAACGGTAAGCATGTCGTCGCCCGTTTGATTCGGGTTCTTAAAGAACCAAGCGCTGAATGACACCAGGAAGCCGGTGTTACCGGGAGACAATTCAAATTTATTTCCAAATGAGCAATCACTTCCTGACCAACCCGCTGCTCCCTCCTCTGCGTGACCGTCGTCATAAATAAATTCTATCGTTTGAGCATTCACTCCACACTTCGGCGGACTCCAAGTAAGGAGAGCCGTACAGGACGAAACCCCGCACTGACCATTCTCTCCAATGCTAAAATTCCGGGGAGGCTTTTGTTTGCTGGTTACCATAATATTATCAATGTACCAACCTGAAATATTCGCTGAATTTTCACCGTAAGCGATGAACCGGAGCCGGAACAGGGTTTTTATAGCCTTTGCCAGGTTGATGTGGTAATGGTGCCAATATCCTGCTTCACAATTGAATTCGTAGGAATTGTTGGTTGCAAGAAGCATTTCGCTGGAGGAGGGAAGATCCACTTCAGCCCGGAATTTTTCGTTTCCTGTTTCCTGAATTTTATCCACCCTTAAGTCAAAATCAAGGTACACGTAATCGCACGTCAATTGTGTGGCATCGAACCAGGGTGATAACAGGGAAAAGGAATAGTTGGTTAGCCATGGAATTCCCATAAACCTGGCACAGGGTGCCGGAAGCCCGGAAGTGGTCGCGAGGAACCAGTTGGACTGACCATCAGGGAATGTCCAGTTGTTGGTGGAAAAGGAACCTGATCCCCAATTCTCTGTAAACGGTATCGATTTTATCGTGTCGGACGGAAAAGCGAAAATTAGTGAAGAAGAATAGGTCAGGAAAAGGATCACAATAAAAAGTAATTTGGTATATATAGTTTTCATAAATCTATGAATTAATGAACCCTGAAATTTACTGAAAATTATTGATATTCAGACATCTTAAACGCATTAATTTTCACTGATATTGAATGTTATTCTTTAATTATTTTTTTTGTTGATACGGTAGTTGCATTCCGGAAATTTATAAAATACATCCCCGGAGCTAATCCGCTAATATTCAGGTTGGTTTTGCAGCCTCTAAAGGCCTGATTAATCAAACCGCGTCCGTTAATGTCGGAGATCACGATCCTGCCGACGCCGGTATTTCTGTTGGTCACAATTTCCAGGTTATCAGTTGCAGGATTTGGATAGATCACGAGTGTGTTCTCTTCTTTTTCATTGATCCATACTCCGCCATCCGTGGATTTATAAACCTGGCCTCCGCTCCCTGCAATATAACCTGTATTCTGGTTTGCAAAAAATACAGAATAGTAATCGGCAAAGTCACCCACAATATTTACCTCTATCCATGATATTCCTCCGTTTGTTGTCTTTAATACTTTTGCCAGGTCGCCAACTGAAAATCCTGTATTCTGACTGGTGAAGAACACGGAATGGAGGGTACTTGTAATTCCTGAATTCAGGACATCCCATTCTGTTCCACCGTTTGTGGTTTTCAAAATCGTTCCGTTTTTACCAACGGCAAATCCATTGTCTGTATTCAAAAATTGAACAGCATAAAGGGACTTGGAGGTATTGGAAATTTGTGGGGTCAGGGTCACTCCACCATTTGAAGTTTTGTAAATAAGGCCATCATCTCCCACCATATAACCTGTTGTTTCATTGGCAAAGAAAACAGCATTCAGGCTGCATCCTCCCGGTTTCGGGTTGATCCACTGCCAGTCCTGTGACCGGGTTATCTGAAAAGCAATAAGGAAAAGAATGAGTAAGGAGATTTTTTTCATGACCCGATGAAAAACAACATGATCAAAGATATAGAAAAAATCAGGAATTTCGAAATTTGAATTAGGGGCTGACTAATAAGTATTTTTCACCAGAGAGGCACAGAATAATAATTTATTGAAATTTAATTTCCTGCCTGCCGGCAGGCAGGTTTGCGTCTCTGCGTCTTAGCGGTTAATTTTCTTTTTTTCTTTTTGGTCAACCCGTGGGGCGAATGGGCTATTTCCTCCCGAAATCAGCCGGAATTTCGCCCCAGTATTGCGTTTCCCACTTTATCACCGGGTTCTTCCAGGAATTTTCATGCAGCCATGTAAGCGCCCGGTCAACGAGGGAAAACAACTTCTCATTGGAGGCAGATCTCTCCATATTGGTTTTGATCTTTTTATTTCGCAGCCAGGTCAACGCTGTCCTTGAATCCGTATAAATGGGCCAGTCGGACTCCCGCTGTTTGAGGTAAGCAAGTGCATGAACAATGGCAAGGAATTCCCCTAAATTCACGGTTCCTTCAGGGAAAGGGCCCTGCCGGAATAGTTCGGCGCCTGATTTGGTATCCACTCCACGATACTCCAGAATGCCGGGATTTCCCTGGCAGGCGGCATCAACACAGATGCTGTCATCAACGGGCTCACCGATCAATGGGTTTGAACAGACGATCTTCTTTGGAGTGGAAAGCTCACCCTTATTGAAGTATCTTTCATAGCTGTCCCGTGCAGCCACTTCGGCGAGGTCTTTCGTCGGGAACCCCTTGAATTTGGCGCCTTCCACGCCCTCCACCTGCTTACGGCAATCCTCCCAACTGGTATAGATCCCGGGTTTACGGCCCAGCCAGACGACGTAGAATTTGTTTTTAGGCATAATTTGAATTGGAAAGAGAAAGTAAAGGTATTATAAATTTTAGTTCCCAGTTTGCAGTTCCCAGTTTGCAGTTTCCAGTTTCATTTTGACTTTATTTGGGTTACCTTGGCACCACCTTGATGGTCTTTGATATTGTTTTTCTTTACCTTTGCTGTCAATGAACCCATTGAAGCGTCTTGCCGGACAAACAGCAGTTTACGGAATTCCCAGCATCCTCGGGAGGTTTTTGGGCTACCTGCTTGTTCCCATGTACACCCGCGTATTTCTTCCCGATGCATACGGTACCGTGAATGTATTCTATTCCTACGCTGCTTTCCTGATCGTCATTCTCACCTACGGAATGGAAACGGCCTTCTTCAAATTCAACCAGGATACGGAGAACAAGGATAAAGTGTACAGCACAGGACTTACTTCGCTGATTGTCTCTTCCCTGTTTTTCCTGGTTCTTGCCTCCCTGTTTTCACAAACCATCGCCAACTGGATGGGTTACTCCGGAAACAGCAACTACATCGTTTGGTTTGCCTGGATACTGGCGCTCGATGCACTCACTGCAATCCCTTTTGCCAGGTTGCGGGCGCTCAACAAGGCTTTTAATTTCGCCACCGTCAAGTTAATCAACATCCTGACCAACATCGGGCTCAATCTTTTCTTCATTTTACTGTGTCCTTATGTACTGAAGAACTATCCCGAAGGGGTTTTCGGGCATATGGTCGGCTCTTTTTACAAAACCGACTGGGGCATTGAATATATCTTTATCTCCAACCTGGTTTCCAGTGCAGTGACCCTTCTTTTACTTGTACCTCAGTTCCGCGGGTTCAGATGGCAACCCGACCGGAAAATGCTGAGTGCATTGCTTGTTTTTGCATTCCCTTTGCTTTTTGCAGGGATGGCCGGTATTGTCAACGAGACCTTCGATAGGATCATGCTGAGGTACCTTCTCCCGATGTCGCCAAAATTGGCCGAAGCACAAGTGGGTATTTACGGGGCATGTTATAAGATATCCATCCTGATGACATTATTCATCCAGGCCTACCGCTTTGCAGCCGAGCCTTTCTTTTTTGCTCAGGCGAAAGAAAAGGATGCAAAGGTGGTCTATGCAAAGATCATGGACTATTTTATCATTACCGTTTCCGTTATTTTCCTGGTGACCATGCTCTACCTCGACGATTTTGTCATTCGTTTTATCGGACACAGGTTTACTTCAGGAAGAAATGTTATCCCGATCCTGATGCTTGCGAACCTGTTTCTCGGGGTCTATTATAACCTATCGATCTGGTATAAACTTACCTCCCAAACCATGTGGGGCGCCTGGCTGGCTATCATCGGCGCCATCATCACCCTGGTTCTGAATTTCTGGTGGATACCCCTGAGTTCAGATCATCTTATCCATGGTTACCTCGGTTCTGCCTGGGCTACATTCATCTGTTATGGATCAATGATGGTGTTGTCCTATCTTATTGGCCAGAAGTATTTCCCGGTGAACTATAACCTTAAGAAATTCTTTGGTTACCTTGGCCTTGCGGTACTCCTTTACCTCATCAGTTCCAATATCTGCATCGATACTAAACCGGTGCGGATCATCGTTCATTCTATGTTCCTGCTTATCTTTCTTGTGGTTGCCTTCCTCGTTGAAAGACCGCGACTGTCAAAGGCATTTTAAGTTGATATTTTTATTAATTTTGCAAGTTCATTCAAAAACGATGAAAGTCAGGATCGTAAATATTTCTCCCCATCCACTGCCTGCATATGAAACCGAGGCTTCTGCAGGAATGGACCTGCGCGCCAACCTTACCACGGAGATTTGTTTAAAACCACTGGAAAGAGCGCTGGTTCCGACCGGATTATTCATAGAACTCCCGGTGGGTTATGAGGCCCAGGTGAGGCCAAGAAGTGGCCTTGCCTTTAAAAAGGGGATTACAATTCTAAACACACCGGGAACCATTGATGCCGATTACAGGGGTGAAATAAAAGTCATCCTGGTGAATCTTTCTAATGAAGAATTTATTGTACGCAATGGTGAAAGGATCGCTCAGATGATCATTTCTGCCCATGAAAAAGCCAACTGGGAGCAAGTAGACTTACTTGTGGAAACGGATCGCGGAGCCGGGGGCTTCGGCCATACAGGAACTTTATAATGTACCAATTTCGATGTGGAGGGAAATAATAATGAATCAGTTTTTAAAAATAAAATCATCTGCATTCCTCCTGGCTTTAATTATGATTATCAGTTTATTGGCTGATTTAAATGCATTTTCAAACCCAGTAAGAAAAAAAAATCGTCCGGATCCAAAAGATACTTCCAGGATCCATCAGACATATGGCAGTGTCGCTATGCTTATCGAAGCAAAAAAGTATCAGATCACAGATAATCTCCTGAAAGCCGAGGAAGTTTACCGGCAGTATATTGACCGGTTTCCACTCGATCCGGTTGCTTATTATGAACTTTCAAGGATTCTTGGAAATAAAAAGGAATATCCGGAGGCCATCAAACTTTCACAGAAAGCAGTTTCACTCAATTCTTCCAATACCTGGTACCGGCTTTACCTGGCCGATCTTTACCAGGAACAGGGAGATTATAAGAATGCGGTAGATATTTACGAAAAGATCATCACAGAACATCCTGATAACCTGGATAATTATTACCAGTTGGCCGTACTGTATATTGTAGCCGGGAAATACCATGATGCTGCAGGGATCTATGATAAGATTGAAGGGAAGACGGGGATTTCAGAGGATATCTCACTGCAGAAAGAGAAAATCTGGCTTCACTTGAACGATCTGCAAAAGGCTGAAGCGGAATTACAAAAGTTGGTCAATTCCGATCCGACCAATACAAGGTTTCTTTCACTGATCGCTGAATTCTACATCTCGAACCAGTTGTATGAGAAAGCCCTGAATATATACAATGAAATTATCGCGATTGATCCGGCAAACCCTTACATTCATATGTCGATGGCTGACTATTACCGGAAAACAGGCAATAAAGAGAAAGCATACGACGAATTGAAACTTGGTTTTGCGAATCCCAACCTTGACATTGATACAAAGGTCAATATCCTGCTCTCATTTTACACGATAAACCAACTCTATTCCGATTTGAAAGACCAGGCAATGACCTTGGCAAAGATCCTGATTGACACACATCCCGCTGAACCTAAAGCACATTCAATCTATGGCGATCTGCTTTTGCAGGATAAACAATATCCTGTCGCAAGGGATGAATTCATCAAAGTAATCACCCTCGACAGCAGCAAATATGTCGTCTGGGAACAGGTGATCCGTCTTGACCTTCAGCTTGAAAAATATGATCATCTGCTGGAATTCAGCAACCGCACCAGTGAACTGTTTCCCGAACAACCCATTCCCTGGCTCTTCTCCGGAATGGCAAATTATCAGATGAAAAAATATGATGATGCCCTGAATGTACTCAAATCCGGCGTTAAGCTGGTTGTCGATAATGACGAATTGCTTTCAGAGTTCTATATGAGTCTTGGCGATACCTATCATGCCCTGAAAATACCCGAAGAATCTGACAAGGCCTATGACAAAGCATTGCAGTTAAAGGATAATAATCCATATGTACTGAATAACTACAGCTATTACCTGAGCTTGCGAAACAAAGATCTTGATAAGGCAGAAAAGATGGCAAAGAAGGCATTGACGCTGGATCCTGATAATTCATCGTTTGAAGATACATATGGTTGGGTTCTTTATAAACTGGGACGGTTTGAGGAGGCCAAAACATGGATAGCCAAAGCCCTGCAGGATAAAGAAAGTTCAAGTGGAGAAGTACTCGAACATTATGGTGACGTACTCTTTAAATTGGGGGATGAGGAAAATGCTGTTGAATACTGGATTAAAGCAAAAGGGAAAGGCCCCGGTTCTGAGTTTCTGGAAAAAAAAATTGTGAATAAAAAACTCTATGAATAAATCAGAAGATACTTCACTGCTAAAAGTGCCTGTGCAATTTCAAAACATTCCTTTTACACATTCCTTACTGAGAATTATCCTGTTACCGATCATCCTGGGTTTCTCTGTCATCCTTACCTCCTGTCATGGAACCAAAAAAATAATGAGAGCGCCGATCAAGGAAGAAGGAGCAGAATATCTTTTTAATAAACTGAAAGAATATGAACTAAAATACGACTGGTTTACGGCCAAATTTTCAGCAGAATATCAGAATGAGAACCAGCGAAATTCCTTCAATGGACAAATCCGTATTCGCCGTGACAGCCTGATATGGATCTCTTTTTCCCCGCTTCTCGGTATTGAAGTCTTCAGGATGATGATCACCCAGGATTCGATCAAGTTCATCAACCGGATAAATGATACCTATTTTAAAGGAGATTATAATTTTGTTAATAATTTTTTACATGCGAATATAGATTATGATATTCTTCAGTCGTTCCTGATCGGCAATGATCTCTCTTTCTATGAAAACGGATCTTTCAGGGCATCCATAGATAATAACCAATACAAACTATCCACAGCAGAGCGCAGGAAATTAAGGAAGTTTGTGAGAAGCAGCCATGAAAAACTGAGAATCTTAATTCAGAATATCTGGATCGATCCTTCTACATTCAAGATCACACGTGCAAATGTGAAGGAAATTCAGAAGCCGAACATGCAACTGGAGGCCTCCTATTCTGAATTTGAGAATACAGGCACGCAATCTTTCCCTTCAAAAATGTCGTATAAAATTTCTGCCGATAACGATATCCGGGTACTCGTAAATTTCTCAAAGATAAATGTCGGTATTCCGCAGTCATTCCCTTTCAGAATTCCTTCGGGCTACAGACAGATCAAATGATAACAATGAAAATAAGATCATGAACCCATGACCGTTACGGAATGGTTTAGAAATAACAAGGTACTGAGTTTCCTGCTTTTTTCGGGTTTGTTGATTTTACTGTTTCAATCTGTAACCATTGCCCAGACCTCTAAAGACAAACTCCAGAAAACAAAGAAACAACTTGAGGAAGAGATAAGATTCACAAACTCTCTTCTCGACAAAACACAGAAGTCAAAACAAAATTCCCTAAACAGGCTGCTGATTCTGAATAAGCAGATCGAAAAACGGGAATCCCTGATCGAAACAATGAACAGGGAAGTCGGACAGATGGATACTGAAATTGATGGTCAGAACCGACAAATCCAGAAACTGACAACGGAGTTGAGTAAATTGAAGGAAGAATATGCCAGGATGATCTATTTTGCATATAAAAACATGAATGCATACAACCGGTTGATGTTTATTTTCTCATCACGGGATTTTAACCAGGCGTTTCATCGTTTAAAATATTATCAGCAATATAGCGCCTATCGGAGGAAACAGGCAGAACTTATCCAGGCCATGCAGGCTGAGTTATCGAGGCAGAAAAAAAGCCTGGAACTGAACAAAGGAGACAAATTACTTTTGGTTACCAGGCAGGGAGACGAAAAGAACAGACTGACCAAGGAGAAGGTGGAAAAAGACAGATCGGTAAAGGAATTAAGTCAGAAAGAGAAAAACCTACTGGCTACCCTCAAGGAGAAGCAACAAACGGCCGATAAACTACAACGGGAAATCGAGAAAGTCATTGCAGATGAGATTAAAACCTCGGTGGCAAAGGCTAAAACAACCGGAATTTCAACCACCGGGACGAAAAATGAGATGATGCTTACCCCGATGGAAAAAGAATTATCGAGTTCCTTTACCGCGAATAAAGGGAAGCTGCCCTGGCCGCTGGAGAAAGGTGTGATTACAGGGGTTTTCGGGGAACACCCGCATCCCGTACTGAAATATGTGAAGGTCAAAAATAACGGTATTGATATCTCCACCGAGAAAGGAGCAGGTGCAAGATGTGTTTTCAAAGGGAAAGTGAGCCGGGTGATTTCATTCCCGAACATGAATAAGGTAGTCATTATTCGTCATGGAGAATTCCTCACCGTTTACTCGAATCTTGAATCAGTGATTGTAAAAGACGGGCAGGATGTGTCGACCAAACAGGTTATCGGTCTGGTCCATACAAATGGGGAAGATTCAAGAACTGAACTGCATTTTGAGATCTGGTTGGGGAAGAATATCCAGAACCCGCAGGATTGGCTGGTGGGTAATAATTAATCCGACACGTGAAACACGCAGGTGAATTTGCTTCTCTTCTTACAGCCATGTTCTGGACTATTACAGCGCTTGCTTTTGAAGCCTCCAGTAAACGAATTGGCTCACGTATTGTAAATCTGCTACGTCTTTTTGTCGGCTTCTTCTGTCTCAGTATTTTTTGCTGGATTTACCGTGGATATTTGCTTCCGGTTGATGCGACAGGCAGAACCTGGTTTTACCTGATCATTTCTGGCCTGATCGGGTTTACTTTTGGCGATCTTTGCCTGTTCCAGGCTTTTGTACTGATAGGAGCCCGGATCAGCATGTTGCTGATGGCACTGGCTCCCATTTTTACCGCGGTGATAGGATGGATGATCCTTGGGGAAACAATGACTGTTAAAAGTGTAACCGGGATGGCCATAACGATTGCAGGGATCGCAATGGTCGTGCTTAAAAGACCGGAGCAGAAGGAAGAAAACGCCACTTCCGGGAATGTAAAACTCTCCTATCCGGTATGGGGGATCCTACTCGGGATTGGTGGCGCTCTGGGACAAGCAATTGGCTTGGTTTTAAGCAAATTCGGGATGCATGGGTATGATCCTTTTGCCTCCGCCCAGATCCGGGTCCTCGCAGGCATCAGCGGATTTTGTATTTTATTTACGGTTTGGGGCTTATGGAGGAGAACATATCATTCGTTTTCTAATAAAAAAGCAATGGGGCAGTTATCACTGGGGGCTTTTTTCGGACCTTTCCTGGGTGTTTCTTTCTCACTGCTGGCCGTTCAACTGACCAGCACAGGGATCGCCGCAACGATCATGGCCATGGTACCTGTACTTATCATACCTCCATCGGTAATTCTCTTTAAAGAAAAAGTTACTATTAAAGAGATCATCGGAGCTATCATGGCAGTTGGGGGAGTGGCGCTTTTCTTTCTATAAAAAACATTTATTAACCGCAGTAGGCGCAGAGGCGCATGGAATAATATGTTAAAATGAATCCTTTGCGTCTTTGCGTCTTCGCGGTGAAATAAAAAAAAGCTAGAATTTTAATCTGAGATTGACAAAGAATTCCCTTCCTGGTGCCGGTTGAAAACTGTTATAATCGGAGCCATTATTAGGTTCTGTAAAACCAAAATACTGCTCATCGAAAAGGTTCTTGGCATATAATCCGATATCGCCTTTCAGCCATCCCAGTTTCCAGTTGTAGTTTACATTCGCGCTGAAAACTTTATATCCATTCACCCATGAACTGCGTTTGATCCCATTTTCAGTGAATTGCTGATAGATTGAATCGTCAACCTGGATGCACCATTTTGATTGATATTCAACATTCACGGCCACGGTAAAATGTTTCAGGAAGTTATAGGAGACTTCAGCAGCCAGAATATGTTGCGGGCACTGTGGAATGAAATGACCCTTCACGGAATCGGGAGAGGTATAGGTACAATGTGAATAGGTATAAGCCAGTTCAATGTTGAGATTATTCACCGGATTAACACCGAGGAATGTTTCGATGCCATACCGGTTACTTGCTCCCTTGTTGCCAAAGAAAGCGGTATTATTACCTCTTCCGGGCACGCTATAGCGGTAGAATTCATTTTTTGTATCGATGTAGAAGCCGGTCAGGTCATAGTGGAACATGTTCCCGATATCACCCCGTACACCCAATTCAAATCCCTGTGATGTGGAAGGTTTGATATTATTGTTAAAACCACCCCATGCATCCGGATTATTGTAAAGTTCATCTTCTGTCGGAACAAGGAATCCGGTACCGTAATTGGCATAAATATTAGCAGATTTGGCGAGGTCCCATGCCAGACCTATACGGTATGTCGGTTTGTCAAAAGTCCGGCTACCGTTTGGATTCAAAGAATCGGCTGCAACGGGAATATTATTGATCAATTCATTATAAACATAGTCATATCGCAGATTCACCGTTGCATAGAGTTTATTGGCAATGTCAAGTTTGTCGATCAGGAAGATCCCTGCACTTCTCTGTTTAATGATCTGGTTAATAAGAAGGGTAGACAGGTCAAAGGTCTCCTGGCTCCAGTAACTATCAACCCTGTTATTCTTAATGTGATCTCCATCGGGTACTGCAAACTCATGTTCAGTCATTTTTTTGGTCTGGAAGTCAGCGCCAATGCTGAAATGGTTCTTAAGTTTTTCCTTACCGCTATGCAGATTATACTGAGCAGAAAATCCCAGGTTTGTAAAAGGTTTAAAGTCATCCCCATTATTTGAGGTTTCCTGGTAATTGTTGAAACGGGCGAATCCTTTCAGAAGGAGGTCCGAGTTTTTGCAAAGATCGAATTTGCCGATAAGTGCACCGGTTAACCGCCTGGTCAGGTGAAATTCGTTGTAACGAATGGCATCCGTGTTTGCTGCAGTATGGCCAACTGTATCATAACGTCCGAGGTTTATTCCTTCGGAATTCTGGTTGAAGTAATTTGTGTAAGAGAGTAATTGGGTAATTTTTATTTTATCAGTGGCCTGCCAGTTCATTTTTTCACTAAAGTTATCTCCCATAAAAGACTGGTGAATACGATAGCCATGACCTTGTGTATGGGAATAAGAGACCCGGTAATTCATATCTTTTTGGGTACCATCAACTTGTCCTAATATTTTCCAGAATCCATAGGATCCTGCAGAGGCATAAAGCATGCTGTTAACAGGTTTATCCCCACCATCCTGGGTAAGGATATTAACAACCCCACCGGTAGCGCTTCCACCGTAGCTGGATGCAGCAAGTCCTTTTACTACTTCGACTCTTTTTACAGTAGCCCAGTCAAGGTCATATAAATCGGGGCAGAATCCGCCCGGATCATTCATGCTTATACCGTCAACCAGCACCTGAATTCCCCGGAAACCGGTTTCGGATAACACACCCTGACCCCGAATATACAGATGAATACGTGAACCACCCGTTCCATTGTCCACTTTAACACCGGGCACCAGTCTTAAAATTTCACCTGCATCAATCGTTTTGTTCAAAGCTTGCAGTTGCCTTGTAGTAACAACAGAAATGGCAGCCGGCAATTCTTTTAACGGTGCATTTGTTCTGACTGCCGTTATTACAATTTCATTCAGATTTTTCAGGGTGATTGAATCATTTTTAGGGTTTCTGTTCTTATCGGATTTTTGTGCAGAAGCGCCAAAAAGGACAAAAACGGCCAGTATTATGGTAAATAATATTGATTTCATATAATTAAAATTAATAGGTAACTAATAAATAAATCTGGAAAAGAGAATCTGAAATTGAACCCTGGAGAAATACAGGCAAATACCAAAATCTAAAATCTAAAATGGTAAATGGTAAATGGTATTAGCCCGGTTCGTTTCAGCAAGAAAATTACGCTTTAGGAGGTGGAGATATGGGGGTTTGACAGGAAGAATGAGGTTGGTATGTGTATTCACAGAATTTAAAATCTACCGGTTGTTTTTGCACAGGAACCGTCAGTTCATTCAAAAGAGCAATCGTAATAACATGATAAAGGATTGCAAGCGTATGTTTGGCTTTATCGGAAGAACCGGTTCCAGGAACAAATTTCTGGATTGATTGGAACCCGGCGATGAGTTGCTCTTCCTGTTTATCATTGATACAGTAAAAGTAAGTGGTATCGTCCTTTGTCCATTCACGAACAATATCGTACATCCTTCCAAGATAGAGAAACTCATCCTTTTCAGTTTTTTTGAAATCAGGATTTGATTTCGGATTTGAAATCTTCAGCAGGGTGTAATTCGCTTTCAGGCAGCCTGCTTTAATGATCCCTTTCACCTCACTGCGGATAAAGGACTGGTTGATCCTGAACACGAAAAAATAACCCATCGTGTTGAAGAGGAATAAGCAAAGAAGCACTATGGAAAGAAGTTTTTTCACAACCGGCAAAAATAATAATTAATAATGGTTTGGTTGTTAAAACTTTTTGTTTAAACAAGGGACGATTTGAATTACCCCAGACTTAAGTCCGGGGTTAAAGGCGGCCAGGGTTATTCAGGGCTTTAGCCCGAAACAGGCAAAATGTACGCAGATATTAACATATCCTATATCGGATACAATTTTTTGGGCTGAAGCCCTCTTTTGTTTTGTCTTTGAACCCCGCGCTAAAGCACGGGGTAATTCAAATTACTTTTAAAATCGACATTTCTGACAAACCAATTTCATTCGCATATTCGTCATTCAATCATAATCTTCTCCGTCACCTTTGTCCCATCACTTCTTTGTATCTCCAGAAAATAGATTCCTGCTAAGAGATACTTAATGTTGAACTCTTTTGTGAGTTTCCCTGAAACCCCGATATTCTTCTCCTCAAAGATGGTTATATTTAAAGGGGTGATGATACGAACACCGAGCGTTTCCGGCTTCATGGTTTGAATGAACAATGTGAAGATCCCCTTGTTAGGGTTGGGAAATACTGTCAGTTCAAACGGATTCCCTCTCTCTTCAATCCCGGTACAATCCTTAAATGTAATAAGAATTGAATCAGACCTTGTGCAATTGTATTGATTCGTCACAAAGACCTTAATCCAGGTAGCGTTTATTCCCCCTGTCAGGGAGGTATCAACGGAAATTACATTTGTTGTTAAGTTCCCCGGAATCCAGAGATAATGGCCTCCGGCAAGGGAATCAACGCGCAGTATCGCTGTATGCCCTGCACACAACGTATCACCCGGAAAAGCAGTGATATGTAAGACAGGATAGTTTCCGATAGTTAACAGCATGCTTTTTCTCACATGCCCATTCTGACCATACCCGGTGAGCTTTAGTTTTACCCATCCGTTAATTATATCAATGGTGCCAGGAGTATAGACAGGTCTTATGATGCTATCATTGCTGAAGTTTCCGTCACCTGTTGTCGTCCAGTGAAGGGAGTCATAATTTGATGCTGTTCCCTGGAGCAGGAATTGATCCCCGGTACAGATCGTAGCATCCGTACCCGGATTGATGGCAGGCAGAGGGGGAGCAGGGAATGTGATCCAATCGAGCCTGCAGCAATCTCCACCCAGGTAATTGAAGAAATCTTTTGAATAGATCCAGTGAAACGTATGCAAACCTGCAGAAACCGGGAATGCCTCTCTTTCCCAGGGGGTTTCTCCCGACCATGATTTCATCAGGACGGAGTCAATATAAAAATGCAGAAGATCATAACTAAACTCCGTAGAGGTAAAAAGGAAAAATGAAATGCTGTCATTTGTACCGGCTGTGCAAGAGATTTTTAACTCAGATTGTTGGTTATCAAGGATCAGACCGGACCGGACAGCATAATGACCTTCATAGGCGCCGGCATCGATCAGCGACCAGGGATGGGTGGTATTCACATCCCATGGAAATTTTGTGAAAGTGTTTGTTTCCCAGTCTTCTACGAGTTGGCCAATCCCTTCCCGGAAGGTTTCCTGTTGATTGTATGATCCTGAAACCTTATGTACCGTAAGATCTGCATAACTACCGGTGGTAGCGTCACCGGCCACGGAAATGGTAAAATTGGCCATGGCGGATTGATCCGGCTGAAGCGTACCAAGCGCAGCGATGTCAGAGGTAATTTCAATATAATCTGATAAGGAAACAAGGTTGGCTATGGCATTCTCACAAGGGAAATCACCAGTATTTTTAACCGTAATGGAAATCACCGCGTTTTCACCGGGATCCAGCCGGCCATTGTTGTTGCCTGACGAATCTATAATACTGATATTCACGATCTTCATGGCACGTGCATGGGCTTCAACCGTAAAATTGCTATACCAGGTGCTGTCACCGTTTGTAATACGGATGGTAAATTTGACGTTCAGTCCATCGGGAATTGTGTCGGACACTTTAAATGAAAAACCATCAGGAATGATCTTTACCTGTGCAGTATCCAGGTCTCCATAGTTTTCAGTGCTGTCTGTTATCTCAATAAAGGAAGATGCTGAAGAAAGAAATGTGGTCACTCCCTGAACCGGACGGTCACCAATATTTTTTAATCCGACGGTGAGGTAAAGGGAATCACCATAATTCAAATTGGTGGCAGAATGATCGCTGATCAATGAAAGTGCAGAAGAGTTATAGACCACATATGCCTGGCCGGGTGCAGGACCCAGGAAAAACGGGGAAGT
Source organism: Bacteroidota bacterium (assembly GCA_026391355.1). GTDB lineage: Bacteria > Bacteroidota > Bacteroidia > Bacteroidales > FEN-979 > CAIYUC01. The sequence goes on along the minus strand of JAPLDH010000012.1, from coordinate 89,180 downwards.
GTACGACATGGCAATACCTGAACGATTATCAGTCCAAACCGGGCAAACTTTCATGTTTCTTGCAGAGATCCCCAGATAATCGCCAAAGTAGCTGACGCCCAATCCGGGCAATGGAGTAGGGGTAAAGGAAACATCGCTGACCTTTATATCCTGCCATGTATCTCCACCATCATATGAATAGGAAACCCAGGTTTCACATTGTGTTGCAGATACATTCCGGTCGTCATAATAGATCACTGCCAGTGTTCCCGTTTCAGGATCGCACGTGATCCAGCATAGATAATGCTGTTTGGCATGTCCTGGGGGATCCTGGTTAACCTTTATCGGGGATGACCAGGTAGTCCCTCCATCCGATGAACGGATCATGTAAACATTGATGTCGGGACCTGTATTGACACCAGGATAACCATGATTTGGCCATACAACATAAATGTTCCCGCTGTAAGGTCCGTTGCTGTTGTCCACTGTCATGGAAGGGAATGAGCTCACCCTCATACTTTTCGACGTGCCACTGATCCTGATCCCTTTGATATTATCGATGATACGGGTTGCAGGAGTAAAAATTGCACCGCCGTTGATGGATTTTGCAAAGCCCAATGCGGATTCATCAACAGGCCAGTCATCATAAATGGCCCATACGGCATAAACCTCGCCGTCAGGCCCTGTATTGATGTTCACTCCCTGGTTATGGCTTCCGGCATTCACCGCTGCGCTGATGTTGATGGCGGAGGACCAGGTGAGTCCGTGATCCTCTGAATGGCTTAGCTCAATGTTGGCCTGGTTGATAGAAGTTTCAACAGCATTCATCCATGCATCATAAAGGAACCCTTCATAAGGGCTTGAAGGTTTCGTGTCGATCCAGAGGTGATTTTTATCCAGGAGATCGTTGCCGGAAGGAGGGACTGTGGCGACATCCACATAATTCCAGTTGTTTCCCTGGTCGGTAGAATAAGCTACCCCCTGACCCCAGGTATTGCTGATAGCGCCTACATACCACCAACCATTTAACCCGATTGCCGTCGCTGGATCCCCGGAATTGGCCTGCCCTGCAGCTTGCTGTGATCCCCCCCAGGCAATACCACCGTTAAATGAGAACAGCCCATCAGCGCCAAATGCATTTACCACACTCGACCCATCCCAATCTGTTGAGTTATTTGAGTTCAGAACGATATCCTCATTCCAGGGATCAATGAATACTGAATTTTCTGTCTGGGTGGTATTGGTATCATTCGTTACGGGAATATCAGGAGAATCCTGTGTGACTATTTCCTTCCCTGTAATTATACTGGTGGTCTTGATTGCTTTCTGCACGGGAACGGCAGGCAGCGCTTTGATATATCCCAGCTTCAACATTTTTTTCCAGTAAGAAATATCATCAATGCGGGTATTTACAATTCCTTTTCCGGCCGGGGTTACAATCGGAAAGTTCGGGAGGTTCTGTGTAAGGATCGGAAAAACGAGTGCAAAAACAAAATAAATCAGGAGAAGGTGTTTTTTCATATTATTTATCTTTTTGACTCTTTTTGTTCAAACGTGCAACCATAACCTGTTGTAAGTTCTAGAAAAAGTTTAAAAATACAAATAAATCTACAAGGGCAAACAATAAGTGTGCAATTTTCCAGAGGGTGACCTGCCTGCCGCAGGCAGGGGCTCTCACCGTCTGCGATGCTGACGGGGCAGCCTACTCGATTGGGCGCATGTAAATTCATTTAAGGACTTTAATATCGTTTCTATATTCACTTTTAGTCAGTTTTGTATAAAGTGAATGTCCTGCATTTTTGAGTTAGCGAATATGGTTTGAAAACGGGAATTGAATATTCTTGATTATTTCCAAAAACCAACGTTTTTAAGCTCTTCCATTTCCATCTCGATAAGTTTGAAACCATTGCACTGCGCTTTGGTTAATATTTCGTTCCAAATGATCAGAGCACGTTCAGTATGTCCAGCTTTTTGTAAAAGACAGGCAAGGTAAGAAGAGCCGAGCCAGTGACCTTGAGCAAAGTTATATTCAATTTTCTTTAATTGCTCCTCCATGGATGAAATAGCACTTTCAAGATGTAGATCACAAACAAGTGTTTTGTTAAAAAGTTCCTCGATTTGGCAGCAGGTATTCCATTTTCTATCACCCAAACCGGCTTGACCTCTTTGAGCTGTCAAAACCGCATCTTGATATCGACCTTGCCTGCGAAGCATAATTGACTGATTCCATAACGACTCGGCAAGTACATCATGATCATTTATTTCCAATGCTATTTTTTCCTCTTTCTTATGGTATCCCATTGATTCTGCGTACTTACCTACCAAATGACAAATTCTGCCCAAGTTTCCATAAGCCCTTGCCATGCCATCCTGATTGTTAACTTCTCTAAATCCCTTTAGCGCTTCTTCTTCAAGTTTAATAGCCAGTTCAAGATTTCCCACATTGATACACGATTCTGCATAGTTATGAGCATTAAAAGCGCTTTTATCATTTACATAATCCAAAGATTTTTTTTCGATCGCCTTTGCAATCATACCACACGACTCCATTACATCGGCATTCATATTTTCATCTTTTGTTACCAATAGGTTCTCAATTTCTGAAATATAGTTCTTAAAAAGAACGGCATCATCGCCTTCAATTTCATTCAATTCTCCCTTTGCATAATTTTGGGCTTCTGACAATACCTCAATTCCCTTTTGAATAATACCACATGCGAAATATGCCCGACCTGAGAGAATAGAGTTCTGGATAAATGCTTTTTTGTCATAGCAAGCATCTTCAGAAAGTTTTATGAGCCTGCGAGCTTGCTTTTTCAGTCCATCATTATCACATAACTCTATCCAGTTTTTCAGTTTATTTACTGGAATTGACTCTTTACCGGCGGTTTGGCGAATTACTGCAAGCCTGATCCTGGTTTTAGAATCCTCAAAATCAGGTATCAATTCAGATAATTCCAATGCAGATTGCAACCATTTTTCTGCAGATTCAAAGTCATTTCTTCGCCTTGAGTCAATCCATGCTTTTTCCGAATATTCATTATGTAAATTCTTTATTTGATTGATATCCTTGGTACTCAAGTTATCCAGTCGCGGCATTTCATCCTCAATACTTACATTTTCCCATCTTGATAATCTATGCCTGAAAGATTCATACTCTCTTTCACATTTAATAGTATCAGGATGGTCATTCCCATAAAGTTTCCTGTATCCGTCAAGGGCTTTTTTCAACGCCATTATTGCCATATCATATTCTCCATTTTCCCAATAAACTAATGATATATGGTACCAAGTGCCATATAGTCGATTCTCAAATTTTGATTTATTCAGAACAGTATAAAGATCCAGTGCGCACTTATGCAGCAACGTAGTATATCTAAAACCTCCTTCATGTGAAAGTAAGTTGGCCAAATTATTCAATCGTTGAGCGATTTCATGTATCGATGGAAATTCAAAAACAGATTCGACCGACAGCTCAAGATAGAATTTTGACCGTTCTCTATTTCCACAAAAACCATACGCGACGCCTAAATTATTAGCTATCAATACTTTCGACTCATGGTACCAATTTTTTTTGTTACCCATCTCTCCCTGTCGTATCTCAATATCTTTTGAATCTATTATAGACCATATCTTTTCAAGCAACTCGACACAAACCTGACATTTATTAATGAGATATGGAATCATCGCCAGTGTGTCTTCAGCAAAGACATCATCTTTACTATTAAGAACAAAATTTCTGTTCAGTAAATATTGAACAATATCACCACCATTATCCAAACAGGTGTTAAGAATGCTTACCAGCCTGGGATTTTCTTGATCAGCATCGTAATCGTACAAATTGCGAATAGTATCCCTGTGTAAAAGACCTGCAACATTTCCCATGCGTGCATAAAGTTCCGGCCATTCCTTAAGAGCACGTCGTTCCAATCGTCTGGCAGGATCTGTAAAGTAGTCAATCAACTTTTGCTGATATTGATGGATATCTTCTTTGTTAGGATAGAAATTTCTGGCGACAGCTTGTCGGATAAAATCATGACTGTACACCAGATAGCCATCCCGGTTGGCGATATGTGGAGCAAGAACGTCATATAACTCGGACCAGGCCAGATGACTTTCCAGTTCCGCAATTTCGCGGATTTCAGTTTCAGACAATCCTACGATCGAAGCACCTATCAAGGGTAATACTTTTGAAGCTGCTTCGTAGTCGCGTGTAAGTCTCTCAATCACACGGCTAAAAAAGTCCTCATTTGAGTCTGTGTCAATATACCAATGCACACATTCTTCCAAATTCACATTATCTCCATGAGCTTTTAATTCCTCTAAGAGGGTTCGTAATACTAACGGATTCTCAGATTCTTTATCTGCGGCAATTTCATTAATTAGTTTTTGTCCCAAGCTCCTGGAATAGTTTTTTAAAACTTTTCTGATAATTACCTTGCGGTCACTTTCATCAATTGGTTGCATGGTAATAAAAGCCAGTCCTCTTGCTATAAGAATATCTGCAAGTTTTCCACATCTTACCCCTAGTACTGTAACTACATTCTCTGAGAATTTTTTTTGGTCTGGCCACCAATTCAGGTCACCTGCATCCTCTAACTGATCCAATCCGTCTAAAACAAGTATTAGCTGCTGGTTAATGAGATGAGTAGATAAAATTTCAACCAATGCATCTGATAACTCAACATTATGGGGTGGTATTTTAACCTTATCACTCAGACTATAATAATCCACTATTTGTTCAAGCAATAATCGCATCATTGCAGGCCATTTTGTTGCTCCGGGGCCTCCTCCGCAGAACAAATAGAAAACATCGTCACCATAATCTTGATGCTGGGCTATGCAATGTGCCAATAATGCAGTTTTACCAAGCCCGCCCGGGCCAGTAACGACTACATGTGAAGCATTTTCCTGTACAAGGGATTCAAGTTTATCCAATAGAGCACCTGCTCCCTCCCATACTGATAAACGGGTCCGGGCAAAAGATTTATGCCCCGATAATACAGAGTGCAATTCATTTGGTTTTTCATGTTCAGGATAATCATCAACAAGAAATTTTTTAAAATCTTTCAGCACAGCCTCGTGCAGTTCCGTAATATTGGAATACTCTGTTGGTTTATGTTCAAATAACTTATCGGAAACAGCTTTCTTTAATCCTTGAAGCAGACTGGCAGATTCAGATCCTTCAGGATCACAATAATCAGATTCACGTCTGAAGTATATGCGAGCTTTGCTTCGGGTTTCAGAACTCCTTAGTACACCGTGCTGAAATTCAATATCAGTGACACTCCGACCTTCTCTTATGAGTTTCTCAATATACACTGAATATTCTTCTCTCTTGAGACGAGCACAAAGCATTGCCACCCGTTCATTTCTATGTTCATCAATCTCGTCAGGTAGTAATGCATTAGGAATCCATCCATAGCGGTGCCCAAGTATTCCAACAAAATATGGACGACTTCTTTCAATTTCATTAATACAGACAGCTATTGTATCTCCTTTTTCTACCTTTTCACCGTCTATTCCCCACCGAAGGTCAACTTCAGTTATCTCAACACCATGACTTTTTGCAATAGATCGTAATTGAGGAAATGTGTGTTTTATAAGTTGTTCTCTTTCCAATTTCATATCCTCGAAAGTGGAGCTGATAAAAATTCGAATATCCCGTGGTTTTTCGTCTGATTTTAATTTGAACATAACATTGTGTTTATTGCGCCCAACGCCTTTCTGGCAGCCACAGTGCGACTGCCTGCCGGTAGGCAGGGGTTTTATTTGTATACCGTTTTCAATTTGTACGTCATTTGCAGGTTTGGTTCATGTATGCCACAGGAAAGCCGCCCGCATTGTCGGCTGACGGCCTGTGTGTGCTCTGCATGAGCATGCAGCGCACACCTGTTGTAAGCTCTAGAAAAAGTTTAAAAATACAAATAACTCTTCAAGGGCAAACAATAAGTGTGCAATTTTCCAGAGGATGACCTGTACGCAAGGTGGTGTGAGACCTGCCTGCCGCAGGCAGGGGCTCTCCCCGTCGGCGATGCTGACGGGGCAGCCTACTCGATTAGGTGCTGGCGGTTCTTGTCTGTCAGGTACATATGTTGTTTCATTTCTGCTGACACCTGTGCATTGGCTATTGCATTAACTGATTTATTTTGTTTTGCCACTCGTCCTCAAATACAACTTGAAATGCAAAGTCGTGGTCTGGGAATTCTTTAAACAATTCTTTCCAGGCTTTTTTTGCTCCTAATTCGTTGCAAAGTGTAAAAACGTCTTGTTTGTATTTGGTGTCCTCATTTTTTAGATGAATTCCTTTTGTTTCCAGTACGTAAACAGTTCCGTAATCGTCTTTGCTTTTTTGTTTGCCTGCCTGTCCGGTAGGCAGGTCTGCTGCAATAAAGTCAGGGTAAATTTTATTGCGTTTCCAACCTTGAATATGATAGTCCTGCCTGCTCATATTTCGATACCACCACAATAGTTTTTCTTGTTCATCAAGGTAAATAGCAACCGATTTTTCAAGGTCGTTAATGTTCTCCTCGGGAACATAGTCAAACAATGATTTTTGAATGGGTGTATTATCATTACGAACCAGTTGCTTGTTGCTTTTCACCTTTATTCTTGATGGAAGTACAAAAACGCCTTTGTCGGTAATGAGGAAGAAATAAAGTTTCTTTTGCTCAACCATCTGTCTGAAAACTTGCTCTGACAAACGGTTTCGTTCTTTATCTAAAATCTTTTTTAGTTCTTCAATTATAAAAACAAAATTTGTTGCAACGATTTCACGGTCATATTTTTTCAAAAGCATTTTTACTGCTTTTACACCAATTTGATAACAATGCCAGGGATTTGGAATTATGTCCGTAATTTGTCTTGTCAGAAATACTTCGTCAATCACTAATGTTCCTGATTTTTCTGCTCTGCTTGTTTCTTTTAATATTTCCTTTTCTACGGAGCTTAAACCTAAAACAATTTCTTGTTCTTTGTTCTTTTTGTTTTGTAGTGAAAGATTATTCAGTTCAGCAATACTTATATTTTCCCAGTCAATTTCACTTAGTATATCGACTTCAAAATTCATATCACGCCAGCTTTCTTTTTCCTGAATTACAAACTTAGGCAGATAAATTTTGCCTTCAAACTTTTTAAATCCAGAACGATATTTAATATCACGGTCTTTCAATCCTCCTGTATCTGTTCCCGCTTCATCGCTTACAATTCTACCGGCAATGTCGCCTAATCCTTCATCCTCTAAACCAGATTTTATTTCTTTTACTAAAGTGCTTGCAGTTTGCCGGAAAGTGTAAACATAGCACTCGTCTAATTCTTTGATTTTTGTTTTACGTGCAAAAGGTTGTCTTAAAATTCTACCAACTAATTGAGTAATGCCTGTTACCGATGATGGATTAGTAAGCACTGTAAGAATGTATGCAAACGAACAATCCCAGCCTTCTTGTAAGGCTTGTTTTGTAATTATATAACGTATTTCACAACCTTTACCAAACAAGTCTATGCCTTCAATGTCGTCTTTTTCGCTACTCTTTATTGCAATATGGTTTTCAGGAATGTTACATTTTTTTATTAAATATTCCTTTGCATCTTCTGCGTGAATAAACTTTTTTTCTCTTTGGTCTTTGCCTGTTCGTTCAACTTGTATCAAGCAAATTGGGCGGATATACTCGCCGGTGTTACTTTCGTATTCCCTGGCTTTTTTCTCCAACTCATTCCGCTTTTCATAGCTTGCTAATAAAGTGTCTTGCCATTCTAGACTTGTTTTGTTGGTTAAGTGAATATCCAATTTTATCATTTCTTCTTCGTGCAATTCCCGTCCTGTAATTTTCACCAACTCGTTACTGTTGGGAGGGGGTGTTGCGGAAAGCTCAAGAATAAAGGAAGGATTGAAGCTTTTTACTGTATTCCTTGCCAACTCTCCATAAGCTCTGTGTCCTTCGTCAATAATAACAAGTGGACGTAAAGTTTTTAAAGTATTGCCAAGCGAAGTTTTAATTTGTGTTCCGAAAACTTCCATTTCGGTGGTGAAACAATCTAAATTCGGAATGAGTTCCTTTAGTTTTTTATGTCCTTCAAAATCATCTTCTCTTGGAAAAAAATCAGTAAATCCACCTTGGTCACGAAATACTTTTAAAGTTTCTTTATTTTGACGATTAGCCGAAGGCAGCATTAACATTAATACAATTAAATGTTCGTACACATCAAGGCGATTAAACATTTCTGTTTTTTCCTTTATGAGGGTTCTGCCCCCACTTGAAATATCTAAAATCTGCCGGTAAGGATGTTCACGATTTCTTAATGCCGAAATAGTTTGTCTGTATATCTGAGTTGACGGAACAATCCATAAAACCAAGCCTGTTTGTTTTTTGAGAAATGTTTTATGTATGTTGTCAATAGCGTGGCAAGCTAAAAGTGTTTTACCGCCACCTGTTGGCACTTTTAAATAAATGTCGGGTAATGGTTCTTCTAATCCATTTGTTTTGGAATTGTAAATCAAACGTCCAGTCGATTTTTCCCAGGCTTCTTTCGGAAAATTTATATGCTTTGCAAAATGCGGTTTGAGTTCGGCTATTTCTTCAAACTCTTTTTTTGCATCAGCTAAAGCAACTAAATATTCTTTCAGTTCCTTTAAAACCTTTTCCTGATATAGCTTTAGTCTCATTGTCTGAACCGCAGATTAAGTTGATTGTTTTGATTTAACTGATGTATTGAGCTTTGCAGGGTCAAACTTGGAATTAATTAATCGTTTATATTCCAAACTTTTTGTACCAAAATTGATTAGCATTCCTATTTCTAAATTGTATGCTTCCAAATAATTAATTGCTTGTGCAAGATGAACATCTTCCAATTTGATAAGTGCCTTAATCTCTAATGAAACGGCATCTCCAACAAAAAAATCAACCCGTCTTGTTCCAATAATTTTTCCCTTGTAAAAAATACACATTTCAAATTCTCTAAATGCAGAAACACCTTGAAGAATAAACTCTTCTTGCAATGCCCTCTGATAAATAACTTCCTGAAATCCATTGCCAAGTATTTTATGTACTTCCATTGAGCAGCCAATTATTTTGCCTGTTAATTCGGAATATTTATATTTTTCGTTTATGACATCTTTCATGCTTATATCAAATTAATCATTACAATCAGCTACAATCAGTGTTTCAGACGGTATATTTCGTAAGGCAATTGGCAAAAATCAATGCGATGTTCTAAACAAGTATCGTCATCTATATATTTGCAAGGGGCAAAAACCAAACGTTGTTTGTTTTTAAATTTGGGTAGATTTTGACAACCTTCTAACGTTAAAGCATTCCGTTTCAACCATTCAATATCTGGTTTATAAATCAAATACACTTCATGGTTTTTGCTTTCGCCTATAAAACCAGTTTTTTCATTTACTGATTTTTCATTGAATTCTTCACCAGTGGCTGTGTAAAAAAGATAACGGGCAAACTCTGTAAATGAAGGCAAGTTTTTCCCTTTAAGTAAGTTTTCCATTTCTATGGTTTCGCCTAACTCAAAGTAACTGAATGTTCCACCTGTTCCTTTTTTTAGGTTTTCATTCTTTGCTGTTTTAACTCCTTTGATTACCCTCCGAACCCTTTCGGCTGTGATTTTGTCAGCATATTCTTCCATTTCAACCAAAATAAATTTACGGTTGCCACCATCTTCCTTATTTAGGTCTAAAACTGCGTGTGCGGTAGTTCCTGAACCGGCAAAACTGTCAAGAATAATAGAATTTTTATCTGTAGCTAATTTAATTACCTTTTTTATTAAATAAGTAGGTTTGGGGAATTGAAAAGCATTTGCTAATCCTATCTCGCGTAAATCAATTGTTCCTTGTTCAGTTCTGACTTCGCTTTCATCCCAAATAGTTTTTGCCTTAGAAGTTGCCTTTCGTGATTTTTCATAAATATTCCAACCTTCATCACTTTTTTGTTTTGCTACAATTTTTGTTGTATCAAAATTTTCAGAAATACTTTTTTGTAAAAGATCTTTTCCCCATCTCCAACAACTTTCTTCTATTTTACTATTTAAAGGATTGGTCTCAATACAATATTTTTTACTTTTCGTTAATGAAATAAAGCAATGCCCATCTTCATTTGCTGTGTCAGGTGCAATATAAATAGGATAAAATAAATTGGGACGATTACTACTATTAAATTTCGGATTTCGATTCCTCAATTCTCTTAATTCATATTTCCCTATTTTATCTTCAAGTTTAAAATGTGAAATATCTTTAGCTAACTCATTTAAATCACTCTGCTCTGATTTAAAATAACATAATAAATATTCATGAGTTGCGGCTATTGGTAAATAATCTCTACCACCTTTATTTACTTGAATTGTGATATTTGAAACGAAATTATGTTCAGTAAAAATTTCATCAAGCAAACACCTTAAAGAGTGCTGTTCATTATCATCAATGGAAACAAAAATTGCTCCATCTTCGCTCAATAATTCTCGAAGCAGTTTTAATCGAGGCATCATCATGCAAAGCCATTTGTCATGCCTTGTCAAATCTTCAATATTAACTGCTTTACCTAACCATTCTTGCAGCATTGGGCTATTAACATTGTCATTGTACACCCAATTATCGTTACCAGTATTGTAAGGAGGATCAATGTAAATGCATTTAATTTTTCCGCTATATGTAGGCAACAATGCCTTTAATGCTTTCAGGTTGTCGCCTTGTATAATCAGGTTATCGTGCAAAGAAACGGAGCCTGTCCCGCCATAAGCGGGATCGGTTAAACTCAATTCTTTTTTCGGTACGAGTTGGTGGTACTTTACCGCCAAATGGTGGTTTTGCACAAATGTTTTTCCTTTAAAATGGAGTGTTGGCATATTAAAATTCGTTTTTCAGTATTTGTTCAACAATTTCCAGTAATGTGTTTAAATCTTTCGTCGCTCTGAAAACACTTTCCAGCTTTATTTTATGATATTCATGAGCGATAAAATTTCTAAACGACTTTGGAATGTGCCATGGATATGAATATTTATCTAAAATTGAATTATCCACATTGCGAATAGCCTCGCCAATAATAAGAAACTGATATAAAACGGCATTTTGTCCTTTGATATCTGCAAGAAAATCTGTTTCCGTTTGATTTTGAACGAAAGAATTAATAAGTAAAATTGCGTCCTTAATATGCTCTATCCTGATTTTCTGATTTGATTTATTCATAAATTAATTTTAAATCGTTTTTAGCGGTTTCCCATGCAAAAGGACTGATGCATCCTTCCTCAACCAAATCAATTTTAATATTTAATTGACTTTCTAATAGATAAGCTATATCTGCATAATCAAAAAGGCTTATTTTATCCACTTTTTTAAATCGTACCATTAAATCAATATCACTATTCGAATTGTAATCGTTTCTGGTAAAAGAGCCAAATATCCAGACCTTGTCAGCCCTTCCGTCCTTTTCAAAAAATGTTCTTATTTTTTGTATAATTTTTCCTTTATCAGGTTTATCAAGTTTTTTATATTGTATTTTATCTTCAGCAACATGAAGCGCTTTTAATGCTATTTCTTCGTCTGCCACCTCATACACTAATTTGTCAGAAAGCCACGCTACCAATAAATCTTCCTCTTTTACCTTATAATACGCTGCAAGCTTGACAACATGCTCCCTTGTCATTTTGCGAAGGCCCCGTTCCATCTTGCTAAGTATTGCCTGGTCAATATCAAGGTAGGCAGCAACTGTGCGCAATGGCAATTCTTTTTCTTCCCTTAACTTTCTGATGGTGTCACCCAAATTCTCCATTTTGAATAAATATGTTTTGATATTATTTGTCAAATATAATGCCTTTTTTCTTACTTCTCTCCAAATCCAAAAAAAGTTTTCAACACTAAGGAAAGTCAATCGAGTGGGAGATTTGGCTCTTTTGACTTTGCCTTTGCGTTGTCTTTTTACCGCTTGCACCTAACTATGCTATTTATTTACTAGTATTGACTTCCTGAACAAGACCCCCTGGTCATTTTCTATTTGAAGATAATAAACCCCGGTTGAAAACCCTGACAGATCAATGGTTTGATCGGACACTCCTGATATTCTTCTAAAATCTGATTGGAATAAGGTAAATCCCAAAGGAGTTATTATCCGTATTTTTACATCAGATGGGATGTTTTGCTGAAAGGAGATGTTCAGTTTTCCACCTGTAGGGTTAGGGTACACCCGGATGAGCGAATTCGCGATTTCGCTGACAGCAATGGAAGAAAATAGATTCACCGTTTTCGGGTCAGATCCTGCGCTTATACCGCAACTGTCGGAACTGGATACGGTGATGGATGCTGTTCCCACCCATGAATGTGTCCAAAGAACAATGCCAACAGTATCTGAACCGGAGATTGCGCCTGCGCCGGTAATCCCATCCGAGTCCAGGAACCAGGAATACCCGGTAGCTCCCGGTATACGCGGAATGGTGTAGACTGATGATGCTACTGTGTCTGTGTTCACCCTGTCTTCTCCCTGTGGTGTCGAAGCTGTTTCCGGGATAGAGTTGATGACAATGGGGAGATCATCCGAGTAACCTCCCTTTCCACACTCATTACTGCCACGGACATTGATAATGGCAGCGCCCGTAAAACCAGGAGAAAGATCGAGCGATCCGGTTAATATGTTTGAGGAAAAGTTACCTGCTTCTGGCGGGATGATCTGCCAATCGTAACCATCTGCATAAATGCTTCCCGTAGTTGAAAAAATATTACCGGTCGTTCCCGTGCAGAGTTGATCATTCCCTGAAGGTGTTCCGGGAATTCCTGGGATATCTGTTATGATTACCTGTTCTGTTGTGTCTGAAATGCAATCATTCGAAGTTGTTACCGTCAGATGTACAAAATAAGTTCCAGGGGTTGTAAAAAGATGCACCGGATTTACAAGTGCGGAATTGTTATCAGTGCCGGATGCAGGGTCTCCGAAATCCCATTCCCAACGGGTAACCGGAGCATCCTGAGAGGTTGTTTTATCTGTGAATTGCGTTGGATGGCCAAAACATGTTGCAGAATCACTGAAATCAGTAATTGCCGGATGGTCAATGCGGATATATCCTGTTTTTGTAAGGGTTTGCGGGGTTTGCCCTGTTTTTGTAACATGCAATGTAACATTGAATGTCCCGGGTATATGATAAATGATCCCCGCCGGGTTCTGTAACATTGATATATCGGGAGTTCCTCCTTCAAAACTCCACAACCAGGATTGCGGATTACCGCTGGTCAGATCCCAGAAATCCGTGGAGGAGTTCACACAAAGATGATCTTTCATCGTTGCAAAATTTACCACAAGTTGATCAGCAACAACGGGTACCAGGTCAGTGTACCGGAGATAATTCTGTTTTGTGACGGTAATCCGCACCTGTTTCCCGACAGTCTGCGGAAGAATGGTGATAGTCGTTGGATTATTTGCATTCCCCCATCCTGTCCCGATGATCTGGTTATTCACAGTTAAGGCAATATAAGCGCTGTCATTGGTAAGGACAGTGAATTCCGTTGTTCCGGCAATGATCACCGGGTTGTGCTCAACTGTAAGTGTCAGCGGTTGTTCGGTGAATAACCGCAGGAACGGATCGCCGAACATATGAAAAAGATAGTAGGTAACCTGCTTGTCCTCTACATCGTATGGCCAGTTGGATTGTTGCAGAAAGTATTTACCTGCAACCATTGCAAAAGCCGGGCAGATATCCCGGCAGTAAGGTGTGCTGCCATATCCGGGCATAAAATCCGGCCACATATTATCATACATCCCCCAGGTAAACACATCGTTCACAAACGAGAAGGAGAGCTCAGAAGGAGCTACCATTCCAAGGCAGCCTGAATTATAGCCGTTATATGTATGCCTGACAAACCGCTCTGCAAAGGATTCATAGGTCCAGTTGAATTTTCCGGTGGAACAATTAATGGACATGACAAATGGCAGACGGGTGCCTGTATTGGTAAGCAAGTCGATATGTTCATTCCTGTAATATGGAGCGCCCCATCCGGTTGGTAATCCATGATCACGGTGCTGGACAAGGAAGGAGCCATCCTCAATCGCAACGTTGACCTGTTCAGGTGTCCCGGTGTACCAGCAGCAAGGCATCTGATTAGCCTGCAATGGAATATAATTCAATCCTGCCGGTCCGAAATAACTGACAACCTGGCCGGTATTCGGAGCTGATGACCAGACAGTATCCACCGATCCCGAATAGATTGCGTTGACCCTCACCGGGTGTTTCCCAATGGATCTGAAATATCCTCCAATGATCTCGGAGCACAACTGGTACCAGCGGTCGGTCTGCCACCCCATTGTTGTTACCGGGTGCTGGTAGAAACCCGTATCCATCGGCGGCGTTCGCTCATAGGCAAGGTACTTTGAACAGATGGTACCCAGTTGCTGTTCATTGTTGCCCACAATCCTGCCGATGACAAGTTCTGCCATATCATCATTATTAACATCCGCATACACATGATCAGAAACAAATGTCACGTCGTTCATTGTAAGTTGAGGAGAGGCAATGCTATAAGATTGCGCATTGCCGTAATCACCCAGAAGAAGCACACCAACCGGCTTGATGGTCCAGTTGTAATATGCATTCTGCAGGAAGTTCTGAATAGCAGTGGGAGTATCTCCTCCTACATCTGTCAATGAAAAAACATGCGTGAGGATCCCCTGCTGGTTCCGGAAATTTGCGATCGAATCAGCCCATTGCTGAAATTCCGGATCTTCGGGACGGATAATGATGTATTCACATTCATTACTTGCAGCAGCTTTCCTGAGTATGGATAGAAGTCGTTTGCTGTAATCAATAACAGGTAAGGAACCGGGATTCAGGATGGCATCTTTCAGGATCGGGTCGAACCAGTGACTACGGAAGGAATCCACTCCAAAATGGCCATTACCGCCCGAAAACGATACCCTGATCTTCACATCCCGCATCACAACCAGTTCTTTTGTCACCGGGTTGTATTGAAACGGTGTGATCCCAAGAAGGATAACATCCACACTACGGATCTGCCTGACTCCGGAAACCCTCACCGGCTCTTCCGGGTAAAATGTATTTTTATGGTAAACCGCTGAATTCTCCTGATATTTTAACGGACTGTTACCGGTATCTGCCGGGATCACCGGGGCAGGCTGGATCTCAACATTATAAATGGTATCCCGACGGATAGAGATAATGGTAAGTTTTGGAACGGATCCTTGTGGAATGGCAATGTACCGTCCTTGTCCCGGAAGATTGGGCATTCCTGCATCGTTAAAAAGAAAAGCACCGGGAAGTACAATATTTTTCATCGCCTTCCCATTTAAGGAAACATCATCCAGGCTGAACACCGGAACTGAATAAGTCACTTCAACAAATCCTGCTCCTTGGTTCCCTATGTTGAACCCGGCTTTCCCCCATGAATCGTGATACACGAAATTCTGACCGGAAATTCTGTATGAGAAAATCAAGAGAATTATAATCAGCAAACAGAAAACCTTATGCTGAAAAATATTTTTAGAAGATTCCATATCAAGATCTTCAATCGGAAGAAGAAATGATAAGCTAAAGAAACAAATGATATCAGGTCGATTGTTACCTGATGACCACCACTTTTTTTGTCCGGGAAGTAACTCCTGCCTCAAGCCTGCAATAATAGGTACCGGATTTGAGATTTGACAAATTAAGTTCAGCCGAATGATTTCCTTTTGCCTGCCCGGAATAAGTGGTTGCTGCAGTTACCTGCTGTCCCTGGGTATTAAAGATGGTGAAGGTGACATTTGAGGAAGATGGCAGATTATATTTTACCGTAACGATATCCTTTGCAGGGTTTGGACTGACTGAAAATGAAGCAGTATTAATCTTCTCAGGAATTCCAACAGGTTCATCGATCATCATTTCCAGGGCAGGATCACCAAGGGCATTGCAATCGTAATGACACCAGCGCTGGGCGCCCGGTTCGAATTCCCCCGGAAGATTAAGCCATGGTGCAGTTTTGATCTTTGAGATCATTTGAACTGCTCCAAAATGTAATTCAGGTAAGGTATCGGTGTACATTGCATTGACAAATTCCCTTTCCAGGTGCTGTGAAGGTCCGTCTGTAGTTCCCTGATCGAACCAGCCGAAACGGGAGTTGTAAACGCCGCAAACAACAAAGTTTTCTATGCTCAGCATTTTGGATGCGATACAGTCGGGTTGATCGAAACCTCCGCACATACAACCTTGTGTGTACAACAGGGAATAATTGTGTTGGATACCGTCAACCTGGGAGAAGTTAGAATTGTTAATATCCCAGGTATATAACCGCATTGTATATGAATAATTAGAATGGCCAAGGTGGTGAATGAATGATTTTCCCTGGTTGATTTCATCAATTAGGGTATATGCATCCCAGGAATAGTAATTTCCAGGAGAAGTCGCCGTGTCATATAACCTTGTAATGGTATTTTTGGCTGATGGGATCCCGTTGGTGAAGTAACCATTATCGGAATGATCATCAACGAGAAGGTCCATATAGTCTCCACCCAGGGTTTCCGGGGCATCATAAAGGTATTCACCTACAAGCAAGGGTCTTTTCTGCTCTCCAAAAACCGGATTTGTCTGATAGGAAATAGATTTATGGATCATATTATTAAGTTCGCTTACACTGGCAGCAGGCATACGTGCAACTGCCACATCCGGAAGGTAATCGGGATCGTCATTGTACTCGCCGAAATATGAATCACTATTGGCATTGTAGTTCCCGTCCATTCCGGAATAATAAAGATCGGCAGGGATATCAAGGCTGGATTCTTCGATGCTATCTGTTGTAGGGAAGCCATAGACAGGACCATAATAAACGGTATCTACAAAAGATCTTGACGGGACAAATGGTGGAGATCCTCCAAGCAATACATATTCAATGCTGCTGTTCTGATACTGGTCAACGATGTAATTTCTTATCTGTTCCTGAAGATCAATACCTGAAACGCTACCGGCTATATCTTCGGTTGTTTTAATTTGGGCAGCAATGCTTTTGGTGGAATACATGTCAATCAGGGGCTGAAATGCAGATTGAAAGGCCTGGGGAGTAATGATCAGCATTTGGTAGGAGGATTTGAGAGACTCTTTAGCAGGGTATTTTGCCATCATTTCCTGATTCTGGGCAAAATTTCTGACACGGCTCAATGCTTTTGACGATACAGTAAGGTTTTTGAGCGCACTGGTCGATTTTAGCCCACTATGTGTTTTGATCCTGACTGTGACTTTTTGAAAGAAGGAAAGCTTTCCTGTTGATGGATCATATTTGATCGGAGTGAACGTCGACAATGCAAAAGCATACCCATTCAGGTATTGTGTCATCAGATGGCCGGTTGAAACTGCGGGATAATCTGTATTCCGTTGATAAACCTCTTCATTCCTTATAAATTGTCCGGGTAAGGGTTTTGAGATCGGCCTGACACCCTGGTTTGGATATAACATAAAGGATCCGGGAATGATGGTTTCTTCCTCTCCTGTAATTTCAATGGATTCAGCAACCTCACCGGGTGGTAACATCAGGGAAACGGCCTGGTAGGGCAGAACAGGTTCGCCCGGTATGCCGGATAATTTTGTGTTGATAAAACTAATGGTTTGGTATGTACCTGTTTGCCTGATCGTATAATCACCAAAAGTGAAAATCTTTTCAATATTACCGGCAAGTAATGCAAGAGGTAATAAAAAAGCAAAGAGAATAATGGTTGATTTTTTCATTTTGAGAGATTTTGTATTATGCAAAGATCGTAATTTTTTAAGTAATATGGTTAAAATCTCCCGGATAAAATTCCGGCTGTATTAATTCAGACATGAAACCACAGGTTTGGGTGTATTGAAAGCGGATGTAAAAAAAGAGGCCTGCACCCGGGGGTACAGACCTCAATATCATGAAATAACTTTGTATTAATTGATTGAGAATTTTTGAACAACTTTGTTATTTCCATCCTGGATTGTCAGGAAGTACATACCACTGTTAAGATTATTCAGTCTGAAATCTTTTACAAGGCTGCCATTGACCCTTACTCCGTTTTCTTCATAAACAGTTGCCCCGGTTGTATTGGTAATCTTAACGTTAACAACAGAATTCTTTATGTTATTCATATTGAGTGTAAAGGTTCCGTTATTTGGGTTCGGGAAGATGGAAACACTGGCATTCGAAGCAGTCGGAATACCGGTGCAATCTTCAAAGAAAATGTAAAGGAGCTTCTGCTGCACGCATCCATCCGGTGTGTTCACTGTGACCATATATGCATGTGATCCGGCTCCTGCTGTGCTGCCGTTAATGGTGATGCTTGGGGTTGTTTCACCGCCGGGAGCCCATAAATAGGTTGCATTGGGTGTTGTAGCATCCAATGTGATTGACTGATCCAGGCAGGCGGTATCGTTCGGAGTAACGTTAACATTCACCTGTGTGCCGACCAGAATATAAGCAGTTTTTAAAATTGTGTCGATCTGACCGCCTCGGTTCACGATAAACGTTACATCATGGGCGCCACATTCATTGTAAGTCACTGTCGAGTTTGCCGTTGTAGAATTGTCGGGAGTTCCGCCGGGGAAATTCCACTGATAGGTTTCGGGAACATTCATGTACCCGCCGGATACTGTGCTGGTGAAGTTAACAGTTCCACCTTTGGCGATCTGGGTGTTATCACCGGCAAAATCAGCTGAAAGGTCAATAACACCTCTCTTGAAACCATTGAGACATTCTTTGGTTGTCCAATCCTGAACAAAAGCAATAAATTCGCAATCTTCGATGGGCCATGCAGCATCCATGTCGAATTCCAGTGTGACCGTCTGGGTATCGCCGCTGGTAAAATCAACAACTGTCCCATTCTCATTGGGTACCATCAAACGGTTAACATATTCCAGGTGTGTCTGGCCTTCCCAGTTCCACTGTATGTGTGATTGGGTAACAGCAAACTCCAGGTGTTTGGGATCTGTGGTAAGGGTACCGACTTTGGTCATGGTAATATTGGCTGTGTAATGCAAACCGGAATTTGTAACTGTCATGCCCAAAGTAAGGTTAGCAGGTATTGCAATCCGTTGGTTGTATCTTGGAAGATAGTAGTTGTACATGCTGGCAGTGTGACTCCCTCCAACATACCTTAAAATACCGTCGAAAATGGCGGTCGGATTTCCAGTATAATTATAATAATTACAACGTGCAATTGAATAGCTGTTTGCATATTGATCGCTGCCCTGGCCAAGGTTATGATCTTCCATTACAGCCACAAGATCGCCATGTGCTAACAAATCGTCAGCTCCCATTGAAGCGCCCGGGCAATAGGTGCACTGAATACTTGTGGTAATTTCCATTACCACCATCTGACGTTGAACGGTTTGGCCAATACCTGCGGTTATGGCCAAAAGCATAATAACGGAGAGTAATAATTTTTTCATTTTTTCCTGTTTTAATTGATGAATTATTGGATTTGCAAATCTGCTTAAGTTAAGTATCAAATATTTGTGTCCAAAGATAATAAAGTTTCTTGTAAAAGAAGATACATATAAAAGAAAAATGAGTGTCAGGGTGTTTTTTCAAGAGATACCGGCTACCGTTTATCCAGTTTTGACAGGGCAAAAGCATAGGCACCGATCGAAACTGCATTCGATGTTCCAAGCCTGGATACTCCGATCCCTGTCTTTTTCCCCGGGTCATAAATTATTTTCCGGTCACTGAATGGGACGTTGATCTCAATTGCGGAACGGGCATAAAACTTCTGGGCATTTTGCGGGTCTTCCAGGTTAAAAGCTTTGATTTCAAGACGGTCGAGTGGCAGGCCTGTCAATGTTTCATAGTGGCTGTTCATCTCTTCGATCAGGCTTGGCAGAAAGAGTGGATGGGAGTGGGATAGTCCTCCGCCCATCACTATAAGTCCATCTACCAGAGTAATGGCATTTGCCAGTGCGTCGCCGGCCGCTCTTCCAAAAGCCTGGTAGGCTTTTATAGCTGCATCCTGGTCACCCGGACAAAGACCTTCCGCCATTAGTGCAATCTCTTTTGGCCCCGGTGTACTTGCAAGATTGATTCCTGTATAATTTGCAAATTCCATCCTTATTCCTCGGATACTCAGGCTTTCCTCCACATCAAACTTCTTATAGAAGTGGTTTCTCATCCGGTTGATCTCTCCCTGGGCAGAATTATCCCCCAAAAATAACTCACCCCTGGTTACAATTCCGCCACCAAAGCCGGTTCCAAACGTAACTCCCAGGAGGTTACGATACCTCTTTGGATTACCGGCCTCTTCAAGCTTTTTATTAACTTCAGGCAGCAGCCCTGAGATCGCTTCACCATAAGCAAACAGATCTCCATCGTTATTAATGAATACCGGGATTCCGAATGTCGCTTCCAGCATAGGACCCAATGCCACCCCTCCCCGGAATGCAGGTAAATTCTGCAGATCACCGATGATGCCATTCTCATAGTCAGCGGGACCCGGGAAGGCAAAACTGATGGCTGCCGGCTTTCCGTCAACCTTCCCGGCCACCTGCCGGAATCCGTCAATGATATTCTGCAGTATCTCTTTAAGATCACTTCCTTTGGCAGAAAGGACTACCGGTTCGATGATCTCCTGCTCGGATTTCACAGCGGAAAAAACAAAATTTGTTCCTCCTGCATCAAGGGTCATTACAATTCGGCTATCGTCAGAATATTTCATTTTACAGGTACTTATGTTTTACATTTGTCGAATTTTCAGATAAGGCAATAGGCAATAGGCATTAACTTTACAAATATCAGTTAAATTTTTTAATTTGTAATTCATAATCTTTGCTTCGTATTTGATTAATGCGCTTCCAGCCAATTTTTTCCGGTATTCATCTCGATCTCCACCGGAACATCCAGTTTAATGGCATTTTTCATTTTGTCATCCACGATCAGTTTCACCATATTAACCTCACTTTTAACAACATCAAAAACGAGTTCATCATGAACCTGGAGGATCATCTTTGATTGAACATTCTTTTTTGAAAATTCCTTAAAAATATCAATCATGGCAATCTTGATCATATCGGCAGCAGTTCCCTGGATCGGGGCATTGACCGCGTTTCGCTCAGCAAAGCCTCGTACTGTTGCATTGTTACTAACAATATCACGCAGGTAACGCCGCCGTTTCATCATGGTTTCAACATATCCGTGCTTCTTTGCAAACAAAATGGTTTGATCGATATATGTTTTGATCCCCGGATACTTTGAAAAATATTGACGGATGATCTCTGCAGCTTCATTCCTCGGGATGTTGAGCCTTTCAGAAAGTCCGAACGAAGACATCCCGTAAATAATGCCGAAATTCACTGCTTTGGCATTCCGTCGCATCTCTTTGGTCACCTGATCAAGGGGAACTCCATATACTTTAGCGGCGGTGGAGGCATGAATGTCAACTCCGGAACGGAAATCCTCCTTCATTCCATCATCACCGCTCAGGTGGGCAATGATCCGGAGTTCCACCTGGGAGTAATCGGCAGAAAGGAGCAGATGATCGTCATTCCTGGGTACAAAAGCTTTTCTGATCTCACGTCCTTTTTCTGTTCTGATTGGGATGTTCTGCAGGTTGGGATTGTTGGAACTCAACCTTCCGGTGGCTGCCACTGCCTGGTTATAGGATGTATGGATCCTGTTGTCGCGCGGATTGACCAGTGTGGGTAATACATCAACATATGTTGACTTAAGTTTGGTCAAAGACCGGTATTCAAGGATCTTTTCAATGATCGGGTGCTTGTTTACAAGTTTTGACAGGACATCTTCACCGGTCGAGAATTGTTTCGTACGGGTCTGGCGCGGATTGTCAACAATGGTAAGCCTGGTGAAAAGGATCTCTCCCAGTTGTTTTGGTGATGAGATATTAAAAGTAACACCGGCAAGCTCATAAATGCTCTTTTCCAGAATTTTTATTTCTGTTTCCAGTCCGGAAGAATAATCGTTCAAAGCACTTGAATCCAGCCTTACTCCTTCAGCTTCCATGGAAGCCAGGACAGCTATCAGCGGAACTTCAATCTTATCAAATAATTCCCGTGTATTGGTTTTGGTAAGCAGCGGTTCAAACACATTCTTCAACTGAAGGGTTACATCCGCATCCTCTGAAGCATACTCCTTGATCAATGCTGTATCTACACTTCTCATTGTAAGTTGTCCCTGACCTTTCTTACCGATGAGATGTTCAATCGGAACAGGACGGTAATGGAGATAGGTTTCTGCCAGAAAATCCATATTATGCCTGGAATCGGGCTGGATCAGATAATGGGCGAGCATGGTATCGAAAAATGCTCCTTTTACTTCGGTTTCGTACCACTTCAGGATAGAGATATCAAATTTTATGTTTTGTCCCACCTTTTCGATGGAACCATCCTCAAAGACCGGTTTAAATTCCCTGACAATATTCATGGCATCATGATAGTTATCGGGGATGGGAATATAATAAGCCTCAAAAGGGACAAAAGAAAACGACATTCCTACGAGCTCTGAATTGTTCGCGTCAATTCCTGTGGTCTCGGTATCAAAACAGAAAGACGTTTGGGTTATTAATTTTGTGATGAGATCCGATCTTTTCTCGTGGTTATCAACCAGGAAATAAGAATGAGGGGTGGTCGAAATAGTTTGAAAATTATGCTGGCTACCTGTATCTGACTGCTGGATGGCAGCTTCCGGCCGGTCATCCATCTGTGTGAAGTCAAGCATTTGCTGTCCTTCCTTTTCCGGCTGAAAAGTACTTTTTTTGGACTTCTGAGCTGCCACACCGACACCCAACTGCTGACTGGCAACTGCCGACTGCGAACTATTTTCCATCCAGGTAAACAAACGCTGTGCAAATGTCCTGAACTCCAGTTCATCGAAAAGCGTTTTTATTTTTTCCCGGTCGGGTTGCTGCAGGATCAATTTCTCTTCTTCAAAAGGCACCGGAACATCGAGGATGATCGTGGCCAGCTGTTTGGAAAGGAGCGCCTGATCTTTAAATGTGATTACTTTTTCCCGGAGTTTTTCATTTTTTATGTCAGATGCTTTTGCAATCAGGTTTTCCACACTGCCAAACTCAGCAATGAGTTTTTTTGCAATCACTTCGCCAACGCCCGGTATTCCCGGGATATTATCAGAAGCATCTCCCCACAACCCCAATATATCTTTAACCTGTTCAGGTCTTTCAATGGCAAATTTCTCACATACCTCCTTTATGCCCAATACCTCTGCTGGGTTTCCGAATTTTGCCGGCTTGTAGATCAGCGTCTTCTCTGTAACCAACTGGCCAAAGTCCTTGTCGGAGGTCATCATATAGGTGATGAATCCATGGGTTTCCGCCTTCCTGGCCAGGGTACCGATGATATCATCCGCTTCAAACCCGGGTTCAATGATCACAGGGATGTTGAAAGCATCGATCAGCCGTTGTATATAAGGGAGCGAAAGCGCGAGGTCTTCCGGCATTTCTTCCCGGTGTGCCTTATATGCTGTGAAATCAATGTGCCTTTGTGTTGGCGCTGCTGTATCGAAAGCAACCCCGATATGGGTCGGTTTTTCGTTCCTGATAACATCAAACAGGGTATTGGCAAAACCAAGAATGGCAGAGGTATTCAATCCTTTGGAGTTGATCCTCGGATTTTTATTCAATGCATAAAAGGCCCGGTAGATCAGTGCCATTGCATCCAGTAAAAACAATTTCTTTTCAGCCATATTTCAAACCTCGCTTTCTATCTGCAAATTTACATAAAAGTGACAAAGTGACAAAGTGACAAAGTGGTTCCGTGGTTCCTTGGTTCCATGGTTCCGTGACTCGATCCCTCTGTCACTTTGTGACTTTTTTTTGTGTAAGATGAAAAATATCCATATATTTATCCGGTCTAAACCTGAACCATATGTATAATTATCTTATCAAAAAAGGAAATCACTACGCCAATGTAAGTCTTTTCCAGCGTCTTTTCTCTGTCGGGTGGAACATCCGTCAAATGAGTGTTAATTTCAAGTTTGCAAAGGAGTGCTGGTGGGCACCACCCCGGAACGGCGACGATAATGATCTCAATAAACTCTGCGGGATTGGTTACGGACTGAGCCATCACCAGAACTCAGTCAGGTTTGCATGGGTTCCGGATTTTACCAAGCCGGGGATTATCAACATTTACGGCTATACCTATGATGAAAACACTTCCGGGCATGCTTCAAAGTTCATCGCAGCGGTAACGGTTGATCAGGTTCATACCGGACTGATAAAAAGCATCAACAACCAGTATATGCTGATGATAGGGATTACCACAATTTACATGGAGAACAACCACAGCGACTCGGGACTTTCCTATCGTCTTTTCCCCTATTTCGGTGGTAATAATACAGCTCCCTGCGATATGGTGATCGGGCTGGAGATCATCTGAATCGGTTTGCCGGAGGGTTCATAACTCTGAAAAAAAGAAGATGGTCAGAACCGGTTTTGGGGTCATAAATTTTGCAATGCTGTATTTAGTCTTTGAGACATCTTATGCTGAAGGCATTCGACCTGAATGAGGGATAAAATGAAACACTCGGATTAATGTCATTCATCCCATGTGCCCAGGCTTTGTCATTACCATGCTCTGACGACGACCAGAAGAAGGTTGCAAATCCCAAAAAATCCCATGTTCTGTCGAGATGTCTTGTCCCCGATAAAAGAGCATCGAATCCTGAATACCCGGTGACTTTTAAAGGGCTTCCTGCGAAACCATTGCTGGTAAAGTTATTGAACAATGTATTCCATTCCGTTTCCGTTGGAATATGCCAGGCAGGAGGGCATAAACCCTGGGTTCCGCTTACTTCACTGAACTGCATCACTTCATCCCACTGGTAATAAGTCTCCTGCAGGGCACAATTGGCAAGCAGGTCGTTGTAACAATATTTCTCAGGGATACAATTATCCCGTTGTGTCAGTGAGGCAGGGATCATCGTACCGTACTCCAGGTTTGCCGCCAACCAGCATTGCGAACCTATCTGTATCGTTGGATAGACCTTGTTGTCACGGACATCGGTCAGATTGGTTCCACAGGTAAATACCGGGTGATAAAGAAGCGTAATGGTTTGGCTGGCGCTCCCGTTGCATCCGAAATTATTCGTGTAGGAATAATTGATGGTATGTGTCCCCGTTCCCGCAATAAAGGGATAGAAAATACCGCTGTTGATACCTGCTCCAGAATATGTTCCACCCAATGGAATACCTCCCTTGAGTTTGAATGAGGTTGCGGTGGTCAACGTTTTTGGATCCCAGCAGGTGATCAGGGAAACCGAGGGTAAAGGGTTAACGGTAACGATCACGCCATTTGTTGTTCCCGTACAACCGCCGGTGACAGGCGTGACATTATAGGTGACGGTTTCAATGACATAACCGGAATTGATCAATGTTTGCTGGATCAGATTTCCGCTGCCCGGAGAGAATCCTGATACATTGGCAGAACTTCCGGTGCATGTCCACGAAAATGTTGATCCTGATACATGTGATAAGATTTGTATGTTAGATTGATGGTTAGAACAGAAGGCTTCTGAAGCGGGATTAAAGTAAACATCTGCAACAGGAACGACAGTGACCATGAAATTGACCAGATTGCCAGTGCAGCCGTTTGCATGTGGGGTCACAAAATAGGTTACGGTTTCATAAGTAAACCCGCTGTTTTGAAGTGTCTGAATAATGGTTGACCCGATTCCAACACTGTAACCCGACAGGTTTGACGAGCTCCCTGTTGCTGTCCAGTCAAAGGTTGAACCCGTTACACTTGACTGAAGTACAATGTCTGTAGATGTATTGTTACAGATCTGGAAAGTTGTTACACTGTTTGTGATTATTGGTTTTGGATTGACTGTCACCACCACGTTGGGGAAGGTCACCGATGGACAACCATTAGCATTGGCAGATACCGTATAGGTTACTGTTTCGATGGTGCTCCCTGAATTTGAAAGGGTTTGAATGATGTGGTCGCCGTTTCCCGGCGAAAAGCCGGAAAGGTTCACAGAACTGGGCAATGCTATCCATGTGAATGTTGATCCTGTGACATGCGACAGGATATGAATGTTGGTTGTCTGCTGTGTACAGATGGCCTCCCCATCCGGTGCAAAGTAGATGTCCGGAACTGGATTAACGGTTACCATAAAAGTTGCAACACTTCCGGTACAGCCAGTGGCAACCGGAGTCACAAAGTAGGTAACGGTTTCGATATTGAATCCGGTATTCACCAATTGATCGTTGATGCTGTTCCCGCTGCCCGCAAAAAAACCGGTTACATTGAGTGAGCTGCCGGAAACTATCCAGCTAAATGCAGTTCCGGCGACATTTGAAACCGGAACAATATTGATTGTGGTTCCGGAGCAAACGGTGTTGTCTGCAGCATTTGTGATCTGAGGCATCGGGTTTACGAGGACATTATACACTGTGGGGGTTGCCGCATGACATCCGTATGAATTGGTATAATTAACCGATACCGTCTTGATTCCTGCTGCATCCCAGGTTATAGTAACGGTATTGTCATTTACTGTTCCTCCCGTCGTAGGAGTTCCACCGGGTGAAATGGTCCAGATGTAATTCTGTTTGCCGGGTTCGGTAGTATAGACATTACTTGCTGAACCCGAACAAACCACAGCATTTCCCGTGATGGAAGGTACAGGCAATGGATCAACAATTACAACTGCACTTCCGGCAATTGTACCGGGACCAAGGCATGCTGCATTGGAAAGAGAGACGAGGGTATAGGTTCCCGGGATATTTGTTGCCATTACATATGGAAAAGGACCATTGAAACCCGTAACCGGTGTCTGCGGAATACCATTGATCGCATAGGTAAAATCGAAAGGTCCGGTTCCTGTAAAAGTGATGGTAACATTTGCTGTGCTGGTACCATCATTACAAATCTCCCCTCCGCCACTCAGTTGTGCCTCGGGACAACTTGGAGGTGGAGCTGTGTAAATTTTGGTCAGGGTACAAGCTGTACTGTCGGAAAAGATGGCCGATAAGGTATGCACCAATCCATCACAGGGAACATTTGGAAGTGTATAAGCCAATGGACTGACAAAAGGAGGGAAAAGCGTTTGAGATACTGGTGGTGCAGCAGTGATATCGGTAATTGTCAGTGTGCCTGTGGTTGGGGGATTGCTGAATTCGATGTTCCCGGAAACGGAATAGGTATTTGTCAGACTGCTGCAAGCCGAGGTGTTGGTGGTCATTGTGATGATCGAACAATGGACTACAATATTGCAGTTTGTAACTCCGGTACCTCCCGTCTGGGAAAAAGTGATCGTACCCGGTTGCTGACTGAAATTTGTGAGCAGCAGGATATAGATTTCACCTACCTGGGCGTTCAGAATATGACAGGTTTCGGTTGAGTTAGGTGAATAACTGCAGTCCGTGATATTTCCTCTCGGGTAGAAAGCAGTACATCCGGTGCTGTTATTATTACAGCAAGTAGGAGGAGGTGAACCATTTTTAGTGCAGGTTCCTGTCAGCCCTGTACCGCAACCATCGGTAAGGCTGGTAAATGGTCCCCAGCAGATAAAGTCCACATCATGACCCCCGCTTTGCTGGATAAAGATGATGATATCACCCGCAACCCCAACCTGCATATAAAACCATGCGGGGCAGGGTTCAGTGCCCAGGCAACCATAATTCGGATAGTTATTCACAGCAGGTGGTGCCTGACCGGTTGTTCCTGCAGGAAATGTATATACATTATTGGAACATGCCACCTGGGCGCCATCACAAAACAATGAAACATCCATGGGACTGTCCGGATTGTACCGGTTATTTTCAACCGTGCTTAAGAGGCCTGAATTTTCTTCATTTTGGGGTTGTTCAGCACTGTCATGGAATGGTTTTCCATTTTTGGCATTCTCATACAAATCAGCCAATCTTGATAAGAACTGATTCTTCTCCTTTATCCTTGTGGTAAAAAGAGCAGAATCATTCGGAATATCACGTTTATCTGTGATGTAGATATCCATACCTCTCGCGCCTTCGTAAAATCCGGATCGCTCAGAACCGGCATGCAACATGGATAATTTCAGGTAATAATAATCGTATTCATAATCGGAATGATCGAAACGGGCAAATTTTGCAATGGAGGCATCCGGGAGATTTTTACAACGGATAGAATCAATAACCATTTCCTTTGAACAGGAAGGATCGTCTCCGGATGTGCTGAGATAATTGACATAACCAAAAACTGATGCGCTTGAAAGAAGCAAAAAAACTACTGCCAGGCCAAGGTTTAACCAGGGAAAACCAACAAATCTTAAGTGTTCTATCATAGGGGTGAGAGAACTGAATTTCAGCATCTAAAATTAAGAAAATAAATGTTAATTCCGACAGAGAAAAAACTTACCACGGATTTCACAGATTACACAGAAAAAATTACTTAGTATTCGCGTTGATTGAAATTTTATTTATCTGTGTTATTTGTGGAATCTGTGTTAAAAAGAAATGCAGCATGAACCGGTGCAGGGCAATGCTTAACGGTGCCTCTGCATGCCACCCATATCACCTCGTTGAGTTCCTGGTCGGGGGCACGGTCTTCCCGGCCGAAATTGAACTCCTCACTTTTCCGTTGCCATTCATTGAAGGCTGTATTCATTTCGAAAAGATCGGTTTGCGGAGGTCTGGCTTTAAAAGCAGGGTGATTGGCCGATGCATCAAAACAACGCCACAAGGGTTCAGCCGCAGCGTCATACTGGCTCATGGGTGGCAGTCCCAGGATCAGTTCTATTGTCCGCAGGAAGGAGGAGGTCGAATAGGGAGTATGATCAACAAAGGCAGATTTTACGAATCCCCCTGCAACAAAGCCGGTACTCCGGTGGGCGTCAACATGATCGGGGCCGTTCTGGGCGTCGTCTTCCACGATGAAAATGGCACACTCCTTCCAGATCGGACTTTTGCTCAGGTATTCGATGAATAAACCCACGGCCAGGTCATTATCCGCCACTTCGGCAAAGGGCGTAGGACGGCCAATCCGCATGCCTTCCGTATGATCGTTGATGAAGCGAAGGGTATTCAGTTGGGGAAGCTGGTTGATGGATAGAAGGGAGTCGAAATCGCGCTTCCACTGCCTGAAGCGTGTGGTATCCATCACTTTCTGGTCCCAGCTCGTATAGTATTTGCAGAAATGTCCTTCGAGCACGGGAATATTGGCCTTGTAATCATCTGCAAATTCACCGTAGGTTCTGTATGTAACACCGGATCTTTTACAGTAATCCCAGATGAACCCATTTTTGTTGTTGGCTATTTCGCGTGTTCCTTCCGCATCATAGCTGCCGCCACGACCACCATAACTGGTAGGCCAGTTTTTCTCAAGATAGTCGGTGGCATAGGCGCCAAGGCTCCAGTTATGCCCGTCGGCGCTCACCTCCCCATCCACATAAAAATTATCGAGCAATATAAATTCAGAAGCAATGGCATGCTGATTAGGCGTGTACTTTTCACCGAACAGAACCAGGGAGGTATCCCCATTTCCCTGGGGCATATCACCCAATACCTGGTCGTAGGTTCTGTTTTCCTTTATAACATAAAATACATACCGGATGGGTGATATCTCTCCTGCTTTGCGTGGAACCGGATTCCCGGACAGGCCGTGCGCCTGT
Organism: Bacteroidota bacterium; assembly: GCA_026391355.1. Classification (GTDB taxonomy): domain Bacteria; phylum Bacteroidota; class Bacteroidia; order Bacteroidales; family FEN-979; genus CAIYUC01. The sequence goes on along the minus strand of JAPLDH010000012.1, from coordinate 59,662 downwards.
ATTTCGGTTTCCTTGTTGTACGGGGTATTTGCATAGACCTGCAGCGTCCATTCAGCAAGTTTCGATTTGTCTGGCGAAGAGATCACGCTCAGTGTGCCTTTGAAAAGACCACCGATGTATTGTTCTTCCTCGGCCTTTTTGGGATCGCCCTTCTGGTGGTCAACCCGGTACGTTTTCTGAACAGGATTGGGCCCACCGGGATTGGGAAGTGAAGAGCCTCCTTTGCCATTTGCCACCAGTATTTTCTGACCTGCAACCCTTACACAGGTTGGATACCATCCTGCCGGGATAAATCCCAATCCATTGCTGTGACCGGGGTTGGTTACATCAAAAAGTGCAAGGCAATTGTTATCGGCATTGGCCACATAAAGTGTCCGGTCATCCTGGCTCAGGGCAACGCTGTTCGTGGTCGATCCTGCAGGCGCGACCGGATAAAGCGCACAATTAAGGGTTTCGGTTACCGTCTTTCGCGAAAGGTCGATCACGGAAACTGAGTTGTCATTCGCATTGGCCACAAAAAGAAATCTGCCTTTTTTATCGATGACCATATCATTTGGATTATCGCCCACAGGGATGCTTCCTTCCATTAACAACGTTCCTGTATTAAAGATCACGATTGCATCGCAACCCCAGCAACTGCAATAGAGGTACTTTTTATCAGGTGATAAAAGACAGGTATATCCCTCACCACTGAGGGGAATTTGTTTGAGGATCTTTTTTGTTTCTGTGTTCAGGATATAAAGAGAATCATTCTCTTTGGTTACTGCATACAGGCGGTGCCTGGCTTCATCAACTGCAATCCCTGCAACGGAAATTTTAACAGGCCAGGGCTCACCAAGGTTAAACGTATCGAGGCAAACCAGCTTTTGTTTCAGGATGCCAAACCGCAATATCCAATTGTCGTTTCCACCCGACGCATAAAGTCTTTTGCCATCATCGCTGAACACCAGCCCCAGCCATGATTTCCCGACTACATATGTATCGAGCAGTTTCTGGTCCCTGATGCTGATGAGTTGAATGGATTGAGTGCTCTGGCCATTGTTTGTGACCGCTGCATATTTCAAATCAGACGTAACGGCAATGTTGAGCGGAAGATCCCCCAATGGGATCTGTTCTCCGGCTGGACTCAGACTCCAGCCGTTGGGTAAGGTTATTTTTTTATACTCACCCGGTTTCGTTTGCGCCCGGACCGGAAATATCATGAATAACAGGATGACCCCGATGATCATGGGGATAAAAGCCGGGCGGATTTGCTGAAGTTGGCGGGATGTTGGCGTTGTGAGTTTCATGACTCAAAAATACTTTTTTTTTATTTGTCCGCTCATATTAACCCTTATACGGCCATGGGGATGCACATACAAATTGCTATTCCTGGGAGCTGCACCCTGTGAAAGAGGCTGTGTTTGGGTGTTAGGGATCATCTGGTGAATTGGTGAGTTGGTGAGTTGGTGAGTTGGAATTGTTGAATTGTTGTGATAATCTGTGTAATCCTGTGTAATCTGTGGTAAAAAACGAATAATGAACAATGAAAACTGAACAACATTATTCGTCACTCGTCATTCACTTATTCTCATATTCGCCCTGGCTTTGTAACGTCGCCAGAACCTGAACCGCGTGATGGAGGTATAGTAAAAAATCTCACGCAGCACCGGAACCCGGAGCAGGTAGTGAAATACGCGGTAGGTGATCACCATGGTAAGGAAGCTGAGGAACCAGCCCGTGAGGGTGACAAGCAGTTTGATCCATCTGTTATCCAAGGGAAGAGTGATGACCTGTGCGACGGTCTGCCAGAAATAAATCACCACTACCATATTAAACAGGCACATGGCTCCGATGACATATCCGTGGGCGGTTTGAATTGCGCGTTTGGGGCATTCGTTCATGCATCTCATGCAACTCTCACAACGATAAGACCAGAACGGACGACCATCCACTTTAAGTATCGCCTTTACGGGGCAGTGGTTGATGCAGAGATCGCAATTATCACAATTTTCACCGGCATAGAACGACTTGGCAAAGATGAACCTCCCGACAAAATAGTACCCGATACTGATGGGTGCGATGAGCAGATCCTGCACAATATCGCGGAATGCCGTAAGGGCTTTTTTGCCTTCCAGAATTTTGGCAGCAAAGGTGGTGGTGATCCGCTTGCAGCGGGCGAACATCGATTTCACTACCTGTTCCTTTAACCCCGGATGAACCGAGATCCAGTTTGAGGGCATATCAATGGAACGTAATCCGGCGATTTTATATCCCTTGATAAGTAGTATCAGCGCTGCCATCCAAAGGGCGAGGCCGCTGAGTCCCGGCAGGAACCATCGTGAAAGTTTCATCCCGGCCCGTGTATTCATCAGAAATACAGTATTCCCCCGTGAACGTGGAAACCGGGCAATGAATTTTATCATCACCGGCGGATAGTTGAAGCCATGAGTGGGAGAGATAAATCCGATCATCGATCCGGGTTGAGGAGGCATAATATGTTTCCTGTCGGTTTTGCCAAGATCCATTATCATTGTGGAAATGTTCCTTCGAGCTGCTTCCTCGCAAACCCACCCGGCAACTGCGCGCGCATTACCCGTACCGGAGAAGAAATAAATGGTGAGATGTTCAGGGATCATAGTTAGCTTGTGAATTGGTTAGATGGTGAGCTGGTGAGTAGAGTTTTGGTTGTTTACTGAAAATTGTAGATCCAAATTTAAACGAAATATGAAAACGATCCCCTGTCAATGGTAAATAGTAAATGGGCAATAAAATGGGAAATTGTCATAGGTAAATGGTAAATAAAATTTGCATTCGCCTTTTTCAGATCGTACCTTTGAGGGAGTTACAACGCAAAACCTTTCAATCCACTATATTATTCATTATATCAATACACTATTCATATGAAAAAAATATACCTTTTGCTTTGCCTGATCCTGGCATTTTCGTCAGGATTTGCTCAGTGGAGCTGGCAAAATCCTTTGCCACAAGGGAATTCCCTTGACGCAGCCTGCTTCCTGCCTGCCGGTCCAGGATACCTCGTCGGCGAACACGGTACTATCCTTAAGACCATCGACGAGGGTGCCTCATGGATCCAATTGCAGTCAGGAACGACATCACCTTTTTCTTCGGTATTTTTTCTGGATGCAGTGACAGGGTATGCAGTGGGAAATTTCAAAGCCATAAAAACCACGGATGGCGGAACAAACTGGACACCTTTGTCAATCGCACCATTTTATTCCAGATCGGTTTTTTTCACAGACGGCAATACTGGTTATATTGGAGGATGCAATGAATACTCGTCAGGGATTATTCTCAAGACCACCGATGCGGGTCAGACATGGACTCCGACTATAACTGGATCATTAATGTGCATCCTCTCCATTGATTTTCCGGATCCGTTAACCGGATATGCCGCGACCAATGCCGGGAAGGTGCTGAAGACCACGGATGGCGGCACCACATGGACGATCCAGTCAACAGGCAGTCTCTATGGGTTTAATTCAATGTGCTTTACAGATGCGGATACAGGCTATGTTGCAGGGGATGATGGCATCTTCAAAACGACAAACGGAGGAACAAGCTGGACACTGATGAAATTAGGAAAATATTTTTCAATCTTTTTTACCGGCTCCAATACGGGGTATGCCGGTAGCTATGGAGGGAAAATTGTAAAAACCGTGGACGGAGGTGGTACCTGGACTACTTTCATTACGGGGAAGGGAGAAGTAGTGAATTCGATCTACTTCCCGGTATCGAATACAGGGATGACAGGTTATTTTGCAGGTTCACTCGGGACCATTTACAAAACCGTCGATGCAGGCACCACCTGGACACCTTTATCCTTTAGTGTAACTGACAAGGTATTCTCCTCCTTGTACTTCCCGACATCCAAGACGGGTTATGCAGTAAGCGGTTGGAGATACGACGGCCAACACCAGGGAGTTATCATTAAAACGGAAGATGCCGGCACATACTGGACACAACTGATCACTGTTAATAACCGGTTGCATTCGGTCAACTTTCCTATCCTCAGCACAGGTTATGCTGTGGGCGACAGAGGAACGATCCTGAAAACAGTTGATGAAGGTGCAACGTGGAACACACTCCCGATTGGAGACACCAATCATCTTTTTTCTGTAACTTTTAATGATGAGAGTACAGGGTATATTACAGGTGCATCCGGTATTATCCTGAAGACAGTGAATGGAGGCTCCATATGGACCCCGATGATAAGCGGGACAAACCTGGATCTGAATTCGATCTGTTTTACCAACAACAATACCGGTTTTGCAGTCGGGAGTTATGGTGTTATCCTGAGAACGACCAATTCAGGGGCAAACTGGGAAACAATGGCCACTGCAACAAACGACACCCTGAATTCCGTGTGCTTTCCAAGTGCCATGATCGGTTATGCTGCAGGGAATAACGGAACCATCGTGAAAACCAGCGATGGTGGTGCATCCTGGACCCTTCTGACGACCGGCGTCGGGGATTGGTTATTTTCCATTTGCTTTACGGATGTGAATACGGGTTTTGCTTGCGGGAATACAGGTACAATCTTAATAACCACTGACGGAGGCCAGAACTGGGAAAGGTCAGAAAGCGGGACCGGGGCTAACTTTTTTGCCATCTGTTTTACCGATGCTCACCATGGATATGTGGCTGGGACAGGAGGGACTATATTATATACCGAAAACGGAGGTTCAGGAGCTGTTTTCGCCCAGGAACACCCCTCTTCCCAAGCAACCTTCACGGTTTATCCTAACCCTGCTAATGACAAGGTTACCATTATAGATAATATCGGATTTCCTCAGGAAATAACAGTCGGAATCTTATCCGCAGATGGAAAACAAATGATCCGAAGAACACTCAGGAATGTCAGTCAGTTTGATATCGATGTTACAGATCTCCCCCCGGGGGTCTATTTCCTGAAGATCCAAACCAGGAGCAGCTTGGAGATCCATAAGGTGATCGTCCTGTAAGGTTGGATAGTAAAGAGATTTACGAATTACGACTTAAGATTGAATTTACGATTTACGAATGTAGATTTGGGATTAGTCTATAGTTATTTACTCAATGGTAAATGGTACATGATCAATGAAATGGTCAATGGTCAATGGTAATTGGTAAATTTCTTCAACACTATCTTGTTTATATCTTCCTTCCTCCATTTGCAAAAAACGGCTTTTACTCCGTTACTTTTGAAATGTATTAATCCCGCCCTATGCTGAAAGCCAACTCAAGGAAAAAAAAGATATTCGTTCTCGACACCTCGGTAATACTTTACAATCATAACGCGCTTCGCAGCTTTGAAGACAATGACGTGGCCATCCCGATTACGGTGCTTGAGGAGCTGGATGATTTCAAGAAAGGCAATGATACCATCAATTTTGAGGCACGGGAGTTTATACGGATCATGGATAAGCTCTCCAACCGCTCCACCCTCACAAAGTGGATCTCCCTGGGAATGCCCAAAGGGGGTAAGTTCAAGGTTGTCATGAACGAGCAAAGCGAACTGAATGCGGTGAAGATCTTCGGAGAGAACAAACCCGACCACCGGATCCTCAATGCGGCGCTGATCATGATGTCGGAGAACCCGGATAAGAAGGTGACACTCGTCACCAAGGACATTAATCTCCGGCTGAAAGCCAAATCGCTGAATATCCCGGCCGAGGATTTTGAAACCGGTAAAATCAAGGATGTCGATTCACTATATGCAGGGAAAACGCTCATCGAAGGGGTGGAGAAACACATCATCGATATGATCTATACTGATGGTTCCTGCCCCCCGGACTACCTGGGGATCAAGAACCCGATACCAAACCATTATTTCATCGTAAAGAACGGGAAAACCTCTGCCCTGACCTTTTATAACCCCACAACGGAACGGATCGAGAAGATCGAAAAGCACTCCTGTTATAAAATTACACCACGGAACGCCGAACAGGTTTTTGCCTTTCATGCGATCCTGAACCCTGAGGTGAAGCTGGTAACCTTGCAGGGCATTGCCGGAACAGGGAAAACACTGCTTGCCCTTGCAGGAGCGCTGGAACAAAAGAGGAACTTCAAGCAGATCTACCTTGCCCGACCGGTCGTACCGCTCAGCAACAAGGATATCGGGTACCTTCCCGGTGACATAAAGTCAAAGCTGAACCCTTACATGGAACCACTTTGGGATAACCTCAAATTCATCCAGAATCAATACAACGAGAAGGATAAGGAGTACAAGGTAATTGCCGATGCCGTGGAAAATGAGAAACTGGTGATAACGCCGCTGGCGTACATTCGGGGGAGGAGCATATCAAATGTCTGTTTTATCGTGGATGAGGCCCAGAACCTCACGCCGCATGAGGTAAAGACAATCATCACCCGCGCGGGGGAAAACACCAAGATCATCTTCACAGGCGATATATACCAGATCGACACACCCTATCTTGATGCCCAGAGCAACGGGTTGTCCTATCTTATCGATAAGATTAAGAAGCATCCGATCTATGCGCATATCCGCCTTGAAAAGGGGGAGAGGTCGGAGCTGGCAAACCTGGCTAATGAGCTATTATAAGCGAGAATGTGTTCCCCTCCCCGCGAAGGGAGGGGTCAATGGGAGGGGCTAAGGTCACTGATCTTCGTAGATCACCGTCAGCAGCGTCTGGCCAACGGCCTGGAGGGTTGTTTTATCGATTGAGGCAAGATTGTCCTTTGTGGTGTGCCAGTAAGGATAAAACCCCGTGGGGCTGTTCTTGTCGAGGTGAATGATATCGATCGTCGGAATTCCCTTGAGCTTGTTGATGGGTACATGATCGTCGGTGATCTGTGGACCGGTGTCATAGATGAAGAAGTTGGAATAGCCTATACGGCTGGCGGTTTCCCACACATGCTTAACGACATTCGCTGCATAATAATTTGAAAAACCTTCAACCAGGAAAGTCGCCCCTGGTGCGCCCACCATATCCAGTAAGATCCCGTACTTTGCAAAATAATCGGGTTTATGCGGGTTCTGAGCCCAGTATTGAGCCCCCTGTCCCCAGAAATTTTCGGTATTAACCAGGTTGTTCCGCTGATCTTCCGGAGGACCGTAATCTTCCACGTCAAATAAAATAATATCGACACCTATGGTGGGGTTTGCAAGGCTTAACTGGCGGGCAACTTCAAGCAGGACACCGACACCACTGGCGCCGTCGTTCGCAGCGTCAACCGGTTTGCGATGGTTTTTCGGATCCGGGTCGTGATCAGCATATGGGCGTGAATCCCAGTGCGAACAGAGGAAGATCCTGTTGTTGATCCCCGGCTTCCAGGAGGCGATGATGTTCTGGAAGTTGAGGATCGTCCCGTTGTATGCTTTTACGGTTCCTTTCTGGATAATCACATCCCGGCAAACCCCCTTTAGCTTTTCGATCAGGAAGGCTGCACATTTTTCATGGGCTTTGGTATTGGGAACCCGTGGACCAAAAGCCACCTGTTCAGCCACCAGCCGGTAGGCAGAATCCCCGTTAAAATCAGGTATCTTCACAGTTACCTGTGGTTTGACAGTTTCACCACCCCCGGATTTTTTCCGTGAACAGGAGTTGCAGGAGGAGAGGAGCACGGCCATGATAAGGAGGAGTAAGATTGAGATATATTTCATGAATCTGTATTTGAAGAAGTGACAAGGTGACAAAGTTAAGGGATTAATGAAATAACGAAATAATGAGGTAATGAGATAATTAATAATTGTTTAAAACTGGGGTCTGGGAACTGGAAACTGGAAACTTAGAACTCTATTTCATTAACTTCCTCTTTCGTGCGAATCTTAGAACAATCCCTGTTAACAGCATAATCCCTCCGCAAACTGTCGCCACTCTCGCCAGCCAGTCGCCGTTTCTTACATAAAACGTAAGCTTTGAGTTGGCATTGATCGTTCCTTTAATGGCTGCAGGTTCCCAGTATTTAGTTTCCTGGTGTGGATCTCCGCGCTGGTCGATGAATGCTGAAATACCTGTATTTGCCGACCGGCCGATCGAACGGCGTGTTTCAATGGCGCGAAGCGATGCAAAAGCGTAATGCTGCCAGTGTCCCGGTGTATCTCCCCACCACCCGTCGTTGGTGATGATGAACATCACCTGGGCGCCGTTCTTAACAAACCTGCTGAAAAATTCCCCGAAAATAGATTCATAGCAGATCACAGTGGAGGCGGGGACGGTTCCCACGGTTGAATATACTTTTCTCACCCTGTCCGATCCCAGGGTTCCTACGATCCCACCAAGGTCGATCGCATATTTCTCCAGGAAAGGGATCCCCATAAAAGTCGGCATGATCTCCACACCGGGTGTAAGCTTCGATTTGTGATACAGTTGTAATGAATCACGCGAATTCAGTAAGATTGCAGCATTGTACCGGTTATAATAGTCGTCAGCGTCCTTGAATTTTCTGGCCGATGGCGGAATGGTTTCTCCTTTCCGGAAGGCATAATAGGTCGAACCACCCACAAGGATGTTCAGATGCGGATATTTATAGGAGATATCCTTTAGCAGGGAAATACTCCTAAAGGATCCAAGACTGTTCTCCCACATTTCTTCCTGGATGGCAGATTCGGGAGCAACCAAAAAATTTGTTGTGCTGTCAATAAGGGGTTTTGAAAGTTCCATGATCTTCCCCACTACCTGCGGAGGAGGAATTACGTATTGTTCAGAGTAAGGATCAAAATTCGGCTGAACAATGACAACATTGACGGGATGGGGATCTTCGGTGTAGTTCCAATATATAATGTAGGAAATAAAGATTGGTACAATGAGAAAGAGTACCCAACAGGAAACCAGGAATATAGGTGAATTGTGACTTGTGACTGGTGACCCGGAACTGGGAACTGCAAACTGGGAACTGGGAACTGCAAACTGGGAACTTCTATACAGATACCTCTTCAGCAAGGTGAACCCAAAAATATTTACAAGCAAAATCCAAAGTGTTCCGCCGAAAGTGCCTGTATATTCATACCATTGAACCCATTTGTACCAGGAGGCAAATCCATTGCCAAGGTTGAGCCATGGCCAGTTAAGATCCCAGTTCAGGTGAAGAAACTCAAATGCCATCCAGTAAAACACCAAACAGGCATATCCTGCAGCCGTTCCAGGGAGTTGTTTCCGCGTGTAGTGAAACAGATTAACAACGATTGACATGAAAAGAGCGTTTAAAACAATGGCCAGGATTGCGCCGTAACCCGTGGAGTTGAATATCCACCATGTTGTCAATCCGTTCCAGACAATGAATGCGGGCAATGAATAAAAGAGAAAGCTGAACTTGATAAACTTTTTCCTGTTCTGAAAGATATAATCTTCGATGTAAAGGAGAGGGATAAACCCGATGAAGAGCAGTCCCGGGAAACCTCGTTCGGGCCAGCCCAGACCAATGAGCAACCCCGACAATAAGGAAAGCAGGAGTAAATGATATTTTTTCATGAGTGAAAAGCGTGTTGCATGAACCGTGAAAGCAAAGGTATCAAAATATATTATTCTGCTTATGTTCAGAGAACCGGATTGGGTTCGGCCAGTTCAGGGTACCTGCTTTTCCTGATCTCCCTTGCCTCTTTCCAGATCAGCTCCCTCAGGGATTCCAGGTTCGTTTTCTCAACTGCTGAAATAAACAATGAAGGCAGATGGGATTTAGCCATCCAGGTTTTTTCCAGTTCTTCCAGGGTGAGATTTTGTTTTTGTGCCGGGGCCAGGTCGAAAGGATCTTTTTCAACATGGGCATAAAGATCAATCTTGTTGAAAAGCAAAATGGTCGGTTTGCCATAAACGCCGATGTCAGTCAGCGTCTGGTTTACAACATCGATCTGTTCCTCGAAATCGGGATGTGAAATATCGGCAATGTGTATCAGCAGGTCGGCTTCCCTCACTTCATCGAGTGTGGATTTGAACGATTCCACAAGGGTATGGGGCAGTTTCCTGATAAAACCCACAGTATCAGATAATAAAAATGGAAGGTCATGGATGACAACTTTCCTCACTGTAGTGTCGAGGGTTGCAAATAATTTGTTCTCGGCAAAGACGTTGGATTTACTCAGCAGGTTCATTACGGTCGACTTTCCGACATTGGTGTACCCGACCAGGGCTACCCGAACCAGTTGCTTCCTGTGTTTACGCTGGGTGGTTTGTTGTTTGTCGATCTCCGAAAGTTTCTGCTTCAGCAATGATATCCTGTACCTTAAAATCCGGCGGTCGGTCTCGATTTCCTGCTCACCGGGACCTCTCATTCCAATACCGCCGCGCTGTTTTTCGAGGTGTGTCCACATCCGGGTTAGCCGTGGTAACAGGTACTCGCATTGTGCCAGTTCCACCTGGGTCTTGGCATATGCCGTTTTCGCCCGGTGCGCAAAAATATCAAGGATCAGGTTGTTCCTGTCGAGGATCCTGCATTGAAGCACCTTTTCAATGTTCCGGATCTGGCTGGGGGAGAGTTCGTCATCAAATACTGCAATATCAACCTCATGTTCGCTGATATACGCCCTGATCTCTTCCAGTTTGCCTTTACCCACATAAGTCCTTGAATCCGGCAGATCGAGCTTCTGCATAAACCGTTTTATGGGAATTCCCCCGGCTGTATCCACCAGGAAAGCAAGCTCTTCAAGGTATTCACCCACCTTCACGATGTCCTGGTCACGAGTAGCAAGACCGACAAGGACTGCCGTCTCACAGACGGGGTTGGTAATGTTCATGGATTTGTCGTTGGATAATATTTATTAGGTCAATAAGTCATTAGGTCATTAGTCATTGGTCATTAGGGAAAAAGAAATCAAAAAGCAAAAATCAAATGTAAGGCGTGAAGAAAGTTTTGGTTATTTCTTTCGGGATAACTTCTAACTGAATGACCAAATGACCTAATATCCTAATGACATATTGACTTAATGACCTAATGACCTCTTAAAATGTTTTGAACCCTATAATCTCGCGAACCTCTCTGATGGTCTTCGACGCGCTGGCATGTGCTTTTTCGGCGCCGAGTTTCACAACTTTGGCCACATACTGTTCATCAGCATACAATTGCCTGATTTTCTCACGAAATGGTTCAGTGAATCGGACAACATCTTCACCAAGTTGTTTTTTCATATCACCATAACGGATCGTCATGGAATTATACTGGTCATTGAAAAAGTCATAAACAGAAGGTTCCGACATGGCCTTCATCAGTGCGAAGATATTTTCAATGGCCTGCGGCTTTTCCTGGTTCACTTGCTTCGGCCCTTCATCTGTTACTGCCCGCATCACTTTTTTGCGGATCACTTCCGGGGGATCATTCAGAAAAATAGCTGAATTCTCATTCTCCGATTTCGACATCTTTAGTCCACCGTCGAGGGAAGGGATCTTCACGAGGTTATCACCGAAATTATAGGCAACAGGTTCAGGGAAATAATCAACTTTATATAAACGGTTGAAACGGTTGGCAAAAGTTCTTGTCATTTCGAGGTGCTGCTCCTGGTCTTTCCCAACAGGCACCTTATGTGCTTTATGGATAATGATATCGGCAGCCATCAAAGTAGGATAGGTGAGCAGGCCTGCATTCACATTGTCGGGTTGATAGCGGATCTTCTCCTTGAAAGATGTGCATCTTTCAAGCTCACCGACATAAGCATTCATATTGAGCAGCAGGTAGAGCTCGGCAGTTTCCGGAACGTCACTCTGTACATATAAGGTGGCTTTCTCAGGATCGAGGCCGCATGAAAGAAATTCAATCATCACGTTTTTAACACTCCCGTGAAGATCTTCCGGTGCAGGATGAGTAGTGAGCGAATGATAGTCTGCAATAAAAAAATAACAGTTATCCTTTTCCTGCATCCTTACAAAATTCCGGATAGCGCCGAAATAGTTCCCGAGGTGAAGTTTACCTGTTGGTCTGATACCACTTACGACTATAGACATGATATTGATTACAAAGTAAAAATTACGGATTACGAATTTCAAAAAAATCCCAATGACCAATGACCAATGACAAATCCCTGGTGCCTAATGCCTCACTTACATCTTTATCTCATCCCCATTCTTGTTAAAGAAATGATATTCCAGGAAATGATAGGAGGATTGGGGTTTTATCCTGATCCATCGTTTGAATTTCCGGTACCATTTCCATTTGAAAGTAAACAATCCTTTTGTCAGGAAGGCATGGGTATAAGGGTGTACAAATAATGTGAGGTATGGTTCATTCTGTTCACGTACCAGAAAGCTGATGTTATTTTCAATGTCATCAATCAGGAGGACGCTTGGGCGTATCTCGCCGGTGCCATCGCAGGTAGGACATTTTTCGAGGATGTGGACACTCATTTCAGGCCGTACCCGCTGACGGGTGATCTGTACGAGCCCAAATTTACTAGGTGGAAGGATGGAATGTTTGGCCCTGTCCTTTTTCATCTCCTCTTTCAGCTTATCATATAGCTTCCGCCGGTTCTGACCGAGGTTCATGTCGATAAAATCGATCACGATGATGCCTCCCATATCACGCAACCGTAGCTGACGGGCCACCTCGGCCGCAGCTTCAAGGTTGACTTCCAGTGCATTTGTCTCCTGGTTCTGTTCGGAGTTCACCCTGTGACCACTGTTGATATCAATCACATGCAGAGCCTCGGTATGTTCGATGATCAGGTAAGTACCGCTTTTGATGGTAACGATCTTTCCAAAGGAATTTTTTATCTGTTTATCGACTCCAAAACTCTCGAAAATCGGAACTTTTCCCGAATAGAGTTTCAGAATATTCACCCTGTCGGGTGCGATTTTCTGCATGTAGTGTTTTATTTCTTCATGCAAAACCGAGTCATTAACAACAATGCTGTTGAAGGATTCATTCAGCATATCACGGATGATCGCTGAAGAACGGTCCATTTCGCTGATGATCCGCTGCGGTGCCTTTGCGCTGACAAGCTTTTGGGAGATGATCTCCCATTTTTTATAAAGGCTTCGCAGATCCTGGTCTAAGTCGGCAACCATTTTATTTTCAGCGACAGTACGGATAATGACCCCGCAGTTCTTTGGTTTGATGCTTGCGATCAGTCTTTTCAGACGGTTTCGCTCCTCAACGCTTTTCAACTTTTGAGAAACAGATATCTTATCTGAGAAAGGGATCAGGACAATGTATCTTCCTGCAAAGGAGAGCTCCGATGAAACCCGGGGACCTTTTGTTGAGATAGGTTCCTTGGCGATCTGTACCAGGATCTGCTGATTGGGTTTCAGCACCTGGGTGATCTTTCCTGTTTTCTGGATATCCTCCTCCATACGGAAATCTTCGATGGAGAACTGGCCAGATGTTGCGGATTGTGCGAATTTGATAAATTTCATCAGCGAATTTACCTGCGGACCCAAATCCAGGTAATGCAAAAAAGCATCTTTCCCAAAACCCACATCTACAAATGCCGCATTCAGGCCGGGCATGATCTTTTTGACCCTGCCAAGATAAATATCACCAACAGAAAACTCGTTGTTGGATTTTTCTTTGTTAAGTTCTACGAGAAGTTTTTCCTCGAGTAGGGCAATTTCAGCCTCTCCGGAGGTTGAATTGATTATTAATTCCTTATTCACTCTACACTTTTTTTATTCCCAAACCATTAATGAAAATAAATGGTTTCATTGTTCTAAGGAATTGTAGCAGGGCATTAGCCGGGGGAGAAGATAATTCTTGCACGACATTGCAATACATTCATAGGAAAGCAATGTTCAGTGCACAAACAAAAACTATTTCTTCTTGTGTCTGTTCTTCCGCAAACGTTTTTTACGCTTGTGGGTTGCCATCTTATGTCTTTTTCTCTTTTTACCGCTGGGCATCTTTTATCGGACTTTGAATTATTTCACCTTGGTATGTGATTTTACCTTATTTACAAAGGTTTTTGCCGGCTTAAATGCAGGAATATTATGGGCGGGGATAATGATGGTGGTATTCTTTGAAATGTTCCTGCCAGTTTTTTCGGCTCTTTTCTTGATGATAAAACTACCAAAACCTCTTAAATAAACGTTCTGGCCGCTCACCATAGAGTTTTTCAAAGTGTCCATGAAAGCTTCAACGGTTGCCTGTACAGCAACTTTCTCAATTCCGGTTTTATTAGCAATTTCTGCTACAATTTCTGCTTTTGTCATTGTAATTAAAGTTTGTGGTTATATTCTTAATAATGAATGAATTTTATCTCTTTCGGGGGTGCAAATATATAATAATTTTGAAGAACAATAAAATATTTTCAAAATTTATTCGCTTTTCAGTCTGATTCTTACATAGTCATGCAATTCACCAAGGCGCTTTTATGCTGGTATAATGAAAATAAGCGCGATCTTCCCTGGAGAAGGGTTTCTGATCCATATTTGGTTTGGGTGTCGGAGATCATTCTTCAGCAAACCCGGATCGGTCAGGGAATGGATTACTATCTCCGGTTCATTGAACGGTTCCCTGATATTAAAACGCTTGCAATTGCTGAAGAACAGGAGGTTTTAAAGGTTTGGCAAGGGCTTGGCTATTATTCCAGGGCCAGGAATATGCATACCGCTGTCAAACAGATCATAACCACTTTTAATGGTAGATTTCCGGAGCAATATGAACAGATATTAAGCCTCAAAGGGGTCGGAGAATATACTGCAGCGGCCATTGCCTCCCTTTCCTTTAACCTTTCTTTTCCGGTAGTGGATGGGAATGTCATGCGCTTCTTCTCTCGCTTTTTCGGTATTGTAGAACCCGTTGACACAACAAAAGGTAAAAATGAGATCCGGCTCAGGACGCTGGAAATGATCGATAAAAAGCAACCGGGAACCTTCAACCAGGCCATCATGGAATTCGGCGCACTGGTTTGTAAACCTGCAAATCCAGATTGCGTACATTGTATCTTTAACAAAAGCTGTTATGCATTTAAACATGGGGTGGTGAGTGAACTGCCGGTAAAATCAAAAGTTCCGTCACAAAAGCTTCGCTATTTCAACTATCTTGTTATTTTGACCAGACAGGAAACAGGAGGCAGGTCCGTTTATCTCAAAAAGAGGATTGAGAAGGATATCTGGCACAACCTGTACGATTTTCCAATGATAGAGACAGCTAAAGCTGTATCGCTGAAAAAACTCAGACAGACGGAGGAGTGGAAAAAGATCTTTGGTGACCACAACGTATTCGTTAAGAACACTTCCCGTGATTACCGGCATGTGCTTAGTCACCAGGTGATCATTGCCAGATTTTATCAAATCAACTTTAATGAAGAACTGAATAGTCCGCTTCTACTTACAAGTTTAAAGAAAATTGCTGATTTTCCTGTTCCTAGACTCATAGAGAACTACCTGGCGGACGAAGATTAATCTTTTACCCATGATAAGCCGTGGCCAATTAAAATCAAAAGGTTATTTTCAATCTTTGATACACCGAACGGAAAAAGCATTCGACCTCAACGCCGGATAAAGCGAAACACTCGGATCCGGTTCGTTCATCCCATGAGCCCAGGCCCGGTTTGCGTCAACTGCCGTCGATGACCAGAAAAATGTTGCAAAATTCAGCCAGTCCCACGTCCTGTTCTCGTGACTCGAACCGTGGAGAAATGCATCGAATCCTGAATAGCCGGTGTATTTCAGGGGACTTCCGGCAAAACCATTATTCGTGTACACAGCAAACAGGTTATTCCATTCGGTTTCGGACGGCAAATGCCAGCCGGGTGGGCAAAGTCCCTGGATGGAGTTGGTCTCGCCGTATTGAATAAGTTCGTCCCATTGGTAGGAAGCAGTTCCCAGTTGGCAGTTCCCGGTTAAGTCGTTTAAACAATACTTTTCGGCGATGCAATTATCCCTTTGTGAGATGGCAGCAGGGATCATCGTTCCATAATTCAGATTTGCGGATAACCAGCACTGCAAATTGATTTGAACAGTAGGATATTGCCTGTTGTCGCGGATATCGGTGAACAATTGCCCACATGTGAACACAGGGAGGGGAGTAATGGTTATCGTTTTTGTGCTACTGCGTGTACAACCGAAAAAGTTAGTATATGTGTAATGTATGACTTTTGCCCCAAATCCTGCAACGTTAGGCCGGAACATTCCAGTGGTTGAATTTACGCCGGGACCTGACCAGGTCCCGTTCAGCGGGGAACCTCCTCTCAGGCGGAATGGTTTTGCATTGATCGAGGTGATGATGTCCTCACAGGAGATCAGGGTGACAACCGGAACCGGCTTGATTTTGACGGTAACACCTCCTAAGGTTCCTGTGCAATTCCGGAACGAGGGAGTAACGGTATAGGTTACGGAATCGAGATCATATCCCGATGTGTTCAATGTTTGTTGAATATAGTTGCCATTCCCGGGGCTATAGCCGGATACATACCCCGAACTTGCGGTTGCTGTCCATGCAAAGGTGACCCCCGCAACATTTGAGGTAAGATTGATGGCTGTCTGGGATCCTGAGCAGAAAATTTGGGAAGCAGGGAAAAAATTCACATTAGCTACAGGATAAACAAGCACTTTGAAATTTACCGGCGTACCCAAGCATTGATTCCTCTGAGGGGTTACATGATATTTCACTGTATCCACGATAACTCCTGTGTTTACCAGGGTTTGAACGATCCCCGGCCCGGAACCATTGCTGTAGCCCGTCACTGTCGGACTACTCCCTGTTGCAGTCCAGGTATATGTTGTTCCCGTTGTATTCGAGGTAAAAAGGATATTCGTGGTACCGTTTGAACAGATCGTATCGATCCGCTTGATATTGGTAATGACCGGACCGGGATCAACAGTTACTGTAACAGTGTCTGAAGCAACCGAACCGCATCCGTCGGTAATCCTGACCCAGAAATGGTTGATCCCTGGGGGAGGCGTCACGGTGATACTTTGCTGCGTACTTCCTGTGCTCCAGAGGTATTGATAAGGTGCGATCCCGGAGGATTTCACAGCATTCAGGGTGACTTGTATGCCAGCACACACGGTTGTGTCATTTCCCGCAAAGACATGGACTGGCGGGTATCCGCTGACCATTATGGTATCGGATTCCACCTGGTTACAGCCATCAGTGATGGAGACCCAGTATTGTTGTGTGCCCATAGATGCAGTTATATTGGTATCCGGAAGGGTGCTTCCATTTTTCCACAGATACTGGTATGGTCCGATGCCTCCGCTTTGATTCGCATGAAGTGGGACTGTCGTTCCCGGGCAGGTTGTGATATCGTTCCCCGTTGATACCTGCACGGGTGACAGGTCGATTATATGAACGCTATCGGTAAGATTGGTTAATCCCTGGCCTGATTGATAACTAATTGCAAGGATGACACTTTCCATTCCTTCCGGGATCCCGTCTGGTAAGGCATGGATCACGAGGGCTGCGCTGTCCTGACCCTGGGGTATAACAATTGAATCGGGCAACGGAGTATAATCGGTTCCCATTATTGCGGTACCTCCAATTGTGTAATGGATCGTACAGTTTTGCGGGGCCGGAGTAGCAAGTAAAAAGGAGACGATTGCATCGCTGCAACCTTCAATGCTTCCCAGGGCGAGTTCCGGTTTAGTGTAAGTATTCGTAACCGTTAAATTCACATTTGAGCTGAAGCTGTTCTTTTCCAGGAATACCCCCGAATCCAGTACCCAATCCAATGCGTCGGCAACAGCAAGTTTGATATGATAAACCTGGCCGGGAATGACGTCGTGCTTTGCCGTCATTGTATAACAGAAAGCATTGTATTGAAGGTACTGACCCTGGCCAAGGGATGTTGAGCAATTTGCATAACTTGGCACAGTGACGCCATTTTTCGGAGGGCAGTCGACTGGGGAATTACACCATGCTACACTGGGATCTGAACAGATGTTGTCTATATTGATATAGTCTGTGGAGCCTCCCATGATAGCAATATCGATACTGTTATTCGAAAAAGTACCGTTTATACCAGGGCCGCTGAGGAAAAATCCGAAAGGATCATTATAATCGTAGCACCAGAAGAAAAATTCCTCAGATCCAAAGACATACCTGAAGCTTATCGTATCTGCCTCGGGAATAAAATCAAATTCAAGAACACATGCATCCCAGGTATTGACTCCTGCAATAATTGTCAGATCGGGATCTCCGGTAATATGCCAACCATATCCTGCCCCGCAAACATCATTTGGCCCTATGGCTTTATTCGCATAACCCGATGTCAGGATAAGACCACCACCTAATCCTAACTCGGTCTGAGCACCCCCGGTTGCGGAAAAATACCCGATCAGGTTTGAGCTTATGGTGGCTGATGACCCATTGAAGGTCGCGTTCAGAATAGTTATTCCCTGCCCGACAAGTTGTGTCTGCACGAGTTGCAAAGGCGTCATATTCATTGCAGCCCCCTGAGTAACAGTTAATTGGGCGAACAATGAATAAGGAAGAGCAAAAATAACAAGTATATATAAAAACCTCAATTGGTTGTAATAAATAAAGTCCCTAATATAGTCAAAAATAACGTATTATAGCCGGAAGATCAAAAAAATATTTTACCGTGGCTCCGTGGTTACGTGGTCCGGTGATCCTGTGAGACTATGTCACTTTGTTACTCTGTCACTCTGTTACTGTGTTACCGTTTCACCTTGTAAAAAATTTTCCTCCCTGTTCATTTTTCTCAAACTTTTCCTATTTTTGCGCCACGAATCAAGTTAAATTAAAAATGGACGACGGACCGGCGAAACGATTGAGAATGCATAACCCCCTATCCGTGACGATGTCCGGCCTGCACTGATTTGCTGCCCCCATCCTTCCGGATAGTCTAGCAAAAGGAAGGAGGAAAGCATGACTTCACAAACAACTTTTTATGTAAGCCAGATTCTGGGGAAGAAACTTTATTCTTCTGATGGAACGATTCTTGGCAGGATCAAGGATCTGCTTATCGATCTGACCCCCATTGATACCGGGGAAGCCAAACCTGTGCGGCCAGAGATCATTGCTATAAAGGTGAAAATCGACCAGGGTTTCAGGATTCTCGACTTTTCCGCCATTGAAATTCAAAAGAAGAAAGGCAAACATTCAGTTATCTGTCATGATATAGAGGAACTTTCCCCTGATTATCTTTCAAATGTCCTGTGGCTTGTGGATAACTTCCTTGATAAACAAATCGTCGATATCAATGGAAGCAAGGTGGTTCGTATGAATGATATCAGGCTGGTTTCCATTCCTTCAGGTACATACGCGCTGGCTGTTGATGTTGGCATCGACGGTCTTTTACGCAGGTTGAGTGTAGAAGGCCCCATTCAACAATTCCTGAATCTTTTCGGCATTGATATCCCGGTAAAGCTGATCCTCTGGGACGATATCGAAGCGGTCGATTTCTCCAATACCAGCATCAAGCTTTCCAAAACCTCTTCGAAGCTTCAGACCTTACACCCGTCGGATCTTGCCGATATCATCGAAGAACTCGATACCGCCTCACGAACTTATGTATTTACCTCCCTTGATGAAGAACATGCCGCCGACGTACTGGAAGAACTGGAACCCAAAGCCCAGTTGCAGATCATC
Organism: Bacteroidota bacterium; assembly: GCA_026391355.1. GTDB lineage: Bacteria > Bacteroidota > Bacteroidia > Bacteroidales > FEN-979 > CAIYUC01. Next base: position 40,243 of record JAPLDH010000012.1, on the reverse strand, counting down.
GAAAGTCTGCCGGTCGAGAAATTAGCCGATGTACTTGAAAAAATGCCTGCCGATGAGGTTGCCGACCTGCTGGATGAATTGGAAGAAGACAGAGCAGAGAAACTGTTGAACGAAATGGAAAAAACGTCATCGGCAGAAGTAAGGGAATTACTGGAGTATCCTGATAATACGGTAGGAAGTATCATGTCGACCGATTTCCTGACCTTCCGCGGAGATATGACGGTTGCTGCCACGATCCAGGAATTGCGCAGGCAACAACCTGATCCCGTCACATTCTATTCCATCTTCGTAGTCGATAAAAATGAAAAGCTGATCTCCTCTATCCCACTTGGGGAACTGATTATCAGTGATCCAGGGAAGAAGCTGAAAGATGTGGTCAAAACAAAGGCAGTAGCAGTTTTTGATGACGATAAAATTGATACCCTTGCCGAATTGGTTTCCAAATACAACCTCCTTGCAGTGCCTGTAATTAACAAGGAGATGAAGATGGAGGGAATGGTAGCCGTGGAAGATATTGTAGATGACTTACTAAGCAGCAGAAAAACAACATGACCCTGAAACACAGAAGAACCCTCTGGCTCAGGAACCTCGGGATTTTCCTTGCCATTCTCGGCCCGGGTATCATCACCGGGAGTGTGGATAATGATGCCGGCGGCATCACTACCTATTCAATTGCAGGCGCCCTGTACGGTTATAAATTGATCTGGACGCTGATCCCTTCATTTGTCGTGCTTATTGTAATCCAGGAGATGAATGCCAGGATGGGAATTGTTACCGGAAAAGGGCTTGCCGACCTGATCCGTGAAAATGCCGGTATAAAGGTTACATTCTTTATCTTTGTAGGATTGTTACTGGCAAATATCGGGAATACGACTACTGAATTCGCGGGCGTGGCTGGGAGTATGGAGGTATTCCATGTGAGCAAATATATTTCCGTGCCGGTCGTCGCAATTATGGTGTGGTTCCTTGTGGTGAAAGGGAGTTATAAGATCGCAGAAAAAATTTTCCTTGTTTTCAGTGTTTCATTGCTTACCTATGTGGTATCTGCCTTGATGGGAAAACCTGACTGGCACGCAATTAAATCAGCAGTAATACGGCCACAAATGGATTGGAACGGACAATCCATTTCACTTGTAATAGGGATCGTCGGTACAACAATTGCCCCGTGGATGCAGTTCTACATGCAATCATCGGTCATTGAGAAAGGATTGAAAATAAAGGATTTCAAGTACTCTGTAGTGGATATAGTGGTGGGTTGTACGGCAACGGTTGTTGTTGCTTTCTTTATTATGGTTGCCTGTGCTTCGACGTTGCATATTAACAAGGTGACGATCAATGAAGCCAAAGATGCTGCACTGGCGCTGAAACCCCTTGCCGGAGCGATATCATCGCAGGTTTTCGCCTTCGGGCTCTTCATCGCTTCCATCTTTTCGGCGACCATCCTTCCTCTTGCGACCGCATTTTTTGTTTGTGAGGCTTTCGGTTTTGAAGCGGGGATCGATAAAAGCTGGAAAGAAGCCCCGGAATTCTATATCCTCTATACAGGGATCATTATTCTCGGAGTGATCATCGTTCTCATACCAAATGCACCACTGATCAGTATCACGCTATGGACCCAGATCATCAACGGCTTGCTTTTACCTGTCGTGCTGGTCAGCATGATCCTGCTGATCAATAATAAAAAGATCATGGGGGAATATGTCAATAAACCGCTTGGTAATTTCATCGGGTGGAGTGCAGTTGTGGTTTTGGTTGGATTGTCCGCTGCACTGATCATCCTCCCAATATTCAGCTAATTTCGGGGACGCGAGCATCCAAAGACCTGTTTTCCTATTTGTAATGAGTATTGACCTTCACCAGTTCCTCGGGGATCTCCATACCTTTAACCTTCATGTTTTCGATAACCTTGTGGCCTTTATCATTTTTACCAAGCTGAAAATAAAGCATCGCAAGGTTGAAATTTGCCTGCGGATGAACCGGTTCAACCCTGATTACCTGCTCAAGATAGTAAGCAGCAGAATCCAACTTTTGCCAGGAAAAGGAGGTCTGGGCAAGCAAAAAATATACATCACCCAATTGCTGGATCTTCGCCTCCCTTCTTAAGAACATGGCTGCTGAGTCATCGTTTTTCTTTTCCATCATCACCTTTCCAAGGTAATAATTGAGATTTTTCAGTTTTGGGTCGATGGCATAAGCCTGGAGGAACCACCACTCCCGATCCTTATCTGATTCCACTTTTGTACCCAGTATCATCTTTGCAGTGGCCGAATGAGGAGAATCTTTTACGGCCTTATTCCAGAATACAACCGCTTCAGCATAATAATCCGATCTGATAAAACTCAAGGTACTGAAACCCAAAATGATGATCCCGTATATTAAAAATTTCTTTGCCTGGCTGAAATCCGGTTTAAAGACGGATGTCTGGCTCAGGATCAGTAGAATTCCGATAATGGGGATATAAAGACGATGTTCAAATACCTGGTCATTGATATATTTGGGAACGATCAGAACGGGTAACAGGAAAACAAGAAACCAGAAAATACCGAACAGGGTCAGTGGCTTGAAATATGACTTTGAAAGGATCAGCAATGCAATGATACCAATGGTTGCGATCATGCCCCAGACCAGGGTTGTGTCTTCAACGATCGGGAAGACAGATAAGTTCACCGGGAGGAGGATCTTTCCGATATACTGGATAATGGCAGGGATCCGTGCAATGCCGGAATGGAACATTTCCCTGAACGATTGCCCTGTCATCGCAGCAGGGGCAGTCGACCTTTCAACGATCCAGATCAGGACAGCAACCACCCACACAGCCATCACGGGTAAAAGTCTTTTCCATCCGGGTTTAAAGAAAAACAGCAGGATGATCAGGGTAATGAGGGGGATGATCATTGCTGTCTCCTTTATAAACACGGCAAGAAGGGCAAGAATAAATTGTCCTGCCAGTATGATCCAGCCAGGTTTCTCTGTATAACTGATCGATAACAACAGTCCCGATAAAAAGAAGATCATCAGCAGCATGTCATTCCGTCCCGGGATCCATGCTACAGCTCCGGTCAGCACAGGGTGAACAGCAAACAGGGTTGTAAGGATTAAGGAATCGACATCGGGAATTTTAAGCTTCCTGAAAAAGATAAAAAGAAGGACAACAGATATAATGTGATAAAGAAGATTTGTGAGATGATAACCATGAGGGTCGATCCCGAAAATCTTTGACTCAAGAATAAAATCGACCAGGAACAGAGGTCTGTAATAAATGTCCTCTTTTGGGTTGAACAGACCCCGGTGAAAGGAAACCGGAATATTTTTAAAACCCGAATTATAGATTTGATTTTCCTTGATAAATATCTGGTCATCGAGTTTTGTAAGCTGAAAAGTGATGGTTTTAATATAAACAATAACCGGGATCAGGATCAGCCACAGGAAAGGATAGCGAAGGAGCAGGTTTTTCCTGATTACAGGATCTTTCTTTACATTCACACTGACACCTGGTTTTTTGTTTGGTTCTTTCGTTCTGTTTGCCATGTTTATTACTTGATTTTAGGGGACATTCCAATGGATGTTTTTTCCCCTGCTAAAAGTAGAAAAATTTTTTTGAGAAAAATGTATGACCTTTCTGATATTTCCCGATTAATGTCAAATAAAAAGCTCTTTTAAAGAGTAGAAATTTTGTACTTTTGTTAAATCTAGTTTTCACAAAAAAAAGAAAAAAAATGGCATCAGGTATTAACAAAGTGATCTTGATCGGCAATCTGGGAAAGGATCCGGAGATTCAGAAATTTGACAATGGGGTGAAAAAAGCCACTTTTTCACTGGCAACTTCTGAAGTTTTCAAAAACAAGGAAGGGGAAAAAACCACACATACGGAATGGCACAACATCGTTTTGTGGAGAGGGCTGGCAGAAATTGCCGAAAGCTATCTTAAAAAGGGCAACACTATTTACCTGGAAGGGAAGATCCGCAGGCGGGACTGGGAAGATAAGGAGGGACAGAAAAGGTATTCCTTTGAAATTATCGGAGATAACATGACCATGCTGGGCGGTCCGCGGAAAGAAGGTGGTCCCGGAGAAACAATTGTTGAAACGGTAAAGGAAGACACATCAGGCGATGCACCACAACCTGAGGATGATCTCCCGTTTTAAACTAGTGAACTGGTGAGCTGGCGAACTTGCGAGTAAAATTAACTCGCCAGCTCACCAGTTCACCAGCTCGCCAGTTAGTTAGCTTTATACATGCGCAAGTTTTTAGTCTTTTCTTTAGTCTGTTTATTTGGTACTTGCATGTGCCTGGTCTTCTCCTGTTCCAACGATTACATGCCCAAACCCCGTGGATATTTCAGGATCGATCTGCCAAAAAAAGAATACCGGGCTTTTGATACCACATTCCCTTTTACATTCGAATTTCCCGCCTATGCGGTGATATCCCGCGATAGTTCCAAACTTGCCGAACCTTATTGGATCAATCTGGTCTACAAACCATTTCATGCCCAGTTGCACATCAGTTATAAAACGGTTCATAATAATCTGGCTGTTTACCTTGAGGATGCCCATACGCTTGTAAATAAGCATATTCCCAAGGCAAACGCCATCAGCCAGAAAGAATTTGCCAATGCAAGCGAAAAAGTTTATGGCCTCGTATATGAGATCAAAGGCTCAGATGCTGCTTCAACCTGTCAGTTCTACCTCACCGACAGCCTGCATCATTTCGTAAGGGGCGCTTTGTATTTCAATCTTGTTCCAAACAATGATTCGCTTGCTCCTGTTATCGATTATCTGAAGAACGATATAGAGCATATGATCAATACCTTCAGATGGAAAAAAATCTGAACTGCTCTCCTCAGGCATAATCAAATATTTCCGACCTTTGTAATTCATCTGTTTTGTCTGAATCTTTCATTTTAATCCTCCATTGATGAAAAAATTATTCATTATCACGCTTTTATTAACGATAAACAACTTATTATTTGCCGGCCAACCAAAATATTCCGAAGTAAAAATATCTCTTGATACCCATGGATTGACTGAACTGGCAAGATTGGGAATTCCTTTAGACGAAGGTCAGTACCGGCAAGACGGGTTCTTTACATGTGTACTTTCGGATCAGGAGCTTCGGAAAATCAAAACAGCCGGGTTTCGTTACGATATCCTGCAGGAAGATTATTCCGCAACGATCGCTGCACGAAACCAGGCACTGACAGCGAGGATTCAAGACATCAACCGGGGGAAAGGCAAGCTATACCGGGACATAAAAGGAAATTATCCTGTCCCGGATGGTTTTTCACTGGGTTCTGTCGGAGGGTTCTATACGCTTGATGAGGTCAATGCGCAACTCGACAGTTTATCCATCCGGTATCCTGATCTGTGTACCCCAAAGATGGCTGTCAGTGCAACGCCGACCATCGAAGGCCGGACGGTTTACTATGTGAAGATCTCTAAAAATCCCAACGTCAATGAGGATGAACCAAAAGTTTTATACGATGGACTGATCCATGCCCGCGAACCGATCGGGATGCAATCTTTGTTCTTCTTTGTTGATTATTTACTCGAAAATTATGCTACCGATCCTGAAATCAAGTACATGCTTGATCATGCCGAGATCTATTTTGTTCCTGTGATGAATCCTGACGGTTACCAGTACAATTGTGACAATGACCCATATGGAGGAGGGATGTGGAGGAAGAACAGGAGGAATAACGGAAGCGGATATTTCGGAATTGACCTGAACCGGAACTTCGGGTATCAATGGGGCTATGACAATAACGGTTCGTCACCCAGTCCAATGGATGAAACCTACCGCGGAACGGCTGGTTTTTCGGAACCGGAGACACAGATCATCCGGGAATTCTGCTCACAACATCATTTGTCACTGGCCCTGAATAACCATGCCTATGCCGGGTTGTTCCTCTATCCATGGAGCTATATCACCTATGATACACCGGATAGCCTGATATTCGTAACGTTCGGGCAATACATGACCCACGACAACCAATACCCTTATGGAACGCCGGGGGCACTATTGTATAACACAAACGGGGATGCCAATGACTGGATGTACGGGGACCAGACCACCAAGCCAAAGGTTTTTTCATTTACACCTGAAATAGGAACCAACAATGACAATTTCTGGCCGAACCCTGACCGGATCATTCCACTGTGCCAGGAAAGCATGCTGATGAACCTGCTGGGGACTAAACTGGTGCTTAAATATGCTAAAGCAAAGGATTTTGCTCCGGTCATTATCTCTGGCAAACAGGGATATTTTCCCTTTCATATTGAACGCGACGGACTTGACAGTACGGGTGTTTACACCGTTTCCATACAGTCGCTCGATGGTAAAATTACAGGAACAGACGCTCCAAAGGTTTTCCAGGATCTCAAGCAGTTTGTCTCCGTATCTGATTCCCTGTCATATACACTAGATCCTTCAATTAATAATGCCACATCTTTCCGGTACCTGCTCCAGGTCAATAATGGGGCCTATACCCATTCCGATACGGTTACAAAATGGTACGGGGCTCCTTTGGCAATATTCAGTGATAGCTGTAATACCATGAATAAATGGACCTCGGATGAATGGGGTGTCAGTACACAAAAATATTTCAGCCCTCCGGGAAGTTTGACGGATTCACCCTCGGGTAATTATGGTCAGAGTGAGGATAATTCCATCACAATGATTGATACCATAGGATTAAAAAATTCCCCTGTAGCCGTGATAAACTATATGACGCGGTGGTCGGTTGAAAAGTCCTATGATTACGTCCAGATTAAAATCAGCGCTGATGATGGATTGACATGGACCCCATTGTCAGGACTTTATACCCACCCCGGTGTTTTGACCCAGATGGATGGATCTCCACTATATGATGGTATTCAGAATACCTGGGTCAGGGAACAGATCGTTTTGACGAATTATATAAATAAGAACATCAAACTTCGTTTTACCCTTCGGAGTGATGCAGGGGTGATTGCTGATGGTTTCTATGTTGACGATTTCAAGGTTCAGATTATCGATATGGCGGCAGCAGTTCCTGACCTCAACGGTTTGCCGGTTTACTTCATTTCCACACCTGTGCCAAACCCTGCACAAACTGCAGTTACAGTGAATTATAGGATCCCGGCCGGCTCCGAAGGTCGATTGATTATCTTTGATGCATCAGGGGGAAAAATAGAGGAAATCTTTGTTTCTCCTGAAAATACCCATATACGCTTTTCAGTGTCTGGCCTTGCTCCGGGAATTTATTATTACCGGATCACCACTAAAAACGGATCTTCCGGAACAAGAAAACTGATTATTATTTAATAAACTCAACCCCTGCAGGGGGTGACTAAAAAGTAAAGATTTTCTTTAAACCGCAGAGACGCAGAGACGCAAAGAATTTAATAGCACTAAATTATTTCTCTGCGCCTTAGCGCCTCCGCGGTAACAAAAGACTTTTTGGTCAGCCCCACGGCAGATGAATTTGTTGGGTTAATACCAATTTATTCATTGAAAAAATGGCGAAATATGATCGAAACTATAAAATTCGGAACGCTGAATTGGTCGCACATTGTGCGTCCTACAGAAGAAGACCTCCAGACGCTGAGCGATACCTATCATTTTCATCCCCTCGATATTGAAGATTGCCGCAGTGTCACCAACCTGAGGCCGAAGATTGATACTTACGAGGATTATTATTTTCTTGTTTTGCATTTCCCAAGTCTGGATGCAACCAATACTTTTGTTGATGCCAAGGAAATCAAGGTATTCTGGGGTCAGGATTTCCTCATCACCATAGGTAGGTCACACTGGATTGTGAAAGAACTCTTTACCAAGGAGAAAAATAAGGTAATTGCCGGTGTTAAAGTTGAAGCCGGCAGCAGTGATGCACTGCTTTACCGGATCCTTGACTACCTGATGAAGGAGACACAAACCCTCGTTGATAAGATCGATAAAGATGTGGACAACTGCGGAAAATCACTGTTTGCAAGAAAAACGGAGAAAATTATTGAAAAAATCACCATCACCCGGAAAAACGTGATCCTGTTAAATACAATGTTCAAGCCCGAACTCCAGGTGTTCAATAAATTACAAAGCGGAACTATCAAGGGATTTGCAAAGGACATGGAGGATTACTGGGGAAATATTCTCGACTATTTTCAGAAAGTGATGGATATAGTAGAAGATGATGCGGAACTCATCAGAGGTTACTCGATGACCTTTGATTCGATGCAGGTCGACCGGACAAATAAAACGTTGAAGATCCTCACCCTCTTTTCAACTATCCTGTTGCCGCTGATCCTCATGGCGAATATCTTTTCGATGAATATAAACCTCCCTGTTCAGACAAATCCTCATTCTTTCACGATCCTTGTCGTTGTCATGCTGGCCATTGCCTTTGTCACTGTAATCTATCTCAGAATGAAAAAATGGTTTTAAATGTGAGAAGTGAAAACCGACTTCTTCCTTTTAACCGGGAACCGGGAACTGCAAACTGGCTTACTCTTTCCTGTTCATCACTTCCGTCTGTCGTTGAATGGATTCTTCGTGGATGGCTTCGAGCAATTTCAGGATGAATTCCCGGCTCAGTCCCAGGTAAACACCTCCCTGGACTCTTTCGCGAATGATCTGGCTCCATCTTTTAAGCTGAAGGATGGTAATATTGTTTATCTTTTTATATTTTCCGATCTCCTCCACAACCATCATTCGGCGTGCAAGAATATCCAGCAACTCTTCATCCAGTTTATCAATTTCTGAACGCAATTCCTGCAGGCTGTTCTCGAATCCGGTTGTAACCGATTCTTGCCGGATGACCAGATTGCCGAGCAGTTCTTTGAGTTGTAAAGGAGTGATTTGCTGCTCCTTGTCCGATAAAGCTTTTTCGGGGTGGATATGCGTTTCGATCATCAATCCCTGCATAACAAGATCAAGCGCCTTTTGTGATGTGGCGAGCAACCGTTCCTTATCCCCGCAAATATGGCTGGGATCAACAATCACAGGGAGATCGGGGATCAATCTTTTCAACTCGATGGGGATCTCCCACATGGGAGAATTCCGGTAAGGGGTACGGTTAAAAAAGGAAAAACCGCGATGAACCGCGATGAGTTTGTTTATTCCTGCCTGGTTAAGACGTTCAAGGGCCCCGATCCAAATATTGATATCAGGATTCAGGGGGTTTTTGACCAGTATAGGGATGTCAACACCTGCAAGCGTATCACAGATCTCCTGAACAGAGAACGGATTTACTACTGTCCTGGCGCCAATCCACAATATATCGATACCATTTTCAATGGCCTTGGCTACATGGTTGGGGTTGGCCACTTCAACGGCAGTAAGCAGTCCGGTTTCCTGCTTCACCCTCTGCAACCATTTCAACCCGCTGTCGCCAATGCCTTCAAAAGACTTTGGCCGGGTCCTTGGTTTCCATATTCCCGACCGGAAAACCTTTACCTGGGGGATTCGGGCAAGTGCCAAGGCCGTTTCCATCACCTGTTCTTCCGATTCAGCGCTGCATGGGCCCGCTATGACAAACGGCAGTGAAGTGACAGGAAGCCAGGCATTGAGGGGTAGAATATTTAACTGAACCGTCATAAGTGCAAAGGTAAGGGATTAAAACGAGACGCAAAAGCCAGGATTTTATATCTCCTGGCTTTGCGTCTCCGGTAATTAACTCTGACTTCTCAGAACACCGGATCATTCGTCTTGAATGATCCGGTATCTTCCGGTTTAGTTATAATTCACTGTAACTGTGAACGGTGTAGTAGTTACATAGGTTCCTGCATTCTGGCTGCCGGCAACATTCAGGGTGGCGCCTACATTAAGGGTCTGGTTACCGAAACCATCCAGTGTACCTGTAGGAGTTGGGGTGCTTGTGAAAGCGTTAACCTGCATGGTATTGTTCGGGCCATTATAAACAACGATGTTTGAAGTTGGAAGTGATATGCTGTAAGTATAGTTAGGCGCTCCGGTTATGGAGAATGAAGCTGCTGCAACAGTACCATTGGTTGCGGGTAAAGTGACCCCACCTGTTGGTGTACGAGTGCCTGCCGGGGCAAGTATGACCGTACCGAGAGATGAACTGACGGCAACGTTACCGAAATTCATATCTACCGTCTTTGTAATGGCGATCGGGGTTACAATTGTGGCTGATGCGCTGGCTGTAGCGGATACCTGGGCAAATGAACTGGCTGCAAATCCTGTGAACATAAGGAACAGTGCGGAAATTTTAATCGTTGTTTTCATGGTTTTTGGTTTTTTTGGTTTTTAATTTATTTTATTTGTTTTTTAATTGTTGTCAGTTTTGTATTGTAAAATAGATAATGCCAAATTCATACCAAGAATAATGATATTTTTAAAATACACATTATCAGTACTATAAAAAATATCATGGTTTAAATTGATTCCCATAATGGGATTCTGAATCCTATAATGAGATTTTTTACTGAATTTGAAGGAGATTGAATAAACTCATCCCCACATCTGTCTCCCGGCAGGCATGGGGAATGATGACCCAACCTTTGCCTGAGGGTTCGATTTTGGTTAGGAAGATCAATTCCTTTACTTTTGTCAAAACTTTACAGGTCATGGAACATATAACCAGAACAAAGGTTTCTGATTTACTGCAGTCAAAAGATTTCGGAAAAGAGGTACTGATCAAGGGATGGGTCAGGACAAGGAGAGGAAACAAACAGGTCAGTTTTATTGCTGTGAACGATGGGTCTGTTATTCATAATATTCAGGTGGTTGCTGAGGTTGAAAAATTCAATGAAGAGTTATTGCGACAGGTTACAACAGGTTCCTGCATTGCAGTGAACGGAATCCTGGTGGAATCTCCTGCACAGGGCCAGCCTGTGGAGATCCAGGCAAAAGAGATCGCATTGTACGGAACCGCTGATCCTGAAACCTACCCGTTGCAGAAAAAGGGCCATTCCCTGGAGTTCCTAAGGGAAATTGCACATCTTCGTCCAAGGACGAACACTTTTGGTGCAATCCTGAGAATTCGTCATGCCATGGCTTTTGGCATCCATAAGTATTTCAACGATCATGGATTCTATTATTTACATACTCCTGTTATAACGGGATCTGATGCGGAAGGGGCCGGTGCATTATTTCGCGTTTCCACGCTGGATGCACAAAACCCACCACTGAAAGAAGATGGAACAATTGATTATTCACAGGATTTCTTTGGAAAGGAGACAAAGCTGACAGTTTCAGGGCAGTTGGAAGCAGAACTTGGTGCATTGGCCTTATCACAGGTTTATACTTTTTCACCGACCTTCCGGGCCGAAAACTCAAATACCCCGCGTCATCTTGCGGAATTTTGGATGATCGAACCGGAAATGGCCTTTTGTGATATCAATGATAACATGGATCTGGCAGAAGATATGTTGAAGTTCCTGATGATTTACGCACTTGAAAAATGCCATGAGGATCTCTTGTTTCTTCAGAAGATGTATGATAATGAGCTGATCGAAAGACTGGAGTTCGTGATCAACAACAAATTTGTAAGGGCAACTTATACTGAAGCAGTGGAAATATTGATGAAGTCAGGCCAGTCATTCGAATTTCCGGTCAACTGGGGCATTGACCTTCAGGCTGAACATGAGAAATATCTTGTCGAAAAACATTTTAAAAAGCCGGTCATACTTACCGATTACCCCAAGGAGATCAAAGCTTTTTATATGAAGCAGAACGATGATGGAAAAACGGTTCGTGCCATGGATGTACTTTTTCCGAAAATAGGGGAAGTGATTGGTGGTTCGCAGCGTGAGGAAAATTATAAACGACTGCTGCAACGTACACAAGAGATGCACATGCCGGAAAAGGATATCTGGTGGTATCTCGAAACGAGAAAATTCGGAACAGCGCCTCATTCCGGCTTTGGACTTGGATTTGAACGGTTGATCCTTTTTGTCACAGGGATGGCGAACATCCGGGATGTGATACCTTTTCCAAGAACACCCAAAAACGCCGAGTTTTAAAAAAATACCGGTTGGAGGAAAGAAAAAAAGGAAATGGTCAGTACCATTTTATTTTGAGATCACAACCTTTTTTGTTTCCTTTCCTTTATTTGTAGTAAGGCGGCACAAATAAAAACCAACCGGTATTCCTGTGAGATCTGACGTAAGGGAATGTTTACCGGTACTGAGAAGACCACGAAAGAGAGATTTGACTGGTTGACCATAAGAATCCAGCAGGTCGATCGTTGCTGTTGTTTGCAGCGGTAGTTCAAGCAAACATGTGATCTTTCCGGAAGCAGGAACAGGAATAATCCGGAAAGATGTGACAGGATCCGTTGTTCGGATTCCCACTCCGACATCCGGATTCGTTTTCCATAACCAGGGGCCGTTAAGGGAGTATCCGATCTCTTTAGTGGGAAAATTCAATTTCCCGAAATACCCTTCAATATTACTTATCTGGGGAATCCAGGAATTTCCTCCATCAGTGGTTTTATAGATTTTATCGGTGGCAAGGTATCCGGTATCTTTCTTGGTAAAATAAACATCAAAGATCTTCCAGGGATAAAAATCAGTCGACCAGGTTGTTCCTCCATTTGTAGTCTTAAGAAGAAGTCCGCAATTTGTAAAGCAATCAGATATATATCCTGTAACAAACCCGGTATCCGGAGTAGTGAAATGAACGCCTGTGAAAGAATAATTCCAGGCATTGAAACGCTGGGTAAATGTTAATCCTCCATTTACAGTGCGGAAAATGGAACCTTCGTCAGTTACCAGAAAACCGTAATCTTCACTGGTGAAAAAACAGTCAGTCACACCAAAGCCTGCCCCCAGTGTCTGAAAACTTGAGATTTTTGACCATGTTTCACCACCATCTAATGTTTTAACCACATCTATATATTCCATAATAGAGGGAAAAGTATACCCGACAAGGGGAGTCGGGAAAGTCAGGGTATGCATGGGCGGTACATACTGGTATTTCAGTTGCCATGAATAACCCTGGTTCGTGGTTTTATATACCGCCGAACCCGATGTTCCGTAGGTTGTAACGAACCCTGTGGCCGGATCCGTGAAAAGAACAGAAAGTAAACTTTCGGTAAAACTGCCTGTCATGTCTTCCCATGTAAAGCCACCATTTGTGGTTGTCTGGAGAGAAGGCCCCGAATACCCTCCGCAGATATAACCGTTATCTTTATCCACGAACCAGAGATCATTCATCTGGTCATTGAAAGTATAAATCTGGTTCCATTGGGCTTTTGAACCCGGAAGCAGGAGCAGGAGGCAAAAAGCCAGCAGAAGGGTTTTGTAAATGTTTTTTTTCATATAATTTTATGTTGAATGGTAGGATATGAATTGCCCTATTTTTCCATTTCCATTTGTTTGATAATATTTACCGTTTCTACGCTTACCGTGCAAACTCTTTTTAACAGATCGATCACCTGTTCTTTATAATCGGCGAACCGGTAAGTGTTAAACTTTTCGGCAATAGTAGGATCGGTAGGTTTTGTCTCCTTGTATTGATCGAGCACCCATTCGATGGCAGTACGATTGCCAAGTTTGTATTCCCACGCTTCTTTTGGAATACCTCTTAAAAAAGTAAGTTCATCAATTTCTATAATCCCGGCGGTTTTATCGGCTTTCAGTTTTACTTTGATCCTGGGCTTCCGGGCGTACATCTCTTCCGGCTCCTCTGCCTTACTGAACATTTCCTTCTGCTTTTTTGCTTCCGCTTTTATCTCAAAATCATGACGTTCAAGTGGCCATGGATAAACAGTTTCGTAATTGATGTGCAAATCCATCAAGGCTTTACCCCAAGTTGACCATTGCCGGAAATTTTCATAAAAAGGAAGGCGGGGAAACTCACGTTTCAAATTGAGGAAATACTTTTTCCGATAGGCTGGATTATGCAGTACCGCGTATGTATAATGAAAAATGTCTTCTTTGGTTATTTTATTATCTTGATAATGATTTACAAATTGCTCCAGACCCCAATCTGAGATATTATCTATACGATTACCTTCTGAATTGTAATGATAAAAGGGGAGGCATTGTATTGGGTCTAATGAATAAACTGCATAATTAGGTATAGCATCAACTGCTATTGCAGAAAATTCTAATCTGTTTCCTGATACAAAACAAATTAATTCATTTATGTAAGATTGGCCAATTGGGAAAATATTATCCTGCTGGTATAATCTATGAGTTATTATCCTATCAAAATATGTGAATTGCTTCACGTACGGTCGATAATAACTAATTTTAATTTTATTCTTGTTAAATTTTAATTTACTTCCCTTTTGTAGATGGTTTTCTAATTCTGATGTCCATTTAATGGTCCTATCAACAAAATCATTAATCGGAATCTTTGTATTTATATCATTCCATCGTTTTTTTTCTTTTTCAAAAAAGTCGCAAAAATATTTTACTTTGTTTTGAAGAACAGTTTCATTAAAATCATAGGTCCACTCATCTCTTGCTGTGACTATACCATTAGAAAAAAGTTGAAATACCGCTTCCTTTTTATTTCCATGTTTGACATCTTTATCAGCCAATGGTAATAAACTCTCCCAATTGTTATCTTCAGCAAGGTTAATCCAATTATTGTTTTTATCAGGTGTTAAGCGATCAAAAAATAAATATTCAATCTTGCTTGTGCGAAGGAATTCCAATTTTTCCGGAGCCGTCTCCATTTCGGGTCTGCGCAAATAATAAATACGGCAACCCTGTGTGCTGAAGTATTCTTTTTCTTTATACAATACAACCGGTTCGGTTATTATATTCAAATCTTCTTTTAATTCCTTGAATGTCTTACTTGTTAACGGTTCTTTAACATTTCTTTCATTTCGCACCAAAATCATAATGGCTACTCCGGTCTGGATTCCAAAAACGTTATGTTTGGAGCCTGAAAGTTTAGGATTGGCTCTTACATCGCCTCCCAGATCAATTATATGAACAGCATTAAATTCGCTCGCGATTATTTTTCTGAAACCATCGAAAGTGCGGCTATCAATAAAACTGCGGTTTGTTATGAATGCAAGTATTCCGTTCCTGTCCAGCCTGTCGCTCGCCCATCGGTAAAAGCGGGCATACATATCGTACAATTTTGTTTTTTGTGCTGTACTGTGTTTGATGTAAGTGTTTTTTATTCTTTTATCAATTTCAGGATACTCGCGGTTTTTGTTATTTTCATTTTCGTTTAACTGGTTGGCATTATAAGGTGGATTGCCTATAATGACTGATATCTTTTTGCTGTTTTGCCGTTTAATACGTTCGGTATTTTCAGAGGTCACTCCAAACATGTCATGTTGTTTGCCGGAGAATGCCAAAGCGCTAACGTTATCAAGAGTATCTACAAAACAAAGATTGGGAAACTCTGCATAGTATTGCATTTTCTGTTTAAAGGTGAATTCGATATTCAGGTTGGCAATATAGTACGGCAGAATGGCTACTTCATTGGCATGAATCTCATTTTTGAATTTATAATCCAACTGCTCTTTGGGGATGGCATTTTCAATGATTTCGCAAATAAACGTTCCTGTTCCCGTAGCAGGGTCAAGAATTTCCACATTCTTGTCGGCAAGAGTCTTGCCAAAATGTTTAAACAAAAGGTAATTGGTACTTTGTACCATGAATTGTACAATCTCATTGGGGGTATAAATCACTCCTAAACGGTCGGCAGCTTTGGGGTTATATACTTTATAAAAATTCCCGTAAAGAACCTTGAGGAATTTTTGTTTTTCATGATGATCAGTAATACTTGCTGCTGTGGCGCTTATGGCTTCATAATAATGCTCAATGCTGTTTAACAGGTTTTTGCGTTCAGCATAAGTGAACAGAATACCTATCAGTTTTTCCAGTTCTGCCGCGATGGTATTGTGGTGGTGAAATTCAGCGTCGTCAAAAATTTTGGTGAAGATATCGCTGGTGAGAATATGCTGAATCATCATCTCACGTATATCTTCCAAAGTGATGTCAGGATTGATCTCAGCCCGGCATAATTCAAGGAAAACCGATTGTGCAGCTAAAAATACCTCATTGTTCTCTCTTGTTTCAAGTATTTTTTTTCTTAGTGTTTCAACAATAACCGGAATATCAGCCTTGAACTTCTCAATTGCATCTTCAAATTTATAAACGGTTTCACCTTTAAACGAGAAAAACTCTGAAAGGATTTCGTGAAGTTTGTCTGCATCTCTAACCTTGACACGGTTTACCTCTTCCCCTCTCTGAAATAATACGGCAACATTACTATCTTCAAAAAGTGTGTTTGTGAGCGGATATCCCTTTTTTATTTTGGCGTCAATCTCAGCTTCAATGTCGTCTTTTTCATCTTTGCTTTCCCATAACCCGATATCAAGTCCCCAAAGGTTTTTTACTGTTCCATCCGGATGAACCTTATTCCCTTTAGTCCCCATTACGGCAACTTCAGCTATTACCTCATAGTTGAATTTTCTGGCATAATCATTCAGTAAAACCCAGAAATGATTCCTGATGCTCTGCTCATTCCGGCTTTTCCCGAATTGTAAAGTCCGGTCAAGATTCTGGTAATATTGATTGATAAGGATTTTGGACATTAATTACTTGTTAAATTATTTTTGAGCATCAAAACCGAAATCATATTTCCAAAGATTCGAAATTGCTCAACTGTCGGATAAGTAGTCAAATAATACTATCCTTAGTATTAAGTAATTTCTCCTGGTGTTCTAATTTCAATCAACCTGTAACCAAGTCGCAAATTTATAGAATTATAAAATCGAATACGGTCAAGATTTACAATATGTTTAAAATTCCGACTCGCTAAAACGTCAGAATTGTTCAATTTAATTTTTTCAAGATTTTCTTTTCTTTCACCTTCTTTGGCTTTCCCCCTCTCTTTCCTTCAAAGAGAGGGGGAAAGGGGGTGAGTTTATTAAAAAAAATGTTCTCCGAATCAGATGACCTTTTCATTTCCGGCCGATTAATATCAGAGTTTTGCCGGGATATTTTAACCCTGTCAAGTTAGGTAGAGAAAATTGTTTACTTTTACGCTAAGAAAATAACTGCATGGAAAAGCGCTGGGTCCTCAAAGCACAAGGGGAAATGTCAATGGTTCAACACCTCACCAGGGAATTGAACATTGACCAGACCCTTGCAAATTTGCTTGTTCAAAGAGGGATCACAAGCTTTGAGGAAGCCCGTGTATTTTTCCGTCCTGATTTGAGGGACCTGCATGATCCGTTTCTGATGAAAGATATGGATCTGGCGATCGTCAGGATTGAAACAGCGATCAGAAATGGTGAAAAAATTCTGGTTTACGGTGATTATGATGTAGATGGTACCTCGGCTGTTGCATTGGTATACACATTTCTAAGAAAATTTTACGATCAGATGGATTTTTATATCCCCGACAGGGATATTGAAGGATACGGAATATCCTTTCAGGGGATTGATTTTGCTGTTGAAAATAAAGTTACGCTGATAATCGCACTGGATTGCGGTATTAAATCCGTTGAAAAGATCATTTACGCCAAGGAGAGAGGTGTTGATTTCATCATTTGTGATCATCACCGGCCAGGAAGCGAACTGCCACCAGCCATAGCCGTTCTTGATCCGAAACGAGCGGATTGCAGCTATCCTTACAAAGAACTTTCAGGATGTGGCATTGGTTTTAAGCTGATCCAGGCATATGCACAAAAAAACAAGATCCCGTTTGAAACCTTGATCCAATATCTGGACCTTGTAGTTGTAAGCATTGCATCAGATATTGTGGATATTACCGGAGAGAACCGTATTCTGGCAACTTTCGGGCTTAAAATTGTAAATACCAAACCCCGGCCCGGCCTGGAAGCAATTCTGAAATTCAGCAATGTGAATAAGAGGACGGAAGACAATGGTATTTCAATCTTTACAAAGGAACTTACCATTTCTGATCTCGTATTCCTGATCGGACCCCGGATCAATGCTGCAGGCCGGATAGAAAACGGGAAAAACTCGGTAAGACTGTTAATCTGTGATAATGGGGAAGATGCGTTTCGTTTAGGGGAACAAATAAACAATTACAATACCGAACGGAAAAACCTCGACAGTCTTGCTACAGGTCAGGCAATTGAGATGATTGGTCATGATGAGCAATTGCAAAATGCCCACAGCACAGTGCTCTATAATCCCGACTGGCATAAGGGTGTTATTGGGATCGTGGCTTCACGTCTTACTGAGCATTATTACCGTCCAACCATTGTTCTTACCCGTTCCAATGATCTGGTTACCGGATCTGCAAGGTCAGTCAAGGATTTTGATATTTATGATGCAATCGATACCTGCAGTGACCTTTTGGAGCATTTTGGCGGACACAAATATGCTGCCGGATTATCCCTTAAACCTGAAAATCTACCGGAATTCATCAGGAGATTTGAAAATGCTGTTATCAATAAAACAGGGGGGAGACACCTTCAGCCGGAAATAGAGATTGATTCAATTTTACCACTGAATGCAATCCATTCCCGCTTTTACAGTATTCTTAAACAGTTTGCTCCTTTTGGCCCGGGGAATATGGCGCCGTTGTTTCAAACCGAAGGAGTTGTTGATGCAGGAGGAACACGTGTGGTTGGGAAAAATCACCTCAAACTTAACATTGTTCACCCTGAAGTCTCCGGTGGTCCTTTCTCAGGGATTGCTTTCCAGCAAGGAAATCAGATGGAAAAAATTGAACGGCAGGTACCATTCAATATTTGTTATCATGTGGAAGAGAATGAATGGAACAATACCATTTCCCTCCAGTTGAATGTTAAGGATATTAAGTTTGATTATTAAACCTGGCAGTTGCCAAAGCAGACTCCCATCCGCATGGCTTTTTGAATAAGCGGATGATCAGGAGGTACGGTTCTTAATTTACCGGCAACCTCTTTTAATGGAACGGCAGTGATCGCATCATTCCGTGATGAAACCATCACTCCGTATATCCCTTGGGCAATAAGTTCCACAGCATAAGTACCATACTTGGTAGCCAGCAAACGGTCGTTGGGAGAAGGGCTTCCTCCACGTTGGAGATATCCGAGGATGGTTTCTCTGGTTTCAAGGCCGGTAAGCTCCTGGATTTTTTCTGCAATGAAATCCCCTGCTTTTTGATTTTTTGGGCAGGGAATTCCCTCTGCAACCACAACGATCGAATATGGCTTTTTATTGATGGCGCGTTTTTTCAGGTATTTTGCCATGATGGAAGTATCAAATTCGATCTCAGGCATCAGTATCATATCTCCTCCTCCGGCGATGCCTGAATATAAAGCCAGCCAACCGGCATGATGACCCATTACTTCAATTACCATGATACGCTTATGACTATTGGCAGTCGTGTGAAGCCGGTCGATGGAATCAGTAGCAATCATTAATGCTGAGTCGAAACCAAAAGTGACATCGGTACCCCAGACATCGTTATCAATCGTCTTTGGTATCCCGATAATATTTAACCCAAAATCTGAAAGGTAGCTGGCGGTTCGCTGGGTTCCGTTTCCTCCTATGCAAACAAGTGCATCCAGTTCCAGTTCATCGTAATGCTTTTTGATGAGGCTGGGTTTCTCAGTGGAATTGAAGATGCTGTCTTTTTTGAACGGATTTTCACGCGAAGTGCCCAGGATGGTGCCCCCCAATGTAATTATTCCTGAAAGCTGGGCTTCTTCCAGCACAACATATTCTTTATTGATAAGCCCCAGGAAACCGGAAGATATGCCGATTACTTCCATTCCATATTCAAGGATGGCTGTTTTTCCAACACCCCGGATGGCAGCGTTGATCCCAGGACAATCGCCACCTGCTGTGAGAATTCCGATTCTTTTGGTTTTTTTTGGCATCGTTTATTTCAGTTCAAATGTGCCCTGACCAATCTCTTTGTCTTCCGAAATAATAATAACCGAATATTTCCCTTTCATGGCTGCCTTATCTGTGTCTTTTTTGGTCCAGTTAACACAAATATTTATGGAAGTTCCCTTAAAATCGATGTCCTCACGAATTGAATAGGGGGCTGTTTGTCCATGATATGTAAAAGTGTCGTATTTGGTTTTTGTAACTACCACGTTATCCGGGCGGATTATCCTGATATAGATTATTTTGGTAGCCGTTTTGATCAGTGGATTTTCCCCGATTGTGAAACAGATCTTCAGCCGGTCGGTACGGCTTGCTTTATCGGTTGGTTGTTCCTTTTGGCCGCCCTTCAGCTTCATGGGAGTGATCGTTACGCCATAAGCTTTCAACACAGCGGCCTCGTTCATTTTTTCCGACAGTACTTCCTTATCCTTGACCAGGGTTTTATTTTTTGATTGTTCATTTTTAAAATCCTGGCTGATTTTCTCATTCTCCTCACGGAGTTCCCTGGTAAGGGTGTACAAGGAATCCATCTGGTGGACATATCCCTGGGCAATTACCTGCAACATTTCGAATTTTTTTCGGATCTTGTTATATTCCCATTCTGTATCGAGTAATTTTTTTATCTCTTTTGCATTTGACTGGATAATGCTGTCTTTTTTCTTCAGGGAATCGGAAAGGCTGCCATAGGCTTGCTTGATCTTATTATGTTCAGTGACCATCGAATCCAACTCCTTCTGCAGTTGGTACCTTTCCATTTCTTTCTCCTTTACCAGGGTGGTAAGGTGTGATCTCTGGATGAATACCCAGATGAACAGTGCTCCCATGGCAAATATCAAAAGAATAATGATCAGCTTTGATCGCCCCGGTTTGGTATTTTGTTCCTCCATGTACCTATCTTTTTGTTCCGTGTAATGGTTGCAAATATATAATAAAACAAGATAAAAAAAGAAAGGGATGTTATCAGTCTGGCAGATAACATCCCTTCATCATTAAAATTAACGGATTATTGAACTTTTACTGCTTTGATCACATCGCCATGATTTTTGACGATTTCACGATACCAGGACTCGGGATATCCTGGCTGATTTGGCATCACGGGTTGTCCGGTACCGTTTGTCAGGAATTCCCCATCTTTTTCCTTCATGATGTTCCCATCCTTGTACTTGACAAAAAGATACTCTCCCAGTTGCTTCCATCTGTAAACGGTAGTATTTCCGGTATTGACAGAATAGGTAGTCAGGTATTCAACGGCCAGGTTCTTATCGGTATTCCAAAGTTCCAATGCAGCTTTGTCAATTGCAGGAGTCATAATTATGAATTTATTCTCCAGGTCACGTTGCACTTTCTGAATGTCCTTGATCATATAATTGTACTTGGTATATGCCCAGTTTGCAACGAAATTGAATGCCCAGAATGCTGAAGTGCCTGAATAATGAAGCATGTCGCCGTTTCCCACGGCATAACATTCGGGAACTTTCGTAATCCCGCAATACATCGGGTTAAATACAGTAGTATAAGTGTCATCGACCCCGAACCAGAAGATACCTCCGATCGGATCGGGCATCGATGAGCGGCCCTGGGCAACAAAAACGAAACCGGTCTGCATGGTTGAAGTAGCGCGTTCATTTATATAATCCACGCTGTCGACTTTCCATGTCATGGGACGCCAGAGGTACGGACAAACGAACGGACCTGCTGCAAGCCCCACGGTCATGTCCATTTTGGTTCCTTCATAGTGATCACGCATTAGTTCCATGACATCATGAACAGATAACTTTTTATCAGGCTTGATCCATAATGGCATACGGTTGATAGCATACCCCCATTTTCCTTTCTGAACATGTCCCATTGCATAATCCTGGTATTGGCCCATTTTGGAGTTCACCCTGTTGAACATCGACCAGACTCTTGCTTCACAGGCGCGTGCTCCACTGAAGGATACAGGTGCATAGGTATCAGAAAAGCTGAACTCAGCATCTTTACCGTCAAACCATCCTTTGGAACGGGCAAAGGTTATCACATCGGGAGAATAGATACAATTATCCGGATCATTCAAGGGAAATTGCGTGATCCTGGCCTGGTTTGCATGACCGCATACATACCCATCAGGAATGCGCATGGCTACCCATACGGCTCCTTTCTGCCCTTCTCCTTTTCCGATCATTTCAAGTATCCAAACCTCATTTGCATCAGAGATTGAAAAAGATTCACCTTCACTTACATATCCGTATTGTGCTGTCAGGTCGCCAAAAACCTTAATGGCTTCGCGGGCGGTTCTTGCACGTTGTAATCCGAAATAGATCAATGTTCCATAGTCAACAGTTGCACCTGCCTGGTGTTGTAATTCATCCCTTCCGCCATATGTGGTTTCACCAATTGCTACCTGGTGTTCATTCATGTTACCCACAACCGAATAAGTATGACGAACCTGTGGGATCTGGCCAAGCTTTTTGCCTGTATCCCATTCAATTACGTCAACCAGGGTGCCTTCCGGGAAATCGGCAGCAGGCCTAAAATACAACTCGCCATATAAAGTATGCGAATCAGCCGAATAGGTGATCATCGTGGATCCGTCAACCGTCGCCCCCTTTGTAAATAAAAAATTAGTGCACGCTGAAAGGTGCAGATTCCATCCGGTCATCATAAGGATTATCATCCCGGATAGCAAAAAGGTTTTTCTCATAATTTGTTGTTTTAGTGTAATTAAACTTATAAAGTTGTCATTTATTTCGTAATGCAAAGTAAAAAAAGTTTTAAATCCGTCATTCAATGATTTTTAAAATCCAACATTTAATCCTCCCGACAGTGTATTCCTGTTGCCATAAAAGTAGGGTGAAATGTACTTTTTATCTCCTGTTGATTGGTTGTTGATAATCCCCAAAAATACATATGTGTTATTTGTGAATTCGTATGTTGCAGTTGCGCTGATGATCCTGCTTTTCCATGTCAGACCTGTCAGCAGGGGAACGGCAGAAGGGTCTTCAGTTATTGCATTTGCCTCCCGGCCATGTTCCTGCATTTCAAATGTCAGGTTGAGAACAAGACCACGAATGGGTTTATAATCAATGGCCATGCAAATATCCCGGGAGTTATCGCTCATAAAACTTCCCAGGTTATAAAGGTTTGAAGTATAGGTTAGCGTCGGAACCTGATCTTCATAGGTCCAGGGATTGGTAAGTGTGTATTCGCCGGTCACTGAGATATTCTGTATGAGGAAATCGCTGAGGCGGAATCCTGCCTTATAGCTTATGGGGTTATGACGGTTTGAGGCAGTGAAAACTTTCCAGTTGAATCCATCCATGAACAATGAGCCATACAGATGCAGGTGCCGGACCTGGCGGGAGCTGATGTTCAGAAACAGTTGTGAATTGTTTCCATAATATGAAGATTGATAGGCATCGCCATGATATCTGAAATTGACAGGGAACAGGAATGGCAACAGGAAGGCAGGATTCGGATATCCGGCAGAATAAACCACTGAGTTTCCAAGCGATATATGGAGGTTTTTCCAAGGTGCAAAAGTCAGCATTGCCGCTGCAAGATATTTCTGAAGGTAATATTCCCGGATGGTATTCGAAGCACGCCATGTGCGGCTGCTGTCAATAACCTGTGAAATCAGCCATCCGTGAATATAAGTGTATTCAAGCCATTTTAATGGTTTCAGACGGAGCTGAAAATAGGGGAAAGACGGTGTTCGGCCTGAAAAGATGATGGAGCCGAAATAGTTATCACCCCACTGGAAGTGATCTTTCCCGAGGAAAAAGGATCCATTGTTCCAGGAATAGGCAATGCCTCCGCGCATTTCACTGTAATCGCCACCGCCCTTCCAGGCAGCGCCTTCGTCCCTTGTAAAATAATCAGGGGTGACCAATAATTGAGTCTCGTGATTATCCCGTAAACTCGCATAAAATCCAATATGTTTCCCGATATACCCCAGTATTTCTGCACCGTCCCAGCGATGATAAACTGAACTGTCAGGTCTGTAATAATACCGGATACCCAAAACAGGTCGTACGAAAATCCTGAATAGGGAATCTTTGTAAAGTAACTCCGGCGGACTAAAGGGTATTCCGAAGTTTTTCTGTTTTTTAAACAGTCCGGGGACATCTTTACTATATTCAGTACCGGGTTTCAACTCAAAATTATAATCCCGCAGAAAAAAATTAAGCTCTTTTTTCTGTCGTTTGTTCAAAACATCCTTGTGCAATTCTACTTCATTAAGCTTGATGGCAATGAATTCACGGGAGTATGGCTTATTGGATGAATTCAGGGAGATAAATCCAAGATTTGCCATCTCATCCAGGAAATCATAGATATTCTGATAATTCAAATCCTGGAAAGCGACCTGGGAAAAAATAAAGAAAGGGAAGCAAAGCAATACTCCCAGCAGGAAACCCTTTTTCAACTCCAATGATTTTATGAGCGCTTCAAATTTTTACAAAGGTAAAAATTTGTTTACAACCCAGACACTTTGCTGCTCTGCATCGTGGAATTTCATTCAACAAATGTTTCCTTTATTTTACGCTTAAGAAGGATAATTTCTTTTTCTGATAATTCTGATATTTTTCGGATTACCCTTGTTTTATCAATCGTTCTGATTAGATCTACTGCGATCCAGTTACCAATACCTGCGAGATCAATTTCAATACGTATCGGATAATTCTTCGATTGTGAAGTAACAGGTGCAATAACAATTGTTTTCAGATGTCTGTTCATCTCGTCAGGAGAAATCACAACACATGGCCTTGTCTTTTTTATCTCCCTACCGATGGTTGGATCAAGGTTCACAATGACTATCTGATATTGCCTTATTTCCATTCTTCAAGGGTTTCATCCTGAAAAACATCATCAATAAGTAACTCGGTGGAATTCATTTGTAATTCGGGTATTCAAATTTCATTCGCATATTCGTCATTCGCATATTCGTCATTCTATCCCTAAATCTCCTATTTTTGTATTTTGAAATCCAACAGTATGAAACATTTTATCTTTCTCCTCATCTTTTTATTTTCGTTTGGTATCGTTGCATTACCCAACCCCGCTGATACAGCGATACACAAAAACAGGGTTTTCCTTGAAGTATCCCCGGGAGCGTCCATTCCATTGGGTTTTTATTCAAAAGATCAAATTTCAAATGAGCAGTCGGGGTATGCTTCACCAGGATTTTTATTACATCTTGATTGTGACTGGTTAGGGAAAAAGGATTTTGGTTTTGCCATCCGTTACATGTACCAGTCGAACCCATTGAAATCACATGCAAAAACAGACACATTGGAAGGAATGAATATCCCTATCGGGAGCGGCAACTGGTCAAATCATTTTCTTCTGATAGGACCTGTTTACCTGAAGAGTTGGGGTAAACTGACAGTTGACATCAAAGCGCTCGTCGGAGTTGTCCTTGCCACAAGCCCCCTTTTTAAAACGATGGATCCGGCTTATCATACTGTATCAGGAAATACAGGTATGGGGTTTGCTTTTGGCCTGAGCGGATCATGCGGATATTCTCTTTCACCTGGGGCATCCGTTTTCCTTGAAGCCGGGTATTTTCAGGGAAACCCTCAGATAAACAGGCAGTATGGAGCAGCGTTTCTTTTTTTCGACCCTTACGGGAATCCGGTTTTTTCAGCTCCCATTAAATTAGAGACGAAAAGAACAATTTCTACGTTCAATATTGGGATAGGATTGATCATCAAGCTCATAAAATGATGATTCCGGTTCCTTGCTTTTGATTCAATAAGACATTTACCATGATGAAAAGACTTACCCCACTTCTGATCTTTCTTTCCATGTTTGCCAATGTAGCTTTTTCACAGCAGAATATTGTTGATTCAACTGTATCCACAACAATGGTTTATGCGACCTACTCATTTCAGTTCCCGGGAGGAGGGCTTTCAAAATTATTCGGTTCCAATTCCAGTATCGGGGGTGGGTTTATGATTAAGACGAAATCGAACTGGCTTATTGGTTTGGAGGGAAATTACCTGTTTGGCGGAAATGTGAAAAATATTTCTGTTTTGCTTTCAAACCTGGAAACAAAGGATGGTAATATTATTGATCCGAACGGATTGTATGCCGAGGTTTATTTTTATGAACGGGGATATAATTTTCTGGGAAAATTCGGGAAAGTGATCCCTGTTCTTGGGCCAAATCCCAATTCGGGCTTGATGGTCATGGCAGGAGGCGGATATATGCTGGACAAAATAAGGATCCATACCTCCGGAAATGATATTCCCGCACTATTGGGGGACTATGTCAAGGGATATGACCGGCTGAACAGCGGATGGGTAGTGACGGGCTCATTGGGATACTTATTCCTTGGGAATACAAGGTTGCTGAACTTCTATGCCGGCTTTGAATTTATCCAGGCCTGGACAAAAAGCCAGCGTGATTTCGATTTTAATACCGGATTGCGTGACAACACCCGTTACAACAGCCAGTTCTATGGGATAAAGGTATGCTGGTTCATTCCTTTTTACAAGAGAGTACCGAATGCCTATTACCTATACTAATTAAAAATTAAAAATTACGAATTACGAATTAATTGTCAGGATAAAGTGTTAATTTCTATTGCTTAATGCTTATTAAATAGTAAGTTCGAAATTCAAACGTCGTTGATCAATATTCAATATTCATTTGTGCCTTTGTGCCTCTGTGCCTTTTTAAAAACCAACCATGCAAGTATTATATAATGCCGCCATCTACCTATTCGATTTTACGATCCGGTTGGCGGCGTTAGTTAATCCCAAAGCCCGTCTTTGGATGAATGGCAGAAAAGGACTTCTCGGAAAAATTGAGGATGTGCTTAGAAAAGATGAGGAGATCAATGAACGGAAGAAACGAATCTGGTTTCATTGTGCCTCATTGGGTGAATTTGAACAGGGCCGGCCTGTGATTGAAAAATTCCGGGAAACACTTCCCGGTTATACCATCATTCTCACCTTTTTCTCACCATCGGGGTTTGAAGTAAGGAAAAATTACACAGGGGCCGATCAGATTTTCTACCTGCCACTCGACACCGTTTCCCATGCAAGGAGATTTGTTGAGATTGTGAACCCGGATCTTGTCATATTCATAAAGTATGAATATTGGATCAATTACCTTTCTGAATTGGCGAACAGGGGAATTCCCATATACGTTGTATCAGCCATATTTCGTCACAATCAGCATTTTTTTAAATGGTATGGTTCCTGGTTCAGGAAAAAATTAAGGATGATCACCTGGTTTTTTGTTCAGAACGAAGAATCCAGAGAGTTGCTGCAATCGTCAGGTATCAGTAAGGTATCTGTAAGTGGTGATACACGTTTCGACAGGGTAAGTGCAATTACTTCACAGGATAAGCCTTTTCCCCTGATCACAAAATTTTGTGACGGGAATAGCATCATGGTTGCCGGAAGTACATGGGAAGCGGATGAAGAGATCCTTATTCCCTGGATCAACGATCCTTCGACAAAAATGAAGCTGATCATAGCGCCCCACGAAATACACCCGTCAAGAATAGAATCCATCACCAGGAGATTAAACAAACCATACGTCAGATATTCTGAGGCAAAAGAAGAAACGATCCGCGAAAAGGAAATCCTTATCATTGATAGTATTGGGATGCTGGCTTTTATCTATAAATACGGAACCATTGCATATGTAGGCGGGGGATTTGGCGTAGGGATCCATAACATCCTTGAAGCGGCTGCCTATGGTGTACCTGTGATTTTTGGCCCGAATTACAAGAGGTTCGGGGAAGCCAGGGAACTGGTAGAAAAGCAGGGCAGTTTCAGTATCAGGAACAACAATGAGTTTATATCCGTCTTAAACCGGCTTCTCGATGACCCTATGGTTTACAAACAGAGCGCTAAAACCAACCTGCAGTACGTGAAAACCAACCTGGGAGCAACGGAGAAGATCATGCAACATATTCATGGCTAAGGGACACAGGTTTGTTGTGGGCGACATTCACGGTTGCATCAGGACTTTCCGGAAGATGGTGGAAGATCATCTTCACCTGACAAGGGATGACATCCTCTTTCTTTTGGGAGACTATATTGACCGTGGCCCCGATTCCAAATCAGTTCTGGATTATATTATTCAACTTCAGGAAGACGGCTTCAGGGTGATACCTTTGCTTGGGAACCATGAGTATATGTTGCTGCAATCGATTGGCAGCGAAGAATATTTTGATCTCTGGCTGACAAACGGGTGCCAGGCAACCTTGCGGAGTTTCGGGGTTGAAGCCAAACATTTCAGACAAAGAGATTCGATATTCAGTATCCCCGGAGAATATTTCAGCTTCCTGATGGGGTTACCCGGATACGCAGAAACGGATGGCTATTTTTTGGTACATGCAGGGATCAGCGACCGCGCAGAAAATGTTTTGGAGGATACCGATTCGATGATCTGGTCGAGGGATGAGATCTATAATGAAGAGTTCCTTAAAGGCAGGGTGCTGATCCATGGCCATACTCCTGAAGTCCTCGGATCGATCAAACACAGGTTGAATAACCCCCTGGGAAAGATCCTTTGCCTCGATAACGGTTGTGTTTATAAGGGGAAACCAGGCCTGGGCAACCTGGTGGCGTTTGATCTTGATGACAAGTGGCTTTTCGTTCAGGAAAACATAGGATGAATATGCGAATGACGAATATGGGAATGACGAATCCGAGCATGGTTCGTTCTTCATTCGTCATTCCCATATTCGTCATTCATGTCATTCCTCTCCCCCTTCTCTAACCTGATATGCGCATAGATCGGATGTTTCTTGATCTTATCGATCAGGTAGGATAACCCGTACTCTGTGCATCAAGATATGGCGTGTCGATCTGGTATATATCCCCGGTGAAGATCTTTTTTTCCTGGAATTAGTTTTTACCCTAGGGCGGGATTAAGGTATTTAAAAGTAACGGAGTAAAAACCGGTTTATGCAGATGGAAAAAAGGATGATGTAAACAGGGGGATTTAACGATTATTTTCAGGAGAAAAAGAGAAAAAGCGTAGTGGAAAAATTTACTGTCGCCAAATTGTAAAAAGCGTTGGGCATTTTGTATCTTTACTCATGGAAATGTTTGTTTGAAAGTTTATTGATCACAAAGATTATGAATATCAATAAAATAATATACTTTTCCTTTTTTTTATTAAATAATTCCCGTCAAGATTACCAATTTGTCTTATAATGAAAATTGTCACAAAATTTATCAACAGAGTACAAACAGGAAAGTATAGCGAACAACAATTGTTGGATGGATTGAAAAATGGTAATGAGAATTGTTACACATTTATCAGAAAACGAAACCTCCCGATAATCAGGGAAAAACTTGATCAGTATTTAAAAGTCATAATGCTCGATGTAGAAGATGTTATTCAGGAAGGGTTAATACGGTTGATTATGAATATCAGAAATAATAAATTTAGAGAAGCGAGTTCAATCCATTCATATTTTATTGGAATATGTATAAATATTTGCCGCAAAGAATACCCAACAGCAAAAAAATTCAAATCTTTTGAGGTGAATGAGGAAATTACCGGAAAAATTGAAGCTGATTCGAATGACATATACAATGAGATTGACAATTTTATGAAATATGAACATAATTATAGTGAAAGTAATACTAATAGTAAAAAAGATTTTAACTCATATGATTTGTTACAAAAGGTAATTGAAATAAAAAAACGGTTAAATGAAAAATGTATCGAAATTATTAACCTTCGTTTCAATCTTGGGAATGTAAAACAATTTCAGTTGCCATCCTTGGAGTATCTGCATTTTAAGGAAGTAGCGAAAAGATTAAATATAGATTATGCGAATGCAAGAAAACGGTTTAGCAGGTGCATTGAACAATTAATTTCCGAAGTAAATAAAGAACAAGAATTGTCTGAATTAATAAAAAATCTTCTAAATGAAATTTAACAGAGAAGATATAGAATTGATCGAACTATTTATTGATGGTGAATTGAACCCTGAAGAAACGATACGAATTGAAAATCGGCTCAAAGAAGATCAGGATTTTGCAAGATTGTTCCAACTGAGGAAAACTTTACCTGGCATTTGGAATAAGTCGAACCAATATGAACAGGTAAAAAAAGAAGTTATCCATGCCTTTGAAAATAAGGAGAATAAACAATTGTCATTTTTCCGGTCAAGGAATTATGCCTTAGCTGCTGTAATTCTAATATTCATCGCTTCAATTGCGATCTACTCTATATTCATACACGGGCACAATGCTAAAAATAGCAATTCTGATAACCTTGTTAAAAAAGAAGATAGTCTTGTCATAAGGAACCCGGAAAATCCTGCAGCAAAAGCAAGAAAAGAAACCGTTTCAACCAATAAGGAAAAAACATTTTGTCTCTTGGAACCCAAAGATAGTACGACATATAAATGTACACAAAAGATACTTTTTCAATGGAAGAAAAATAATAAAATCGCTACCCTGTATATATTTCTGATAAAGACGGATAAACTAGTTTTCAAGAAAGAAATTCCAGTTGGGCAAGATAGTTGTGTATTGGTTCCAGGTACTCTCAATGAAGGTGAATATTATTGGTATCTGAATGATCCCATGATTAAGAGATTTTTTGGGGTGAGAAAAAAATTATCAGAGAGAAATCAATAATGAAAAAGATTCTTAATATAATTTATCCAAAGCATGTTTCATTTTTTTTGATCATCTGGAGCATTTTAACCTTTCTTCCTTGTAATCTATATTCCCAAAATGACAGTAAAAATTCTTCGGAGCAAGATTTTCAATATTTTAAGAAAAGAATAGAGAAAGATTTTTCAGGTTTTAAAAATCATAATGATTCAGCATTTACAAAATTTCTTGAGGAAACCTGGAAAGAATTTACTCTGTTCAAAGAAGATATATGCATTCGAAAAAAACCGAAAGAACAGCCCATCGCACCTAAAACCAGAGAAAATATTGAATTACCCAGACCAGACACAGTAATTAACTTCAAAGAGATTAAACTTCCACCAGAACAGCCTGAAGAAAATCCACCGCCTAAAAACAACCATGGAAAATTACCAAATGAAACCATGTTTTTTAATTTCTTCGGACAGAAACTGGAAATCCCGGAAATCATTAATATTCCTTCACTTGATGGGATCGACAGTAAAAATATTCTTGCCTTTTATCAGGATTATTTAAAAAATGAAAAGCTACTGAACATGGTTACTTCCCTTAACCTCGTTTCTATTGATTTCAGGCTAAATGATTGCGGATATTTTTTCCTGATAAGAAACGCTGCTGAAAGAATATTTCCAAATAATATAAATGAGCGGGTTTTATTTACCTGGATTACTCTTATCAGAAATGGATTAAATGCAAAAGTTGGCTATGATAAGGAAAATATTTATTTATTAATTGATTTTGATGGTAAAGTTTATAATTTGAAATATATTAATTTTATAGGGATTAGATATTATTTACTTCCATTTCTAAACCAGAATCCTCCTCAACAAAGTTTACAATCATATAACGCAAAATATCCGGGCCAGGCAAAGCCTGTTTCAATTGTGTTAAATGATCTTCCCAGATTAAAGTGCAAACTTGGTAATAGAAAGTTTGATTTTAACAATGACACTATTCCTGTTCCGTTAAATATTGCTCTGATTGATTTTCTTAATGATTATCCTTGCTGTGAATTACAAGTTTACTTTAATGCACCTGTTTCTGAGGATGTCCTTAAATCGTTGGATAAACACATTAAACCATTTCTAAATGGAAAAACTGAAGTAGAGAAGGTTGATATTCTATTGCGTTTCCTCCAGAACTCATTTCCATATAAAACTGACCAGGAACAATTTGGCAGGGAAAAATATTTCTTTGGTGATGAATCTTTCTATTATCCATACACAGATTGTGATGACCGGGCGATATTGCTATCTCATCTTGTAAAAAGATATACAAACCTTGAGACCATTGGATTGGATTATCCGGATCATGTATCACTCGGAGTAAAATTTCAAACATCTATTTCTGGTGATTATATAACATTTAACGGATACAAATATTTTATTTGTGATCCTACCTATATCGGCGCCCATAGCGGCATGGCAATGGAATGCATGAAGAATAAATCACCCAAAATCATTCTGATAAGAAACCAATGATATCATCCTAACCCCAATGGAAACAAAAATCCTCATTTTATTTCAAATCCTCATTTTCATTTATTTTCCGGGGACAACGATTTGCCAGGAGATATATCAGGTGCGGGGAGAAGCACAGGTTCGTATTGAAATGAATATGACCGAAGAAGATGCCCGTGATCAGTCCCGTGAATTAGCAAAAATAAATGCAATTGAAAAGCTGTTCGGAACATATGTAGAACAGGTTACAGACATTATTATTAAAGATGGTAGGACTCAATATGACATCATAGGAACAACTAAGGTTAAAGGAGAATGGATCGAAACAATCGATGAAAAGATCACAAAGCAAACGGAAATATACTCCTCGAAAAACGGGAAAGAACTTGTCAGCTTTATTACTTGTAATATATCAGGCAAAGTCAGGGAGGCAACACAAAAAGCCAATATTCAATTTCAAACCTTGAATTGTCCTGATAAGTTATGCCGTGCAACTGACTTTTATACCGGAGAATCCCTTTTTCTGTATTTCAAAAGTCCTGTTGACGGATATTTATCGGTATTCCTGGATGATGGCGATAAAGTCTATCGGTTATTCCCGTATATCACAATGACAGGAAAAGAAATAAGCACAGGATTAATAAAAGCAGATACAGATTATATCCTGTTTTCAAAAAATGTAAAAAATGTGAATTACCCCGAAACACCTGACGAATGTGAATTGTTTACGCTAAAACAGATGGAATACAATAAAGTTTTAATAGTATTTTCTGAAGTTCCATACTTCAAACCAATATTAAACAATGAAGCAAAAAGTAATCTATATAAAGAAGATTACATCATACCAAAATCGTTAAGTATAAAAGAATTTGAGAAATGGCTGGCAGACAACCGGGCAAAAAATCCCGGGTTTATTGATGCACAGGTAAGAATAAAAATTTCAAGCAAATAAAAAAAATTCAGAATTGCTTGTCACAAACTATAAACAAATGGTACTTAACAGAAAACATTAACTTTAAATAAACAAGCCCATGAAAAAGTTATTCAAAATGTCAATGATGATTGTGATTGTAATGATCATTGCCTATCCCTTGCGTGCCCAATCGGATAAAGAGATCAAAGACCAGCTTAAAACCAAATCCGTCAGACAGGCGCGCAGGGAAGCGAAAAAACTGATTAAAGAAGGGTACTATGTGGCTCCGGGAGCATTGCTCCTTGATAAACAACTTGAAAACGCATGGCTGAAACAATTGATGGTGGATGACAAGGGATACCCGTTATATATTGTTGAATCGGGGAATTCTGTTGCTGAATCCCAGACTGCTGCAAAGTTGCAGGCAAATGAAACAGCAAAGCTGAATATTGCCGGAAGCATTACAACCCAGGTTGCCGCCTTCGTTGAGAACAACATTGCCAACCAACAATTAAACAACGAAGATGCCGCTTCAGTAACGCAAACAGTAGCCGCTGCGAAAAGCATCATCGCCCAGGAACTTGGCAGAACCATTCCCCTTGTGGAGATCTATAGAAAGGTCGGGAAAAACATCGAGGTCAATATCCGGCTTGCATATGATTTCCGAAGTGCAAAAGAGCTTGCCAAAAAAATCATACGAAAAGAATTGGAAGATAAGACAAAAATTATACAAGATAAGCTTGATGGTTTAATGGATTTTTAAAGTTGTACAAAGAGAGGAAATGGTGATCTTATAACCATCTCCTTTCTTTAAGGCAAATAATATAAGAATTACATGATGTAAATCAAATTGGTATATGAAAAGTAAAATAAAAGGTTCATTTTGGCTCATCTGGATAGTCGTCAGTTCTGTTATCATTTCAGAATCTTCCTGCAAAAAGAAAGAACGGATCCCAAAGATTTCCACCGATGCTGCGCAATACAATGCCGACAGTGCCTGGATGGAATTTCACGGAACGATCCTGGAGATCGGTGATAATTCCATCATTGATTATGGATTCTGCTGGGGCACGACAGCCAATCCAACAATAAATGACCATATACTATCTAAAGGGAAGAATCCTTCAATTGGTCCTTTTACTGCGGATACATCCATGACTGCCGGCAGTTATCACGTAAGAGCCTATGCGAATGATGGCGACCCGGTTTACTATGGCGCTGATATTTCTTTTCCAATGCAGGCCTTTCTGAAGATCCTGCCTGTCCTTCAGAATATCGGACCCGCAGATAGTTGTCACCATGCATTTGTTAAATCAAATATTTCCTGGAAAGCAGTATCCAGCAATCCTGAATGGTTGTCAATTAAACCTCCCGATTCGGGAACCGGACCTATGACATTCATACTTCAACTCTGTGCAACAGCAAACAATTCTTTCGATGGAAGATCTGCAACAATTACTGCAACAGAAAAAGGAGGGGCATTATCAAGTAAAGCTACAATAACTCAATCTGGGGAAATACCAATTTGTGCTACGGTCATAACGCAGAATCCGCATGAAATAGGAACTTCGACTGCCAAAGTCGATGGTAATATTACTTACCTGGGCAATAGTAGCGTCGTACATCACGGTCATTGCTGGTCGGATACAAATCATTTTCCCACTATATCAAACGATACAACCGATCTGTGGTCTGCTTCCTATCTGGGAGTTTATACCAGTCAACTGAAAAACTTAATTCCGGGGAGAACCTATTATGTAAGAGCCTATGCCACGAATTATGCAGGTCCATGTTACGGAAATGTGATTGATATTGGTGCACTTATATATATTCCTCCTCAAGTCGATTATTGTGGAATATCAGATAAAACCCCCATATCAGCGAAAGCTTGCGGTCATTTAAAGGACCTTGGAAATACTAAGGTTACCCAGTATGGACATTGCTGGTCAGTAACTAACAATCCCACGATTAGTAATTATAAAACAACCTTCACTGATACAGCATCAATAGGATATTTTTACAGCCAATTAACCGGTTTAACACCAAATACTATATATTATTACAAGGCATACGCGCGCAACAGTGCAGGTACTGTTTATAGTAATGAAGACAGTTTCTCAACTCCTGACTTGGAATGCCCAACCGTTACTTGTGGTGACACAATCAATGTTTCACGTACTACAGCAATTATAAAGGGTTCCATTGATAATGAAGGAAATACACTTGTTCTTGAGTATGGACACTGTTGGTCTCGCAACCCAAATCCACTTTATAGATCAGGGGATGATAGTACCACGCATACTTATGCTTCATTATTAGGGCAGTATCAAAGCACGTTAACTGGTCTTTTGCCAGGAAAAACATATTATGCTCGTGCTTATGCCAGAAATTCATGTGGGACTATAGCATACAGTGATAATCAGACATTTTTTCCAACAGATCCAAGCCCTGTACCATATTGTTTTTGCAGTAGCCTTGGGTATGTTTTATATGCTTTCCCAACAGATAATTTTTACTTAGCAGAATGGGGTAGGAGGGGAACTTTTATCAATGCTATTTCTCCATCTGACGGGAAAGGAAATACGGATAAAATTGTACTTGCACTTCAAAATAATGGTGGCGTTCTTTATGCAGCTAAGATATGTAATGATTTGAATACTCCTCCTACTTGGGGATTTAATGATTGGTACCTGCCTTCAAGGTATGAGTTAGGTTGTTTGTGTGACAATCAAAGTTTGATAGGCAATTATAGCGGATGGTATTGGAGCTCGTCAGAGATAGATTCAACGACCGCATGGAGGAGTACATATACATCTAGTTGTTATTCTTGGGCTGACTATGGTAAAGAAACTCTTGGTAATGTTCGTTGTGTACGGAAAGACGCAAAAAAGAAATAATAAACTCTGCTGGTTATGAAAGCTATAAAATTCCTTGTTATCTGTACTTTTTTATTGCCGGCTTTGGTTTTACCATTTAAAAGCATGTCAGCAGGCGATCCCGAGATTCAGAACATCTCATTGATTTATTCAGAGGGGCAGCTCATTATCACTTATGAAATTGCCAATGCCGGTTCATTTGAGACATTCTTTGTCACTGCCGAGATTTATAAAGATCCCGGGAATAAGATCACTCCGGTAACCCTTTCAGGCGATGTCAACACGATAGTACCCGGAGGAACAACACATAAAATCATCTGGAATGTCGCTAAAGATGGAATGATCCTCGATGACGATATTATGGTAAAGATCATGGCTCAAAGCATGCAGCGCATCAATGCCGTGAAATGCCTTGGCCTCTCTGCAATATATCCCGGTGCAGGAGATTATCAGCTTCCAAAACATAAGGGAACATGGGTGAAAGGGTTCTTTACTTATGGCTTTCTGGGAGGTGGTATTTATTTCAACCAATTAAGTTCAACTACTTATAATCAGTATAAGAACTCCTATAATCAGGATGAAATTAAAAAACTTTATGACAAATCTACTTTACAACAATATATTTCCTATGGTCTTCTCGGCTCTGCCGCACTTATATGGACTATCGATAAAATAGTGCTTGCTTCAAAAATCCATAAGGAAAATTCAAAAGCAAAGCAAATTAATGACAAGTATTATTTTAACCGGAATAAGGAGTCACTGGTGACCAGCAGCAGCGTTTTCCATATAAATAATAAATCGCCTTTCCAGATTGCTTTTGAACTCGGGGATTCCTATAAGAGGTACAATAAATATGCAGAAGCGAAAAAAGCATATTTATCAGCATTAAAGATAAACCCTTACTCAACTGTGGTAAAAGACAGGATTAGTGAAATTAACGAAACGCTGGCCCATGAAGAGCCAATCAGGAGGGATCCTCCAAATTTATTTACAGAAATCCAATTTGAGGATGATACCCATGATGGGATCATAGAAGCAAGAGAATCAGCAAGGCTTAAGCTAAAAATTACGAATAAGGGCAGTGGAACGGCTTACCGGTTGAATGTTTTATTATCTGATACCGTTAAAGACCCGGCTTTTTATTTAGGATCCGAAACGATTCCATTGATTGACCCAGATGAAACTGCAGAAATAAAAATACCCATCAGAGCCGATGTTGATGTGAGAACTGCCGCGCACCACATAAAAATTTCCGGCAGGGAATATTTTAGATATAATATGGATTCTGCATATGTAGATGTGACAACATTGGCTTACAGGAAACCGGAATTGGTATTTTCCGGGTTAGAAATAATTGATAGTGGTGACGATGTGAGCGCTATCATCAAAGATGGAAAAGTTCAACCCGGTGAAAAAGTGAAAGTCAGGGTGACAGTTCAAAATACAGGACAAGGAGAGGCACTTGGAACGATGTATTCAGTTACCTCGAAGGATCCAAATATTTATATTGATAATAATTCCGGAAATTTGGAAACGATCGATCCCGGTAAAATTAAAACCTTTGAATTTTATCTTAGTCCGAATAAACTGGTTAACTCTGCTGAAAAACTTCCGGTTTTTCTGACGCTGCATGAAGACGTTGGAAGAGGCAGTTTGACTGATTTTCAGTTGCCCGTATTTCTGAACCAGGTACCTCCTGAAATTAACACATTAACGGTTACACCGGATTTTACTGAAGTGAAAAAGGCTAGCATCATCACTCCTTCCAATAAAATTACCGCTTCAACACAGAATTTGATCGATATCAGGAATGTTGTCCCATCAAAGACAAAACGTCCGAATTCGATCGGGATTGTCATTGGGGTTGAGAAATATAGTGAATTGGCTCCAGCACACTATGCGTCAAATGATGGAAAACTGATGAAGGAATATTTTCAAAAGAGTCTCGGTATCGAGAAAGTATATTATTATTCAGACAAGGATGTTACCGGATTCTTTTTTGATAATAAATTCGATGCAGATGGAGGTGAATTACAGAAAGCAGTAATAAAAGGGGTTTCAGAGGTATTCGTGTATTATTCAGGGCATGGGCTTCCTGATAAATCGGGTGAAAATGTCTATCTGTTCCCGGCAGACGGGAGAATATCGAGGTTGAAAATGCAGGGTTATAACCTGGAAACATTGTATGAAAACCTCAATAATCTCGGTGCTAAAAGTGTCACTATAATCCTGGATGCTTGTTTTACCGGGGTATCCAAAGCCACTGAAACGTTCATATCTGAAAACCTTACCGGTGGGAAAGGGATTCTTATCAAA
The DNA here is from genome assembly GCA_026391355.1 of Bacteroidota bacterium. Taxonomy (GTDB): domain Bacteria; phylum Bacteroidota; class Bacteroidia; order Bacteroidales; family FEN-979; genus CAIYUC01. The sequence continues at coordinate 2,290 of JAPLDH010000012.1, read as the reverse complement.
CCCAAAAAACCATGGTTGGGAAACCCGGATTTTACAATCATAACCTCATCAAGCGGTGCAGAAACCAGCCTGGGATATGATGTTGCAGAATGTGGTCTTTTTACTTATTTCCTTGCAGCAGGATTGCAAGGATATGCTGATTCAAATGGAGATAAAAAGATCACCCTGGGAGAACTGAAACAATACATTATTTCGAATGTAACGCAAACATCTACGAAGATTCGAGGCCTTCAGACACCTGAGTTTTATGGGGATGAGAGCAGGGTATTAATTGAATTTTAACCAGCACCAGAAAAATATTTTCGAATTAAATTGGACTAAGGAGGGAGGGTTATAATCATGAAAACAACTTACATTTCAAATGGGAAAATTTTTATCCATATTGTCTTTGTTGCTTTACTAACTTTTGAAAGTTGTAATCCTCGTGCATTGCGGAATGTTTGGGTTTATAAACCAAATGAATATATTCAATCCGCAAAAATTCCGAATGCAAAGAAAGTTCTTATTCTTCCTTTTGAAGATCAAAGAGAGAGAAAAAATCACGAGAATACGCTTCTGTTCCTTTGTCCGTTGATGCCATTTGGATATGAGAAACTAAGTGTACCCGAACAGAATTTAAAGCATGTATCAACTGGAGATTGGTCAAAATTTGATCCCCGGTTCGATTTTGCCACGGCATTATCAGATGAATTACGTAAAACAGGCTACTTCCAGGGTGTTCATGCATCCAACAGGAATTTATCTGCCGAATTGAGTAAGACAAACTATTTCACCTGTAAATGCATGGATGAAAATTACCTGGATACAGTTTTCAGAAACGGTTGCGATTATATCATCACGGGAAAGATATTGAATACAAATTATTTTTCCACAGTTAATTCATACGGGCTAAGCTTTCTGGGACCTCTACTCTGGATAATCGGTTTTCCTGCTGGAAGCGCTTCCAACGAACTATCCGTTAACCTGAACTTCATTGATAATGAAACAAAACAAATTATGTTTTCAAAAACCTATTCAATACCGAAAATCCGTAAGATACTATGGCTATATAACGCTGATTTTACCGGTGATTTCTATTACCCCAGGCTTCTTGCTGATATCTATAAGCAATTTTGTACAGACCTTGAAGCTTATCTTCCCAGCGAAAATTTATTTATATCCCGCTTAGATAAAGTTCAACAGGAGATGAGTGATAAGAATGTGCTTTCCTTCATAAAGTTAATTAGAAAATATTCAAAGGATTCTGATAAAAGCAATATTAATGAACAAAATAATGAAATACATGGCTTCATAAAAAGGAAATGTCTGGAAAATCTTCTTTCCATGAATGTTCTTTCATTAGACACAATAGCTAACTTTTTTGACAGGTTGTTAAGAACACCGGGAGATTCAGTAAAAAATAATTATTTACTTGGATCGACCCATACGTATTCAACTTACTCGTATTCTTTAGGAGGAAAAAGCAGGACTTACATTGATGGTCCCGTCAGTAAAACGACAGTCACGATAAAACCTGATAGAAAGAATTTACCCGAATACGATTTTTCCGGTTCTTATTCAGTAAGGGAAAATGCTGCCGCGATCTTATGGAATATAAAACCTGAAAAGAATATTTGGTTATACTACGATTCATTGAACATCAGAACAAAGTATTCTGCTTTTCTTGTTGAAACACTTCAGAATACGGCGAAAATAAAAAAATCTGATCTGTATCAAAAATTCATTGATTCGAAAACTCCAGATAAAGAGCGGATTTACTATGCATGTGCATTAGCCTTGTTTACAAATATTGACATGAAAGATAAAATAGCTAAAGAAATTATTCCATTTCTAATTCAGAGGATCGATGAATCAGATAATCAAGCAACTGACTATGCTGTCAGGGCGCTTGAATCTATCAGTAGTGAGAAATTCGGACACAAAAAACATAACTGGGAGACATGGTGGAATAGCAATAATAATAATAATTGATATAATATTACCCAAATAATATCTTTTAAAGATGAAAAAACATTAGCTAATGATCGTCAGGAACAAATTTTCCACATGATCAAGGACTTCAGAGATGAAAAATTACCAGTTGTACAATTTTTCTCCAGAAAATATCCAATAAGGATAACAACTGAAAAATATGAATTAATAAGGATCGACTAGTGTTAAGTTAAATATAATATGACGGATTAAAATAAAATTTGTATATTTGCAAAAAATATACAAACATGATACGATACACAGTAAAATTAACCAAAGGCGAAGTGGAAGAATTAAAAGCAATCATAAACAAAGGCTC
>JAPLDH010000020.1 GCA_026391355.1 Bacteroidota bacterium | reverse complement strand
GTTCAAGTCTTTCACAGGAGCTGAGTCTTTTGCAATCCTGCGATCGGTCATCGATACTGCTATTAAAAATAACCTGAACCCTTTGCATTCCCTTTCCGAAATTAATGCCCTATCTTTGTAAGGGGTGAATAGTTACAAATTAACTAACCCAAAAATAAATATGAAAAAATACCTCTTTATAATTTCTCTTTTCTTAACCCAAATCTCTTTTGCTCAAAACAACAGGCAGAAAATAAGGGGCGTCATTATTGATAAGCTGTCTCAAACAACCCTTCCCGGCGCCACGGTTCAAATTATGAATAAAGATGAAAAAAGGGGAGCGGTAACCAATGAAAAGGGAGCCTATGTAATTCCCGGTGTGTTGCCAGGCAGGTATGAACTGAAAATTTCGTTCGTCGGCTACAAGGATGTGGTTGTATCCAGCGTTGTGGTGACTTCAGGAAAAGAGACCATCCTCGATATTGCGATGGAAGAAGAGATAAAATCCCTGAACGAGATCGTTGTCACGGCCAACAGCAAAGACAAAACCATCAACAGTTTATCGACGATCAGCGGCCGCACGTTTTCAATGGAAGAGGTGAACCGGTTTGCCGGCGGGCGAAGCGATCCTGCACGGCTGGCTGCTAATTTTGCCGGCGTCAGTGCGACAGACGACAGCAGGAATGACATTGTGATCCGTGGCAATTCGCCAGTCGGCGTGCTGTGGCGCATCGACGGCATGGATGCAACAAATCCCAACCATTTTGCATCCGTTGGCACTACGGGCGGTGCCGTGAGCGCCCTGAACACAAACATGCTGAAGAGCTCCGATTTCTTCACCTCTGCCTGGCCGGCAGAATATGGCAATGCGATTTCCGGGGTTTTTGATATCGGTTTCAGAAACGGGAATACACAAAAACGGGAAACCTCCGTTCAGCTTGGGTTGATTACCGGACTGGAAGCGATGACGGAGGGGCCCATCAGGAAATCAAACGGCTCCTCCTATTTGATCGGATACAGGTATTCGCTGGCAGGCATTGCCCAGGCCATGGGAATAAACATTGGCACTACGGCAACGCCCACCTACCAGGATCTTTCCTTTAAAATAAACAGCGGGGAGACAAAACTCGGAAGATTTACCCTCTTTGGCATCTTGGCTGCCAGCAGCATTGCAATAGAAGGAGGCAGTTCGAATGAATTATATGGCGGTGGACAACAAACAGATTTCAAGAGTAAGATTGCCATCGGGGGATTGAAACACTTCAAGCAGATCAACAGTAAATCGTTTATAAGTTCTACGATCGGTATCAATTATTCTGGAACCAACCAATTGAACTACGGGTTGGATTCATTAAGGAATTCCTACAGCAAAGAGGAAAATAAGGTTGCCAGAACAGGTTACGAATTCATTACCAACTACAATCTGAAAATCAATTCCAGGTTGTTTTTTAATGCCGGAATACAGGCTGAATATATGAATCTATACCTCTACAACAAGAACAGGAGGCGCGAAGGTGAAGAATGGAGCCAGATCTGGGATTACAACAGCTACACCACGCTGGCTCAGGTTTATGCTCATCTGAAATACAACATCAGCGAAAAACTCACGCTGAATGCAGGCCTCCATGCACAGCAGTTCTTCCTGAATAATTCATTCTCCCTTGAACCACGGATCGGGTTAAAATACGAGTTGAATCATAAAAACAGCTTCAGCTTCGGTTATGGGTTGCATTCGCAAACACAACCATTGAATGTCTATTTTTTACAAACTCCCAATCCAGATGGTTCATATAATTATGATAACCTGGAGCTGGGATTTACGAAAAGCCATCATTTTGTCCTGGGATATGATGTGCAACCTTTCAAAGACTGGCGTTTGAAAATTGAAGCCTATTATCAGTATCTCATCAATGTGCCTGTCAATACATACCCCAGCAGTTACTCCATGCTGAATACCGGGGCAAGCTTTAAAACCGACCTTGAAGACAGCCTGACGAACAAGGGCACCGGGCGAAACTACGGCCTTGAACTTACTGTTGAGAAGTTCTTCAGCAGAGGATATTATGGTTTGTTAACTGCTTCGCTTTACCAGTCAAAATATACCGGCAGTGACGGGACAGAGAGAAATACGGCATTTAACGGAAGATATGTGGCCAACCTGCTGGCCGGGAAAGAGTGGAAACTTGGACATGAAAAGAGAAATGCCTTTACAACCGACCTGAAAGTTACTTATGCCGGCGGACGATATTATACTCCAGTTGATTTACAGGCCTCGCAGGATGCTGGCAGGGAAATCCTTAAGGGAGATGCCTATGCTTATACAAGTACTTATCCAGATTATTTCAGACTGGATTTCAAAATTGGATTTACCCTGAACAGCCGGACGAAAAAACTGTCGCAATCGATTACCCTGGATCTGCAAAATGTAACGAACAATAAAAACGTTTTCTCACAGAGTTACGATGACAGAACCAAGTCGATCAGTACGACTTACCAGCTGGGGTTTTTCCCGAATTTTATTTACAAAATACAGTTTTAGATAAGTTAAATAACTTTGTGAAATGAAAGCACTTTCTTTGAACAGCAGGAAAATTGAAATTTTATTTTACGTTTTACTATGGACGCTCGTTGTCTCGGTGCCTTTTTTTAGTGAACGCGGCTCCGGACACCTCAATTGGAACAACATTGCAGGACATTGGGTAAACCTTTGCGGATATCTCATTGTTTTCCTGACGAATGTTTATTTCCTGGTGCCGCGTTTACTCTTGAAAAAGAGATACCTGAATTATTTTGTTCTGATAATGGTTTTGATTTTGCTGGTGATTGCGGTTAATATTATCATCCATCCGGTTTTTTTGCAGAATGCTGGTCCGGGAATGAATGTTACACCCGATGGATCCAGACCCCCCGACCTCAATTCCCCCAATCCAAAACCGCCTTTCATGGTTTTTTTTGATACACTTATCATTTGTATTCTAACCGTGGGAGCCGGTACAACGATCAAACTGATGTCGAAATGGCTGAGCGAGGAGAAACTGAGGAAGGATGTCGAGAAAGAACAACTTAAAACCAATCTTGCCTTATTAAGGCATCAGGTAAGCCCGCATTTTTTCATGAATACCCTGAACAACATCCATTCGCTGATTGAAATAGATTCGGAAAAGGCCCAGGATGCGGTTGCACGGCTTTCAACACTCATGCGCTATTTACTTTATGATTCAGCTCAGAATAAGATTGAACTGAAAAAGGAGATAGAATTTATCAACAGTTTTATTTCGCTGATGCAGCTCAGGCATTCCGACGAAGTAGAAGTTAATGTAGTGATTCCTGACCAGGTTCCTGATACTAAAATACCCCCGATGCTTTTTATTTCTTTGCTTGAAAATGCTTTTAAACATGGCGTGAGTTATCCATTGAAGTCGTATATTTATTTTGAACTCCGGATCGGTAAAAATTCCCTGAATTGTATTATCAGGAACAGCAAACATAAAATTACAACAGATCATCAGGGTGATTTTTCGGGAATCGGTCTTGACAACATTAAAGAAAGTTTAAAGTTATTATACGAGGATAATTTCCAGTTGAACATCCAGGATAAAGAAAGTGAATTTGAAGTTGACCTTACAATTCCAATATGAAGATTTCCTGCATCGCCATTGACGATGAACCCCTGGCAGTAAAAAAGATATCAGCATATATTCAGAAAACCCCATTTCTGGAACTGGCGGCTGAATGCCGGAGCGCATTTGAGGCGATGGAGATCCTCAACAACCGTACAATCCAGCTCATATTCATTGATATCAATATGCCAGACCTGAACGGACTGGAGTTTGTAAAATCACTGACCGACAAACCCTATATCGTATTTACAACCGCCTACAGTGAATATGCTGTGGAAGGTTTCCAGGTAGATGCAGCAGACTATTTATTAAAACCCATCACCTACAGCAGTTTTCTGAAAGCGGCTAACAAGGTGAAAAATCTCATTGAATTAAACGCGAACAGCCAAAAGGAAAGCATCAGGGCAACAGCCAGTCATTTGTTCGTAAAATCAGATTACAAACTCATTCGCATCGAACTGGATGACATAAAATTCATTGAGAGCCAGCACGAGTATATCAAGATTCATTTGATCAACAGTGCCCCGGTGGTGACGCAACTGAGCATGAAGGCGATCGAAGAACAACTCCCCACCGACCGCTTCATGAGGGTTCACCGTTCCTTTATCGTTAGTCTTAAAAAGATTTCAGTCATAGAGAGGAACAGAATTGTTTTCGACGGTAAAGTATATATCCCTGTCAGCGAGCAATACAAAGAAAAATTCCAGGAGTATATTGATGGGAATTTTTTTTAATGTTGTCCGTAAAGAGCGAAATTCCAACAAGGCGAATCAATGACTAGCCTTATTTGTGTCCTTTATCCCGCATAGCATTGTGCTTTTCTTTGCTCAATGCAAATCTCCAATCCCAAACTTTCCGAACGTGAAATAGCCGAAGCCTGGGCTAAGATCACTATTCAACTCTGGCGAAAGAATATGAGTCGAATGAAGATCGCTCAGAATTCTTCCGGAGATCTTTATCGAAGTTTCAAATTCAAAGTCATCGCTGCATCCGGAGGGAACGTGGACCGGATAGAATTTGCCTTCAATTATTATGGCAAATTCCTGGATATGGGTGTCGGCAAAGGAACCAAACTCGGTGACCGCCCGGTCTCTAAAGGCAGCAGGGTTTTAGCTGACAAAATGCTTGGAGGCGTTCGGAAACCCAAGAAATGGTATTCCCGGACTTTCTATGGTGAAGCTCACCGCCTCTTCGAGATCCTGCAAAAAGAGTATGGTAGGCAAGTCCAGGTGGTGATCTCTGAAAACATCAATGACAATGCAATAAAGTAAGGCTATGGCAAAGATGACAGAAGAAGCCAGGGCGACAGTGATCCTGAACGGTCAGCAGGCCAATGCAACGCTGAAGGAGATAGAGGGAGCTGCAAGGGCCTTGAATGCCGAGTTGAAGGGACTCAAGACCAACACTCAGGAGTTCGCCGATAAATCAAAGCAGCTTCAGGAACTTAATAACCGTCTGGCTGAAATCCGTAGCCAGACAAGAGCCATCGGAGATGAAATGAAAAAGAATTCCGGTGGCATTGGTGGTCTTTTCGAGTCCTTAAAAGGAACTGCCCTGAAAATGGGTGGGGCAATGGCCGCAGCTTTTTCCATCACTGCCATTGCAGATTATGTCAAAAGCGGGATTCAGAAAGCCATTGAACTTCGCGATGCAGAGAAATTGCTCCTGGATGTGTTGGATGGAAATAAAGCTACCCAACGGGAGCTGATCGATCTTGCCAAAGAAAGGGCAGGATCAACCAAGGATAGCCGCCTTGAGATTGAACAGGCTGAGAAGTTCCTGGCCATCCAGGGCAGGACTCCGGAGCAAATTCGGAAAACCATTTTAGCCGCACAGGATCTGGCAGTTGTCACCGGCCAGACTCTGGAAAAAGCTGTCGAAGACCTTGACGGAACCATGGAAGGGCGGCTTGCAAAAGGTTTGCAGAAACTTTCCAGCCAGTTCAAGGATCTTTCGAAGGAACAACTCTACCACGGTGCAGCCATTGACATCATTGCTAAGAAGTACAACGGGCTGGCCGAAGAAGAGATGAAGACTACCGAAGGGCGACTGGTTATGCTGGGCAAAGGATGGAAAGCCTTGCAGCGGACAATCGGCGAAGCCCTGTTGGGAACCAATGGCATGTTCGACGGCCTGATCGAAGGGGCGACCAAAGGCCTGAATGCAATGAAAAAATGGTTCGAAATGCCATTGACTGCAAAGATCAAGGAAGAGCAGGAAGCCCTGAATATGCTGGTTTTCCAAATACAGGCCACCAATACCAACCAGAAGGAGCGAAACCGGCTGATCGATGAACTCCGGCAGAAGTACCCGGAGTTCCTGGGAAACCTCAAGGACTTGAAAGACATTGCCGAGCAGCAGCAGAAGGCCAGCGATAAGCTTTCGAAGGCAGAAATGGAAAGGAATAAGGAACTGGCCCAGACCATGGATCTGTTTTACCAGTCCAATGCTGCTGCGGCAAGAGCGATTGAACTTGCAGCAACGATGGATGAAAAGGAAAAGTTGGTTCGAAAGTACATCAACGTCACCGGCGCTTCATTCCTCGCTGCCTGCGATAATGTCCGGCAGCTAAAAAAAGAAATGAAGGCCGGTCAGGAGGAGTTTTCCGCCGAATCCGTCCGGATTGCAGAACAGGCAGTCAATTCCTCTTTAAACCTTTCCAACACCCTGGATTCCGTTTCGGACCAGATCCTTTCTATTGCCGTGCAGACAAAGGGTAAGACTTTGCAGATGATCATTCAAACAGAACCCAGAGTGATATAACCAAAATCGAATTAACCTTCAATTTATAGGAAAAGTTTTGGACATGACTGTCGGTAACATTTTTATGACAAACGGTTGACCTTGGAATTTTATCCTGGTTTTAATTTGCCTAATACAAATGATTGGATTAATGATGCTGCCTGAAATGCTTCTCTGGCTATAGGAAGATCAATATCATTAGAAGCATCAGGGTAACGGCTTGTAACAGAAAATTCTGAGAGATCAATTGCTGATTGCCGGATTTCCTCAAAATCAGGATCAAGAGGTAGGATGTACCTTTCCAAAAGAAGCGTTAGGTCATGGGTTCTTGGAAATTCAATATCATTTTCCACCAGGAAACATTTTAATAGTTTCTCGGCCGCCTGCTGACAATGGTAACAAATAATGGCAGGAGGACTTTGATTGTTCTGCATAAGGATATTCACTGTTGAAATATCCTCGTACGCCTTTCTTAGCCAAAGATTAGTTTCCTCTTTCATAAACAATTTTACCCTCTTTGGATGCAATATATGGAATCAGGCTTTTAAAATGTATCACTTGATTGTATTCTGATGGAGTGTATACTAATATATCCATTGCACACGGCAGTATATCAAAAAGTTTACGAACAAAGGCAGCACGTTTATATTTAGGAATTTCAGTATCTTTAATGATAAGCAGGTCAAGATCGCTGGATTCGGAAGGATTGCCTTTGGCGTATGACCCAAATAAAATTATGCGGGAGGGGTTATATCCTCTTATAATCGTATCAAAAACTTGTTCTATCTGATCCTGACTCAACCCCATATGACTTAGGAATTAAAAATCCAAAGTTGTGATTATCAAGTCTGAAGTGCAAAATGCGAAATGTAAAGTGCGAAGTTTTTTACATTTCACACATCACATTTCTCACTTGACTTTGTGATCCGCCTGGGATTCGAACCCAGGACCCCCGCCTTAAAAGGGCGATGCTCTACCTGCTGAGCTAGCGAATCTCCTTAATTTTGAGCGTGCAAAAGTAGGAGATTTTCCACAGATACACAAGAATTGTTGATATATTTATATAATCAGCAGGAAAACAGTATGGTAAATCAAAAGTCAAAATGTAAAATTCAAATTGCAAAACAAAATGGTAAATGGTAAATAGTCAATGGTCAATGGAATCCAGCTTTGTCTTCATCTGAACGACCAACTGGTTATAGGTCTGCATATACGTCTTACCAACCGGCAGGGCAGGAGGTGATTCCATTTTTAACGGGTCAACCGGGCTGCCGTTTTTATAGACCCTGAAATCAAGATGGGGACCAGTGGCCAGCCCGCTCATTCCCACGTACCCGATCAGGTCTCCCTGGTTCACAAAGGATCCGGCGTTAATTCCCTTGGCATACCCTGAAAGATACGCATAGGTGCTGGTATAGACCGAATTATGACGGATGCTGATAAAGCGGCCATAGCCGCCTTTCCAGCCTGCTTCCGCAATCCTTCCATTCCCCAGGGCAACAACAGGAGTTCCGCGGGGGGCCGCATAATCTACTCCAAAATGCGGCCTGACAATACGCAGCACCGGATGCATCCTGGCCTTCGAGTACCTGGAACTGATCCGCGAAAATTTGAGTGGTGCTTTTAAAAAGGACCGTCTAAGGCTTTGTCCCTTCTCGTCAAAATAGCCATGTATCGTGTCTTTTGAAAAATAATAAGCATAAAAGTCCCTGCCATTGCTGGTGAACTCAGCGGCCAGCACACGGTCAGTCCCTATATAGGTGCTGTCGACATACAACTCTTCATAAAGCAGCTTGAAGTGATCCCCCTTCTGCAACCCATAAAAATCGATCGTCCAGGCATAGATATCCGATAATTTCATTCCCAGGTTAACATCCAGGTTGTTGTCTTCAAAAGTGTTCCATAAGGAAGTACTGATGATTCCTGTGGCTGTCCTGGTCTTTACCACCACTCTCTTTTTATCAACATAAACCCTCAATGTATCCCTGAAATCATACACTACATAGTCCACATCGTTGATCTCATATATAAAGTAGAGGGTCCGGGGGGCAGCATCTTTCGAAACAATCCGTGCGAATTTCCTGTCGGGATGTATCTTCCGCACATCAAAGACATTGTCCGTCTCCTTTGCAATCCGGTCAATCATCTGTCCGGATACATAATTATTCAGGATGGAACCAAGATTCTGGTTATTGCCCACTTTCCCGTATACTACAACAAGGCTGTCAACATTGATCTTGTATGCATACTGATGCTTCTGGACAGGTTTGGGAGTAGGAGGCAACTCTTTTACCCTGGGATAAAAGAGCCAGATTACAGAAAAAAATGCAATAACTATCAGGACAATAATCAACAAATAAATTTTTTTCATGCAGGAAACTTTTCAAAAAATGGTCAACGGTAATGAAATGGTCAATGCAATGGTAAATGGTCAATTGTAAATGGTAAATTATTTAAAATGCAGGATAATCTCAACAATTTCCGACCTGCTCCCGATCCTCACCGGTGGTCCCCACGTACCGAAACCAGAGGAAACATAGAAATGGGTTTCCCCGATCTTTTTATATCCCCAGCTTAATTCATAGATAGCGCTTGTGATCAGGTTAATAGGGAAGATTTGTCCGTGATGGGTATGACCTGATAATTGAAGGTCAGGTTTAAAGGAAGCTGCCTGTGCAAGGTTAAAAGGCTGATGGTCAAGCAGAATGACAGGGTAGGAGAGGTCAACCCCTTGAAAAAGTTCTTCGAGGGTCTTTCTTCTTTTCCCGATGAACCTGCCGCGATCTTTATCCTCCCTGCCGATCAGGTAGAACCGGTCATCGATCAGTTCAAAGGTATCCCGGATAAACCTGATATTGTGTTTGGTAAGGTAATCCACGGCCGGATTCACTCCCCCTATATATTCATGATTTCCCGTGATGGCCCATACACCAAGCCGCGCTTTCAGCAATTTAAGTGAATCCCCTATATTCTGACGGATGACCGGTGCCAGGTCTTCATCTACAACATCCCCGTCAAGTATGATGATATCCGGGTTTAAACTATTGATCTTTCTGACAAGATACCGTGCCCGGTTCTTACCGATTATGGTCCCGAGATGGATATCAGAAGCCATTACGATCGTTAATTGTTTATCTCCTTTGACCTGCTTGGGAATGGTTAACTCAAGATGTTTGATGCGTGGGAACAAAGTGTTTATGTGACCGGCGATCAACAGTATTCCAACCAGGGCAATGGAAAAAACCAATGTAATGGATTTGGTCCTTTGAAAATCAATGAAAAAAAACGCCGGATATATAGGAAGGAAATGATTCAGCAACCGGGAAAGATCAACCAGCAGAACAATCAGTAAGAAATAGAACATGGCAGCCAGCCAGAACGACCCTGTCCATGTAAAAACTGTGCTTATCCCTGAAAGGCTTGTTCTTTCCAGAAACCTTCCCAGTACAAATGTGCTGACAATCAGCCGGAACGCTATAATGAACCAGATTCTGAGCGTGGTACCTGTTGGAATTGCCTGAATCGCCCTGGAGAAAATATAGAAGTTGATCAATCCATACAGGGTAAGGACGATCGCAAGAAAGATAATGAGTGATCCTGTTTTCATGAATGTTTTACTATTTTCGGGCACGAAAATAACATAAACAAAGCTCCTTATGACGGTCATTTTGAAATTTCTGTTTAATAAGAGGCAAAAAACTTGCAATGAAAGAAAAGGATTATAATTTTGCAGGAATGAGCGTTGTTTTCAAAAGGGAATAGAATGAAAGATTCATTGTATAATTAAGCAATACCATAGTTATGGCCACAGGATTTGTCTTGAGTTGGATCGATTACCTGGTGATGATCATCTATTTTGTTTTCGTACTTGGGATCGGATGGGCGCTGAAGCGTTTCATGAAAGATGCCAATGCTTTTCTGGAGGCAGGTCGTGCAATGCCTGCATGGGTTGCAGGATTGGCCTTTATTTCTACCAACCTGGGTGCTCTTGAGGTAATGGGGATGACCGGTTCGGGGACCAAATACGGAATGCTGACTACCCATTTTTATTGGGTAGGTGCAATTCCTGCCATGGTATTCCTCGCCATGTTCATGATGCCTTTTTATTACGGGTCAAAAGCCAGGTCAGTTCCTGAATACCTGAAATTGAGATACGATGAGAAAACACGGGGATTAAATGCCATACTGTTTGCCGTAATGACCATCCTTGCATCAGGAATTTCAATGTATGCACTGGCAATCTTAATGGAAAAGGTATTGGGATGGAACTTCCATCTAAGCCTGGTACTTTCGGCGGCAATCGTCCTTGCCTATACCTATTTGGGAGGCCTCTCCTCAGCAATCTACAATGAGGTACTGCAATTCTTCATTATTGTGATTGGACTTCTCCCTATCGTGATTCTCAGTCTTCGGGATTTAGGTGGTTGGTCAGGTCTGGAACATCAACTGGCACCGATCGTTACCGCAAAAGGATATGCTGCGGATAGCTGGACCACCATGTGGAAATATACGGGGTCTACGAAGACGAACCCATTGGGAGTTGAGTGGTATGGGATCTTCGCAGGGCTTGGCTTCGTTCTTTCTTTTGGTTACTGGTGCACCAACTTCCTTATTGTTCAGCGGGCAATGTCGGCAAAGTCATCGACCGCTGCACGGAATACTCCGTTGATCGGCGCCCTGCCAAAGATGTTTATTCCTTTCCTGATCATCGTTCCGGGGATCGCTGCCCTGGTACTGATGAATACACCGGGCAAAGGATTTGCCCTTCCCCTGAATGAAGCCGGACAACCAATTTACGATTACACGATCATCATGCTCCTGAAACAATATCTTCCTGCCGGTGTCCTTGGTCTCGGAATAACTGCCCTCCTCGCTTCATTCATGTCGGGTATGGCAGGAAATGTTTCAGCCTTTAATACGGTATGGACGTACGATATTTACCAGAGCTATATCCGCCCGGTAACGGGGGATAAGCTCGCTGACGGCAGACATTATCTCAGGATGGGCCGGTATGCTACCATTTTTGGAGTACTGGTAAGTATCGCTGCAGCTTACCTGGCCAGTTTGTTCGGCAATATCATGGATTTCCTTCAAACTATATTTTCAATGATCAATGCACCCTTATTTGCGGTGATCTTCCTGGGGATGTTCTGGAAACGTACCACCGGGCATGCGGCATTTACTGGGTTACTTGCAGGATTCCTACTCGCATTGCTTCACCACGGATTGACTTTTCCACATGGTGCGGATACTCTTGTCAAAGGGGGATGGATTATGAAACTACATGAATACCCGGTTGAAATGGCCCAGAACTTCTGGACAGCGATTTTTGCATTTTCTACGGCAACCATCGTAACTATCGGATTATCATTCATGACCAGGAAGATCAAAACAGATGATGAATTAAAGGGTTTGGTCTATTCACTCACCCCAAAACTTGTCGAGGAGAATGTTCCCTGGTATAAACGTTCATGGACACTTGCCACCATCGTTTTGGTTATTGCAATGTTATTAACAATTTTATTCTGGTAATCTTTTAAATCAAGATTAAAATGGGCTTAGATATTAAATTACCGATCGGATTAATGTTCAGTATTTTAGGACTTTTATTAACAATTTTCGGATTTTTTACCATTGGGGACCAGGAGATCTATAAACGATCGCTTGGTATCAATATTAACCTGTGGTCAGGCCTGCTGATGCTGATATTTGGATCGGTCATGCTTTTCTTTGCTTTTCGTACTGCGAGAACGAAAAAAGAAAATCCTGAATGAAAGCCTTCTTTCATTCACCTCTGGGATGTCTTGAAATTTCTTCAAACGGAGATAAAATAACCTCACTTTATTTTAACCAGGAGTTATCGCCCCAAGGAGAGGTCACAGGAATTATGAAGGAGTGTTTTACCGAATTGGATCAGTATTTCAAAGGAGAAAGGAAAACATTTACGGTGGATATTGACCTTGAAGGAACTGAATTTCAAAAAAAGGTCTGGATGGAACTGATGAAGATTCCGTTTGGTGATACCATATCCTACCTTGAATTGTCAAAAAGGGTAGGGGATATTAAATCAGTCAGGGCAGTGGGCAATGCCAATGGAAAGAACCCGGTTTCGATCATTGTGCCCTGTCATCGTGTGATCGGGAGTAACGGGAAGATGATTGGATATGGTGGTGGTCTTTGGAGAAAGAGATGGTTGCTGGAGTTTGAACGGACTCATACAAGGAAGGACCTGTTTTCGGAATAGATAATAGTCGAAAGTCGTGAGTCGTAAGTCGTAAGTCACTGGACATCCGTAAGAAGGAAAAAAATTAAAATGCAAAGTACAAAATGCAAAAATCAAAATATAAATAGCAAAGATTAGATTGCAAACAGATTGAAACATAATATAATATGCTAAAAGTGAGAACAATCGGTATCCTGATTTCCCTGTTATGCATCTGGGAAACTGATTTTTCGCAGGTACAATCGATCCGTTTCGAAGGATCCGGAGCGTTAAAGGTTGATGGGGTGATCATGAAAGATAAGAGTGTGGTGGCGATCACTCCGGAAAAGCCGTTGTTTTCGGTGCTTATCGATAGTAATTTCTACCAGTACGTTAATCTGAAATCTGTTGCAAAAGGAGGGGAGATAAGCTTTACCATAGCTGACAGCATTGCCGGGAGTATCAAACAGGATAAAAAATTTCAACCGGGACTCAGGTTTACCATTCGTTTCACAAACCTTTCCAGACGCAGTCATTCGATTGAAAACCTTGTTCCGTTGGGAGAAGGCAATGACAAGGTTTACATCACTGCCGGTGGAACAAAAGATTGGCCTCAGTATCTCTGCCGGTCACTATTGTTCCGGCCGGGTTATGGCCCGATAGGAGTGATACTTCCCGATAATGCCTGGCATCTTGGGTTTGCCGATTACAAAGTAAATGATTCATTGTCGCTGACAGGTCTGGCACGACGGGGACAACGGCTTGAAGACAAAACAACACTCGATCGTTGGGCAGTGACATTGAAACCGGGAGGATGGGTTGAATATAACATATACTTCGATATCCATAAGGAGGATGACTGGCATGCAGGATTGAAGATGATGTTCCAGGATCGTTTTCTTTATGATCTTCCCTCATTTGATAATTCGATGTTTCAAAGGGAAGATCTGAAGTGGATGAAAAGCACTTATATCATGCTTCTCCAATTTGCCTGGGATAAAAAGTTCTTTGATGAAGCAACTCAAAAATATACTTTTTATAAATCTGTATTTGAACATGATTCGCTGACCGGGGGATATGATATTTTTACGCTTTGGCCGACCTGGCCACGTCTTGGCCTGGATCAGCGAAACCAATGGGATATGTACAAGGATCTGCCGGGAGGATTGTTCCTGTTGAAGAAAGAAGTCGACTTTTTGCACAGTCACGGAAAAAAGTATTTTATTTCTTACAACCCTTGGGATGAGGCAGGAGGGAAGGAGAAGCAGATGGAGGGTATGGAGCAGTTGCTTAAAGCTTCTGATGCCGACGGTGTTGTGCTCGATACAAGGGGATCTTCAAGCAAGGAGTTGCAGGAAACTGCCGATAAGGTCAAACCCGGGATTATTATGTACAGTGAAGGGATGGCAATACCCAAGGATATGCCCGGTATTGTAGCCGGAAGGGTTCACGATGCCCTGGTTGACCCCCCACCGCTGAACCTTAATAAATTCATAAAACCCGATTTTGCCATTTTCCGGGTGCTCCAGCTTGCCGATGATCGTTTACACCGTGAATTGGCCATCTCATTCTTTAATGGATATGGCGTGGAAATAAATACAATGCGACCGGGCAGGCCTTCCTGGATCAGGGAAGAATATGCCTATTTAGGCCGTACAACAAAGATCCTCAGGGAAAACAATTCGGTTTTCCATAACAACAATTGGGTTCCGCTTCTCCCTTCATTGACTGACAGTATTTATGTGAACCGGTGGTACTCAGATGAAAAGGTCATTTATACAATTTATTCACTGAAGCCCGGTGGCTTTAATGGCCCCCTGTTTAACGTCCCTCCATGCACTCCACAACATCACTACATCGACCTCTGGAATCATAGAGAAATTCAGTTGGTTGCAAAGGAGGGAAAGGATGTTATTCCTGCCGTCATTGATCCCTTTGATAAATCTTTCCTGAAGAGCCGCAGGGAAGGTAATGTCGGCTGCATAGCTCTTTTTCCAAAATGGCTGACGGCATATTTTAAAGAGGACACACTTGTTTTTACGGCAAATAAGGGAGATAAAATCGTTCTGACCGGTGAAAATCCCACCTATCATTCGATAAAATACACCTTTTCTGACCTGGGGAATTCAATACCCTATCTCGACTATTTCGAGGTATCCACTGAAAAAATCGTAGTACAGCTTTTCGGTAACGATGAGTTGCTTGATGAAGTGGTGTTGTTTCCCAACAACAGGATTCCGAAATTAATTTCAAAAGTAAAGAGGACCACACCTTTAACTACTCTCCCGGATGATATGGTGGAGATCAGGGAAGGTTTTTTTCGTTACTATACAAAGCGGGATTCCAAATCACTGGAACCCTTCATTGCATTTCCTGACCATTCCGACACTGTAACTGTTCACATGGATAGGTTCTATATGGATAAATATCCCATTACCAACCGGCAGTTCCTGGTATTTTTAAAGAAGGCAAAATATTCCCCTTCGGATACCACCAACTTTCTGAAGCATTGGGTGGGTGGCAGGATTCCGGATGGAGAGAACGATTATCCTGTTGTGTATGTCAGCCTCGAAGATGCCAGGCAATATGCTTTATGGGCAAGAAAAAGACTGCCGACCGAGATCGAATGGCAATATGCTGCACAAGGCATTGATATGCGTAAATATCCCTGGGGCAATTACATGGATTCTACAAGATGCAACTATCATCTCAATCATTCAACTTCTGTATTTGCGTATCCCCGGGGAGCCAGTCCCTTTGGTGTGGAGGACATGGTAGGGAATGTTTGGCAGATGACCAACGATATGTATGATATCGGTTGTTATTATTACAATATCATACGTGGAGGGAGTTATTATTATCCTACTGCAAGTATCTGGTATATCACAGGGGGGCCATTACCGGCAGACCATCCGGAAATGTTGCTCCTTCTTGCTCCAGGTCTTGACAGGAACGGAACTGTGGGTTTCCGGCTTATGAAAGATGCAAAATAAGCCGGTTTAAATACCCACCCCCTTCCCCCTCCCTAATTTTAGGGAGGGGATTAAGGGGTGGGTACGAGGATTATTTTAGAATCCAGGCATCGTTAAATATTTTCCTTACGACATGAAGCACACTGTCGGCTTCTACTTTATTATCGAATTCATAAATGGAGATCCGGTTCTTCGTATCTTTTTTCAGGATCTTCGTCTCCGTATATCCTTCTTTAATTAATCTTTCTGCAACCTTTTTTGCTTCTGCAATCGTCAACTGGCTGTTTACAATAATATAATATTTGTGAACAACCAGGTGAGAAACGACAGGAACAATTGATGCCCGGGTAGTATCTACCGGTTTAACCAATGGTTTAACGGGTTTTTTGGATTTGCCTGATTTGTTTACTAATGTATCGATTGTTGAGGCAGGTTTCTTATCGGATTCTGTTTGTTTCAGGGCTTCCATTTTCTTGCTGGCTTCTAATGGTGGTATTGGAACTTCAACCTTTTTTTCAGGAGGATTGCCGCAAACATATGGAATGCCTTCGGGATCGGGAAGCTCTCCAAACCATGCAGCAGCATAATTTTGATAAACGGAAATTCCAATAGCATTCCATTTTTTTCCCTGCCATTTGCCTGTATTCATCAGAAAACTGTTGAAGTATTCAATAGAACTCCAGAATGGAATAATGCTGTCAAGCGTAACTGGATTATTTTCCCAGTAAACGATCTCATATCCCTTTCCGGGATAGTTGCAGATTTCTTTGGGTTTGTCCCACACAGAATTTTTTTTATTCTCATCACTGGGATAACAAAATGGTTTCCAGAAGCCTTTGTTTGACCAGGAATGAAAGTTACAGGAACCTTTATCAGGATGGTTTGCATATAAATCCTTGACATGTGTAGAAGCTACGAAACACAAGGACATTGATAATGGAATGGGTGGCAGTTTGAATTCTTTCCTGTACTCATTTATCAGGTTGAACAACTTCATCTCAACCTGTGAGATGCAGAATGTTGAAGGAATTGCAGGTAACTGGTTGACTTGTTGCCCGGTAAGAAATAAAGGATACACAAAAGAAAACAGGAAAATCAGTAATTCTTTTGATTTTGACTTCATGGTTCTGTTATGGGTGTATTGTTTTATCGGCGTTAATTGTCAGAATGTTGTCCTTGTCAATTAGTCTGACAAAATAACCCAAACCACTGGCATTATTTTCAAGTTTGAGCAACAATTCATTCCAGCCTTTATTTACATGTAAAAAAACTTCTTCCTGGTCAGGGTGGTTTCCATGTTGTTTCTGGTAACGTAGGATTTGCTTTCTATTACAAAATACTTTCATTGCATTCGTCGATCCGATATATAAAGGGATCAGACGGTCTCCTGCAGAATAGATATAACTGACTGCATAGCAGATTACAGGATCATTTGAATTTACCAGGTAGGATAGTGATACATAGCCATTTCCGGGAGTCTTGAGATATTCCCATTTGATTGTTTCATTCTTTGTACCCGTAGAAAGCTGTTTCAAATCAATCTTTTTCTCCGGTAGATAAATAGAATCCAGCCCGGATGCCGGTTTTTCATTTTTCACCGGGTATGGGAAAGGACCTATAAAATACCAGTCAGGAACCCAGATCCTTTTAGGTTGCAGATCAAAGCCATCGAGTCCGGTATAATATCCGGATGATTTTTCATCCTTCCCTTCAATTTTAAAGTCAAGAGTGATCCTGCTGTATGGGTTGGGTATGTTTTTAACGGATATTTTTCCGCCCGGATAAATTATCGGGTTGTATCCATTTATTTCACCCACTTTGTTATCCCCGACATAAATACCCACATTTCCGTAATTGGGGCCTTTTGTGTAGTAAATATCAATATTATAGGAAATGTCCTGAAGGTTCTGAAGTGTCAGTGAAAATTCATCCTTATCGCGGGTTTCAATCATCCGTTGTTTATTTTCACTCCATTCCGGACCATAATCTGACATATCCATGATACTTGAAGTAATAGGTCCTATATTGAACTGTAACTTTTCTGCTTCCAGTAGGTTAGGTGGTGTTACAATTCGTAATGGGATCCGGAGTCCCGGTTTCATGATCTGACCCTTTTTTTTATGTGGTTCTGTCTGGTACCAATAAACTGTGCTGCTGTAATCCGCAACTTCATTATTCCCCCGGCCATGACCGATTGAAAAATTGATGGATTTCCTGAATGGGATCGGATCAGGAATATGGAACCGGTAAGCTGCTATTCTTCCCAGTGAGTCATCTTTAAGGATCAACCCATTATAAGGACCGGTAAATTCTCCTTTGTTGAAATAGTCTCCTCCTGAAAAATAATCTTCAGTGCCTGTTCCCTGTATGGAAGGGATCTTTTCCCCGTCGATGAAAATTCTTTCAACACCTTCCAAATATGCAAAACTACCATCGTATGACTGAATGTTGAGGTTCACTCCGACAACATGTCCTATTCCCTCTGTTTTGAGAATAATGTAATTAGAATCATAGTCAGTACGGATCTCCCTGTGCCAGTATGCATGAAGATAACCAACATTTGTCGAAAGGTATCCTTCCAGCTTCTCGTAATCAATCTGGTAGGTAAACCCTGTAATATCCTCACCGGTTTCATTAAGAATTTCCATCCTGGCATTTCCTTCAAAAGGCATCGGAAAAAAACAGGTGTATCCGCCGCTGGTCATGCTCAGGTAAGATGTTGAATAGGGTTTATATTTGAATCCGCATCCAAAAAAATCACCGAGCGGGGTATTGATTGATGGGTCATCTTCGTTGTCCCAATAAACTTTGAACACGATTCTTCGCAGGAAATCCGGATCTTTTGATTCAATGGCAAACCATACCCTGGTGATTATTCCGGGTCCTTGTGCATCCAGAATAGTGGTCGTTTTTCCGGCTGCAATTGTGATCTGATCAGTATTCCTGCCGTTCAAGCAGTAACTGGATACCTGGATCAGTTTACCCGCTTTGAGATAAGGCAATGCGGCCGGCGAGAGGAGTTTCTCAAGATCCGCACTGTTGGAAGTATTACAAGCCGTCATTAACAACAGGAAAAGAAAATAGATAACCCGCTGGATTGTAATTAAATTATTCAATTTGTTAAGATACCGGTTCATTTTAAAGGAATTCAAAGAACCAACAAAGTTCGTAAAGAAATTTCGATTATTTCACCGACAATGATAAATCCTTTTCAGCAGGTTAGTATTCTATGGAACCCTCTCCTGAATCGGTATGATTATTCTGGGATTCCTCAATAAGCAACTTTGCCATAATTGAATCCCATATGTAGTTTGAAGGACAATTCAGGACTTCGTTATCAGGGCTGTAGGATTCCCAGAAATTATGGTTTTTTGAGAGCTGGGTGCAAACACAAAGGATCAGATTATCCGAAAGTGCTTTTGCAATATTATCGTACCTGTAATTCCGGAGGCCTTCGTAAACCATATAGTCCCATAGAAGCCATACAGGGCCATTCCATTTACAGCAATAATCAACATAGGGGCTGTACCATGGATCCTGGGCGGAAAGGGTAGGAACCCCATACTTTCTCCAGAACTTTGAAGGATCGATCAGGGTTTTTACCAGTTTGTCTGCCCGGTCGGTTGGAGCTGCTTCAGCCCATAAGGGAAGAAAACCAATGATCTCCTGGCGTTTCAGATCACGGGTCATATATTGAAATGAATAATCCTTTTTATTCACAGAATAATAAAATCCGGTCGTCTCATCCCACATCCTTTTATTCAACAGATTTGATGCTGAATCTGCTTTTGCCTTCCACCGTTTAGATTCATCAGATAGTCCCAACTCCAAGGCCATCTTTGAAAGCGTTCTTTCTTCTTTGATTACCATACAGGTAAGATCAAGACATTCGAGTTCATCTGAAATGTCTTCCTTGTCAACATCCAGGTATCTTTCGGCAGATACCTGGAACACAGCGTTATACCAATCCCTGACGTTCTCTATTATTCCGTTTGGTCCCCATTCAAAAGTACCGTCATGATTCATATCCCTGTTCTTTAGTAACCAGCCGGCATATTTTGTACCGGAAACATATGCTTCCCGGAGAAATTGACGGTCATGACTGACATTATACACTTCCCAGTTGATCCAGTTGAAAAAAGGAGCGGAGGTGGTTGGTATATTCTTATGAGGGTAATCCTGCATCCCCCTTGGACCATGACGATAGGCAATAAATCCGTCACTTCCCTGCTGTTCCATGTACACCCGTTGTGATCCCTCCGCAGATGATGGATCGAGGTAAGCATACGACAGCATGCTTAATGATTCATGCAATACCTGGTGGCCATGACCCCAACCCCAGACTGGATTCCGGGAAAAAGCATAGAAGTTGTAACTTGTCTTTCCCGATGGGGGATACATACAACCACGGACCAGATTAAATGCCCCCAGATAGATCAGTTTTCTTGATTCTGAATCAAATGAGATCATCGGGATCGTCGAAAATAACTTCACATTATCTTCAAAATATGTTTGTAAGGAAATTTTCTTCAGGTTATTGATGGCGATCATCAGAGAATCCATATCCTCTGCCTGAGCCTGCGCTCCTCTTATATACCGGAAACTGGTCTCTTCCCCGGGAGTTAATTTTGATTTGAGAAGCAAAGAGACAAAATTAACGTATCCTGAATTTTTATGATTAAGCGTATCAGCTCTTTTGATAGAATAAAAATCGGTTTTAATGACATTGTAAAAATCATTCATATCCCCTGGATAACCTCCATGGGAATAAACCTTTTGACCTGCAGAAAAGAAATCTGCAGTTTGTGTAGGATAACCGTATTCAGTCTTCAGACTACTGATCAACCGGTAGGGGCTTTCATACCGATTGGTGATATATCCGTCATGTTCGTCATCATACCGGATGATCTTCAATGAATCGTTGCCGAGTTCCAGGACCGGGTACACGGAGATATCATGTGGAATGATGTCAGTGTTCCTCACGATCATATCAACAATTACGATACTTGAACTATAGACAAGGAAGGTCTCCTCAACATGAATTCCGCGGAAAGGTTCATATTCCATCTTCATCATGTCAGGAAATGAATAATGAACCACCGGTTTTGAAAAATATTCTCCGATCCGGTTTACCACCACCTGGTCTATTTTCCAGATTGAATAGATCTTTCCGGCATGATCACTTGAATAACTGAGGGGAGAACAATCGGAATAGTAATCCATTTTATAGGCCTTGTCTCCATATAATATGGATCTCTGCATTGCTGCAGCATAAGTTGTGTACAAAGGATCGTTGGCTGTAGCGTTAATTTTAAGATAATCAACTGGTTCTATGGTTTTCTGACCAACCAGAAACCAGGGAAAGAAGAGATAAACAAGGAAAAATAACAACGGTTTCATGATCGAGTATTTTTATGTAAAATTAATAAAAATAGTACGACTGGGAAACTGTTCTTTACATAAAAAGATTGACTTTCTGAAGCGTTCAGCCTGAAGAAATATTATTTGACAGATTAGTTTCGGGAAAAGGACTATTACTTTTTTTGTATATTTATCATGCTTCTATTTTTGCTATATTTCCCTGTTACGGATGGAAAAGCCGGTTTATCATCCTCTGTTTAGGCCATTGTTGTTCCTGACCTTGGTATTTTCTGCAGGTATCAATATATATGCTAAGGACACTGTAAAATCTCCAGCCGATTCTGCTTTCCTTTCCCGCAAAACGATACAAGCATTAAGAATAAACAAACCTCCTAAAATAGACGGGAAACTGGATGAGGCTTTCTGGAAAACACTTCCCTGCGCAAATGATTTTGTCGAATATTCCCCCCGTAACGGAACTCATCCTCCGTTTCCGACAGAAGTAAGGTTTGCATATGACGACATTGCATTGTATGTAGGTGCCATCCTGTTCGATCCGCATACCGATAGTATATACAAGCAGTTGGGGAGCAGGGATATGCTTGAGAACCTCGCTAATGATTACCTTTCTGTTGACATTCTTCCGTATAACGACGAAATGAATATGTATGAGTTCAAGGTCAACCCTTCAAATGTTCAGCACGACTGCAAATATTCAATGGTTGGAACGGATCTCTCCTGGGATGCAGTATGGGAAAGCGCTACCAGCATCAATGATACTTCCTGGATACTGGAGATCAAGCTGCCATTTTCGGCTTTACGCTTTCCGAAGATCGAAAACCAGGTTTGGGGGATCAATATGTGGAGAAACTTTTACAGGAGACAGGAGTATTCAACCTGGTCGTTCGTGGATAATAACAGCCAGAATATTTTCAAATACTATGGACGCCTGCTGGGGATAAAAAATGTGGTCCCGCCTGTGAGGCTTTCCATTGTGCCTTATATCTCTTCTTATGCCCGGAAAGACCCCGATGTAAAAAACTGGTCATACGAGTTAAGGGGTGGGATGGACCTTCGGTATGGCATCAACGAAAGCTATACCCTCGATATGATGTTGATCCCCGATTTCGGGCAGGTACAAAGTGATGACCTCATCCTCAATTTAACTCCGTTTGAGGTGAGATACGACGAACGCAGGCAGTTCTTCACTGAAGCAACGGAGATGTTCAATAAATGCGACATCTTTTATACCCGGCGCGTAGGTGGTCCGCCAAAATATGGCAATCTTGCATACGACAGCGCAAAGTATACTGAGATCATCACCAAAAATCCCAACGAGACCAGGATCATCAATGCGACCAAGATATCAGGAAGAAATACAAAAGGCCTCGGGATAGGATTTTTCAATGCAATCACCACCAATACCTGGGCTACCCTTCAGGACACCGTTAAATGGACAAACCGCAAGTTGCTAACCCAGCCTTATACAAATTATAATGTGCTTGTTTTTGACCAGAATCTGAAAAATCATTCCTATATCACCCTGATCAACACCAGTTACTGGATCCCTGATAAATCCCTCAATATGAATGTAACCGGTGCAGAAACCAGCATCAGTAATAAGAAAAATACCTTCTCTGTCTTAGGAAGGTTGAATGTAAGCCAACATTACCAGGTAAGTACAAAACCTGATTTTGGCCATCTGTATGTGGTTTCTCTTGCCAAACCCAGCGGAAAGTTCCAGTGGGAGATTGGAAGACAGGAAACAGGCGATCATTATGATCCCAACGATATGGGATTTCTTTTATACAACAACGATGTAGTGAACCAGCTTAAAATGTATTACCTTATCTTCAAACCGACATGGAAATTCATAAATACTCAGACCACCCTCGTCATCAGGCATTCGACCTTATACAAACCTTCTGGTTTCAAGTCCTTAAGCTTGAGTCTTCAGAATGAGACCACATTTACCAATTACTGGGTCAATACCCTGCTGTTCAGTATATACCCGATGGGTTATAACGACTATTATGAACCCCGGGTTTGGGGTTGGGTTTATAAAACACCCTTGAATTATCTGGTAACCTGGAAAACTGGAACGGATAACCGGAAGATGTTCAGGTATGTTCATTCCTTTACCATCCAAAACACTCCCGGTAATAATAACCTGTTATATGATGTTGAATTTGTTCCCCGGCTTCGCCTGAATGACAGACTTTCCCTGACCCTGGATCTGTTTTTCGAAAAGAACCTGAACAACTCAGGATGGGTGGAGACAATCACCGATTCGCTCAATAATACGATGATTTATTTCGGAAAAAGGAATATCACCACCTGGAACAACATCTTCACCACAACTTACATTTTCAATACAAAAATGTCAATTTCACTGAGGTTGAGGCATTATTGGTCACAGGCGAAATATCTGCAGTTTTATACCCTCAATCAGGAGGGGCATCTTGACCTCAGCAATTACAGCAAGGAGAATAATATCAACTTCAACGCCTTTTCCGCTGACCTGCAATTCATCTGGTATTTTGCTCCCGGAAGCGAGATCAGCATCGTATGGAAAAATCAGATTAACAGCCAGGGAACCGCTTTACTGGATAATTATTTCACCAACCTTGGCAATACCCTCGCCAGTGCCCAGACAAACAGTTTTTCAGTACGGGTATTATACTACCTTGACTATATCTACCTAAAGAAGTGGTTAAAGAAAAATAAAGCCAAAGACGGAAGCTGAGGTTAACCAAAGCTGAGAGATTGTGGAGGAAACTTTTCTCAATTGGTTTTTCCGGGTTGTTCAAGGTCAATCAGGAATCGCGCAGCAATTCCTGCCCAGATGTATGTCTTGTTCCATCCAGCCTGGTGTTCATCGGCACTGTAAAACTCCCAGAAAACATGATCATTTTTTAGATGCCATATCATGTTGTCAAGAACCTTGGCTGCCAGTTCTTCTGCTTCTTTTCTGAATCCATTTTCAAGCAATCCGCGGAATACAAGATAGTTCCATTGAACCCACACAGGGCCATTCCAATATCCGATGGGATTATAATAATCATCCCGGGCCGATAGCGAAGGAATGCCATAGGGACGCCAGAACTCATCGGGATTAGTAATTGACCTGATTAGCTTTTGACATCGCATGGAATCGCAAACACCTGCCCAAAGTGGCAATATACCGGTTATCTCTTTAATTTTCAGGTCATCCGGATGTTGATAACGGAATGTCTGGTCATTTCTGTTTACGTTGTAATAGAAGTTGCTGAGGGGATCCCACATGAATTTGTTGATCAGATCTTTTCGCTTTTGAAACTCAGTCTTCCAGTATTCAGTATCCTCTTTTTTCCCCAGGATATCAGCAATCTCTCCCAATGACCTTGCCTCCTTCGCCAACATGGAATTGAGGTCGGGTCCCTCAAAATTGGAAGGCCATCCCACTTTGTCCCAAACGGCTACCCTGGCATCCCTGACCGACTCAAGTTCAGCTTCTGCTCCCCATTCGCACAATCCGTTTTTATTGGAATCCCTCTCTGAAACCCAGTAGTTATAGAACTTCTTACCGGGGATATAAACATCTTCAAGAAATTTTTTATCCTTTGTAATCCTGTATATCTCAAGATTCTCATAATTGAACCAAGGTGCTGATGTTGTCAGCTTTCCTTGGTATTCAATGGTTTCATCAAGATAGGGACCTGTCCTGTAATTGATATACCCGTCCTTGTGCTGCCTTTCTATAAAAACCCGTTGAGAATTCATGGCAGCCAAAGGGTTCATGTAAGCATATGCCAGCATTGAAAGGCTTTCATGAAAGACCTGGCCTCCATAACCCCATCCCCATTTTGGTTCTCTTGAAAATACATAATAGTTATAACTGCATTTCCCTTCAGGGGGCATCATACATTGCTGTAAAAGAGAGAAACAACTCCAATAAAACATCTGATAATCACGGTTACCGGTTACCAGAGGCTGTATATGGGAATAAAGTTTTTCATCTTCCCTGATAAGTTTATCCGGATCCTTTGATAGTAATTTTCCTGATTTTCGGAAAAGATCCGGGATCCGTGAATTGGCTTCTGAAATTCCATTGATCAGTCTGAATTGGGTAATATCTCCCGGTTGAAGGTGAACATTTCGGGCGAACATCAGTACTTTTATCGTTTTGGCATTGTTTTTTTGCCGTTTAAGCATCATTTTAAAATTTTTTAATGGATCCTGCCCATTTTTTTCAGGCATGGAAGGGGTCAGGAGAAAATGCTGCACACTATCATAGTCAATGTTTCCCATGATAAACCCCTTTAGTTTCTCCGTCAATGGAATAGTATGCTCAATCATCCAACCATCCCTTTTTCTTTCAAATGGGAATGAATAGAGATCACCAAGGTTTTGATGGGCAATATCCATGACTGTATCATTGGAAGGGTAGTAATAGTAAGGGGATAATTCAAGTTCGACCGGAAATCTCCCCTCATTGGTGATCCTGATATCCTCTATGGCTTCCCGCGAGGAGTAAACATCAAAAAAAATATCTATACGGACATCTTTAAAGGGATAATAGTAAAACCTTACAAGATCACTATAAGAAGTAGTTATAACAGGTTCACTATAAAATTCCTTTAACCGGAACTGAAATTCCTTCCCAAGGTTAAATGCGATACCAATATTGATTCCATTCTTGCTCGTAAATTCTACATTGTTTTCCTGATCATTCCAGAGTAACTGGTATCCCTGGTCAATTTTATATTCTGAACGGGAAGCCGGTGCTGCATAAGTAGTGAACAAGGCATCATCCGCTTTTGCCCTGAGATTTGATAAAAATTGAGGGAGAGCCATTAGGGGTAAGGAAAAAAATAACAAGGAGAATAAAATAAGCTTTTTCATATCGCAGGTGATTTTATTTCAGTGTGATGATCAGGGATTTCCGTACATATTTATGTCCGGTTGGTTCAAAAGGAACCTCAAAATATACGATATCACCTATGTGACCCATATGTTGCCCATTCTCTGTTTTCGCAACCTCCCAACCATGGATAAAAACCCGGATTTGTTCAGTACTCTTTGCTTTGCCCTCAACATCAACCTGGTATTGGTCTCCTTTTAGGCTTGACGAAATGATCCTCAACCCTTCAGCAGGATCTCCTGGTTTTGGATCTTCAACGACCGGGAGTACACAGATCCCTTTTTCATATTGAATTTCAATCTTATTCTCCTCCTTTAACTCCAAAGTCATCAGGCAATCAACGCGCTGAGGAGTCGTAAAAACAGTAAAAGGAATAACTTTCCCGTTCATCGTAACCCTTTTTATAACCGTTCCAGCAGGTAAGGAAGGCATAAATTCAACCTTCAAAGGCAATTGACTTTTATTGAAAAACATATAAATGATCTGGTCCTGATTTCTTTCAAAACGGAAATCAATTGTTCCGTTCCCGATCCGGATATTTCTTACGCTGAGTGAATCCCAATTTGCGGGCAGGTGGGGTGTCAGCACGATTTTGTTTTCCTGTGATTTAATATCGAGCCCCAGCAATCCTTCAATAGCGGGTTGCAATACCATCGTCTCCGACCAGCATTGATGCGCACAAACGCCTGACGGTTTGTATTCAGCGCCGTTCAATACCTCCTCGACGAAGCCCTGACCCCAGTTTTTATAAACCATAAGGTTGTTCATTATATGTGAGAAGCCCTGCTGATAATTTCCATAATTGAACTCTGCCAGGGCAGCCCATCCTGTAAAAAGAGGCCAGACACTTCCATAGTGGTAACCGGTCGGTTTAAAATAGGGGCTGTCGTCCCTTATGATCCGTACTCCCCAGTTCGTCGTAAAAGCATTGGATGCATATTGGCTCAGGACGACATTTGCACGTTGCGTTTCACCCATCCTGAAGCATAAAGGTACTGCCGGTAAAATAGTCGGTTCTGAACGAAAAGACCCATCCTTGTTTTTCCCGTAGGAATAAAATTGACCTTCATCATTCCAGAAATCCTTATTGATTATGTCCTGGATGATCCCGGATTCCATGTGAAAGTTCTCTCCCTCCGGGTCTTTTAGGAAGTGAGCCATATTTGCCGATTCCTCCAGTGCATCTGCCCAACATCCCTGCATATAAAGGGTAGCATGAGAACCATAAAGTTCACCGCCTTCCACCCATCCATGACCGACATTGGTATTCTCTATCAGATGATCCTTGTCGGTATCAGTGGAGAAACAGAAATAGATGGCCCGCCTGATATTAGGCCAGCTTTGCCGAAGGAATCCGGTATCATTCGTATAACGGAAATACCTGCCTGCAAGAATAATATACAGAGGCGTGGCATCAGAAGCATCGTAATGGATGATTCCTGAAGTACTTGCTTCATGAAATATCTTTCCGGAAAGATCCTGGTACTTCTGATAGAACTCGAGTTCCGATTTTACCTTCCCGAAGTCTCCATAGTCAAGTAAAGCAAACCCACTCCATTGCCCGTCCCTTCCGAAATACCAGCCATAACCCGGCCGGCCGCTGATTTTCTGTGCTCCGTCCCAACCCTTCCTTGTGGTTGCATATCCGGCTACCAGTGATTTTCCCATACCCGGTGTATTTACGAAAAACCTGTCGGTACCAATCAATGCCCAGCAGTAACCCCTGTTAAAATCCTGGTCAGGAGAAGTGATTATCAGCTTTGACCCAAGCAGGTTGTGGACATGCTGTAAGGCATTTTGGTATATTCTGTAAGGATTTATCAAAGCAATCGAAAATTCATCCGCTGCCTCTTTATAACCTTTACTTGAACCTGAATAGACAAAATCGATACAATCATTCATGGTTAACTGATACCGCTGCAGTTCCGTGACTGCAAAGTCGTTTGAGGGTATACCCTTCCATTCTTCAGGTTTTCCGTTCGTGACAAACCCTGAATAGGGTCCCTCAATGGTTTGTAAGGGCGAGCAGTTTGCACCAAACACGGAAACAAAATTACCCGATTTATCCCTGACGACAAAAGAGTGGTTAACGGAATCAGTTGTATAGCATATTGTTCCAAGAACCTTCTCTGAATATGGCCACATCAGTCTCAGGTTGCTCCTGATCTTGATAACGATCTGAGCACCATATACACCTTTATACTCATAATGAACAATACCAACGGGTTTTTCCGGATCGTTCACAATAATTTCCGTCAGGTATGCCCTTGGAAATTTATAAACCCTGGTAAATGAGGATGGGTTGACAATGATCGTTGGCTTTTCATCATTTAGCCAGTAAATGGTGTCTTTGTAGTCAAATTTAAGACCCGCTTCATAATCCCTGAATGCCATGAAAGGATGCGCCCAGATCTCCTCAATTCCTCCATTTTCATTCCCCATGGTCAGCATCCGCTCTCCGGCAACATCCCAGTAATTTTCTGACGAATACCTTTCCCTGATTGCCATAGGATCATCAGGTACTTTCCAGGGTCTGCTTTCAGGGATCCTGTGTTGTATGGAATATGTAAAGGGTTTCTCAATAGCGCATCGAATAACCTTGTTTGGCTCATAATCCCAGTAGAAAGTATTAACTGTTGACTTTATTGTGGCAAGGTAATAAAGTGAGTTTTTAATAAATAATGCAAGGTGCTCCTGATTGTAATTGGGCATGGAAAACCATGTGTACGCGCCGATGGCAAGGATCTTTCCCTTGCCGGAACTGTATTCCAGTACCAGCTTTGAATCCTCACGCAAAAATATGTAATCCCAGTCTACAGCTACCACTTTTCCGTTTTGGGGCAATTTATTATCAAAATAACCAGTTTGCCGGATGGTCAGATCCTTTACAGGACGGTTGATATAGGCTCCGCCATTTAAACCCTCAAATACCGGGTGATCACGGAAAGCATGAAACCCGAGTTTTCTTCCGTACCCTTCATCAATACAAGGTTTGAACCTTGTTTCCGGTGGATTTGCTTCCAGCCCGAGGTTCACCAGATAACGAAATGCATCGAGTGTCAGCAATAGATTTCCGCCTTTATCAAGATATTTCCGGATCGTCTGCAATACCCTTGAACTCGTCTCTTCATCTGAAAACTCAGTAGTATCGGACCTGTGGAACCATAGAACCTGGAATCCATCAAGTTGATTTGGATGGCTTTTCACATCCCGGAAGGTCACAACGCTGGCTGAAATTCCTCCAAACGAATGAAGAAAATCAAAAGCGGCTCTGGATTCCTGTCCGGCTTTTTCATAGGGTTTATCTGTCAGGAATCCGACTGACAGAAGATGATCATTTTTAGCATCCTTTTTTGTTGACGTAGATAAAACAATGGTGTGCGGGTGCATTCCCTGACCTCTGTTAGATTGTGATATTGCAGGCAAATGCATTGTCAGAATGACCGCAATTCCTACTATGCCAGGTAATTGGCTGTAATGTTTTTTCATAGCCACTGAATTAATTCTTTTAATGTATCTATTACCGGAAGTCCGGATGTTTTAAGTCTTTTCAGCGAATGATGGCCGTTCGGAACGAGTATACAGGAGATCCCCAGTTCTGATGCTACCTCAGCATCATGCAGTGTATCTCCGATAAATAAGTAGCTTTCCCGGGCTGATCCTAAATCATGGATCAGTTTTCTGCCAACATCTGTTTTTCCATGAGCATAATGATCATCCAGTCCATAAACCCTTTGGAAATATCTGTTTATACCTGCATCGATCACCTCTGACCGAAGTTCATTTTCTTCCCGTGCTGATAATATGGATTGAGGGAAACCCAACCTTGAAATGGTTTCCAGAATATTCTTTACCTCAATATGTAAACTGCATTCATGCTGACGTTGATTATAAAGGATCATAAATTCCATCCCGACTTTTTCAAAAGGCTCATTATCAAAATTAAAACCAAGTTGGGTATAATAATCCTTTACAGGGAAGACAAATATATCACGGTAACGTTCAAGGCTCAGCAAGGGTAAATACCGCTCAGCCAGCATCGTATTCATAACCTCTACACAAAGCCATGAATCATCAAGTAAGGTGCCGTTCCAGTCCCAGATGATATGAGAATATTTTACAGATTGTGTCGCCATAATTAGGTTAATTCATTTTTTGAGGTGCTAGCAAAAGAAATTAGATAACCTGAAAAAGAAGAAATCTTTATTTCTCACACCTTGATTCGAAGCTATGAACTTATTGATTTTCCCATTTCTATTTTCTGCTATTGCATTTGTATGA
>JAPLDH010000041.1 GCA_026391355.1 Bacteroidota bacterium | reverse complement strand
ATACAAATGCAATAGCAGAAAATAGAAATGGGAAAATCAATAAGTTCATAGCTTCGAATCAAGGTGTGAGAAATAAAGATTTCTTCTTTTTCAGGTTATCTAATTTCTTTTGCTAGCACCTCAAAAAATGAATTAACCGTCACCTTCTTATTCAAAACAAAATTCAAAAAATGTATTACTTTTGCAGATTACAAATTCCGGGAAGGAATATGTAATTTCGTTATTGCATTTAGAACATAGCAGAATGATAATTATCGGCGACCGGAGAATTACTTTATCGGAAATCTATAAAATACTGTTTGAAGGAGAGCTTGTTGAGATTGATGAAAGTGCAAGAAAAAGAGTAAGCGACAACTTCGAGTTCCTGAAAGAATTTGCCAAAGGAAAAGTAATTTATGGTATAAATACAGGCCTTGGGCCCATGGCCCAGTATAAGGTCAACAACAATAACGAGCTCCAGTTACAGTATAACCTGATCCGCAGCCATTGTTCAGGAATGGGGGCTCCCCTGCCTGACATATATGTCAAGGCCACGATGCTGGCGAGACTGAATACAGTCCTCCAGGCAAAATCGGGCCTTCATCCTGAAGTTGCCGATCTCCTGAAAGAACTGATCAACCGTGAAGTTTACCCATACATTCCCGAACACGGCGGTGTGGGCGCAAGCGGCGACCTGATCCAGCTTGCCCACCTGGCGCTGATCCTGATCGGTGAAGGAGAGGTAACCTACAACGGAATCCTGCAGTCGACGGCAAAAGTATTTGAAGAACTGGGTCTCACCCCGATCAAAATGCATATCCGGGAGGGATTGGGACTTATCAATGGCACTTCTGCAATGACCGGGATCGGGATGATCAACATAATTCACGCAAAAAACCTGCTGGACTGGTCTGTTCTTGCATCCGTCATGATCACGGAGATCGTGGAGTCCTATGACGATCATTTTTCCGAAGAACTTAACAGGGTTAAACTTCACAGCGGACAGAACCATATTGCCAGTCAGATGAGATCCATATTGAATGACAGTAAACTTATCCGGCGCAGGGCTGACCATCTCTATAACAATGGAAAAACGGAGAAAGTGGAGGTTTTTAAGCATAAAGTGCAGGAATACTACTCGTTGAGATGTGTTCCGCAAGTTTTGGGACCTGTGCTCGATACCATCCTTTATGCTGAAAAGATCCTCCATGATGAGGTGAATTCCACAAATGACAACCCGATCATCGACAGCGATACAGAAAATGTTTATCATGGCGGGAATTTCCATGGTGATTATGTTGCGCTTGAGATGGATAAACTGAAAATTGCCATCACAAAGCTATCCATGCTTGCAGAACGGCAGTTGAATTACCTGCTGAATGATAAGCTGAATGAAAAACTCCCCCCGTTCGTGAATCTTGGCAAACTGGGACTGAATCTTGGTATGCAGGGTGTGCAGTTTACGGCCGTCTCAACCGTTGCGGAAAACCAGACGCTATCTTTCCCGATGTATGTCCACAGCATCACCAATAACAATGATAACCAGGACATTGTAAGCATGGGAACCAATGCTGCCCTGCTGGCAAAAACGATCATAGAGAATACCTACCAGGTGCTGGCTATCGAGATGCTGACCATCCTCCAGGCAATAGATTACCTGGAAATTGGCGGCCGGATGTCAGAATTCTCCCGTGGAATATTTGAAGACCTGAGGGCGATCGTTCCGAAATTTTCGGAAGATACGGTTAAATACATAGATGTCCGGAAAATTGAACAATATCTGCTGGAAAACAAGCTTCATTTTCCGCTGGGCTAATAATGATTTCAGGATTAACTTTTCGGTTGATCCAAAGCAACAATTAAAGAAATGAAATACGCGCTTGTAACAGGCGGTTCAAGAGGTATCGGCAGGGCTGTTTGCCTGAAACTTGCCGAAAAGGATTTTTTTATTTTGATCAATTACCGCTCAAACCTTGCCGAAGCAGAAACTACATTGAAACTGGTAAGGGAAAGCGGCAGTGACGGGGAATTATTACCCTTTGATGTGGCCAGCCAGGAGGAGGTTGATACTGCCCTGAATGTGTGGTCATGTAAAAACGAAGGAAAATATATATCGGTTCTTGTGAATAACGCAGGAATCAGGAGAGATGCGCTGGTCATGTGGATGAAAAACGAGGAGTGGTTTGATGTCATAAATACCAACCTGAACGGGTTTTTCTTCACCAGCCGGGCACTGATCAAAGATATGCTGATCAACAAATCCGGCCGGATCATCAACGTGGTTTCCCTTTCGGGGATAAAAGGATTGCCCGGACAGGCGAATTACTCTGCTGCCAAGGCTGGCGTCATTGGCGCTACCAAAGCGCTGGCGCAGGAAGTTGCAAAAAAGAATGTTACAGTTAATGCCGTTGCCCCG
Source organism: Bacteroidota bacterium (assembly GCA_026391355.1). Lineage (GTDB taxonomy): Bacteria > Bacteroidota > Bacteroidia > Bacteroidales > FEN-979 > CAIYUC01. Next base: position 39,185 of record JAPLDH010000041.1, on the reverse strand, counting down.
GGGTACATCAGGACCGATATGACGAAGGACCTGGATGAAAAAACGCTAAAGGCAATGATCCCTATGAACCGGTTTGGTGAAGCGGAAGAAGTTGCTGATCTGGTTGCTTTTCTCGCGTCGGAGAAGTCATCCTACATTACCGGTGAGGTTATCAGCATTAATGGAGGGCTATATACGTGACGCGTGACGCGTAACACGTGACAGAAAACTGCAAACTGGGAACTAGGAACTAAATAACTTTGAACGGAATTTAATGCGTCGAGTCGTAATTACGGGAATGGGAATTTATTCTGTCATCGGCAAGAATCTTACCGAGGTCAGGGAATCCTTATTCAAGGGCAGGTCGGGTATCATTTTTGACCCTGTGAGAAAGGAGATGGGGTTCCGGTCAGCGCTTACGGGCATGGTAGAACGCCCATCGCTGAAGGGCGTGCTGGATCGCAGAATGCGTGTAGGATTGCCGATACAAGGTGAATATGCCTATATTGCAACCCTTGAGGCATTAAAAAATGCCAATATCGACGAGCAATTCCTGGGAAAAAACAATGTTGGTATTTTATACGGAAATGATAGTTCGGCCCTTCCTGTAGTTGAATCGGTTGACATTTTGCGCCAGAAAAAGGACAGTATGATGATTGGTTCGGGTTATATTTTCCAGTCGATGAATTCTACTGTTTCCATGAATCTTTCTGTCATTTTCAAGCTGAAAGGAATAAACTTTACTGTTTCTGGTGCGTGTGCAAGTGGGTCCCATGCAATTGGGATTGGATTATTATTGATTCAGCAGGGGTTGCAGGATATCATCATTTGCGGGGGTGCACAGGAGATCAATCCCGAGGCAACAGCCAGCTTTGATGCCTTAAATGCTTTCTCGGTCAGGGAGTCGGAACCAGAGAAGGCTTCCCGGCCATTTGATCGCGACAGGGACGGTTTGGTTCCCAGCGGAGGCGCTGCCACGGTGATCCTGGAAAGTTATGAATCAGCAATAAAACGCGGGGCAACTATTTACGGAGAGTTGCTTTCCTATGGTTTTTCCTCCAATGGCGAGCACATTTCATTGCCAAATGTTGACGGACCGTCACGTGCAATGGAGATGTCGTTGAAACTGGCCGGCCTGAAAGCCGGAGAGATTGATTATATCAATGCCCACGCAACTTCGACGTCTGCCGGTGATAGTAACGAAGCCATGGCGATCAGCCTGCTTTTCGGACGGTCAAAGCCAATCATCAGCAGTACCAAATCGATGACCGGACATGAAATGTGGATGGGAGGAGCCAGCGAGATCGTTTATTCAACCCTGATGATGAACAATTCCTTTGTAGCACCGAACATTAATTTTGACCATCCGGATGAATTTTCCGAACCCCTCAATATTGCCAAAACAACCATTGAACAGGAAATCAACACGTTCCTGTCCAACTCTTTCGGTTTTGGAGGTACTAATTCTTCCCTGATCGTCAGAAAGTTTACCCGTTGAGTTTCTAAAATAATTCCTTACTTTTGCATTCTGATAAAGCAGTTCAGGATGCAAAATGATGCAGTTATAAGCAAAATCAACCAATTACTTATTGACGAGATAGAGATTGATGAAGATCAGATAAATCCACAGGCAGATCTGAAGAAGGACCTGGGGATTGACAGTCTCGATTTCGTGGATCTTTTTGTCATCATTGAGCACAATTTCGGCTTCAAGATGAAAGCAGAAGAGTTGAGCGGAATTATTACATTGCAGGACTTCTATAATTATATAATCCAAAGAGTTAACCCAATTTAATCGTTAATGTCCTCATGGAAAGGAAAAACCCGTGGAGGGGTTCTGGGATATAAGATATTTATCTGGACATTGAAAAATGCCGGGATATATTTTGCCTATTTCCTTTTATATTTCGTGGTTACATATTTCATTTTGGCTTCCTCAACTGCATTTAAAAGTATATTCAATTTCTATCACAGAACATTGAAGAGAAACAGACTTCTGTCCTTTATCAGCGTGTACAGGAACTATACTATCTTTGGGCAGATATTGATCGATAAAATAGCTATGTTGTCGGGAATCCCTCAATCCTTCACTTTTGATTTTGAGGGAGAAGAGTATCTCAGGCAGATGGATAAAGGAGGATTGCTGATCAGTGCACATATCGGTAACTGGGAAATTGCCGGACAACTGCTGAACAGGCTTGAAAAAAGGATAAACATCATCCTGTTTGATGCTGAGCACGAACAGATAAAAGGATATCTTTCAGATGTTTTTGTTAACCGGAATATCCATTTTATCATCATCCGTGAAGATTTCTCACACCTGCAGGAGATAAAGGAAGCTTTGTTACGTGGGGAAATTGTTGCAATGCATGGCGACCGTTTTATTGAAGGCAATAAAACAACAGCAGTCAATTTCCTCGGGAACCCGGCCCATTTTCCGGTGGGTCCCGTAAATATGGCTGCGCATTTCAATGTTCCTGTTTCTTATGTCTTTGCAATGAAAGAATCAAGAAAACATTATCATTTTTATGCCACTCCGTTGAAAACAATTGCCTTCTCAGGAAACCTGAAAATACGGGATGAAACCTTGAAAGCGGCAGTCAGGGAATATGTAATTGAAATTGAGAAGATGGTCACAAAATATCCACTTCAATGGTTTAATTATTATGATTTCTGGAAAACGCCGGAACCATCAACCAAATTAACTGAATAATAATGTCTGAACGCAGACTGTTACTTGTTTCTTTGAATCACTTCACTGTCCCCTACCCTGTTTATCCACTTGGTATTTCTTACCTGTCGTGCTACCTCAGAAAAAGACTGGTTGATTTCGACATCCGGGTCTTTGATTTTAACCTCAGTTCAATTGAATCGTTTATTGATTCTCTGAATGAGTTTAAACCTGATTATACCTGTGTTTCACTTCGCAATATTGACGACGTTGATTCCATAAACAGAAACTACTTTATTCATGAATACCTGAAGATCATTGAGGTTATCAAACAAACCATAAATACCAGGATCATTATCGGGGGAGCAGCATTTTCTATTTTTCCGAAACTGCTTTTTGAATTAATGGAACCCGATTTCGGAATCTTCGGTGAAGGGGAAGAAAGCTTATACAAGCTGCTTATGACGCTGGATAATGGCTCAGATTATTCACGTATCCAGGGTCTTGTCTATAAAGGCGACAAGGAGATCCATCTTAATCCCCGCAATTCCTTCCTGGAAGATCCTGATCTCTCTTTTGAAAAGGAGTTAATTGATTTTTACTGGGAGAAAAGCGGGATGATGAATATCCAGACAAAAAGGGGGTGTCCGCATCATTGTATCTATTGTACCTATCCTTTGATAGAGGGTTCCCGGGTAAGAACCCTCAATATTGGCAAAATTATTGAAACCTTATCCGATCTTTATTTCAACAAGAAGATCAGCTATGTTTTTTTTACCGATTCGGTTTTCAATATCCACAACAGGTTCAACAAAGAACTTGCAGAACAGATCATCAAAGCAGGAATAAAGATGAATTGGGGGGCTTATTTTTCACCCCATGATCTCGATGAAGAGACTTTACGGTTATATGCAGCAGCCGGGTTGACCCATATTGAATTCGGTACCGAGTCACTTTCTGATTCTACATTGCAGTCGTACAGGAAGCATTTTACCGTGAGCGATGTTGTTGAGGTTTCCGCTCTTTGTAACAAAGTGGGAATATATTTTTCTCATTTTATGATACTTGGGGGATACGGGGAAACAGAAAAAAGTATTGATGAAGGTTTTGAAAATTCGAAGCAGATTGAAAACACCGTTTTCTTTCCCTATATTGGTATGCGGGTTTACCCGGGAACAAAATTATATGACCTGGCGCTGGAGGAAGGGTATTATTCAAAGGATGACCCTTTGCTTGAACCTGTATATTACTTAGCTCCGGATATTAATTACCTTACCTTGAAAGAAAGAGCTGATAAAACCGGACGAAGGTGGGTATTTCCGGATGAGGATGTGGTTACCGCCATGAACAGGATGCGTCAACGTCACAGGAAGGGGTCTTTATGGCATCATTTGAAAAAGTAATTGCTAACCGTGAACAGGTAGAGAAGCTGCTCCCGCAGAAACAACCGATGGTAATGATCGACCTTCTGCTCAGCGCTGACGACAAAAAAACCGTAACTTCGCTGACTGTCAGAGGCGACAATATATTTTGCGAATCAGGCCATCTGAGAGAGCCGGGACTCATAGAAAATATGGCACAGACCGCTGCCGTGGGGGCCGGCTATCTGGCATCTCTGGAAAATAAGGAACCTCCTGTGGGTTTTATTGGTGGTATTAAAAACCTTGTGATACATGAATTTCCTGCAACTGGTAAAGTTTTGATTACCGAAATCAGTGTTGAATACAAAGTGATGGGTGCAACGGTTATGACAGGAAAAATTTTTCTGGAAAGCAGGATCATTGCAGCGTGTGAGTTAAAAATATTTCTTTTAAAACCATAAGCATTGGAAAAGGATTTTACGGATATCCAGCCAAAATCAAAGGAAAACCTCCCTGATAATGATTATCAGGAGGATAACTTCTCATTGAGTCCCAACAGGGAATTGTTTTATTGTTTTGATGAGAAGGGCAATTACAAGAAACTTGTAGATAACCATTATGAAGCCAACCGGCTCATTATCAAGCAAGGTTGGGATGCAGTCAATGAAAGGGTTGGTCAGGTCCGGGATCAGATTGTCCAGGGTAAACTTAGCCCCTTAGCCTTTTTTATGGAAAAAACCATGATGGAGGTAACCATTCTTGCTGATTATTCAGGTTTCAGTAAAAGAAAAGTGCGAAAACATCTGACCCCAAATGGATTCAGTAAGCTATCTCCTTCCAGACTGGAGACATATGCAAAAGTTTTCGATATAACCGTAGAAGAATTATTGAATCCTGATCTCAATGCCCAAACATTCATTAATGCCGGAAAGAAAGTATGATAAAGCTTGAATATGAGCATCGGCAGGCAGGACATTGTGAGAATGGTGTTACCTCGAACCTGTTGAATTATTACCATTTGAAAGTCAGCGAACCACTTATCTTCGGGATCGGGGCCGGATTGTTTTTCAGTTATCTCCCCTTCCTGAAAATGCAGCATGCTCCGGTAACCTCTTTCAGGGTATGGCCGGGAATGATATTTAACCGTTCGACCCGAATGCTGGGAGTGAAAACTTCAATCCAGACATTCAGTGACCCAAAGGAATCCATGAATATTCTTGACAGGATATTGGATCAGGGTACTCCTGTTGGTCTGCAGGTTGGGACATTTCATCTTCCCTTTTTTCCCCCCGAATACAGGATGCATTACAACATGCATAATATGGTTGTTTACGGGCGCGATAACGATACTTACCTGATCAGTGATACCGTATTGGAAAAACCTGTTGAGATCAGTTATAAAGATCTCATGCGGGTGCGGTTTGCAAAAGGTCCTTTTGCTCCTAAAGGAAGAATGTATTACCTGACCTCTGTTCCTGAAGAGGTAAACCTGAAACCTGCCATTATCAAAGGAATTGAAAAAACAGCCTATAATATGACAGGGATTCCTTTTCCTTTGGTAGGGGTTAAAGGTATCCGTTTTATGTCGCGGCAAATGCGTAAGTGGCAAAAAAAGTACGGGGATGAAAAAGCCTCTTATTATCTTGGCCAGGTATTAAGGATGGAAGAAGAAATTGGAACAGGAGGAGCCGGATTCCGTTACATTTATGGCGCTTTTCTCAATGAAGCTGCAGATGTTCTTAACCAGGACTGGTTGAAGGAAATTTCCATTGAGATGGGGGTAACGGCGAACAGATGGCGTGAATTTTCATACCTTGGTTCAAGAAATTGCAAGAAAAGGGGAAAACCTGAAGAATCTTATGATTTTCTTGCCGGCATCGTTTACGATTGTGCGGCTAAGGAAGAGGCGATCTTTAAAAAACTAAGAAAAATAAAATAGTTCACGATCATGGAAGAGACACATCCTAAGGAAATGAAACCATTGAAATTCAAATGGTTCAATGTGGGACAATACACATTTGAAAAAGATGGAAGATTTACCAACCATATTGGGTTTGATTACATACCTGAAGAAGAAGCGTTGACTGATGACGCACAGAAGATCATTGACGAACGGATTGAAGAAGCCCGTCAGAAAGTACTGACCGGCAAGATGAGCCCGGTTTATTATTACATGGAAAAAACCTGGATGGATCCGATAACGCTCTCAAAATTCGTTGGATTGTCAATGTTTACGGTTAAACGACATTTTAAGCCTGCAAAATTTGCAAAACTAAAACCGGAAATTTTCCAGAAATATGCCAATGCATTTGAAATTTCCGTTGAGGAACTTAAAAATCCTAAATAAATAAAACATTCACCTGAACTAATACCCCTTAAATGATCACCGATTATAAACACAACTATAGTAGTCATTGCGAAACCGGAGTCACATCCGGTCTTTTAAGACATAAAGGAATTGATATAAGTGAACCTATGGCAATGGGAATCGGAAGCGGGATCTTTTTTACCTATCTTCCTTTTATTAAAGCACAGGATGCTCCCATGGTCAGTTTCAGAACAGCTCCCACCAGGGTTTTTAAATTGACAACCCAACGGCTTGGGGTTAAAACGGCTGTCTTAAAAAAATTCGAAAATCAGCTCGATGCAATGGATAGTCTCGACAGAAATATTAAAAACGGGATACCCACCGGATGCCAGGTGGGTTGCTATCATTTGACCTACCTTCCTCCTCCAATGCATGTACATTACAATTTTCATAATGTTGTTGTGTTTGGAAAGGAAGATGGGTTATATCATGTGGCTGAACCCGTATTTGAAGAGACACAAATCCTCTCTTATGAGGATCTTTTGCGGGTAAGATTTGCAAAAGGAATGTTCGAACCAAAAGGGAAAATGTATTTTGTGGAGAGTGTAACCCAAAATCCGGATATGAAAAAGGCAATTTTTGCAGGAATTAAAACCTCTGTAAAAAACATGGTCAAAGACCCTGTCCCCCTGATTGGTGTAAGGGGAATGAGAAAGCTCAGTAAGCACATGCGAAATTGGCCCAATAAGCTACCCGCTAAGAATGCAGCTTTTAACCTGATCCAGTTGATCCGTACTGTTGAGGAATTTGGTACCGGCGGGGCTGCTTTCAGGTATCTTTACGGCGCTTTTTTGAAGGAAGCCGGGGAGCTGCTTAAAAATGATGAACTATTAAAATTATCATTCGATATGGGTGAAGCCGGAAATCTTTGGCGTGATCTTTCCATCCGTGGCGGACGATTTGTAAAAAACAGGGGAGACGATAATTATAACACACTGGCAGATATTGTTTTGGAATGTTCGGTCAGAGAAGAAAAGATTTTCAGGGCGCTTGATAAAATCGTAAAATAAGATGTCCGATCGAATCATCATCCAGATACAAGGGCTTACAAAAATTTATAAAGGATCGGAAGAACCTGCAATTAAATCCATTTCACTGGATATATACCAGGATGAAATTTTCGGTCTGCTAGGCCCAAATGGAGCAGGAAAAACGACCACCTTATCGATTCTTTGCGGCTTATTCGCTCCCAATGAAGGAACAGTGCATATCGACGGCCTCGATACAGCATCGCAGTTAAGGAAGATCAAACGGATCATTGGCGTTGTTCCGCAGGAGGTTGCACTATATCCGACGCTGACAGCTATCGAGAACCTGACCTTTTTCGGAAATATGTATAACCTGAAGGGCAATTTCCTGCGGGAAAGGATCATGGAAAGGCTTAAAGTATTTGGATTGGAACGTTTTGCAAAGAAAAAAGTGAACACCTTTTCTGGTGGTATGGCAAGAAGACTAAATCTTATTGCCGGTCTTCTGCATGATCCCAAATTGGTTTTTCTGGACGAACCAACTGTGGGTATTGATGTTCAGTCAAGGATTGTGATCCTGAATTACCTTCATGAGATCAACAAAATGGGAACAACTATTATTTATACCTCCCATTATATGGAGGAAGCAGAGAATCTTTGTTCAAGAGTTGCAATCATGGACAGGGGTATCATTATCTCGATCGGCAATCCGAAGGAACTGGTTGCTGAACACCCGGAATTCAAGAACCTGGAAAATCTTTTCCTGGCGCTGACCGGAAAAGATTTAAGAGATTAATTTTATTGAATAAAGACATAATAGTGGTCAATGATGTTTAAATTTTTAAGCGCTGCAAGGAAAGAGTTGCTCTTATTGCTGAGAGACAGGGCAGGATTAGCTGTGCTGTTCATTATGCCGATGGCGCTTATTATACTGATGTCCTTATTTCAGGAGATTGGTTGGGGTACGGTCGTGATGGAATCCAGGATAAAGATCCTGTTCGTCAATAATGACCGGGATACACTGGGGATGAATATCGAGAAAGGACTTAGAAGCTCCAGTTATTTTATGCTCATTGACAGTATAAAATCAAAACGCGTTACAAAAGAGAGTGCCAGGGAAGCAGTCAAGAATGGGGATTATCTTATTGCTATTGTTATACCTGACGGGGTAACGAGATCTATCCGTACAAATGTCAGGATCATGGTTACCAATACCCTGGCCGGATTCGGATTGTACAAACAGCAAATGGTCGGCAACCTCTCGTTAAAACGAAATGACACCATTACCATTTTATTCGATCCCACCATTAAAAGCTCCTTTAAAAGTGCCGTTGTCAGTTCAATCAGAGAATACAATTACCGGATTGAAAACGAAATGATGTTCAGTATCTTTAACCAGGAAATTGCCCGGCAGTTTCCAATGTATAAACCGCCAAAGATCGATTACAAGGAAGCTATGACCTTCAAGGAGGAATTTCCTTCTTTCAGGCAGGTCGAAAAAATGCCAAATACGGTTCAACACAATGTTCCGGCATGGACCATTTTTGCTATGTTCTTTATTGTCATTCCATTGACCAGCAGCTTAATCAAGGAAAGGGAGGAAGGCAGCCTTTTCCGGTTACTTTCAATGCCTGTTTCATACATTGAACTGATGCTCGCCAAATGCAGTGTCTACTTTTTTATCTGCATGATCCAGTGCGCTTTGATGATCCTTTCAGGGATGTTCTTTCTCCCATTGTTCCATATCCCAAGACTGGAAATCGGCGACCAGTTCTTTCCATTGTTCCTTATTGCAACCAGTACAGCACTCGCTGCATTGGGTTTCGGATTAATGATTGGAACGGTGGCTACAACACATCAGCAGGCTGCAGCTTTCGGTTCTGTTTCAATCGTTATTCTCGGCGCTATGGGAGGTATATGGGTTCCCATCTTCCTGATGCCCCAAATCATGCAACAGGTAGCCTCATTCAGTCCGTTGAATTGGTCATTACACGGGTTCTACAGTATTTTTATCCGGGGTGGAAGCTTTATCCATATTCTTCCCCAGACCCTGAAATTACTGCTGTTTTTCCTTATCACCGTGCTAATCTCCTTCATCTACCGTCAAATTAAAAGCCCAATAAAAAAATAAAATGGAATTAACCGACAGGAAAGATATTACTGTAAGATTCGGTGAAGTAGATTCCATGCGAATCGTATGGCATGGAAATTACCTGAAGTATTTTGAAGATGGACGGGAATCCTTCGGAATCAAGTATAACCTTGGTTACCTTGATGTTTACAAATACGAGATAATGATACCCATCGTTAAGATCACCTGTGATTATAAAAAGCCGCTTGTGTACGGGGATGAAGCCATCATTGAAACGCGTTATGTCAATACAGATGCGGCAAAGATCCAATTTGAATACAGGATATTCAGAAAATCCGATAATGAGGTTGTTGCTACCGGCACATCTGTCCAGGTATTTCTTACCCCCCAGGGAGAACTGCTGCTTACCTCTCCTGAATTCTATATTGGCTGGAAAAAGAAATGGGGTATCATTTAACGCGCAATTACCATGACAGGCGTTTATATTGCAAGCGACAACATCATAACCTCTCTTGGTTTTACCACGACTGAAACCATTGACAAATTCCGCCGGCATTCGATTGGTCTGCAAATGATCAGTGACCCGGCCCTGTCGCCGGTAAGGTTGCCCCTTTCATGTGTAGATACCCTTTTATTGGAGGAAAAATTCAGGAGTTTGGTTTCAAGTTTTTACCCGGAATTTCTGAATACCGCTTTCACGCGAATGGAAAAAATGTTCATTCTTTCTATACAGGATTCCATCCATAATTCGGGGCTTAATTTAAAAGGAGAGGAAACGATTTTGATCATGTCAACTACAAAGGGAAATATTGATCTGATCGGGGAAGAAAAGAAGAATCTGTTCGATCCAAAACGGTTATTCCTTTGGGAAATGGCAAGGGTCATCCAAGACTTTTTCAGGTTATATCATTCACCTATTGTGGTTTCAAATGCGTGTATATCGGGATCCCTTGCTATTGGGATCGGAGCCCGATTCATACGGTCCGGAAAATTTAGAAATGCAATCGTTACAGGGGGGGATATTCTCTCGAAGTTTGTCATATCCGGTTTCCAGTCATTCCAGGCGCTTAGCCCGGAACCTTGCAAACCATTTGATATCTCCCGTAATGGATTATCCCTTGGGGAAGGTTGTGCAACCATGGTGTTGACTGCTGATGAAACAATAATTTCAGGCGATAAGATAACCGTTGCAGGTTTTGCTACCAGTAATGATGCAAATCATATATCCGGTCCATCCAGAACGGGCGAGGAACTTGCTTTCGCTATCGGGCAATCACTCTCAGAAGCGGGAATCCAGGCATCTGATATTGATTTTATTTCCGCTCATGGTACTGCTACAGTTTTTAATGACGAAATGGAATCCAGGGCATTGACACTGGCAAAACTCAACGATTCTCCTGTAAACAGCTTTAAGGGGTATATTGGACATACCTTGGGAGCCGCCGGAATTATAGAATCAGTTGCAACCATTCAATCGATGAATTCGAACATGCTTTTTAAATCTGCCGGATTCAGTGAATCAGGAGTACCTGAGAAAATCAGGGTAGTTGAAGCAAACAATCCGGCAAACCTGATATATTGTCTGAAAACAGCCTCCGGTTTTGGCGGATGCAATTCATCGCTTGTTTTTATTAAACAATAAAAAACATGCAAAACCATTTAATAACCGGTTGGGGAGTCATCAGGCAAAATACGGTGATTGTAGATGGGCAGGTAAAAGAAATTCATGAAAAATTTATTACCTTTGCAGAGTTTATAAAGTTTCTTTATAAGAAGGAACAGGTTGGTTATCCTAAGTTTTATAAAATGGATAACCTTAGCAAATTGGGGTTTCTGACGGCTGAACTGGTTTTGAAGAACAGAGATCTGAAAAACAATTACAGGAGTGAAGAGATAGGTGTGGTAATTGCGAATTCGAGTTCAAGTCTTGACACGGATTTTGAATATTTTGAAACGATAAAAGATAAAAACAACTATTACCCGAGTCCATCTGTTTTTGTATATACATTGTCAAATATTCTGATAGGCGAGATTTGCATCAGGAATCAATTAAAAGGCGAGAATGCATTTTTAGTTTCGGAATATTTTGATCCTGGTTTGATCACTTCCATTGTTGACGACCTGATGAGGAATAATCGTATTCAGGTTTGTATTTGTGGATGGGTAGAACTGTTCCGGGAAAAATATGAATCATTTATTTGTATCGTCGAAAAAGAAGAAAGACTGAAACATAATAATGAAAATACTTTGAATTATTGCTTATTAACAAAAGAGAACCTTTCGCGACTCTGTTTAAATAATGGAATATAGTTATATGGAAGAATTAATAAACAAGCTTAAAAAAGAGGTAATTGAACAATTAAACCTTGAAGATATTACTGTTGACGATATTGATCCGGATGCTCCCTTATTTGGTGAAGGACTTGGATTGGATTCCATTGATGCCCTGGAACTAATAGTTTTACTGGAAAAAAATTACGGAATAAAGATCGAGGATCCGAAGGATGGTAAAAAGATTTTTTATACCATCCGCACGATGGCTGAATATATATCAGCGCATAAGAAAGCATAACAGATGCCGCGTCGGATATTTGTTACCGGTTTAGGGATAATCTCCGGGATCGGGAACAATCTTGGGGAGACGTTACCCTCTCTTCTGGAATCAAGATCCGGAATTGGCGAGATAAAATACCGGCGGGAGCAACTTATCGACGACATTCCTGTTTCAGAAGTCAAATGTACTGAATCCGATCTTTTCACGCTTGCAGGCATACCTTTTACCGAAGGTTTTTCAAGAACATCTTTATTGGGGATCATTGCTGCAAAGGAGGCATGGTCACATTCCGGATTATCTCATTCGGCAGAACTCAGAACCGGATTGATCTCTGCAACTACCGTTGGCGGGATGGATAAATGTGAGATGTACTACCATGATTTCCTGACCAATGACCAGCGCATCATATATATCGACACTTACGATTGTGCGGATAGTACCATGAAGATCGCCAATGCTTTGGGGATCAGGGATTATCTGACCACCATCAGCACTGCTTGTTCTTCATCGGCCAATGCCATCCTTCTTGGCGCACGTATGATCCGGAGCGGATTTCTTGACCGGGTTGTAGTGGGAGGCACTGAAGCATTGACCAAATTCCATCTCAGGGGTTTTAATGCCCTAAGGATCCTTGATAAAAATCCATGTAAGCCTTTTGATGCGAACAGAAATGGGATCACTCTTGGAGAAGGCGCAGCATATCTTGTTCTTGAATCGGAGGAATCCGTCAAAAAAAGCAACAAATCCCCCCTTTGTGAACTGACCGGCTGGGGCAATGCCTGTGAAGCATTCCATCAAACTGCCTCCTCACCGGATGGGATCGGCGCTTACCTTGCCATGAAAAAAGCGCTTGAGATCAGCGGATCAGAAGCAGGTGAAATTGATTACATCAATGCACATGGTACCGGAACCGACAACAATGATCTTTCAGAAGGAAAAGCCATTGAAAAGGTATTTGGAGAATCAATTCCAAAGATCAGTTCGACAAAACCCTTTATGGGTCATACGACAAGTGCTGCCGGATCGGCAGAAGCCATTCTTTCGATCCTTTGTATCATTCATGAGATGATCCTGCCGAACCTGAACTTTTCAGAACCGATGAAAGAGCTGAGATTTATCCCGGTCACCAAACTGCTCAGAAATGTCAGCATAAACCAGGTGATGTCAAATTCATTCGGGTTTGGCGGAAATGACACCTCTCTCATTTTCAAGCGTTGTTAAACCTGTTGATCCATAGAATATACCCATATCCAATTATTTATTATGACTGCATATATCAACGGAACCGGTCTCATCTCTCCCCAGAAAACCGCTGATATATCAGGTTTCCTCAATGATATTGTACAACATCAAGCAGATTACTTTAAATGTATTGAACCGGATTACAAGACTTATTTGGAGCCGTTGACTGCACGCCGTTTAAGCCGTCTTGTAAAAATGGGTATCACCACTGCAAAAATTTGCCTGGCAGATGCCGGCTGCAGTATACCCGATGCAATAATCACCGGTACAGGACTTGGAAGCCTTGAAGATGTGGAAGGCATCCTTGAACGGATCCATGATGATTCGGTGCCTATCTCCCCTACCCCTTTTATGCTTTCGACCTATAACACCATCAGTTCCCAGATTGCAATCCAGCTTAAATGTCACGGATATAATTCCACCTATGTTCACCGCTCCTTTTCCTTCGAAAGCGGCCTGATGGATGCCATGATGCTGCTTGAAGAAAAAAGTGCAGCCAATGTCCTGGTCGGAGGTATCGATGAAATGGTACCCAATCACCATGCACTGATCCGGCGTCTGGGGCACTGGAAGATGAACCCCGTGGATAACCTGCAATTGCTTGCATACAAAACCCCGGGAGCCGTCCCTGGCGAAGGATCCGGACATTTTCTTCTCTCTTCTCAGAATAATGAACATAGCTATGCAACCATCCGGGGAGTAAAAACATTTTACCAGCCGGAAAGTTTCGAAGAGAGTAAAGATCAAATCCTCAATTTTCTGGCATCTTCAGGTCTTAATCCTGAGGATATTGATATCTTTCTGACAGGCATAAATGCAGATACAGAATTTGATCCTATATATTTCAGAATGGCACAAGATGTCTTTCCTGAAAAACCCCTCGCATGGTTCAAACATCTCAGCGGGGAATTCTACACAGCCACATTATTCGCCCTCTGGACCGCGGCAAACATCCTTAAAAGGCAGGAGGTTCCTCCTGTGATTATCCTGAAATACAAAGTACAAAAGGAAGTCCGGAATATATTGATCTATAACCAATACAGGAATGTTCATCATTCGCTGATACTGGTTGGGAAGAAATGAGTGGAATTTATCCCAAAATGCAAATCCGATCAAACTGATAACAATCGAAAAAGCATCATCATCCACAATATGGTTAGAAATGTTTTCATCTGTTCCGGTGTTACAAATTTACTGCATTAATCGTCCTAACCGGCAAAAGGTCACACAAAAATCATAACTGGTCAAGATGGATTTCAGAAATTTTCTTTAGGTTTGTTGGTTCTTGTTATCTCGTATTGAATAGTTGAAAATTTGCACAACAAGTACTAATATCGATTTTTTTGTTGCTATTTTTACAACAAAATTATCGTTATATGCTTGATAAAGAATTTCAATATTATCTTGAACATCAGGATGAACTCCTGAAAGTGTACAATGGAAAATTTATTGTAATCAAAGGAGTATCAGTTATTGGTAATTACGAAACCGAGGTTGAAGCATATTCAGAAATAATAAAAGAGCATAAACCTGGCACTTTCCTAATTCAATTCTGTTCGCCTGGCAAAGAAGACTATTTCCAATCCTTTCATTCTCGTATAGTATTTGCCTGAGATGTCAAGGTAAATAAATTCATATGATGACAAAAAAACAACTTGAAGATTACCTTTGGGGAGCCGCAAACATTCTTCGAGGAATGATTGATGCTGCTGATTTTAAACAATATATTTTCCCATTGTTGTTTTTTAAACGAGTCAGTGATCTTTGGGATGAAGAATACCAGGTGGCTCTGGGAGAAAGCGGTAATGACCTGAGTTATGCCTCATTTGCCGAAAACCATCGTTTTCAGATTCCTGAAGGATGTCATTGGGAAGATATAAGAAAGAAAACCATTGATGTAGGCGCAGCATTGCAAACTGCTCTGAACGGTATCGAGAAAGCGAATTTCGAGATGTTGCACGATGTCTTCGGGGATGCCCAGTGGACCAACAAACGCAGGATGAGCGATGAAAAAATGCTCGATCTGATTGAGCATTTCAGTAAAATGAAACTGAGTGTTACTGAAGTCCCCCATGATATTATGGGGGAAGGCTATGAATACCTGATCAAGAAATTTGCAGATGACAGCGGACATACCGCGGCGGAGTTTTACACCAACCGGACTGTTGTAAAACTCATGACGCAAATCTCCGATCCACAACCTGGAGAAAGTATTTACGATCCCACATGTGGAAGCGGGGGTATTTTGCTGAGTAGTGTCTTGCATTTGAAGGAAGAATGCAAAGAATACAGGACACTGAAACTATACGGACAGGAATTGAACCTGATCACCTCCGCCATTGCCCGTATCAATATGTTCATGCACAATGTGGATGAATTTCTGATTGTGCAGGGCGATACTTTAGACAGCCCACAAATATTGGAAAATGACGAGCTGAAGCAGTTCGATGTGATCATGGCCAACCCGCCGTACAGCGTGAAGAAGTGGAGTCAGCAGAAATGGATGAATGATCCCTTTGGCCGGAATATCTGGGGAACCCCTCCACAGGGTTGTGCCGACTATGCTTTCCAGCAGCACATCATGAAAAGCCTTAACCCTGAAACCGGGCGATGCGTGGTTTTGTGGCCACACGGGGTACTGTTCCGTGATGTTGAAAGCGACATTCGCAAACGAATGATTGAAGAAGACTATGTGGATGCGGTGATTGGTCTTGGTAAAAACCTCTTCTACAACAGCAGCATGGAAAGCTGTTTGCTGGTATGCCGCATGCAAAAGCCGGTAGAAAGAAAAGGTAAAATTATTTTTGTTGATGCCAAAGAAGAACTACGGATTGAACGTACCAATGCCTGGCTGGAACCACAGCACATCAAAAAAATCAGCGATGCTTATTGGAAGTTTTCCGATGCTGAAGGTTTTGCCAAAGTAATGACCAACAATGAAGTATTAGAAAACAACGGTAACCTGAGTCTGCAATTATACGTCAAACAAGCTGCCACCATTAGTGAACATAATACAGAGGAGTTGATTTCCAATATTAAGGCAGGTCAACAGCAAATCAATGCTTCGCTGGAAGACTTATTTATCCAACTCGATAATATTGGAATTTAAGGATGACTGAAACAATAGTAACGAATACACCCGCAATTATCAAATCTCAAAATATTTAATCAGAAAAGTTAAAAATAGGAAATTTTTCTTTTTATAAAGGGAATAATTGCCTATCTTTGTGATGTCAAAAAAGATAACTATGAAAACAATGAAAGTACGGCCATTGGAAACAACGTTATTAAATGAGGTTCCCGGAAAAATAAGCGACAGCGAAATACTGACATTTCTTCAAACAAAAGATATTAACTGGGAGTATGTCAAAACCATCAAAGAGCTTACCGACCTCAACGATGACGTTATTTCGGATTGGTTAAATGTCAGCGTCAGAACATTTCGCTCGTACAAACAACCTAAAAATAAATTCAAGGAAAACGTTAAAGAACAGATTCTACTTTTGTTGTCTTTAATTCATCACGGAATCCAGGTTTTTGGTTCTCAAAAAGAATTTAACCTGTGGCTAAATACGGCTAACTTCTTTTTTGACAATGTGAATCCCATTTCTTATCTAAACACCGTGACAGGGATCAGATTTGTTGACGACAGATTAACTGCAATGGAATACGGGGATAATGTATAATTTATGGAAGTATTCCGAATTTTCCAAGAGTCGCACGCAAATAATCTGACCTCATCAGGAGGTGAGAACAGGTGGAATAAACGGGGACAGAAGGTAATTTATACAGGATCTTCGAGGTCATTATCAACCTTGGAATTAGTTGTTCATAAAAGTGCTATCGTTCCCAAGGTTCCATACAAGGTAATGGTAATTTCCATTGCAGACGATGACAATCTTGTAAGGCAAATACGCATAAATGAATTACGTTTGGATTGGCGGACTTTAGCTGCCTATTCAACCCTCCAGAATATTGGAGCAGACTGGTATGATCATCAGGAAACGTTATTATTAAAAGTCCCATCTGCCATTATTCCATACGAATACAATTATGTTATTAATACAGAACACCCTGATTTTCTGCAAAAAATACAATTGATCAGGATTGAAGATTACTTTTGGGATGACAGACTGCTCTAAACAATAGCTGTGTTAACAAGCCGGACATTGGTAGAAATAACCCTTAAGGATCATTTGCAAACGATGCCTTCGGCATCGCATGTTGGTAGCCAGGATTGCAATCAACCTGTTATCCCTCCGGGATAAAATCAATATAAAAGCTGAGGCATGAAGTTGAGAAAGGATAAATGGGAAATTAAGAAATTAGCTGAAATTGCGTCCATAATAATGGGCCAATCACCACCTTCAAATACTTATAATAATGAAGGTAAAGGATTACCTTTCTTTCAGGGCAAAACAGAGTTTACAGATAAACATCCAAGGACTGCAAAATGGTGTTCTATACCAATTAAGATTGCCGAGCCTAAAGATATATTAATAACTGTTAGAGCACCCGTTGGAGCAACAAATATTGCTAATCAAAAATGTTGTATAGGAAGAGGCATTTCAGCTATAAGGAGTACTCAAAACAATGATTTTATTCTTTACTTTCTTCAAAGTGTCGAAAAGGAATTAAGTTTAAAAGGAACAGGAACTATCTTTGGAGGTATCTCAGGTAAAATACTCTCTAACCTTGAAATCCCGCTTCCATCACTCGAAGAGCAAAAACAAATCGCCTCACTTTTTCAATCAATAGAAACGGCTATTGAGAATGTTGAGGGGCAGGAGAAAAATTTATTGAGGTTAAAAAATAATTTGTTAAGAGATTTATTCAGCAATACGAAAAAATTCGGAGATCATTTAAAAAATACGGATTTTGAAACGGTAAGGTTCGACAAAGTAGCCATTAATATTTCAGAAAGAGTTGAGCCAAAGAACACATCATTAACAACTTATGTTGGTCTGGAACACTTAGATGCTGACAACCTCAAAATTGAAAGGACCGGAATTCCTGATGATGTGATTGGAACCAAATTAAAAATCTACAAAGGGGATATTATTTTCGGGAAGCGGAGAGCGTACTTACGTAAGTTGGCAGTGTCACATTTTGATGGAATTGCTTCTGCTCACAGTATGATTTTAAGGGCCAACGAAAAGAACATTGAAAAGGAATTTCTTCCCTACTTCATGCAGTCGGATACCTTTATGAGCAGGGCAGTTCAAATATCAGAGGGATCTTTGTCGCCAACTATAAAAAGCAGAACCTTAGCGCAGCAAGAATTCACGCTGCCAAAGAAAGAAAAACAACCAGCACTGATCAAAGTATTCAAGCAGTTTGATATTACAATAGATCGACTCAAACAACAGAAAACAACCTTGAAGAATTTGAAGCAAAAGTTGTTGAATGAGATATTGGGGTAAAATGTCTGAACTGTGATTTTGTTGATTATGTGATTTTTATGATTAAAGAGGAATATAAATATTCAGAGTTGACTTCTAAAATTATCAAGTGTGCTATGACCGTCCATTGTACACTTGGCAATGGCTTTCAGGAAGTTATTTATCAAAGAGCCATGGCGATTGAAATGCGATCAGCAGGTATTGCGTTCAATCGGGAGTTTGAAATGCCAATTTTTTACAGGGAACAGCATATTGGAACAAGAAGAGTTGATTTTTTAGCTGAAGAAATTGTTTCCGTTGAGCTAAAGGCAGTTATCAAGTTGGAGGATGTGCATCTTGCTCAAGCTATTAATTATCTGGAGGCATACAATTTAGAAATTTTAGAAATTGGCTTACTTATCAACTTTGGAGAAAGAAGTCTAAATTTTAAACGACTTACCAATAAAAAGTATAAATCATCTGAATCACAGAGATCAAATAAATCTTAGTTTAGATAATGGTTGAATGAGATATTGCAATAAATTAGTTATTTTTGTTAAGCAAAGAATTTGAATATGAGCAGAATAAAAATTAAAAATTTTGGCCCCATCAAAGAAGGCTATCTGGAAGATGATGGCTGGATGGATGTAAAGAAGGTTACTGTTTTTATTGGTAATCAAGGTAGTGGGAAAAGTACTGTCGCAAAACTGATCTCAACATTTACATGGATTGAGAAGGCTTTGACCAGGGGTGACTATGATATCAAATGGTTTTCAAGAAAAAATAAGTTAAGAAATAAGTACTTGACTTATCATCGATTAGAAAACTATATCTCAAAAACTGAGAATCAAGATAACACCGAAATAGAATACAAGGGTGAATCTTACCATTTTAAATATAAAAATGGAAATCTTTACATAGAAAAAGAAAAGACTGGTAGGTACCCTTTGCCTCAAATAATGTATGTTCCGGCTGAAAGAAATTTTGTTGCCTATGTAAAAAAAGCGAAAGCATTAAATTTAACATCTGACTCATTGATTGAGTTTGTAACGGAGTTTGATAATGCAAAGAATGAAATGAAGGGTTCTATGCCCTTGCCAATTAATGACGTGGATGTTGAATATAATAAACTAAATGATATCATATACATCAAGGGTAAGGATTATAAGATTAAATTAACTGAAGCATCAAGCGGATTTCAATCGTTGGTACCCTTATATCTTGTTTCCTGGTTCTTGGCTAATTCGGTTAAAAGCAAAAGAGAGAATGCCAAAGAACTAATGACCAGCGAACAGCGAGAACGTTTCAGAAAACAAGTGCAGTTGATAATAAAAAATGCTGATTTAACTGACGAGCAAAAACGAATAGCCATCTCAGAAGAGGCTTTCAGATTTAATAAAACTGCGTTTATCAATATTGTGGAAGAGCCTGAACAAAACCTATATCCAAGTTCTCAATGGCAACTGCTGAAGAGTTTGTTGGATTTCAACAATGGCAATGAAGGAAATAAACTGATAATGACAACACATAGCCCATATATTATTAATTATTTAAGCATAGCTATACAGGGCAAATATTTAAAAGATAAGATTGACAAATCGAAAAATTCAAAAGAGTTATTAGAGCGTTTAGAAGAAATAGTACCGGAGGATTCTTTGGTTTCACATTTGGATGCTATTGTCTACCAATTAGAGGAAAGTAGTGGAACTATTAGGAGGTTGCCAAACCCTTTTGGAATACCATCAGATAAAAATTACCTGAATAACATGCTTGCCGAAGGTAACCGGTTATTTGACTCACTACTGGAAATTGAAGAAGAAATATGAGCGTGAATTTCTTTAGAGAGGATTACAAGGAGCCACCTCTCAATAATGCATTGTTTGGATTATGTGATGACCAGAATGGAACAAAAGCATACACAAAATTAAATGAAAGTCATACCTGGATTGCCACGGTCAAGAATAGCAAAAGAATACCAGTGGTGTTTACCTCTATTGATAAATGTGTCATAAACGATAACGAATATCCGGGGAGGGGGCGCTGTGACGGTATGCTCACTTTTTCTGACTCTATTTATTTTGTCGAATTAAAGGATATGCGATCTGGATGGCTTTCAGATGCTAAACAACAACTGGTATCAACCATAAAATTTTTTATTGAAGCTCACGGCCTTCATAGATATAAGCATAAAAAAGCATTTGCATGTAATAGACGTCATAGGCACTTTCAGGAAATTGATAATGAAGAAAATCTAAGTTTTTTTAGAACATATGGAGTCCGAATAGATGTTCAAGCAGAAATATTAGTTGTTTAATAATGTCCTTCAACGAACAAAATAGCGTAGAACACTTCATTATTCACCAGCTTACCGGGGTGAATCTGAATGCCATTCAAGGTAATTTAGTAAAAGAGAAGACCGTTTCGTATGGTGATGAAGCCAGATGGCGATATCTGCAGCCGGAATTATTGCAACGGGACATCAGCGATGTTTTGTTAGAGAAAGAATTAAAGGAGTCGCTTTGCCGGCTCAATCCTGCAATTGCTGCCAATCCAGAACGAGCCGACGAGGTGATCCATAAACTCAGGGCAATCCTCATTACCGTTAACAATGTAGGTTTGGTTCGGGCCAATGAAGAATTTGCCAAATGGCTGGGGAATGAAGTCTCAATGCCGATTGGTAAAAACAACCAGCACGAGGTGGTTCGGCTAATTGATTTTGAGAACATTGGCAACAACAGCTTTTTACTTACCAATCAATTTAATATAAGAGGGCGGGAAACCAAAATTCCTGACATTGTATTGTTTGTCAATGGTATTCCACTGGTAGTTGGAGAAGCAAAGACCCCTGTTCGTCCGGCCATCAGTTGGTTGGATGGAGCACACGACATCCATGAAATTTACGAGAATTCCGTTCCTCAACTGTTTGTGCCCAATGTCTTTTCATTTGCTACAGAAGGCAAAGATATTTTTATTGGTGGAGTAAGAACCCCCCTGGAATTCTGGGCTCCCTGGCGACTGGAAGAGAATGAAGGGTCAGAAAATTTTCTGACCTTACAAGGCCATTTTCTTGGTTTGCATGATGTTGCCAAACAACTGAACCATTTACTCAAACCTTCCACCCTGTTGGATATTTTGCAGTTTTTCACGGTATATGCCACCAGTAGCAGGAAGAAGAAAATAAAAGTAGTTTGTCGCTATCAGCAATACGAAGGCGCCAATGTCATTGTCGATAGAGTTAAAGAAGGAAAAATCAAGAAAGGGTTGATCTGGCATTTCCAGGGTTCGGGCAAGTCCTTACTAATGTTGTTTGCTGCCCAGAAACTGAGGAAGCAGCAGGAACTAAATAATCCTACGGTGATTATTGTCGTTGACAGGGTCGATCTGGATACACAGATCACGGCTACTTTCAACACAGCCGAAGTGCCCAATATGATCACTACCGACAGCATCAGAGAATTGCACAAACTGCTGGAACAGGATACCCGGAAGATCATCATCACCATGGTACATAAATTCAAAGATGCCTATCCCGATATGAATACAAGGGAGAACATCATTCTCATGGTGGATGAAGCACACAGGACACAGGAAGGTGATCTGGGCAGAAAAATGCGCAATGCGTTACCCAATGCTTTTCTCTTTGGATTAACCGGTACGCCCATCAACAAAGCGGATAAAAACACATTCTGGGCTTTTGGCGCCGAGCAGGACAGTGGCGGATACATGAGCAGATACACGTTTCAGGAAAGTATCCGGGATAATGCTACCCTGCCTTTGCATTTTGAACCACGATTACCCAACTATCATATCGATAAAGAAAGTCTCGATGTTGCTTTCCAAGAGATGGCCAACGACCTGAGTGAGGAAGACAGAAATAAGCTCAGTCAGAAAGCCGCGAACATGGCGGTATTTTTAAAGTCTCCCGAACGGGTAAAAACCATCGTAACCGATATTGTCGGGCATTTTAAAGTCCATGTAGATCCCGAAGGATTGAAAGCGATGATTGTAACACCCGACCGATATGCTTGTATTCAATACAAAGAAGAGTTGGATAAATTGCTGAATCCGGAAGCCAGCGAAGTAGTCATCAGTTCATCTGCCAATGATGACTATGATTTCAAGCAGAATTGGGCAATGGACAAAGATAAGCAGGAAAAAGTAATTGAGAAATTCAACGATGCAGATTCACCTTTGAAATTTCTTATTGTTACAGCCAAGTTGCTGACCGGTTTTGATGCGCCGGTTTTACAAACCATGTATCTCGATAAATCGCTGAAAGATCACACGCTGTTGCAGGCCATTTGCCGCACCAATCGATTATTCCCCAACAAAACATTCGGTAGAATAGTCGATTACTTTGGAGTGTTTGATGATACTGCAAAAGCGCTGGCATTTGATGAGGAAAGCATAAAAACCGTCATTACCAATCTGCAGGAGTTAAAGGATAAGCTTCCGGAATGGATGGAGAAATGTCTGGCACATTTTCCCGGTGTCGACAGGAGCCTTTCAGGTTTTGAAGGATTACAGGCAGCCCAGGACTGCATTAATTCAAATGAAAAGCGGGATGCATTTGCTAAGGATTTCAGCAGTCTGACAAAATTATGGGAAGCATTATCACCAGACCCGGTTTTGAATCCATTTGAAAAAGATTACAAGTGGTTATCTCAGGTTTATACCTCTGTAAAGCCGGCATCAGACGATAATGGCAGGTTATTGTGGCATGCTTTAGGAGCGCAAACAACCGCCCTTATCCATGAGCATATCCATGTTTCGGGCATCAATCAATCCATGGAAGAGATGATTTTAGATGCAGAGGTGATTGATGATCTGATGAATAAGAAAGATCCGAACCAAGCACAAGCGGTTTTGAAAATACTGATCAGCCGTCTCAACAAACACGGCAATCATCCTGTTTTCAAACAACTCAGTGAACGACTGGAAGAGCTCCGTGATAAAGCTGAAAGAGGATTGATCAACTCCATCGAATTTATTAAAGAACTTTGCCAGATAGCCAAAGAAACATTACAAGCAGAAAAGCAAACAGACACCAAAGAAGAACAGAAAAGCGCAAAAGCAATATTGACAGAGTTGTTCCTTGAGCTAAAAACAGACACCACTCCTGCCATAGTCGAACGCATCGTTACAGACATTGATGAGATCGTAAGAGTAGTTCGCTTTGATGGTTGGCAACATTCCACAGTCGGAGAAAGAGAGGTAAAGCGGGAATTAAGGAAAATTCTTTGGACAAAATATCAGATCAAAGACGAAGATCTATTCAATAGAGCTTATGATTACATCAAAGCATATTATTGAAGACAACACAATTTGCAGGCACATATAACGTAAAAACGAAATTTTTGTACAAAAGATCATATAAAAAAAGGAACAACAATTACTCACAGAATTTTATTGATGGGAAGCTAAAGGAGTTCAATGAATGTAGATTCCGGTTTCCTTACCACAACTGATGACTGTCGCTAAAGGATACTGACAAAAAAGGCTTTTTAGTCAATCCCCTAATCACAAAAGCCCTGCATTCTTCAGGATCTCCGACAATCTCGGTTGTTGTTTTGCATAATCCTGGAGCACATGAAGGATTTTATCCTGTTCTATTTTCACAGGACGGACAGCCAGTTTTCGATCCCAAAATGCAAATCCGATCAAACTAATGACGATGGATGTAAATGTTCCGATGATGGCCCAGAGAAAACTAAAAAGCTGATCAAATCTCTTATCAATTGCATCAAATCTCTTATCAATTGCATCAAATCTTTTATCTACCGATTCAAATCTTTTATCTACCGATTCAAACCGCATGTTCATTTCATTCCGCATCGATTCAACTTTTTGTTCAGTTCTTATAAGACGGTCCCTGTCATCAAGTGTAAATGGAACTTCTTTTCCTTCTGCTCTCAAGAACAAAGGTTGCAAAAGCATCATCATCCACAATATGGTTACAAATGTTTTCATCTTTTCCGGTGTTACAAATTTACTGCATTAATCGTCCTTGCATACAAAAGGTCACACATTTTTGATAAAATTATTATTTTCAAATAACTCTTACCTTTGCAAACCATTCAGAACACCGCATTAACTTTACAACAACCTGTTACTGATGTCAAAAAGGGTATTTATCACCGGGATCGGGATCATTTCTGCTATTGGAAATAATGTCGGGGAGACCTTGACTTCCCTCTTGTCTGAAAAAACCGGTATCGGTACTATAACCCTGATAAACACTTCTCTCAAAGGAAAATTCCCTTTGGCGGAGGTAAAAAAAACCAACGAAGCGTTGCTTGACCTTGTCGACCAGTCCGGTCGTACGAATTTTACACGTACTGCATTGCTTGGAATGATCGCTGCAAGGGAAGCGCTGGAATCAGCCGGGATCAAGGATGTTAAGGCCTGCCGGACCGGTCTGATCTCTGCAACGACAGTCGGTGGAATGGATCACAGTGAACGGTTCTATGAGCAATTCGTCATGGACAACCGCAAAGGACGGATGATCGATGTCGTGAACCATGATTGCGGTGACAGTACTTACCGTATTGCTGATCATGCCGGCATCAGGGATTTTATAACCACGATCAGTACGGCCTGTTCATCCTCTGCAAACGCCATAATGCTTGGCGCCCAGATGATCAAAGCGGGGATGCTGGAACGGGTTGTTGCAGGAGGGACGGATTCGGTTACCAGATTTACCCTGAACGGGTTCAATACCCTGATGATCCTTGATAAGAACCATTGCCGGCCTTTCGATGAAAACCGTAATGGACTTACGCTTGGAGAGGGCGCTGCCTTCCTCGTCCTTGAATCAGAAGATATTGTAAAAGGGGAGAATAAACCTGTTCTTTGTGAGCTGACCGGATATGCCAACGCAAATGATGCCTTTCACCAAACGGCTTCTTCTCCTGACGGAACGGGCGCATGGCTGGCCATGAATGGTGCAATTGCCATGAGTAAACTTAACCCCGATCAGATCGATTATATCAATGTGCATGGAACCGGCACCCAAAACAATGACCTCTCTGAAGGGATAGCCCTGGAACGGGTTTTCGACCATGTTCCCCTGTTCAGTTCAACCAAATCCTTTACAGGACATACGCTGGGCGCTGCAGGTGGGGTTGAAGCCGTGTTTTCGGTTCTTGCGATCCAACATGGATTGATCTATCCGAACCTGAATTTTTCTGCACCCATGAAAGAGTTGAAAATTCAGCCGGTCAGGAAACTAAGAAGAAATGAAAAAGTTAAGCATGTTTTATCAAACTCATTCGGGTTCGGAGGAAATAACTCAACCCTGATATTTTCGGGACAATGATAATTATTATGGCAATAAACTCATCCCCCATCCCCTTCTCTTTAAAAAAAAGAGAAGGGGTGCAGCCTCAAAACAAACCTTCAACAAAACAAACCTTCAACTTCCCCCTCTCATTCCTTCAAAGAGAGGGGGTCAGGGGGTGAGTTTATTAAATCATTTGCAGGATAAGATGAAGAATATATACATAAATGGCCTGGGAAACATTTCACCACAGAAAACCTTTGACAACGGTCACTTCCTGAATGAGTTGACAAACCTCGAAACGAAACAGCTCAGGTGTGCCGATCCGAATTACAAGGAGTATATCAGCGGCGACCTTGTAAGAAGGATGAGCCGGATCATCAAAATGGGGATCGCTGCTTCAAAGATATGCCTGCAGGATGCCGCCGTTGAAATGCCGGATGCCATCATTACAGGGACAGGTCTGGGATGCATTGAGGATACCGAAAAATTTCTTTCCAACATGATCCGCAACAACGAAGAATTCCTCACTCCTACCCCATTCATCCAATCAACCCATAATACAGTCGGTGCGCAGATTGCACTGCTGTTGAAATGTCACAACTACAATTTCACCTATGTAAACAGGGGGATCTCCTTCGAAAGCGCCCTGACAGACGCTATGATCCGGTTGAAGTTGGGTGATTCCCGGAATGTTCTGGTGGGAGGAATGGATGAACTGACCGCCAATTCTTTTACCATCATGGAAAGATTGGGACACTGGAAAAGAAAACCTGTCAATAACCTTGATCTTTTTTCTGATACCACCCGTGGCAGCATTGCAGGTGAAGGTGCGGCATTCTTCCTGTTATCACAGGAAAAAAATATTCACAGTTATGCGTGGCTGCATGGTTTGGATACTTTTTATAAACCACAGGATAACGGAGAGATCGAAGCACGGATAACGTCATTCCTTCAGCAGGCCGGTACACCTATCAAGGAACTGGACCTGGTAATTCTTGGATTAAATGGTGATCCGGTTCAGGATAAACCTTATCATGACCTTTCATCCGGATTATTAAAAAACATACAAAAAGGCTTTTTTAAACATCTTTGCGGCGAATATCTTACTGCAACCGCCTTTGCACTCTGGCTAAGCTGCAGGATCATGAAGGAGCAGCACATTCCAGAAGTGGTTTCTTCACAAGGGAGCTCTCAAAAACCTGTTAAAAATATCCTGGTCTATAACCATTACCGTAATATCGATCATTCCCTAATGCTTATCAGTAAGGTATAGATGTTCACTTTCAGGTCGGCTACCATATCCTTTTTTATCATCCTGTTCCTGCTGAACATGGTTTCAATTTTTATTTACCCGGTAAACTTTGTATTTTATCTCCTGCTGATCCTGGTTTACCTGACCATTTCTGTCGTGTTTTCCTTTTTTATCCGGAGCGGGTTTCATATGAAAGTGTTGTGCAATGCTGAAACAACCGAGAAGAAAATCGCCATTACTTTTGACGACGGCCCGCATCCTGAAATTACACCATTGATCCTCGATATTCTTCACAACAAGGCACAGGTTGCCTTTTTTATCATTGGCAGAAAGATTAAAAACAATGAAGAGATCATAAAGAGGATGGATGCGGAAGGGCATCTTATAGGGAATCACAGCTACACACATTCCAACTGGTTTGACTTCTTTTCACCCAGGAAGATGAAATACGAGCTGGCTAAGTCAGATCAGGACATAATGAAGATAACCGGTAAGAGACCACTGTTGTTTCGTCCCCCTTATGGCGTAATCAATCCCATGGTTAAAAAAGCCATACGTTCATCTGACTACCGTATAATCGGGTTCAGTAACAGGGCCTGGGATACCTCTTCAAAAAACGAAGAAAAGATCCTGAACCGGCTGATCAGAAAGCTCAGACCCGGTGACATTTTGCTTCTTCATGACTCCTGTGCCCAAAGCGCCGGAGTTTTGATAAAACTGCTGCAGCACCTTGATAATAATGGTTTTAGTGTAGTAAGGCCCGATGAATTACTGAATATTCAACCCTATGCATGACACGAAAAACAACCGGAATAGCGTTACGATCATTTGCCGGCAGATACACGGGATAATCATGATCCTCATGATCAATGTACCACTTATTCTTTCCGGTCAGACAAAATTTTCCGATGTTAAGGATCCCTCTTCATTCAAACTGAAGTTGTCGGTCGAATCCAAAAAGATCACCACCATCTCAAGTAATTTTATCCAGGAGAAAAACCTGAGTGTTCTGTCAGAGAAGATCATATCCAAAGGCCATTTTTATTTTAAGAAAGAAAAGAATCTTCGGTGGGAATATCTGCAACCCTTCTCTTATCTCATCATTTTCAGAAATGATAAAATATTAATACAGGATGAAAGTAAAAAAGCCACACTCGATGTAAACTCGAATAAAATGTTTGGCGAGATCAACCGGATCATGATCGGGTGTGTGCAGGGAACGCTCCTGGCCGATGAGAAAAATTTCAAGTCCCAATATTTTGAGAACAATACAAATTTTCTCGTAAAAGTATTTCCCCTGATGCCTGGTTTAAAGGAATTACTGAAAGAGATATGGATTTACTTCAGTAAGTCGGATTACACTGTAACCAGGCTGGAGATGCATGAATCTTCGGGCGACTACACGATGATCGATTTTACAGATAAAAAGGTGAACGACCCGATACCGGATGAAAAATTCAGTTTTAATTAGTCTTTTGTTTATAGTATGTTGCAGAACCCATGAATGTCAGGCTCAACAGCATGCTGACATTCCTGCGGAATCCTATTCCCAATTCTGGCTACCGCTATTTCCGCCTGATTTCGGTAAGGGTTTATTCAAGATGACATTTGATATCTCGAAATATCATCTCACGGGTTTATTAATCGTAAAACAGACCACCACCAGTTCTGTCAGAATGGTCTTCACGAATGAGATGGGAATGCAGTTCTTTGATCTTGAATTTACTGATGACCGGTTTATTGTTCACAGCATCTTTCCATCGATGAATAAACGGGCATTATTAACCCTTCTGGAAAAGGATTTCAGGATGATCCTGTTTCAGAACCACAATATAAAAAAGGTCAGTATTCTGAGATCAAAGATCCCGGAGACGGAGAAATACCTGGTGAGGAACGGGCATGGAACCTTTATTTTTATTGTTGATACAAAAACAAAAAAGATAACCGGAATCACCACGCACCGGAGCATTTTATCCAAAACTCTCCTCTCCGTCACCCATACCCGGGAAGGCCTGCCAAACCAGATCAGTATTTACAATCCAACCCAGAAACTTCATATTAACTTGTTGCTGCTCAGCGACTAAACCTGATAGATGTGATATGCTTTCCTTTTTTTATTAATTTTACTCCCGGTGAAATTATCCCCTTCATTCACATAATGTGCTGATAAACAAATTTTATACTATTCTTTCCACTGATGATACCGGACCTGTAACCGGTGAAAACAAAGGTGGAAAACAATACAAGTGTACCATTGAACTGGACAAACAACATCCTATTTACAAGGGTCATTTCCCTGGAAACCCTGTCGTGCCGGGTGTTTGCCAGATCCAGATCATAGGGGAACTTTTTTCCGGAATTATCGGGAAACAAGTGACATTGACCTGTTCAGATAATATTAAATTTTTACACATGATTGACCCCAGGATCCATCATGTGTTGAATATTTCATTGATATATACCGGAAAGGATGAAAATGAGTGGGATGTTACAAGTCTGATTTCAGGAGATGATCTCATTTTTCTGAAGTTCAGAGGAAGATATGTGTCGTAGATGAATGTATTTAATCTGAACTAACGCATAAGCATGGCAGAAATAACCAAATATGTAAAGTGGGAAACGATTGATTCGATTGGTATTCTTACATTGAATAATCCTCCCGAAAATTATCTGGAGGAACCTGAATTCATTCCGGTGACTCTTTTACAAACACTCATTGAGAAAAATCTGATCAAAGGGATGGTTATCCATGGGATCGGACGGCATTTTTCAGGAGGCGCTGACCTGGCATCGTTATTTGAGATGACAAAAGAGAGGAAAACCCTGCTTTCGAGGATGGACAAAGGAAATGAATTGCTTCACTTTATTGAGAATCTTAATGTCCCGGTTATTGCTGCGGTG
Organism: Bacteroidota bacterium; assembly: GCA_026391355.1. Lineage (GTDB taxonomy): Bacteria > Bacteroidota > Bacteroidia > Bacteroidales > FEN-979 > CAIYUC01. The sequence goes on along the minus strand of JAPLDH010000041.1, from coordinate 9,134 downwards.
AGGGGCTGTTGTTTCGGGGCCGGGCTGGAGATTGCACTGGCTTGCCACATAAGGGTTTGTGACGCAAAGTCTTTGTTCGCTTTTCCCGAATCCAACCAAGGGCTGATTCCAGGTCTGGGAGGTATCGTAAAACTTGCCCGGCAGACCTCCAATATGGAAACCATGCAGTTTGTTTTGCAAGGGGATCTGATAAATGCAATGGAGGCATTGACTTGTGGGATTGTTGATCACATCATCCAGGATGAGGATCCCATGGAGTATGCTGTTAAATTATTGCATAAAATGACTGACGACCGGTCAATGAAAGTGATCCATTATGTTATGCAGGCACTCAGGAATAGCCGGACCCTCTCCTTTGATGATGCAGTGAGGGAAGAGACGAAGATGTTTTGTGAATTGGCAGTGGAGGAAGCAGAGCGCAGATTCAACAACGAGGAATGATCAAACAGATGCTAAAGTACCGTACCATCTCTTACGAACAGATTGATCAGATCGGTCATCTTGTGTTGGATCAGCCTCCTTCCAATAAAATGACGGTTGAGTTTTTTGCTGAACTGGGAGAAGCGATTGATCTGATCAGCGGGGACAAAGGATTAAAAGCGCTGGTGATCAGTGGGAAAGGAAGGCATTTTTCTGCAGGCGCTGATCTTGACGGATTGCTCTCCATTGTAAAAGAGGAATCTCAACAAAGTGCAGAAGGAGGGCATGTTTCTGTCAACTCATTCCTTGCGCATAATAATAAAACATTTTTATCGATAGGTAATCTTGAAATTCCTGTCATTGCTGCAATCCGGGGGGCATGTTTGGGTTCAGGCATGGAACTGGCTTTATTCAGTCATTTCAGGTTTTGTGGTGAAGATGCGATTTTTGCCTTACCTGAAAGCACCTATAACCTGATACCGGGTATCGGGGGAACCGCACAAGCCGTGAAAATCCTTGGAACAGGAAAAGCCATGGAGCTTGTTTTAAGAGGAAATACATTTTCAGCAGAAGACGCACTGACCCTGAAACTGGTTGACAGGATATTGCCAAGGAGGCATGTTGTTGATATGTCTATTGACTTTGCCCGTAAAATTCCGGATTCCTACAGGAAAGAAAAAGTAATGCTTTATATAGACAGAATTTTTGGATGAGATCAAAATGGATCATTCTGAACAAAAGGATATTCACGTAAAACTTTCAGGAACAGGAAATTTTCTTCCCGGCAAGGCAATTTCAGCCGATGAGGTCGATTACTATCTTGGGGAACTGGAAAATGCTCCCATAAAGATCAGGAATTGGCAGAAACGCATCCGTTCGCTGATGAAGGAAATGCTTGATGTTGAATACTATCACTTTGCCATTGATCCTGAAACCCGTCAATTTACAGAAGACAATGTGACCCTTGCGGTAAAGGCAGCAACTCGCGCCATCCGGGATGCAGAACTGGAGCCCGGTGACATCGACCTGATCGTTTACGGCAGCGCCCATCAGGATCAGATGCCCACGGCATCTGTCAGAATACAGGAAAAACTGGGAATCGAACAATGTGGAGAGATCTCCGTTCACGCAAATTGTACATCCGCATACAAAGCCCTGTTAATTGCCCATGATTTTATCAGGAATGGCCGCTACCGGAATGCTTTGGTCATCTCTTCCAGCATGTCATCATCGGAACTGGTGGCAGAATATTACAATCAGCCACTGGTGCGTAAGGAGGAGCTTTTCCTGCGGTATTTTCTGAGTGATGGCGCGGCTGCATTGGTCCTTCAGGGTTGTGACACGAGGAGTGCAGGTTTATTTGTTGAGCACGTTTACATGGAATCCATTGGCGGGAAAAAGCCCTCTGCAATGGGAAACAAACGACCGGCTTACTGGATGAACCCCAAAGAAGAGTTTGAGAAAGGATATCATCACCTGGCCCAGATGTTCCAGGAAGAGCTCAGGGTCAACTTCCATGAACCCGATGGATCTGTTTTCCTGAAAGGGTTGAAACGAATGATCGCGAAATACCATATGGAGCTTGAAAAGCTAAGGTTTTTCCAGGTAAATTTTCCCTCAAAACACATTACTGAACTCGTAATGGATGAATGTGAAACATTAGGGATCAAAAGGGAAACGCTTTACACCAAGATGTCGACGATGGGTTATATAGGTCCACCCATGGCCTTGTTGTGCCTTGATAAAATCAGGCATGAAGAATCCCTGAAAGATGGGGATCTTATCCTGAGCTTTGTTACGGAAGTCAGCAAATTCATGCAAGCCGGGTATTTGATGAAATATTGTGGTCATTAGGAAAAGTCGTAAGTTGTAAGTCGTAAGTTGTAAGTCAAAATTAATGGTAAATAGTAAATGGTCAATACATTGGTAATTGGTCAATGGTAAATGGTAAATAAAGAATATCGTCTCTTCCTGATCAGTCCCAGGCAGAAGTATATCAATTACCCTGCTCATAGTGAGCTGGCAAAGATATTTGGTAAGAAGAGGTTTATGATACCATTGGCTTTGCCGACCATCGCCGCACTAACTCCAGATCATTATGATATCCATATCATCGATGAGGAGACAGAATCAGTACCGAAGCATGAAATACCCGATATAGTTGGCATTACAACACTTGCTGCCACCATCAAAAGAGCATATGAACTCGGGGATCATTTTCGTTCTCTGGGAAGCAAGGTAATATTTGGCGGACCCTATGCTTCTTTCATGCCTGACGAAGCCCTTCTGCATGCAGATACAATAGTGGTAGGTGAAGCTGAGGGATTGTGGGAGCGTTGTCTTGAGGATTTTGAAAGGGGCCAATTACAATCAGTCTATAAAACCGATGTTCCTCCTGATTTTAAACGGCAGAAACCTCCCCGGTGGGACCTGGTGAACATGAAAAGTATTTTCCAGGTCGGGTTGCAGGTTTCCCGCGGTTGTCCTTTTAACTGCGATTTTTGTCTGGTATCAAAGATCTTTGGAAGAAAGATGCGTTATCGTGATATCGACAATGTTATCGATGAGATCAAGGCATCTCCGACAAAATATTTCTTTTTTGTTGACGATAACCTGACAATCAATAAAAAGTATGCTAAAGAGCTGATGAAAGCCATCAAACCCTTCGGTATCTCATGGGGGTGCATGGCCAGTCTGGATGTTGCCAAAGATGAAGAATTATTGCACCTGATGGCTGAAGCAGGGTGTTTTAATATTCTCATTGGGTTTGAATCGCTGAATCCGGAGAACCTGGATGACAGCAATAAGCTTCATAACCAGGCAGCCACCATTTTTGAACCCGCGATACAAAAAATTCATTCAGCAGGTATTCATATCAATGCTTCTTTTGTTGCAGGATTCGATCACGACACGTTGCAGGCATTTGATGATATCTTTGATTTTAGTATGAAGATGAATCTCCCGAATGTCAATCTTCACATCCTTGCCGCGCCGCCGGGGACAGAACTTTACAAAAAGCTGAACGCCCAGGGAAGGTTATTCGATTGTGATACCGACCTTGGTGTGGGTCACTTCCCTACAATCCATTATATGAAGATGTCGCAAACGGAGATCTTTGATAAATATATGGAAACCATAGCAAGGTTGTATGATTTCAGAAATATCCGTATTAAGGCTGAGAATCTTTTCAGAGATGGAGCATTTATAAGGAAAGGGGGTAAGATTTCCGTATTCATGAAAGCCCGGCTTTCCTGGATTACTTTTAAGGAATTCATCCTGACACGGGATAAAGAGAAAAGAGCTTTGTTTTTCTTTATCTATCACCTGATAAGAAAAAAGAAGATCGCCATTGATAAGGGACTAGGATTCCTGATCTCTATGCTTGGGTATAACCGGCATATCAAAGACCATCAGAAAAATATGGAGAAATACAGGAAGATGGTGATGGATCAGGATCGGGGATCATGGGAAGAGATTCAAAAAGAATATTGAATATTGAACAACGAAGTATGAATATCGAAGTTGAAAAAACCTTCCAGGTTTAATTTGATAAGTTTTTTCAATTTTATCTCACAGTAAATGAGTTTATGAACAAAAACCTGGAAGGTTTGATTCTAATTCCTATTGCCTAATACCTTATCAACAATGAACAAAAAAATCGAGACAATCGGGATCATCGGTGAAGGTAAAATGGGCACCGGCCTGTTTTATTATTTACTTGATTTTGGATTCCGTTTGGTTTGGATTGGGAGCGAAACTGCTGATATTGAAAAAACGCAGAAAGGCTTTCAGAAAAAGATAAAACGTGGTTTCGAAAATGGTCTGTTGTCAGAGAGCCGGCTGTTGTTTCTTCGTGAAAATGTGATCATTTCTGATGACCTGACTTCCATTGTTAAATGTGATCTGGTAATCGAAGCAATTCCGGAAAACATGGAAATGAAACGAGCACTTTTTATTAAGATCGACACGATTGTTCGCCCTGATGCGATACTGGCGTCAAATTCCTCCTCTATCAATCCTTCACTGCTTGTACCCTCTGGTCAGAGAAAAGGAAACTTCACCGGTCTTCATTTTTTCTACCCCATACCATTAAAAAACATTGTTGAATTTGTTATCACTCAAGATACATCGAAAGAAACAACGAGGATTGTTAAAGATTTTCTCAACAGCATTAACCGGAAATTTCTCCTGTTAAAAGAAAAAGACAGTTTTATCCTGAACCGGATATTCCTTGACTTTCAGAATGAAGCCTTTCTGATTGTGAGAGAGGAGAAATTATCCATATCCCTGATGGATGCCATTGTGAAGGAAAATTTCTTCCCTTCGGGTGTTTTTGAATTTATCGACAGCGTTGGAACCGATATCATGGCAGTTTCTGTCAGAAATTATATCCGGGATTATCCCCATAAAGATTATTATGAGCCTTTGCTCAACGAATTAGATAAGATGGTTGCAGAAAACAGATTGGGTCAGAAATCCTTAAACGGATTTTATCAATATCCAAAAGAACCCAGTGAAACCATCCTGCCATTTCGTGATAACCTTTCCAATAAGGCAATCTTTGAGAAGGTAGTAAAAAGGTTAAAATTCTCATACATTTCTTCAGTAAAAAGATTTGCCATACAATCGAAACTTAACCTGTATGACCTGAATGAATCCATCCGGGAATATTTCGGGACGGACAAAGGTCCGCTGACAATATAAAGTCAATCCGGGTTAACAACGATCTATCAGATAATGCGTATATTTGTCATGTTTTAATGAGATTTTTTTTTAACTAAAAAGCAGAAGATTATGAAAAAGTTGACTTTTATTTTTACTCTGTTGATAATCTTATCAATGGCGGTGGTTATGGTTGTCATTCCTTCTCAATCAAAGGGACAAAATAAAACTGTTAAGGAACAAACCAATAAAATTCCTGACAACATCAACAAAATTGTGCAGAATTCATGTGCCCCTTGTCATATGCAGGGAGGGAAAGGCATGGCGCTGGCACATCTGAATTTCTCCAATTGGGAGACATACTCTCCCGAGAAGCAAGCAGATAAAGCCGCTTCTGTTTGCAAACAATTGACAAAAGGTTCAATGCCCCCGAAAGGTTTCAAAGCCAGTCACCCGGATGCAGTCCCTACTGCAGAGCAGATTAAAGCTGTGTGTGATTGGGCAGATTCTTTAAAGAAGAAATAGCATCCTTTTCCATATTAATTCAGGAACCAACCGGTAATGCCTGGAAAAGTTGTCATCACGGGAATGAATATGATCTCTTCCCTGGGGTTGGATTTACCAAGCAATTGGTTGAATCTTACCGCTGGGAAGAGTGGTGTGAGACGGATCACCTTATTTAATCCTTCCGATAGCGTCACGCAAATAGCTGCTGAGGTTTCGGTTGATTTTGAAGGTTTGTCGCGCCAGTATATCAAAAAGAGGGCAGGCAGCCAGATGACCCGGGTTACCAGGATGGGATTGACATGTGCGAAGGTAGCCATTGAACAGAGCGGAATCAATTTTGATCTCCTTGACAGGTCCCGGTGTGGGGTGATCCTTGGCGTTGTTAATACAGGCAATTCCACATCTGAAAAGGATACCACGACCCAAAACACCATCTTTAAGAGCATGACCAATTCGATGTCTGCATGGATCTCATTGGAATATCAGCTTTCAGGAGCCAATTTCGTGGTGAATACCGCATGTGCTTCATCTGCATATGCGATCGGGCTGGCGTACGATGCAATCAGGTCTGGCCAGGCTGACCTAATGATCGTGGGAGGAGCCGATTCGATCATTAACAGGGAGGAGATTGCCGGGTTCAATGCCTTATATGCACTTTCCGTGCAAAATGAACCACCCGAAAAAGCCAGCAAACCTTTCTCCAGGGAGAGGGACGGCTTTGTTATCGGTGAGGGCGCAGGGATGCTGATCCTGGAGTCGGAAGAATCCGCCATCCATAGGGGTGCAACGATCTTCGCGGAAATTCCCGGGTATGCCTTCTCCAGTGAAGGCTATAACATCATGGCCCCGATGAAGGACGGTGAAGGAATGGCATTTACTATGGAAAAAGCTATGAAAAGCGCCGGTATTACTACAAACGACGTGGATTATATCAATGCTCACGGCACCTCGACCGAACTGAACGACCGATACGAGACCCTAGCCATCAAACGGGTTTTTGGCGAAAGAGCTTACCAAATCCCAATTTCCTCATCAAAATCAATGATCGGCCATACGATCGGCGCGGCCGGCGCTATCGAGGCGATCATTACTATCCAGAGCATCTGCAACGGGATCCTCCCTCCCACCATCAATCTCGATCAGCCAGATCCTGATCTTGACCTCGATTATATTCCGAATGTTTCCAGAAAAAAGGATATAACCACTGCCCTTTCAAATTCTTTTGGTTTTGGTGGACACAATGCGACACTGGTGTTCCGGAGATACAAATAAAAGGAGAAGAGATTCGCCTGAAAATTGAATAATATCAGAAATTGAAAAATAAATCTGCTTCTGAAATTCTCCTTTATTCCACGGGGGATGGTAAATCCAAAATCGAAGTCCGTTTGGAAGAAGATACTGTTTGGTTAACCCAGGCTCAAATGGTCGAACTTTTCCAAACAACTAAACAAAATATAAGCCTTCATATTAATAATATTTATGAAGAAGGTGAATTACAGGAGCCTGGAACTGTCAAGGATTACTTGACAGTTCAAACCGAAGGTTCACGTAAGGTTCAACGCACAGTGCTAATTTATAATCTTGATGTAATTATATCTGTAGGTTACAGAGTAAAATCACACAGAGGTACCCAGTTCCGTATCTGGGCTACAAATCAGCTAAGAGAATACCTCGTTAAAGGTTTTTTGCTCAACGACGAACGTTTAAAAGAAACAGGAATTACCAATCAATACTTTGAAGAACTATTTGAACGTATCCGGGATATTCGTAGTTCAGAGAAGATATTTTATGCAAAAATTAAAATATGTCAAACGAACTGGAACCGGAAATTCATCCTGTACAATTTTTAAGACGGCATATTTTGCTAATAGATAATAATTTGCAATTTCCTCACATCATTGATGAGGCAAACAAGATTTAAACAATATGAAAGACCTTACAAACTCAAATATAGACAGGCAAAATATACTGAACAATCACTATGCATTAACCCAAATTCAGGAATACATAGGATTGCCCGGAATGATATTTGAAGGTGAATACCGTTTTACGAAGGAAATGGTCGCCAATTTCTTTGAAATTGACATTTCTACAATTGACAGGTATCTGACAAAGTACGAAGCTGAATTAAAGCACAACGGTTACATTTTAACCAAGGGCAAACAACTGAAAGACTTTAAATTACATTTTGCTCACCTCATTGATAAGGCGAACAAAACCCGTCAGCTTGGTTTGTTCAATTTCAGGGCATTATTAAATTTATCCATGTTACTTGTCGAAAGTGAAAAAGCCCGTCATTTAAGAAGCAAAATACTCGACATAGTAATTCATACCATTAATGAAAAAACAGGCGGAGGCACAAAATATATAAATCGCAGAGATGAGGACTATTTAATTAATGCAATCAGAGAACACAAATACAGAAAAAAATTTACCCATGCCATGAATATTTATGTTGACCTCGGTAATTATAAATACTCCCTTTATACCGATAAAATATATCTGTCTATTTTCCGTGAGAATGCTAACGAATACAAACAGATTCTGAAACTTGCCGATAACGAAAATGCAAGAGATACCATGTATGCCGAGGTTTTAAAACTCATTGCATCTTTTGAAGCCGGAATTGCATTTGAAATTGAAAAGAAATCCAATGAATTAAACCGTAAATTATATTCTTTTGAAGTTGACCGGATAATCAAAGACTTTACAGACCACCCCGCACAGTTGCCACATATTGAAGATGCTCGTATAAAAATGGCTTCACGTGATAATTTTTTCAGAGATGCTTTTCATCACAAACTTAAAGAATATATTACTTCAGTTAACCCGGCCGATTTCGACAAATTCATAGGCGACCAAAGTATTGACTTTGAAAAGCAATTGAAGGAAGCCAAGGATGTTTTCAAACGACTTAAAGATAGTGAATAATGCCAATAGTTTACATCAACGATATTAACGAGGTTGTTTCCTTGCACATAAAAACAATTGAGGTGAGCGGTGGCGGTACTGTTGGTATACTCAACCTTAATTCACTAAATGCTGCTCTCGATCATATTCAGAACGATGATTATTACCCCACTTTTGAAGATAAATTAACTCATTTGTTTTTTGTTGCCAATAAAAGCCATTGTTTTCAGGATGGGAATAAAAGAATTGCCATTACGCTTGGAAGCATTTTCCTTTTGAAAAACGGATATATCAATGCAGCTAAGGAATTCCTGTATAGAATGGAAATAATCAGCTATCACGTTGCTGCAAGCAACATTGATAAAGAACTTCTGCTCGAAATAATCGCATCAATTCTGAACGAAGCAGATTATTCAGAAGAATTAAAATTAAAAATCGCTTATGCCATATCACAGGATGAACAAGATTAAATAAATGAAATTCAATAAAATAACAACTAGTGTTAAGTTAAATATAATATGACGGATTAAAATAAAATTTGTATATTTGCAAAAAATATACAAACATGATACGATACACAGTAAAATTAACCAAAGGCGAAGTGGAAGAATTAAAAGCAATCATAAACAAAGGCT
>JAPLDH010000057.1 GCA_026391355.1 Bacteroidota bacterium | reverse complement strand
TGAATATGGTCCATTTGTCGCAGTTATGCTTACAGTATATGTGGTGGTAACAGTCGGGCTGGCTACCGGGTTCTGAATTGCAGGATTTGAAAGTCCAGTAACAGGAGTCCATGCATATGCGGTTGCAGTTGCGCCGGTCAAGGTAGCATTAAGATTGGCAGAGCTGCCGTAACAGATATACTGGTTGCTTCCGGCATTGGCAACAGCTACCGTATAAGAGGCCGTACCTGTGCAGGTACCGGTGGTTCCGGTTACAGTGTAGGTAGCAAAAACCGATGGGCTGACAGTTATTGCAGCCGTTGTGGCGCCTGTACTCCATAAATAAGTAGTGGCTCCGCTTGCGGTAAGCAGAGTATTACCTGATGATGGAGTAATGATTACTGTAGGGGCTGGAGTAATCGCTACACTTACCGAGGCAAAAGCGCCAGTACATCCGTAGGCATCCGTGGCTGTCACACTATAGGTGGTGGGATTTACAGTAGGGGTTACCACTTTGGTTGCACCTGAACCTAAACCATTGTCCCAAACATAATCAGAACCGCCGGTGGCATAAATGGTTGTTGATGAACCAGCACAAACCGGGCTTGCTGAAGCGCTGGCAACAATATTGTTTATTAAACCGCCTAAAACCAGGCTGCCGGCAGTGCCGGTGCAGGTGGTGTAGTATGGGTAGTAGGTAGCAGAGCCCGATATTTTAGGTTTCGGACATCCGCCCCAGTAGTTGCTGGTGGCATTAATCTGTACAGATGTTAGGTTCTTGAAAGCAGTAAGATTGTTGGAGTGTGCCTGAACACCCGTGATCGTTCCGGTACCGATGTTGCGAATATAGATTTGGAATGGTGTTCCTACAGATGCGATGACGTTGCCCTCGATCAGTACATTATTCAGATTCGGATTTGGCATATCAAGGTCATAAGCATAGATATAAATAACAGGATATCCGGTAGAGGGAGTGCCATCAATTTGATTATTTTTGATGGTTAATGCGGTTTCAGAGCGTCTGGCGCTGCTGAAAATTGCGCCAATATAGGGTGTACTCATATGAATTTCATTACCCTCAATGCTTGACGTTGAAGTGTTCGTTAGTTCAAATCCGATGTATCCAAAATTATTGATGATGTTGTTCTTTATCAACCAATTGGTATGATCTCCCCAATTAGCCGGGTTACTGCTGTAATCATTTCCAACTAATACACCATTGTATCCCAGATGATGGAAATAGTTATCCTGAATGGTGATATTTGATGTACTACCCACCCATGCAGAAATACCATTGCCGATACCGTCCAACTCAGGTGAGGTGAAATTCCGCATTTCGAATCCTTTAATAGTCACGTTTGTAACACCGTTGGCTAATAAGAAAGCATCACCAGGGGCAGATCCACCATCAATAACAGGTGCATTTACACCGGGGCCGGGAAGAGCATCGCCCGGATCACCGATAATAGTCAGCGATTTATTTACATTAATATTTCCGGCATATGTTCCGGCAGCCACAGTAATTTCATCGCTATTTAATGTTGTAGTTGCACTAATAGCAGCCTGAATGGTAGTATAACCTGAGATAATAACGCCCGACCGTTTAACCAGTACCGGGGGAATACCTGTGCATGCGCCACCATCAGAAATGTTGTAAGGAATATAGGTTACGGGTCCAACAATTTTTGATGCTATAGTGGCTGGTATCGTTGATCCCCACCAGTTGCAGGTGGCAGTTACCAGATTGACAGAATTATTTTGTAACCCATACGTGCTATTTCCAGCGAATGAATTTCCTGTTGCAGCAACTCCACTGACATTCGTTGCGCTTACCCATAAGCCTATAGTATTGCCTTCTATCACATTATTGGTTGCATTAACCCCGTTGCAGTTTTCCCTAATAGTGAGTCCTCCCGGATTAGCAGGATTACCGGTATTATATCGTAGGGTATTTCCTTGCAGATTTGCAGTAGTGCAATTAACCATGACAATACCGGAGGCAAAATTGTTTTCGGCTGTATTGCCATTCATAGTCAAGCCTGTTGTATTTAGAACAGCGATACCATTAGATGCTGTACGACCTGAAACGTTATTCCCACTAACCGTGCAATTATTATGATAACTCAACAAAACACCATTCCCCGCGGTTCCCGATCCTACGATATTGTTTAAAATGTTTGCATTATTAATAACCGATGTGACTTTACCTTGAATATCTATTGCTTCCCTGTTTCCAGTGAAAGAAACACCATTTACAGTGACATTTGAAATCGAACTATAATTGGAAGCATTATAATAATAAATACCTCTACTGCCATTTCCGTTTACGGTTCCGCCTATAATCTGTAAATTCGATATACTACACGTACCTTCTGTCCCAAGGAGTATTCCATTCGTACTGTTGCTATTTAATGCACAGTTATTGAAAACCAAGTCGCTTGATGCCGAAACAAATTCCCATAAACATACACCAAAGCCTCCAGCAGAAGCACCAGAATTATTGCTTGCGGAAATGCCGGTGAATGAAGCGTGGGTAGTTTTGACCAGATTAATTCCTTTGTAAGTGTTATAATTAAATGTTCCACCTGTCACCTGAATACTATTGATAACCGTAGGATTATCGATATCGAAACCAATACCATTGTTGGCTCCTGTGCCATTATAATCAAAATGAGAATCGGTTATGGTCATGCTGGTGACGGTTCCCCTTAAACTGCATCCCCATACTGCACTGGTTGGGTTGGAAGCATGATGGATGTTACAGTTTTCAACTGAGATGGAAGTGTAATTTGCATTACCGAAATAAAGGTTTCGTGCAGAGGCATATGCAATTTCAACATCTTTGAATATAAGACTATTGAAGCTGCTATAAACACCATAATCTTCAACTTTTACCGCCCATTGCGCGGAATTAGCATTTGCAGTCCTTTTCGTAAAGGTAATCCCTTCAATCCAAATGCTGGCATTGGTTCCCCTGATGTCAAAACCAATCTGAAGATTACTGAACTGTACAATGGTTTGTCCGCTGCCTGCACCTATCAGGCTCAGGCTTTTAAAAAGTTCGATATCGCGCCCGCCGCCTTTGCTCTCCTGGTAAATTCCTGCAGCGATATTAACTGTTCCTGCAACAGATGCAGCATCGATTCCCGCCTGAATCGTAAGTTTTGGTCCGATTGGAAAGGTACCCACTATCGCGGAAGATCCATCGTAGGAGTTGTTGCCTGTACTACCATTAACGTATACAGGCGTAAGTGCCCATGTGCTTGTCGCTGCAAACAGCAGCAGTGCAAGAAAAAGTAAATAAGGTACCCACTATCGCGGAAGATCCATCGTAGGAGTTGTTGCCTGTACTACCATTAACGTATACAGGCGTAAGTGCCCATGTGCTTGTCGCTGCAAACAGCAGCAGTGCAAGAAAAAGTAAATGTTTTTTCATAAAGTTTGTTTTTGATTTGAAAGTGACATTGATTTCAAGATTAGTTTTTGTTTTCTCTTCAGACTTATCAAATTCGTATGGGCGATCTATAAAACCCGCTTAGGGATAAGGTATTGATGAAATAATACTTTATCCCTTAAAAATCTCTTTTTTACACCAACAAGAATTTAAATTTAACTATAATAGCCAAAACGAAACAGTAAACCGTATCAATTAGTAAGAATAATGGATGAATAAGGTATTCTTTTATATGAACGGGAGTTTATCTTTGAAATGCAAAATGAAAAATGCAAAGTGCAAATCGCAAAGATCATGGATGTTTAAAATACGAAATGAATTCTTCTTTGATTGAATCGCTGCAATGCGCAACCTGCTCCTCGGCAAGCTCAATGATCCCCTCGTTTGAAAAAGCTTTCACATGATCAAGGTTGACAATGGATGACCTGTGGATTCTGCAGAAACATTCATATGGTTTAAGCAATTTGTCAAATTCTTTTAACGTCATGCAATAGGTAAGTTTCCGGTTACCCACCAGATAGATATCCGTACAATTCCCGTTTGCTACCAGTTTAATGATCTCCTTCTTTTCAAGAATTGTGAATCCATTTGAATCCGGTAAAATAATTTTCACAGGATTCAGATATTTTTCCTGCATACGTTGGATGTTCCTGAATCAGATCAAGAAGAATCTGATTTATAAAAATATATGAAAATTAAACATAAAATCCCGGGAACCTACCAATCAGGAAGATTTTTAGATGAACGTGGTAAAATAGTATATGGAGGAGAATTAAAGGTGATTAACCCGGCTGAATAAAATGAGAGAGGAACTCTTCTTTGTATGAATCGCCGCAATGAGCAACCTGCTCCCCGGTCAGTTTGATAATACCCTGACGTGAAAAAGACTTTACATGGTCGAGGTTAACAATAAAGGACCGGTGGGTCCTGATAAAATTTTTATGGAATTTCAGGAGATCCTCAAACTCTTTTAATATCTTGCAATAAGTGAGTTTTCTGTTTTCAACAAGATAGATGTCAGTATAGTTAATATTTGCTTCAAGTTTGATGATCTCAGAAGTTTCAAGAACCTTAAAACCGGCTGAATCGATCAAGGTGATTTTATCAGGATCAATGATCTGCCGCCGGAAACCTTCAATTTTATTTCTGTACCCATCATCCATTTCAATAGGAGGAACGAATTTAACGGCATTGATCAGTTCAGTAATGTTGACCGGTTTCAGGAGATAGTCAACGGCATGAAACTTAATAGCCTGGTAAGCGTGCTCCTGATGGCCGGTACAAAAAATGATTTTAAAGGATATCGGAATAAAGTGATTCAATATTTCAAACCCATTACCATCAGGTAATTCGATGTCTAAAAAAACCAGGTCCGGCGAATTTACTTCAATCATTTTAATGGCAGCTTCTTTTGTTTCAGCGACCCCCACTATTTGAATGTTTTCGCAATACTTCTCCAACAGTTGTTTCAATCTGCGATGATTTGCAATGTCATCTTCAACAATGATTGTTTTTATGCTGTTCATAGGTGTGTCTTGAGCATAGGTATTTCAATCCGGGCCAATGTTCCTGAATCATGCTTGTCAGGAAATACATCCGTGATGTTCAACTGTAATTTTGTTTTATTCAGGGAATTATAGAGTTTTAGCCTTTCACGGATGATTTCAATGATACCTGATGGTTCTTCGTGGTGTATTTTCATGGCAGATGACCGTTTCCAACCAATTCCGTTATCCCTGATTGTACAAACAATGTACTTCTTTCCTGGTTTTTCAAAATCAACGACAATCTTACCCTTCTTGCCGATCAATAAAGCCACCCCATGTCTGATTGCATTTTCAAGGAATGGTTGCACCATGCAGGGAGCTATTGAATACATCTCAATGTTTAGATCATGCGTATGTATTTCATACTCAAACATAAAATCCTTACTGATCTGCATGATGTTCAGGTATCTTTCAATCAAGGCTAATTCATGCTTTAGCGGGATATACGATTTGCCGGAATAATTTATCATATCCCTCATTAACCCTGTAACTTCAGCTATGTAACGGTTCGTCAGGATTTCATCGCCTGAATGGATAAAGGATTCCAGGGCTGAAAGGGAATTTGCCATGAAATGAGGGTTTAATTGTTCCTGCATGGTAATGATTTTTAATTGGGCAACTTTGCGATATTGTCTGAGCCGTAGATTCCTAACTTCGATGACAACAAATAAAACCAATAGAATGAAAACAATAAATTCCGCTATGATCCGGAAGAATAAGGTTTGATAATAGAATGGAGGTATTATGATGGAAACACTCGCTTTTTTTGTCCATTCACCTCTTTGGTCTGTCGATTCCAACTGGAATTCAAAATGCCCCGGTTTCAGCCCCATCAGAGGAATTGACCGCTCATCAGAGGTCAGGTTTTCCCATTCTTCCTCGACCCCTTTAAGCCTGTACCTGAACAACGTTTTTTGAGGGTTCATAAAATCGAGGTAGGAAAAACGGAGTGTAACATTCCTGGTTCCCTTTGGCAGGAGTAATAAAGAATCGCTATATAACTGAATATATTGGCTGTGCCCATTGAGCAAAAGGTTGACCTTTGTCAAAACCACGGGCGGATCATTCCGCTGACCCATCCTGATCAGTGAATCCGGATAGAAGGATACGACACCGCCCATGCCGCCAAAAAACATCTCCCCGTCACCGGATAAATAAGCTGCGTCAGCATTAAATTCTTCAATGGATAATCCATCGCTGGCTCCATAGTTTACAAACTGCTGTGTCCGGGGGTTGAACATCGAAATTCCTTCATCGGTGCTGATCCAAAGGTTTCCCTGCCTGTCCTTCAAAATGCTGTAAGTAGTATTGTTTGAGAGCCCGTTGGCAGTTGTAAATATCGTATTCTTGTGAGTGATAAGGTCAAAATTGCAGGTACCACCTCCTAACATCGCCAGCCAGACAGCATTAAGTGTATCCTCACAAATATATTCAATATTATACTCTCCGCTTCCAACCATTAAGGTTTCAATCAATTGAAGTGTGCTGTTGAAATGCAACAACTTTCCATTTCCTCCAAACCATAGATCATGAGCGTGATCTTCATAAACTGAATAGATATCTCCCTTGCCCCTCATGTTATAAGAATAAAGGATCTTATTTGTATGTCGGTTGAAAATGCAAATATCACTGTGTCCGGTAGTCAGAATTTTATTTTCAGACAATATTTTTAAATGTTTGAATGATTCGATATTCCCTGATTGATTGCCTTTTAGAACCCCGGGATAATAGGGAATAAATTTTCCCTGTGAATGATCAAACTTCATTAGCAACCCATCAAAATACCCGACCCAAAGGGTATGATCTTTATCTTCCACGATAGCTCTTGCATGGCCTCCTAACTTTTGCAATCGTTGATCCAACACATTTTCTGTAAGGATTTTACCGTCAGGACGAATTTTAAGGAGATAATTGAAATTCTTTGTTCCTATCCAAAGATTTTTCTCTGAATCTTTAAATATAGAAAATACAGCAAGCTTGTTTTCCTTATTTTCTTGTTTGTCAGGATAATAATAAAAACCACTCCGGCTGCAAATCATTTTGGTCAATCCTGCTCCCTCCTCATTTTTATTCATTCCACTGTACCATAGAATGTGTTTGTCATCGATAAAAGAAGCTTCGATAAACGTTGTTTTGTCAGTTGTGAAATGAGTAATATGATGGGATCGCGGATGATAATAGAATAAACCGTTTCCAAGCACAGACCATATCAACGTCTCTCCGTCAGGAAAATCGACGGTTCTGAGCTTATCCACTTTACATTTTTCAAATTCATTTGCAGCGCTCTTTTTAACGTATAATCCTGTGTTTGATGAAATATACACACTCTTATCAATCGAATGAGTTACTTTGAATGTAAAAACAAAATTGGAGAGGTGAATACCAGGGAAGGGTGAAGCATATGTGTTTAGAACAATGTCGGATGTATCCTTTCCGGATATCTGACAAACATTTTTCAACAGGAAAATTTTTTTTAGCTCTTCACGGAAAATCCATAAATTATTCTGATCATCGAATGAAATTTTTCCTTGCAGTAAAGGATGGTAGCGAGAATTGATCTCTTTAATCAATAAAAATAGTTGTTTTTCAGCATCATATTTTTCAAGACCGGCCTCACCGAGTACGAAAAGGTTTCCATCTTTATCAGTTGCGATGGAATAAATTATTTCAGAATTTATGTGGTGAAGTTCGGAGCCTGTTGAGAATGTGATGAACTTATCTGTTTCCCTGCAATAACGGCAAATTTTTTTTGCTAAAACCCATACCGTATTATTTTTGTCAATCTTCAGATCACTGATTTCGAAATACGGAATGGTTGTTGAATCTGATGGAACATGGTAAAATTTTCTGAATTCCGTTCCATCATAAGTAGCCAGTCCATCCCATGTGGCTACCCATAAAAATCCGAAATGATCCTGGGCAATGAACCGGACATGGTTGTTTGGAAGGCCGTTTTCGGTAGTATAGTTTTTTATTAGGTTATTGTCCTGTTGTGAAAATATGGGGTTCGAATAAGGTAATATACCTAAAAATAAAAGAAATAAATGAATTTTGAGGTTCATTTAAAACGAGATTAATCAGGCAACATGTAATAAAAATGTAAAGGTATAAAAAAAGGTTCATTTAAGAATGCGAACTTTTACCTTAACCCCGTAGGAACTATATTTTTTTAAATGAATGATGTTGAGTAGAAGTCACCTTACATGATTTTTCTATAAAGATAACCGTTCTGCATGAATCTGGTGGCGTATAAACGATGAAATTTTCAATTGCACCATCGTTTCTCAGATTGGAAAGCGGGACACCTTTTGCCTTTTGCGAGTTGAATCCACCCTGTTAGAAAGTTTTCCCCACTACCTTTTCCGTACAATTTTTACCGTGCGAAAAACTTTTTCGTTACTGTTTTCCAGCGTTATTGTTGCAGTGAATATGCCCGGAACCAGGCTTGCAGCATCAAACTTCAGCGAATGAGCTCCTTTTGTTTGCATTTCATTCACCAGGGTTTGTAGTGTCAGGCCTAAAAGATTGCGGATTTCCAGGGTGACATTCCCATCAAATGGCAGGGTGTAATTGATCATGGTGTAGTTGCTGAATGGATTTGGATGGCATTCCATCGTGAGTTCATTCTCAGCGGTTTGTTCGTCGATTCCTATCGGTGATGCAGCTATGACATCTACCTTTAACACTGCGTTGACAATGGGATTGGATTGATCATCGGCGAGTTCATTCAATGGGTTTGGTACAAGGCTCAACCTGATGGAAGCATCCTTTATGAAGGCAGCGGTTGTTTTCAACCGGAGGATTACCAGATCAGAGGAAGCGGCCAGATAAAGCGGTATGAGCGAATTCCAGCCGATCCGGAGTTCATTGCCAGAGACTTTCCAGTCAAGCTGACCCTGATTATCCTTTATGGTAACATCCTTTACCTCTACAAGGTCGTCGGGGAAGTTCAGGATCATTGAAATACCGTCCACCTTTGACGGATTGACAATATGAACCGGCAGGTCGAATTCTTTTTCCGGCCCGGATTCCCTTTTACTTTCATACACCAGGTTCAGGTTGTTATTTCCTGATTTAGAACCGTCGGGAACATAACTTCCGTCAAAATCGCCCGTAACCTGTGCATAGAGGTTCAGGATCAAATCACTGCCGGTCAAAAGGAGAGTGATGTCAGGAATGCTGGCATGGGGGTCCATATTTCCACCGACGATAAGGCTGTCAGCTTTATAATAGCACCAGGGGCCACGGTCGAAATAGGTATAGTTTGACGACTGGGTTCCGCCATTGACTAAGTATTGCTGGATATGCAATGCATCATTCGAAGTGATAAAATAATTGAGGTTGTCAGGTATCCCGTTGTCATAAACATCGCCTGCCAGGAATTGGACATGCTGGATCCAGGAAGCCGTTGTTACCCAGTTGTTAACAAGCAGTGCATCGGTAGAATTGATACTGCCTGGCGAATGGGTGTTATTTGTGACCGCGATGGTATAAATACCATTGGAAAGTCCCGTGAAATGGAACGACCCGTTTGCATCCGTTGTGGATGGAGTCCCGACGGCATTTCCCTGGGAATCTTTCAGAGAGAGTGTGACGCCTGAAATATTGGGCTTCTGATCGTTATTGTATTTCATCCATCCGCTGATCTGGTGATGCTGAAAAACCGCAACTTTCCAGACACCGGCCGATGAGATCCAGCTTGTGTTACAGATAGCCTCCATTGCCTGGCGGCGATACCATGTCGTGACCGTCAATCCTGACGGTGGGTCATAGGAAGCAGTATTCGAGATGATTATAGCAGGAGTTGTGAAAGTTGAATCGATGCTGCTCTGCCATTGGTAGGAGATGGCACCGCCACCGCCACTGGCATCGGTTATACTTCCGATAATTCCGGGGTCTCCGCCGGGGTCAATGGACTCACCTGTTGTTGCAACAGATCCTGCTGTGAAAACCGGGCGGACAGTGACGGTCACCGGTGATCTGGTTGCTGAAGGACAGTTTGCAATGAATTGATTCCACGAAATGATTACCTGTCCGTTTCCGCTCTTCACACCACCTTGCAATAAGGGACTGGTCAGTGTTCCGGTCCAGGAAGAGCCTCCTCCACCCTGACCGGTCTGGCTACATGCAGCGGCGCCACCACCTCCAAAATAGCCGCCACCACCTCCTCCTGCATTGCTGTGAATCCCGATCGCATTTCCTCCCTGACCCAATGTTCCGTTACCACCGGAGATAGGAGAATTATCATCCCAATTGTTGCCATTTCCCCCGTTTCCTCCGGAGATTATTCCCCCACCGCCTCCTCCACCGCAATCCCAGGATGTATTTAACCCGCCGATCCCGCCGGTAATCCCTCCGTCAAAACCACACCCATTAGAATACCCGGCTGCTCCTCCGGCACCCCCGACAAAGTTAGAGTCGACGGGTGTACCTCCTCCGCCATTTCCATTTTGGTTTGTGCAGAAATACCAATAATTAAAAACACCACTTCCTGCACCTCCACCTCCACCAGCTACGATGATCCTGTTTGCGAGCGTAGTTCCACCCACTCTGACATCACTGGCATCTCCGCCGTTGGCGCCGGAAACTCCAAGCCCGCCACCGTTAAACGGGGTTGCTCCCTGGCCGCCCACATAAATATACAATTCCTGCCCCGGTGTAACGGCCAGTACTCCGCGCGCACGTCCCCCCTTGCCGGGAGGTCCTCCGGCGTCGATACCCCCTGCCCCGAATGCATCAATCGATACTCGGGTGACACCTGTCGGAACTGTAAACAGCTGTGATGTCCCGGTAAAATTAAATGTCTGATGAACTGTGTAAGGAGTAAGGGTTACGGGCGCCGCATAATACGTAGTGGTGGTGGCGGGCGAGACTTTGAAATTCTCACCGCTGGCACTGGATCCCAGGAGGATACCGCCGGAAGATTGAGTATACCAGTTGATCGCGTTCCCGGCTGAAATGGCATTCAGTGCAGATGTGTCCCCTGGACAGAGGATTGGAGGCGTGGCTGTCGGCTCCCCGCCGATAAATGATTCCGGCACAACTGTTACCTGGATAACCCGCGAAACAATACTGCACAGCCCCGAGGTGACGGTTCTTCTGAACCAGGTGGTTTGAGACAAGGCCCCGGGCGTATAATCTTTTGCATAGTTCGTTCCGGATGCTGCTGAGAAACTACCGGAATAGCCGGTTATGCTGCTTTCCCAGTAATAGGTAAAACTTCCCGATCCACCGGTCGGGGTGCTCCCGGTGATAGTACCCGGAAGAGTCCCCTTGCAAATTGGTTCAGTGTAAGTGGCTGCCACACAAAAATTTTTTGCGACTCCGATGCATGGATCCCCAAAAAGGCCTGGTAGTGCCATTATTAAAGTGTAATTGTTCCCTAAAAGGCAACCTTCTGCTACACTCTGGCTTATTGAAGCATGGCAACTGCCAACTGTAAAATTTGGACAGGTGCCGGTCGGATTGCCGAAACTTGCAAAATTCACCATGCAGAAAACTGTTCCCTCAGGAGCATTTAGTATGGCGTTGGTAGATTCGGGTGCTGTTGCGCAAATCACACCGTGGGCACCGTGTGTAAAATCCACTGTATTATTGGAGATAATTGGAGTTGCCGTCAGCTGCCATGTTCCGGCAGAAGCTTCCCAATTATAATGGCAGCTCCCGTCTTTGGCCAGTCGGCGGTAATATGTGGTGGATGTTACTCCTGATGGAGGATCAAATGAACCCTCCGTTGCTCCGGGAATATCCGTTACTGTTGAAAAGCTAGGATCCGTGCTGCTTTCCCACTGGTAGTCGATCACACCATCGCCACCACTTGCAGCTACACTGTTTCCTATTAGCGATGGATCATCGTTGCCACAAACAGTCTCTCCCGTGGTTTGGATGCTACCGGGTGAGAATACAGAATAGACCGGGATCTCAATAACTTTGGAAATGTGTGTGCATCCTCCTGATGTGACAATTCTTCTGAACCAGGTGGTTTGTGATAAAACGGCAGGGATGTAATTTTTTGTATTAATTGGTGCCCGGAGCAGCAGAGAATCCACCGGAATATCCGGTAGTGCTGCTTTCCCACAGGTAGGTATAACTTCCATTCCCGCCGGTTGGCAAACTTCCGGTGATGGTGGCCGGCAGAGTTCCCTGACAGACCGGTTGGGCATAGGTAGCAATAATATCCAGCCATTTTGGTGATCCCGTACATGGATCCCCGAAAGTCGAAGTGGTTGCCCAAAAAATAACTTCATTTTCCCCAAGCATTTGACTCTCTGCGAATGACTGGCTTGTAGAGGCATGGCAACTGCCGATTGTGAAATCAGGGCAGGAGCCGGGAGGGTTGCCAAAACTCGAGAAATTTACACAGACGAACACTGTACCTGCCGGAGCAGTGAGTACAAGCACATTATCTTCGTCAGCGGATCCACATAACGATCCGTGAGTGCCATTTGCAAAATCAAGGGTATTATTGCCAATGATTATCTCAGTCACTCCCCAGGTGGAATGTGCCGGTTCAGGGTTGACATACCTGCGCGTGATGATGTTGTCCCACCGGGTCTGTAGGGAACCATTACCAAGCATGTCCCCGTTAAGCCCTATCCATGTTCCTGAGTTTGTAATTGAATAGGTACCAAGCGTGGTGCCGGCGTAGGGATCCTGTGAGGTGGTGTTGTCATAGTACAAAGTGGCGGATGACGTTGAGGTAATGGCAATACCAAACCTGTACCAGGTGCCATAGGTTGAGTAGGTGCCACCCGATGGGTTGCTCCAAGCATTCCAGCTGGTTGTCGTGGCAAAACCCGAATAGTTTCCGGAACCCCTCGAATCGAGCCTGTACATCTGCCCTGCTCCTGATGCATTACAGAGGAAAAAGAAGTTACCCAGGTTGCCATTATCGGTTAACACGTTGAAGGTGGTTAGGGTATTTGTCCCATATGCACCGGAAAGGTCCCTGCACATGTAATTAGCGCCTCCGGTGGCGTGTTCATTGGCATACAGCTCATTTCCATCTGTGCCGACAGTGCCGGAAAGCGTCCATCCTGCCGTTGTTGTCCCGTTGGAATAGAAAATAAATGCCTGGTTCGGATCACTGGTTGTTGTTGCCAATGAATTGCCGTAATACATATAGATGGTCTGGCTGGTAGTGCTCAGGTCGCCGGCGATCTTTACCCAGAAAACCGCATTGGCTGAAGAGGTGTATCCCTTAAGCCAGTAACTCAAAAGCGTGGTTCCATCCGATGCAGTAAACCGTATATCTCCAAAATTGGCGTTGCAGTTGCCATTACAATATACATTGGCACCGGAATTGGTCCCACTGCCGAAATTGACATCAATTTCCACCGAATAATTAGTCCCTGCATTCATGGCACTATTGATCACATGGCTGTTCCTGTAAGTCCAGATGGAATTGTACCATCCCTCGGCAGTTAAATTCCCTGCCAGACCCGTAAACAGAATTATAAGACATGTCGTTGCGCATTTTCGAAGTATTTGTGTTTTCATGGCTAATACCGTTTCATGATTTGTGTAACTATGAGAAAATAAGTTGATTTTGACTTGGTTGGATTTGGAAATGCATAAAAACTTCACGATGATCATGAAGAGATTAAAGGGCACCTCAAAAAACTACTTCTTTTGATGCCAGTTTCGACACAAATATATAGTTTGGTTTTCTAAAAACCTAATTTTACCCTTCTGTTTTATATATAGCTGAATATCAATATTATACGAAACAGCTTTCATGTACTTTGCTTATCACCTCTTTCTTTTTGTACACCACTTCATCTGTCACCCCCATAAGCTTTCACAAACAGCCTGTCTGCGAAATTATCCGGGGTAATAGTTTTGTAAGCCGAATCCGGATAACCCGCTGCATACTCATGAGGTACACTTGTTTTTTTTCCCGGTTGCCATTTGAATTCGAAAGCATTGTATTTGCCACCTGCTTCTTCAATGTAATCGATCTCTCTTTGTGAATAGGTTCTCCAGAAATACGAGCTGACCTGGAGATGATGGTAATTTAGAAATTTCAACCGTTCGGCAATACAGAAGTTTTCCCACAAAGCGCCTGTATCATCCCTTGTATCCAATGTGTGTAACCGCTGAATGATGGCATTGCGTATGCCAAGGTCCCAAAAATAGATCTTACGGCTTTTACCGATCTCATTCCGCAGGTTTCTCTTTAACGCAGGCAGCCTGAAAATTACAAAATTATCTTCGAGCAATTGCACATATCGCTGCACAACCGTTTGATCGACCTGTAATTTGACGGCAAGTTCGGTGTACGATACTTCGTTGGAAACCTGAAATGCGAGCAATTTTAATAAACCCAGAAGAATTTCGGGCTTTTTAAGATACTGAAATTCGAGAATATCCTTAAACAAATAACTTGATGTGATTTCATTCAGGTTTTCCTGCGCCTGTTTATCATCATTCAGGATCACCGATGGATACAATCCGAATCGTAATACCCTGTTTAAATTTCGCTTGCTTTCCACAAAGGTCCCATTACGGTTCAGTTCCTCAAAAGTCAGAGGATACAGTTTGTACACTCTTTTTCGTCCGGTCAGTGGTTCATTTACCTGATTCGACAATTCAAAACTTGATGATCCTGTAGCAATTACCTGGAGGTGTGGAAATTCATCGTGTAAAATCTTCAGCACCAACCCGATATTCCTGATACGCTGTGCTTCATCCAGTATCACGACATCGAGGTTGCGCACAACATTTGACAAATTCCCGGCATTTTCCCAGGAAAACAACGATTGGATATCAAGGTAATCGCAATTGAAATATTCTGACCTTTTGGAAAGGTTTTGCGCCAGTTGTTTTACCAGCGTGGTTTTGCCGACCTGCCTTGCCCCATAAATGATGATCACTTTATTTGTTCCGGACCCTTGTTCCAGTAGATTTTTAAGGTCATTTTCAATAATTCGGGGAATGATCATTGCACTGTTTTTTTGCAAATATACTTAATTACATGAGCTTACTCATGCAATTTTAAGAAAAAGATTCCAAAACATTTTGTTCCCTAATTTGTAATTCCGTACCTTTGCACCCCTAAATTTTCAGCAGTTTGTAATGATAAATATAACCTTACCGGATAATTCTGTCAGGCAGTTTCAGGAGGGAGCCACCGGAATGGAAGTGGCCATGAGCATCAGCGAAGGGCTTGCTCGTAATGTGCTTGCCGTTAAAGTCAACGACGAGATATGGGATGCAACACGGCACATGACTGCAGATGCAAGTATAAAAATTCTTACCTGGAACGATGAAGAGGGGAAAGGCGCCTTCTGGCACTCCTCTGCACACCTTATGGCAGAAGCCATCGAATTGCTTTACCCGGGCGTGAAATTTGGGATTGGTCCTCACATTGAGAACGGGTTTTATTATGATATCGACTTTGTTGATTATACGATCTCTTCAGAAGATTTTCCGAAGATAGAAAACAGGATGCTTGAACTGGCGCGTGAAAAGCAGGGATTTCTGAGGAAAGTAGTTGCCAGGAAGGAGGCACTTGAATATTTTACAAAAAAGGGTGACGAGTATAAACTGGAATTGTTGCAGGACATTGAAGACGGCCAGATCACCTTTTATGAAACAGGACATTTCACGGATCTTTGCCGCGGACCTCATATTCCGGACACCGGCCCGATCAAGGCTGTCAAATTGCTTGCCATTGCCGGAGCTTACTGGAGAGGGGACGAAACCCGAAAACAGCTCACCCGGATCTACGGCATCACCTTCCCGAAACAGAAAGAACTCACTGATTATCTTGCCCTGCTTGAAGAAGCAAAGAAAAGGGATCACCGGAAATTGGGTAAAGAGCTTGAATTGTTTACGTTTTCGCAGAAGGTTGGGTTGGGATTACCGATCTGGCTGCCAAAAGGTGCCATGTTACGGGAACGCCTGGAAAACTTTTTAAAGAAGGTTCAGAAGAAAGCCGGTTACCAGCAGGTGATCTGCCCGCATATCGGAAGTGTTGAGCTGTACAAAACATCCGGGCATTACCAGAAATACGGGGAAAGTTCTTTCCGTCCCATTACAACCCCGGTTCCGGGAGAAGAATTTTTTCTGAAACCGATGAATTGTCCCCACCATTGTGAAGTTTATAAAGCAAAACCCAGGTCGTACAAAGATCTTCCACTGCGTATCGCTGAGTTTGGCACCGTTTACAGGTATGAACAAAGCGGTGAATTACACGGACTGACCAGGGTCAGGGGATTCACCCAGGATGATGCCCATATTTTCTGCACTCCCGACCAGGTGAAAGATGAATTCAAAGGGGTTATTGACATTGTGATGCTGATTTTTAAGGCGCTGAATTTCAATGAATTTACTACACAGATATCTCTGCGGGATAAGAATAACAAGGAAAAATACATAGGCACGGATGAGAATTGGGACAAGGCAGAAAAAGCCATCCTTGAGGTTGCAGAAGAGAGAGGACTTAAAACAGTGATCGTCCCGGGAGAAGCTGCATTCTACGGCCCCAAGATGGATTTTATGGTGAAAGATGCACTGGGACGAAAGTGGCAATTGGGTACCATCCAGGTAGATTATAACCTGCCGGATCGCTTTGAACTGGAATATATCGGAAATGATAACCAGAAACACAGACCGGTCATGATCCACCGCGCGCCCTTCGGTTCAATGGAACGGTTTGTGGCTGTTTTATTGGAACATACTGCAGGAGAATTTCCGTTATGGCTTACCCCGGATCAGGCTATCATCCTGCCAATCAGTGAAAAATATCAGAATTACGCAGAAAAAGTTTTAGATATGCTAAATAATTCCGATATTCGCACCCAAATTGACAGCAGAAATGAAAAAGCCGGCAAAAAGATCCGCGATGCTGAAATCATGAAGATTCCCTTCATGCTTGTTGTTGGCGAAAGGGAAGAAAACGAAGGAACTGTTTCTGTCAGAAAACATAGTCAGGGTGATCTTGGTCCCCAGAAAACAGAAGATTTCATCCGGTTTATCGATGATGAGATCAAAAAAGAATTAGATATACAGTAGAAGAGTCGTAAGTCGTAAGTTATAAGTCATAAGTCGTAAGTCGTAAGTCGTAAGTTATAAGTCGTAAGTTGTTAGTTAACATTGTTCTAAAGTTTAAGGAGGAAAAACCATAGCATTACCGTTTAATAATCAGCGAAACTTTCGCAGACCCTTGGTAAAAAAGGAGGAACCGTACAAAATAAATGAATTGATAAAATCTCCTGTGGTACGGGTAGTTGGTGAAAATGTTACCACTCCGGGGATTTATAATTTAAAAGAGGCACTTAATATAGCCGAAAATATTGGTCTTGACCTGGTAGAGATCTCTCCGACGGCGAATCCTCCTGTTTGTAAAGTAGTGGATTATAAAAAATTCCTTTATGAACTGAAGAAGAAACAAAAAGAGATCAAAGCGAAAACTGCCAGGGTGATCGTTAAAGAGATAAGATTGGGACCAAATACTGATGACCATGACTTTAATTTTAAATTGAACCACGCCATCAAATTTTTAAAGGACGGCGCCAAAGTTAAGGTAGATGTATTTTTTAAAGGAAGGTCCATCATTTATAAAGAACAGGGAGAACTGATCCTTCTGAAATTTGCACAGTCCATCGTGGATTATGGAAAAATCGAACAAATGCCAAGACTGGAAGGCAAAAGGATGATCATGATAATTACTCCAAAAAAATAAAGATATCCCCACCCGGTAATCCATCTGAAAGGAAAGGAAAACATGGATGGGGCTCATTAATCACTAAATAAATAAACAATAGCCAGATGCCAAAAATGAAGTCAAAGTCCGGTGCAAAGAAAAGGTTCGACGTAACGGGTACCGGAAAACTGAAAAGGAAGCATGCTTTTAAAAGCCACATCCTGACGAAAAAATCAAAGAAAAGGAAACGTAATCTTACCAAGTTTTCTATTGTTGATAAAGCGGATTCAGCGAATGTCAGAGAAATGCTTCAGTTGTAATAAACAGATGTTTAACTTGCCTTTAGCTTAAAGATTCCGCAACGGAACGCTAACGCAAAAAAAAAGAAAAACCATGCCAAGATCAGTAAATGCAGTTGCCTCAAGGCAACGAAGAAAAAAACTCCTCAAACAGACCAAAGGCCAGTTTGGAAGGAGGAAGAATGTTTGGACGGTTGCAAAGAATTCCCTTGAAAAAGGATTAGGCTATGCATACCGCGACAGGAAAACAAAGAAAAGGAATTTCAGGGGATTATGGATCACCCGTATCAATGCCGGGGTTCGCCAGTACGATTTATCCTATTCAACATTTATGGGTAAATTAGCTGAAAAGAATATTACCCTTAACCGGAAAACCCTTGCAGACCTTGCAATGAACCATCCGGACGCATTTAAGGCGATCATTGAAGCCGTTAAAAAGTAACCCATAACCATCCATCATAATAAAAACCAACCTCACAGTTGGTTTTTTTGTTTTCAGAAATTGTCTTATGTTTGCACAAACATTAAAATTAATTTAGACCTGTTATGAAAAAAACATTTTACATCTTCACAGTTATTCTGCTGATAACCATTGCACCCGCTATGGCGCAGAAGCATTTTTATGTTGGGGTTGCCGGTGGTCCGAGCACAACCTGGATTACGAACCAGCAGGCTTATGGAATTCCTCCCATGGATTATTCCTTTAATACGAGTTACGGAATGAACCTTTCTATCGGGTATGATTTCAATAAAACGGTGGGTTTAAAAACTGAATTGGGATATGCCGTGCTTGGACAGAAGTACAAAGACAATATTCATGATTCCGCTGTTTCAAGGCTGATCAAGCTGAATTACCTGAGTGTTCCGATCCTTCTGAAGGTAAGGGCAGGCGGTGAAATTGCACAGTTCTACCTCCTCGTAGGTCCCCAGTTCAATTTCCTGATGTCTGCCAAGCAGGATTATACAATCGGTGGGAAGCCTTTCCCGGATACTTACATATTCAATGGTACGGACACGAACTATGTTGCAGGCCGCGCCAAGAGTGATATTAAGGAAAGGTTCGCCAGCATGGATATTTTTGCACGTCTCGACCTCGGTGCAGATATTTACGTGATCAAGAGCCTCTTCATCAATGTCGGGATCACATTCGCATATGGCCTATTTGATATCAATGCCACCGACTGGAGAATGGTCGATAACAACGGCAATTACAGTGCCTCACACAATGTATACGGGCATCTGAATATCGGGCTCAACTACAGGTTCTGAGAGAGTATTGGAAAGGAAATCCACAATTAAATGCACATTCCTAAATCGTCAATCGTACTTTTATTGTGGATTCGTAGCTGAATAGTGTTTGAGGAATGAGGAGATCTGCTCTGTTTTCAATTGTTTTGCGATGATCTCCTTTTTCCTGTTTAACAGATAGATGACCGGCGTGGAAATAATATCGTAATGATCCTTATAATTGCCCGTAAGTGTCCGGGGGCCATTGACATTGATCCAGTGCATGTCTTTCTTTTTAATGGCTGTTTTCATCTTAGCCATGGTTGAATCCGAACAAACAGCAAATATTTCCAACCCGTACTGAGATTTGTACTGGTCATAAAACTCCCTTATTTTAGGGATCTCCTGCTCACAATGTCCGCAATCAGGATCCCAGAAAAGGATCAGCAGGATATTTGCATTGATGCCATGCATAGAGATCAGCCGGTTATTCGTATCCATCATCACCATTTCGGGAGCCACCTTTCCCAACAGTAAGGTCTCTTGTTTCAATGCCTTTTTTATCATATTATCCAGGACGGTTTTATTGACCCAGTCGGCTTGTCCTGTCATATAATATTTTTTGACAGCATCAACGAAGATCTTCTCAAATCCCATGTATTCACTGTTCTCATAATGGTTGGTCATAAACCAGACAAGGTATTTGAACATCTCATGGTTTGGACGGGCTTTTTCGATGAAAATATCACCTTCTTTGATGATGGTATCGGGATTCTGTACAAGGATACCATCAAAATATTTTTTCAGCTTGTTATGAAATACCGGGGTTCTCAATACCCTGTCATCGGTAAAATCAGTTCCATCCCAGAAGTGGCCTTTTACATACCGGTAGGGATAAAGTGAATCCTTTTTTCCATTGGGCAATACAGGATAGCCTGGAATATCCGGCTCTTTCATTACATTGATCATTAATGAAATAAAGGAATCGGGGTGATCTTTCATCAAGTCCAGCCTGTATTTCATGATCCTGGTATTGATCTCCTTTGTTTTTTCACCAACCAATTTTACCGAATCATTCCGGTTGGGTCCTGCTTTTATCTCCTTCTCTGCAGCTAATAATTCCTCAAAGGCAGTTTTATTAAATTTCAGATAATCGTAAAAAAGCTGGTTTTCAGGAGATCCGGAGATGACCATGTGATCAGCGGGTTTTGACTTTTCAGTCTCCATCGAAAATTTCCTGTCTTTGTTGATGACAAACTCGAAATAATTGTTTTCGGTGATCACAATAAGGTACATTCCCTTTGGAAGGTCAGCCGGGGCTTTATAGGAAATCCGCCCATTTTTGTCGACTTTCAGCGTATCTTTTACATATGTACCATTTCCGTAATAATTAACGATCAGGCAAGTGGTGTCCTTTAACCCCTTTATTCTGAATTTTATATCATAACCCTCAGCAGCAGAAAAAAGAGAAAATGAAATAATCAGGAAAAAAACGGATAAAACGATTCTTGATATGTACTTCATAAATTCAGGATTGATGTTCTTTTCTTAGCAGATCATTGATGATTTTTACCGGGTTAAAGGTGATGATGGGTACATCCACGAAAACCGTGATCCAGTCGGCCATGGCGCCGTTCCATAATCCCGGCAACTCCAATGCTTTCAGATTTTTGTCGCCGCTTGATTTGATGGAGATAAAACCTGTTGATTCATCAACGTAATCATGAAGATTAAAAGTATTTCCCCGGAAATCTTTTGTACTGCACACCAGATCAACCGGGTTAAAATGTGTGGCTGTTTCTGCTATTTTTTTCTGGGATTCATCTGTCAGATCCATCTGCGACGATTCCACGATTTGCAGGGATTCAGATCCATCATCCTGGGTTACCCAGAAAGGACCTCCTCCGGGTTCTCCTTCATTTTTTACCATACCGCATACACGTATCGGGCGATTCAGTTTTTGTCGCAGGATCTTAAGCTTGTCCTCAGCCGGTAATGAAAGAATGTCTTTTGGAAATTCTATCAGGAGCTTCTCAATGGAAAAAATAACCATCGTGTCGATCTCCTTTTCAGGCAAGGATCCAGCCTCACTTTTTCTGAGAAAATCAAAAACCCTGTCCCTGATCATAAGGAGGTATCCGCCGAGAAGTTTTTTATATTCAACAGTTGTTCCTTTCAGTGGGTCGGGCACGATATTATCAATATTTTTAACGAAAATAATATCTGCTTCAATATCATTCAGGTTTTCTATCAAAGCGCCATGACCGGCGGGCCGGAATAGAAGGGTTCCACTAGGCAAACGAAAAGGTTCATTGTCCATATCCACTGCAATTGTATCTGTGGAAGGTTTCTGGATTGAATAACTGATCCTGAATTTTACATTGAATTTTGTTTCATACCCGTGAAGAACTTCATTGATCTTTTCCTTGAACTTTGGCATATGTTCAGGAGAAAGTGTGAAATGCAGGTTTGCATCTCCGGTTCCATTTTTAGCGTAACGCGCGGCCTCAACAAGGTGTTCTTCTGCGGCAATCCGTGCACCTTCATTATAATTGTGGAACCTGATCAGCGCTTTTGGAAGATTTCCATAGTCAAGCCCTCTATCGGTAA
This sequence comes from Bacteroidota bacterium, assembly GCA_026391355.1. Classification (GTDB taxonomy): domain Bacteria; phylum Bacteroidota; class Bacteroidia; order Bacteroidales; family FEN-979; genus CAIYUC01. The sequence goes on along the minus strand of JAPLDH010000057.1, from coordinate 50,485 downwards.
GCAAATGATCAATGATACTATTGAAATCCCTGTTCCTGATCAGTTCTGGGAGATCTTTCCCCTCCGCCCTGATCACTTTCTGAAGATCTTCATAGAAAGCAAATTTTTCAAGGTTGTTTATGATGGAATATACCGAATTAAATCCCTGGTCTTTCAGGTATTCTTCATATCCGAATGACGATGTACCATATTTCTGGCGGAATTCGAAAAGATGCTTGAACATCCGGGTGGCCGCTCCGGAGGCCGGTACAAATTTTACGATCCGCTGGTTATTGCAGTGCTGGTTAAAATATCCGACCAGGTTTTTCCTTTCTGCTTCCGGAAACGACAGGATCCCGTCGCCGGTAATTGCTGCCCTGGAAAGCCTTACAGGGGTATATCCTTTCCTGAAGGTCTCAAGTTGTTTTTCGATGGTAACAGGATCAATTCCTTTTTCTTTTACCTGTAAAAGATCTTGTGGAGTTAACATTGAAGTTTTTTTTTGTACTTTTATGGCAAAAATAGCGAAAAGATGAATAAACTTTTAACGCTCTTTTGTTTAATCCTGCTTTTGCCTTCCCCGGTATTTTCCCAGGTAGCGCCGAAAAAGTACTTTATAGAGTTCACGAATAAAACAGGAACTCCATATACCATTGATCATCCCGAAGCATTTCTGTCCGGCAGGGCGATTGAACGCAGGAGTAATCAGGGTATTATTATTACCGATGAGGATCTTCCGGTTAATCCCACCTATGTATCAACCATTCGTGATCTTGGGGTGACCGTTCTCAACCGGTCAAAATGGTTCAACGGAATTACCATTTATGCAGCCGATTCTTCCGTTCTGCCTTTGATTGAAGCACTGCCTTTTGTCCAGGGCGTTGAGAAATGCTGGTCCTCAGGAAGTGTAACCAAAAGCAGCAGGAATGATAAATTTGACATGGAGATGACCTCTTTCGGACCATTAAACACCTCATGGCCAAAATCGACCGGTACGTTAAGCGGATTTGATTATGGGAACTCATACACGCAGATCCATATGATCAATGGGGATGTATTGCATAATATGGGATATCGCGGAGAAGGGAAAGTCATCGCCATCCTTGATGCAGGATTTTACAATGCCAATATCTTTCCTGCCTTTGACAGTCTCAACTTTTATAATCAGATCCTGGGAACCAGGGATTTTGTCCTTCCGGGTAATAATGTTTACAATGAATTTTACCACGGGATGTCAGTTCTTTCAACAATGGGAGGGAATATTCCGGGACAATTGATCGGGACAGCCCCGAAAGCCGATTACTGGCTGTTACGAACAGAAGATGCAGCTACTGAAAATATCATCAAAGAATATAACTGGGTTTCAGGCGCTGAATTTGCAGATAGTGTCGGCGCTGATGTTATTAATTCATCGCTGGGTTATACGCAGTTTGACGATTCGACCATGAATCATACCTGGGCCGATCTCACAGGGAATACGACACCCGTGACCAGGGGGGCGAACATTGCCGCAGCAAAGGGAATTGCCGTAATTAATAGTGCAGGTAATTCAGGTTCAAGCGCCTGGCATTACATCTGCTTTCCTTCCGACGGATTAAATGTAATGGCCATCGGCGCTGTCGATTCTGCAGAAAATCGTGCATATTTCAGTTCATATGGTTATGTAAGAACGGAAATCGTTAAACCCGATATCGCTGCCATGGGCTATCTGACGGTACTCGAAAATGAATCCGGGTATGTCGGAACAGGAAGCGGGACATCATTCTCTTCACCCATAATTGCAGGAATGGTTGCATGTCTTTGGGAGGCCAACCCCCAGGCCACCAATTTCAGGGTCTACCAGGCTATCAGGGAGAGCGGAAATAGATATGACGAACCGGATTCCTTAACCGGTTTCGGCATTCCTGATTTTGCAAAAGCGCTCCTTAATTTATCCATTCCTGAAAAGAAAGAATATGTCGCAAAGGTCTTCCCGAATCCTTTCAGCGACCACTTCACCATCGGTTTTACATCCCAGAAAGATGAGAGATTCAACCTTGATCTTTATGATCTCACCGGCAGGAGGGTTTTTCATTCACCTTCACTCGGGACGCGCACAGGTGAAAACCGCATCACCATAAAGGGCTTATCATCGCTTGAAAAAGGGTGTTACCTCCTGAAATATTCGGGTGAAAAGTTATCCGGATTCTCCAGGATTCTTAAAGTCGATTGATGACCACCGGGAATCAGTGTTCCCGGTTCCTCACTCACAGGTTCGTACAACGTTAACTTAGAATCTTTCGAGCCTGGAAAAGAAAAATGCGGCTTCCAATGTTGCATTTTCATCACTGTCAGAACCATGGACCGCATTTTCCGTCAAACTTGTACCAAATACTTTACGAACTGTACCGGGTTCTGCTTTGTCGGGATCGGTTGCACCAATGAATTTTCTGAATTCCTCAACTGCATTCTCTTTCTCAAGAACTATTGCTATGATAGGCCCTGAGGACATAAAGGCAACCAGTGAATGATAAAACCCCTTTTCCTTATGAACTTCATAAAATGCTCCAGCTTCTTCTGCGGTCATTTTAAGATATTTCATGGCCACAATCCTGAAACCACCTTCCTGAAACATTTTCAGGATTGGCCCTGCAAATCCAGCCGCCACTGCCGACGGCTTAATCATTGTTAATGTGATATTTTCTGACATAAATCCGATGGAAAATTAAAAATTCAAAATTACAAATTAAAATAGGAATATCAGTAATTTTGCCATGCCATTATAATCTCTGCTGTTTGAAAAACAATAGTTTCAAGGAAATTGCGGGTGCACTGAAACAACACCATAGAATTCTCATTACAACCCACACAAATCCCGATGGTGATGCCATTGGTTCCAGTCTTGCTTTATATGGATATCTGAAACGAAAAGGCTATGATGTTCATGTCATGGCCCCCGATCCGGATCCTACTTTCCTGCACTGGATGCCTTTTCATGAACATTTACTCTGTTTTACACAGGATCGTGAAAAATGCATCAGGTTAATTGATGAAGCTGACCTGATTTTTTCCATCGATTACAATGATCTTGGCCGGTTGGAAGAAGCCACTGGTTATGTACGACGTTCTAACGGAATGAAAGTACTGATCGATCACCACGTGCAGCCTGGTCCGGAGTTTAATCTCAAGGTTTCAATCAAGGAAGTTTCTTCGACGGCAGAACTGATCTATGACTTTATCCTCGAATCGGGTGGAAACGAATTCATCGACAAGGACATAGCAGCATGTATTTATGCAGGTATCATCACCGACACCGGATCCTTTAGTTATTCCTGTAATTATCCGAAGACGTATGAGATTGCAGCGCATCTTATTTCCAGCGGCATTGATGGCGAGCATATTCATCGCCTGGTGTATGATACATATTCTGAAGACCGGTTACGATTGCTGGGATTTTCGCTTTCAGATAAGCTGGTAGTGTTGCCCGGATCGAACACCGCTTTTATCTCTCTTTCCAAAGCAGAACTGGAAAAGTTTCACCACGAAGTTGGCGATACGGAAGGGGTTGTTAATTATGCTTTATCGATCAAGGATATCAATCTGGCAGCATTGTTTATGGAGAGAGAAGGTGTGATAAAAATTTCCTTCCGGTCTAAAGGAAATTTTTCTGTAAATGAACTTTCCCGGAAACATTTTAACGGTGGCGGTCATCGCAATGCTGCCGGAGCATACAGTTATATATCCCTGCAGGAAACCATTGATAAATTTGTCAGGCTGCTTCCTGACTACAGTGAAGCATTAAAAATAGTTTATTGATGAACTTCTTCTGCCATAAAGATAGCGGGTATATACCTATGTTACTGATCAGCATTTTCATCTGTTTCTTTTTTTATTCCTGCGACAACACTCCTCAATCCTCATCCGGGACCAAACATTTTGGGAATATCAAAGATTCAATCATCAATTATAATAAGAAGATCGTCAGAACCGAAGATCAGCAAATCGAGGATTTTATTGCCCGTTATCAATGGAAAATGAATAAAACCACAACAGGTTTGCGATATATGATTTATAAGAAAGGGGATGGTCCACAGGCGAAAAAAGGAATGATTGCCACCCTTGATTATTCTATCCGATTATTGAGCGGTGATCTTATCAATTCTTCCGCAGGGAAAGCTCCCCTGGTTTTTAAGATCGGTCATGGCGGCGTGGAAAGTGGCCTTGAGGAAGGAATATTATTTTTGCATAAAGGTGATCATGTGAAATTTATTGTACCTTCGCACCTCGCTTTCGGATTAATGGGGGACCAGGATAAAATTCCGCCGGGCGCCACCCTTGTTTATAATGTCGAGCTTATAAACCTGAAATAATAACCCTCAATTTTTAAATTAAAAACATAATTATGAAAAAAATCATTTTAAATCCTTTCGTGGTCATTGTATTGATCGCAATGACCTCACTCTCTTGTTCTTCACAATTCTCTGGTTATGATAAAACAAAAACCGGCCTGTATTACAAGCTTTACAAAGTGAGTAAGGATACAACCTTAGCCAGAACAGGAGATTATATTTCCCTCGATATCCGATATACCTATAAAGCAAAAGGTAAGGATACAACACTCTTCGATAGCAAAAAACAGATGGGTCAACCCGTAAAATTCCAACTGATGCCTTCTGATTTCAAAGGCGATCTCTGGGAAGGCATCCGTATGTTATCCCCCGGTGATAGCGCAGGTTTTATCATCAGCGCTGATTCTTTATTCCTGAAGACATACAAAATGGCAAAAAGACCTCCCATGATCGACAGTAATAGTTTCATTAAATGTTTTGTACATCTTCTTGCTGTAGATTCACCCCAGGCTTTGAAGAATAAAGAAGGGGAAACGCTTCAAAACTACCTGACAACCAACAAAATTACTGCACAACCTACCCCTTCCGGTATCTATATTATAGAAAGTGAACAGGGAAAAGGGATGAAAATAGATTCAGGAGTACAGGTGAAACTTCATTTTAAGGTTTCCCAACTTGACGGAAAACAAATTTATTCCACATATGACCATCCTGAACCCATGAGTTTTCAGTATGGAAAAAGGTTCGATACCCCCGGGTTTGAAGAAGCTATATCCACCATGAAGAAAGGAAGCAAGGCAACGATAATTGTTCCTTCGAAAATGGCTTTTGGAGAACAGGGAAGAGGTAATCTGGTTCCGCCGTTTGCAACGCTTCTTTATAATGTTGAAATTCTAAATGTTCAGACAAAAGCTGAATTTGACAAAGAAGCAGAAAACAAGAAAAAGGAAGATGAACAGAAAAAGGCATCAGCAAAAAAGGATGAAAGCATGTTGCTCCAGAAATATTTAAAGGAACATAATATTACCACAAAACCTACAGCATCGGGTCTCTATTATATTGAGAAGGTAAAAGGTACAGGACCGAGAGCAGAGGCAGGAAAGAAACTTAAAGTGAATTACAAGGGCACCTTACTGGATGGAAAGGTATTCGATCAATCCAAGGAAAAACCATTGGAATTCACACTGGGGCAGGGCCAGGTTATCAAAGGCTGGGATGAAGGATTTACCATGATGAACAAAGGTGGAAAAGCAACTCTGATCATCCCCTCAAGCATCGCATACGGTGATCGCAGCATGAGCATCATTACCCCATATTCAACACTGGTTTTCGAGGTTGAGTTGCTTGATATCACGGATGCACCGGCTCCAAAAGCTCCTCCGAAGACAGGTAAATAACGATTGATAAGATTTAACGGGACTCCAGAAGTTTACCCAGGCTGAGCAATTCATCCCTTAACCGGGCAGCCTCCAGAAAATCAAGCTCTTTTACTGCAGCTTCCATTGATTTCCTGGTTTTGGTGATAAGCTTCTGGAGTTTTTCTTTTGGCAGATACTGGACCACCGGATCTGCAGCCATATCGATGCTTTCAGGCTCAATATAGACACGTGGCGACTTTCCTTTTACATCTGCCACAACTGTCTGACCCAGGATATCCTGCATACTTTTGTTGATCTGGGTGGGAATTATGTCATTCGCTTCATTGTAGGCCATCTGTTTTTCCCTTCTGCGATTGGTTTCATGGATCATTTTCTTCATGGAATCTGTCATCTTATCCGCATACATGATTACCCTGCTGTTCACATTCCGCGCTGCCCTGCCTGCGGTTTGTGTAAGTGAACGTTCAGATCGCAGAAACCCCTCCTTGTCAGCATCCAGTATGGCAACCAGCGATACTTCAGGCAGATCAAGACCCTCCCTGAGCAGGTTGACACCAACCAGCACATCAAAGACTCCCATCCTCAGATCCCGCATGATCTCCACACGTTCAAGCGTATCCACCTCCGAATGAATATACCGGCACTTCACCTCCAGCCGGTTAAAATATTTTGAAAGTTCTTCGGCCATCCTTTTTGTCAATGTGGTTACCAGAACACGTTCGTTCAGTTCAATACGCTTGTGAATCTCATCCAGCAGATCGTCGATCTGGTTCAGACTCGGACGAACCTCCACCAACGGGTCCAGTAACCCTGTAGGACGGATCACCTGTTCGACAACGACTCCTTCACATTGCTGCAATTCATAATCGGCAGGAGTCGCACTTACATAAATGGTCTGGCTTACCATGGCTTCAAACTCATCAAACTTGAGCGGACGGTTGTCCATGGCTGACGGGAGCCGGAAACCATATTCTACAAGGTTTTGCTTGCGTGACCGGTCACCTCCATACATGGCCCTGATCTGGGGTACTGTTACATGGCTCTCATCAATTACCATCAGATAGTCATCCGGGAAATAGTCAAGCAGGCAGAAAGGTCTCGTTCCCGGAGCCCTCCCGTCGAAATACCTTGAATAGTTCTCAATACCTGAACAATACCCAAGTTCACGCATCATTTCAATATCATAACTTACCCTTTCCTCCAGCCTCTTTGCTTCAAACTCTTTCCCGGTTTCCCTGAAAAAAGCTACCTGCTTCATCATGTCATCCTGGATGTCCATTAAGGATTGTTTCATCTTATCCTGTGAGGTGACAAAAATACTGGCCGGATAGAGGGTCAGCAATTCCAGCTTTTCGATCTTTTGCCCCGTCGACGGATTAAAAGTCTCAATGGTTTCCAACTTATCTCCAAAAAAGATTAATCTGACGGCAAAATCGGAATAGGGTGGAAAAATATCAACCGTATCGCCTTTTACCCTGAACTTTCCACGGGTAAAGTCCCCCTCCGTCCGGGAATAAAGGCTGTTCACCAGCGAATAAAGAAATTTGTTGCGGCTGACAAGATCCCCCTGTTTTACCCGGATGATATTCTGATTAAAATCATCCGGATTACCGATACCATATATACATGAAACCGACGACACTACGATAATGTCCCTTCGCCCTGATAATAATGAGGAAGATGTACTCAGCCGCAACTTATCCAGCTCCTCATTGATGGAAAGATCTTTCTCGATATAGGTATTGGTGATAGGGAGATAAGCTTCAGGTTGATAATAATCATAATAAGAGACGAAAAATTCCACCGCATTTTCCGGGAAAAATTGTTTAAATTCCCCATAAAGCTGTGCTGCCAGCGTCTTGTTATGACTTAATATCAGGGCAGGACGATTAATCTGTTGCAGGACATTGGCAATCGTAAATGTCTTCCCTGAACCCGTCACTCCTACCAGAACCTGCGACGGATCTCCTCTATCGATCCCCTCAACCAATTGCCGGATGGCTTCAGGCTGATCCCCTGTTGGCTTGAACTCTGATGTTAATTTGAACTGCATCCCTTATTGAATTTGGACTATTTAATCTTCTTCAGATATACAGAAACAGGATAATGATCCGAAAAATCAGTATTGTATTTCCGGTAATCAAATGCAGCAAAATTTTCATCAAACATCACATAATCAATCCTGAAAGAAGGGAAGTTCCCGGCAAACGTGTTTCCAAATATTCCATGACCTGCCTCCCGGAATGCATCTGTTAAGCCGGCCTTCATCTGATGATAGGTATATGACGAAGGTGTATCATTGAAATCACCGCAGAGAATCACCGGATAGGGTGATTTGGAAACATCCTTCTTCAGTAATTCAACCTGCTCAGCCCTCGAAACAAAAGCCTTTTTCAGCTTGCCAAAGATCTTAAGCGAACCCTCCTTAATTTTCAGATTATTTCCGGTTGGTTCGGTGAGGTGCGAGTAAAATGAATAATCCTCATTTCCAAATCTGAATGACTCAAGATGAACATTGTAGACACGGATCGTATCCCCGTTCTGAACAATATCCGTAAATATTGCCATTATATTCTTTCCCCTGAAAGTAATCGATCCGGTACGTACAATGGGAAATCTTGAAAAGATGGCAATGGCATTGATTTTACTGATATCAGGGATATTTATATAGTTATGAAAATAGCAATTCTCAATACTAATTTTCTTCTTTACATTTTCCAGAACCTCCTTATAATCCTTTCCCACAGCAAATAACTCCTGGATACAAAGAATATCTGGCTTTTCACTGGCAATAAAATCCATCACCATCGAAGGGGTCAGCGGGTTATAATTCCGGTTTGTTTTACCATATAAACTATGAACATTAAAGGTCATTACTTTGAATGAACCGGGAGGAACCGTAAGGTTTGAGGAAAACCGGAAGGGGAGGACGGCCAGCAAAAAATTCAGTCCGAGGAGGATCGCTATCAGGGAAAACAAGAAGTGCTTTTTCAGGAGAATCAACCAGAATACTACAAAAAAAATGTTAACCAACAGGAAGACCGGGTAGGCAATTCCAAAGAAAGGGAAGATCCAGTAGCGGGCAGGACTTATGTAAGCTGCGGCATAGGAGAGGAGCAACCCGAAAATAAACAAAAGGTTGACCATCAATAAAACGGTTCGTAAAAAAGATCTCTTTTTCGAATTTCCCATAAAGGGGGTACTAATTGTTTTTACCGGAAGATCTGAATAAAAAATCCTTCTCTTCCCTTGTCAGGCTGTCATAACCTCCTCTTGATATTTTATCAAGAATTTCATCCATTTTTTTCTGGTCCTGCTTTTTCCTGTAATTGAATTCATCATCTGTCAATGGCCTTTCCCGGAATTGGTTTTTATTCGCCGGCCGGGTTTTCCCCTGATGCAAGCTGCTTTTCATTTTAGCGAAAGAATTTTCCAGGGTTGAGAAAAAACCATTCCTGAACCTGTATTTCACCATCCATACATATGTAAAACCATACAGCGCTCCGCCGATATGTGCAAGGTGCCCGCCCGGGTTGCCCGTTGGTATTGCAAAGAAATCGATGATAAAAAGAGTCAGGGCAAGGTAGATGATCTTTATCCGCCCGATAAATAAAAGCTGGATCGAATATTCAGGTGAGTAAAAGGATGCGGCTGTAACAATGGCCATTACCGATGCTGATGCCCCGAGAGCCACGCTTACCGGTAACATACCTGAAAAAACAGGAAACATATTAAAAGCAGAAATGTAAAAAAGTCCTCCTGTTAACCCTCCAAGGAGGTAAGTCAAAACAAACTGTCTTGAATTCATAAACTCCAGGAATATTTTTCCGAACCAGAACAGCCAGAGCATATTAAAAAGGATGTGCCAGAATTCGAGATGAAGGAACATATATGAGACCAGGGTCCATGGATGTGCAAATAAGGAAGGAAGATAGGCGGGGAGTGCAAAATAAGCGGTGATCCATGCATCCGCAATTGCGACATCAGGCTGGTTAAACAGGTAAAAGATCACCTGGATGAATTTCCCGAGTAACCAGACTCCGGTATTGATCAGGATGAAAGTGGTCAGAACCGGTTTATTCCTGAAAACACGTTTAATCTCGTCAAGAGGTCCGGATGAATAATAGTTCATGATTCAGTTGATTGAAAACTAAAATAAAGTCAATAACTCAATTGTATGTGTGGCGTGACCTTCTTTTCCAAAAGAAAATCAGCAGTAATCCGAACAGCATACCTCCCAGGTGCGCAAAATGAGCAACATTATCTGAAGGATTGTTGCTTATCCCTGAGAATAATTCCAGTGCGCCATATATGATAACGATCCACTTGGCTTTTATCGGGAAAAGGAAATAAATATATACCAGCATATTGGGAAACATAACTCCAAAGGCAAGGAGAATACCATATACGGCTCCTGAAGCGCCAATGGTGGGGGTATTGATCACCTGCTGATACATGTCCTTCAGACGTGCATATTCCTCCGGGAACTGGCTGTAAGACTGCACCAACGTTTCCAGCGAAGAGAGACGCCACCAGTTGATTGCCAATTGAACAAGGGCTGCACCGATTCCACATACCATATAATAGGTCAGAAACTTCTTTGGACCCCATACATTCTCCAGCAAATACCCGAACATCCAGAGCGCAAACATGTTAAAGAATATATGTGAAAAGTTTGCATGCAGGAACATGTATGTCACCAGTTGGTAGGGTTGAAAATACTGGGACTTAAAATAGTGCAGGCCAAGAATATTTTCCAGGTCAATGCCAAAGGCAGACTGGAAGGAGAGGGTTGCAAGAAAGAACAACCCATTGATGATCAACAGGTTTTTTACTACCGGGGGAAGCAACCGGAATCCGGCCGGGCTGTATTGCTGGTTGTCCATACAAGTTTATTAGAATGTCATTTGAATGTTTTGTGCAGTTCATCGAAACTGACTTTTATCATGGTCGGTTTCCCGTCGATGGTTACATCCGGAACTTTACATGACAGCAGTCCCTCCACCAGGTTATTTATCTCTTCGGGTTGAAGCCGGGAACCGCGTTTCACCGCTAAGCTCTTTGCCAGCGAACCTGCAACCTGGATATTTGAATGGGCACGGATCTCGCCGGTACTTTCCCGGATGTTTGCCAGGATATCTTCCAACAAGCCGGCTAAATCAGGATTTGAACACCCGGCAGGGACACTGTTGACCAGGTAGGTGTTTTTTCCAAAATCCTCAATTTCAAACCCCAGGGCTTCAAATTCTTTTCTGTTTTCCGTGAAAAGTTCAATGTCGGCTGTATTTACCCTGATGGTCTGGGGAAGTAATAATTTCTGGGCTACAATCTCATGATTCTCCTTCTCCCTGAGCAAATTCTCATATAGTATCCGTTCATGGGCATTTTGCTGGTCCATGATCACAATACCGGTAAGTGTATATGTAACCAGGAACCTGTTCTGCACCTGGAACGCGGTGAATATTCCCGGTCTGGATGTTTCCTTATCAAGATCCGAGAGAATATTGACGGTGGTACGCTCTGCTCCGGAAATATTATTTGCAGGGAAATTTCTGAGCGGATCAAAGATTTTCTGCCAATTTTCCTGGTTGGATCTTTCCCTGGGATCCAGCGAAAGTTCGCTTTGAGATCTTACTTTTTTTTCAAACGGATTGTATTCAGGGTCAATGGTGATGGTTGGTTGAATGACAGGCCGGTCATCACTCATGGTAGGATTTTCCATTGACATTTCCCGATCAAAATTGAGGGTAGGAGCGATGTTGAATTTTCCGATTGCCTGCCTGATTGCTGTATGAACCAGGGAATAGATCCCTTTGCTGTCCTGAAAGTTGATCTCTGTCTTTGTGGGATGAATATTGACGTCAATCGTCTTTGGATCAACTTCAAGGAAGAGAAAATAGGAGGGGATGGCATCCTTCGGGATCAGCTCCCGGAAGGCATTTTCAATGGCATGATGGAAATAGGGGCTTTTGATAAACCGGTCGTTGGCAAAGAAAAATTGTTCTCCCCTGATCTTCTTCACAAATTCAGGTTTTCCGATATATCCTGCAATATTAACAATGTCCGTTTCAAGGTTGACCGGAATCAGGCGTTGGTTATATTGATTGCCGAATAAGGCGACCAGTCTTTGTTTGAGGTTTCCGGGAACTACCTGGTAAAGGATCTTGTCATTATTATAAAAAGTGAATCCAATGTCATGACGGACCAGGGCTACGCGGAAAAATTCATCAATAATATATTTTAATTCCAAGGTATTGGACTTTAAAAAATTACGACGGGCAGGAACATTGAAAAAGAGGTTTTTAACCTGGATACTGGTGCCATCCGGACAAGTAGCGGGGAGTTGCTCTTTGAAATCAGAACCATCGATCCTGACACTTGTACCAACTTCATCTTCCGTTTTTTTACTTTTTATTTCTACCTGTGCAATGGAAGCAATGGAGGCCAACGCTTCACCCCGGAATCCCAGCGTGCGGATTGCCATCAGATCATGAACCGTCTGTATCTTGGAGGTGGCATGTCTTTCAAAGCACATCCTGGCATCCCTTTCCGACATACCGCAACCATTATCAATAACCTGGATGAGAGTCTTTCCAGCTTCCTTGATGATCAGCCGAATTGAGGTAGCGCCTGCATCAACGGCATTCTCAAGTAATTCCTTGACAGCCGAAGCCGGCCGCTGAACCACTTCGCCTGCCGCGATCTGATTCGCAACAGAATCCGGTAAAAGCCTGATAATATCTAACACAATAGAATGATGAATGATGAATGATGAATGATGAATTTCAAGGCAAAAATACCGATATTTTATCAGATATTGCGCTTTTTACAGTTATTTCAGGATTTTGTACTTTTGCGTTTTAAATGATAGGAAATGGTTAAAGGAAACGATAATTCATTGAAAAAATTGATTGTTGTCGGTGACCGGGTTTTAATAAAACCGAAAAAAATGACAGGTAAATCAAAAGGAGGATTGTTGCTTCCTCCGGGGTACACTGAGAAAGAGGAAATTCAGACCGGTTTCATTGTGAAATGTGGCCCGGGGTTTCCAATACCCGTGTCAGGAGATGATTCGACCGAACCCTGGAAAAAAGAAGAAGAACAGATAAAATATATTCCACTTCAGGTAAAAGAAGGAGACCTGGCTATTTTCCTGCAAAGAGGTGCAACGGAAATAGTTTACAACGACGAGAAATATTTTATCGTGCCCCAAAGTTCAATCCTTCTCGTTGAGAGGGATAATGAACTTTTTTAATGAGGGATTCCCACCGGAAAAAGTTAAAGAGAATTACAACCGTGTTTTATCCAGAACAGGAAAACGCATCCAGGCAAGATAAAAAATGCCATAGAAGACCGAACTGAAGAATACAGTTCCCATCACATCATTCAGGAAAAATGATAGTCCATGTGACTGATCACGGAAGAATGCGAGGCCGGCAACGTAACATTCACCCAAACCGGTAAAGGTTTGTGGGTAAAAAGGGCTTGCGAGCCATGCAGAAAAGTTTGTGATCAGGAAGAAGATCACCGAAGAAGATATGGCTGCCAGGAGTACTGACCCCGGGTTAAGCATTCTTCTGATTGCCATTCCAATCACCACTGTGATGGCAAAACTTAAATAGACGGCCGGAATGTTCGCATGAAAACCGATGAAAATATCACTCAGGAACATGGCTGAAATAGGAATTACAAAAGCCCATTGTTTTTTGGTAATGTAAGTTCCCCCGAACAACGCCATCGCCGCTATGGGCGTGAAGTTTGGCCAGTGCGGAAGTATTCGCAATACCGCCGCGACCGCAATGACTGAAAGTACAACAATAAATCTGGGAGTAATTGTCTTATATTTCATATTGGAAATTAGTATATGTAATACAAAAATAATAAATGATTTTACATTTTCGCAAATATTTATCAAAAACTTTGCTATTTTTGATTTTAAACCCAAAAAAAGTTTAATTCATACCCATGGTTAGAAAAATATTGTCTCTCTTAGTTATCTTTTTAATATCAATCAATTGGTATGAAGCCCATGGCAAGCCCGGGACCCGAATTCCGTCCCGATTACTCGGGACGGTGAATTTACCATGCACCTCATCCCCTGCACCCCTTCTCCTTAAGGAGAAGGGGATGGGGGTTGAGGTGATAAAATTCAAAGTATCCGGACAAATGAAACAAAAAGCCGATCTTATTTTAACCAGCGCGAAGGTTTATTGCATAGACGATAAACTTTCTGTAGCCCAGGCTTTTGCAATAAAAGATGGAAAGTTCCTGGCACGGGGAACGAATGAAGAGATCCTTACTGCCTATCAATCAGATGCGGTCCTGAATGGTAATGGAAAATTCATATACCCTGGTTTCATTGATGCCCACAGCCATTTCAGGGGGTATGCGATTGGCCTGGCTGAGGTTGATCTCCGGGGATGTACTTCGTTTGATGAAGTAATTAGCCGTTTGGAAGAATTTACTAAGGTTATAAAAGCAGGCTGGCTGGTTGGGAGGGGTTGGGACCAGAACCTCTGGCAGGAGAAAGTATTTCCCGGTAATACAAAACTCAATACCATTTTCCACGACCGGCCGGTAGTGCTGATCCGGGTGGATGGACATGTGGTTCTTGCCAATACAATTGCATTGCAAAAAGCAGGTTTTGATGACAAACACTCATTCAAACCATTGGAGGTTGAGATAAAAAATGGGCAATTAACGGGTATTTTGAGTGAGACAGCGGCCGATCACATGCGGGATTCAATTCCTGATCCACCGGACAAGGTTCTGGCACAACTCCTGAATAAAGCCCAGGAAAACTGTTTTGCTGCCGGCCTTACTACCGTCACCGATGCCGGTCTCGATTACAAAAACATTAATTTTCTTGACTCGCTGCAGCAAAACAGTGAACTGAAGATACGGCTCTATGCCATGCTGAATCCCAATGCAGAAAATGTTCGGGAATTCATTTCAAAAGGTCCCTATAAGACGGATTACCTGGATGTGAGGTCGATAAAGATGTATGCCGATGGCAGTCTCGGCTCACGAACCGCACTCCTCAAGAAGCCATACTCTGATGACCCTGGAAAGACAGGTGTGAGGGTCACCACACCTGAATCCCTGAAAAAAGTATGTTCGATCGCTCTCCGTCAGGGTTACCAGGTAAATACTCATGCCATAGGAGATTCGGGGGTTAAAATGGTCCTGCAGGTTTATAGCAGTCTTCTGAAAGGGAAAAATGATCGTCGCTGGAGAATTGAACATTCCCAGGTAGTTGACCCCAAAGACCTGAATTTTTATAAGCAGTACTCGATAATACCCTCCATACAAAGCACCCATGCAACATCCGATATGCGCTGGGCAGGTGACAGGCTCGGAAATAAACGGATCAGATCAGCCTATGCATATAAAACACTCCTTCAACAGAATGGTTGGTTGCCCAATGGCACCGATTTCCCGATCGAAAAGATCGACCCTTTGCTGACCTTCTATGCCGCCGTTGCCCGTAAAGATCTGACAGGGTATCCGCCAGATGGTTTCCAGACAGAAAATGCACTGACGCGAGAGGATGCCTTACGTTCAATAACCATCTGGGCTGCAAAAGGATGTTTTGAAGAAAAGGAGAAAGGAAGCATCGAACCCGGAAAATACGCCGATTTTGTGATCCTCGATCAGGACATCATGACGATTCCCATCGATGAAGTACCGAAGGTAAAAGTATTATCGACTTATCTCAACGGAGAAAAAGTTTTTCCGGAATAAAAGTTTGAACTATATTTGTGCCGCTAACCAGTAACACACTCACACCCTAAACTCAAACACCACTCACACACCCACACCCAAACACACACCCATTTCGCGGTAGTAGCTCAGATGGTAGAGCATCAGCTTCCCAAGCTGAGGGTCGTGGGTTCGATCCCCATTTACCGCTCACAGTTTTTTACAATTAATTTCATAGAAAGAGTCCGTAACAACTAAGGAAACATGGTTTTACTGGCTCTTTTTTGCATCCACATGAAAATTCTTTCAGCAAATTTATCTTTTCTTCCGGTAAGTTTCCCTGGGCCTTCGTGGTCACCCCGGTAATTTCGCTATTTTATCTCCATTTATACGAATCGTATTTGTGTCGAAAATACATCGGTTCTCGTGTTACCTCTTCATTCTCAAATTTCGATAGCATTGTTAAATAAATAACTATTAATGAAATACTTATGTGTTATTTGTGATAAAACAAACAATTAAATATTTAAATATGAATTAAAATATGGTATACATTTGACCTATTATCTGAGTAACTAATGAAGGCTAAAAAACAGTAACTTTTTTCAACCATAAACTTAAAATTAAAGCCAATGGCACTTATTGCAGAAAATATTAAGTATCTCGCTTTCGAAGGTGGCGGTGGTAAAGGTGCATCCTATTTAGGAGCAATTCATGCGCTTGAGCAACTAAAAATTATTACGCATGATGCTTCAGGTAAGTTAAATGTTGATAGATATGGAACTAACACCAAATCCGTTGAAATACCAAATGGAGGTATTACAGGAATATCAGGTGCTTCGGCCGGTGCAATAACCGCACTTCTTATAGGATGTGGTTATAAATCAGCAAAAATCAAGCAAATATTTTTAACAACGAATTTCAATGATTTTTTTGATGACCCTTTTTATATTAGAAACAAGGCAGACATTCCCTTACCAGGGAATCGTTTTAATTTTTGTCCAGATGACTGGAAAGATTTGGGATTATTTAAATCGGAAAGTGCTGGCACAAGTTGGTTTTTTGATGAATCAGTATTGAATCTTTCCCCAGGTAATGAACCAAATTGGAATGCATGGGAAAATAATCTTAATATTATTTTCAATTTTTTAAATCCTTTAAAGAAAGACGACTTTTTAAATCTGTTCTATAGATTATTAAGAGAATTTACCCCTGATCCAGAAAAAAGTGGGAAATATATACTTAATACAATATTGAGTTTTATAATGCGAAGTCCATTATTGTCTCTAAGTTCATTAACACCATGGAACACTTTAGATTTACTCATCAATTGGATTACAAACCAAATCAAAAAGGATAAGGATCTTAAACAGGAAACAAAAGATAAGCTCCAAAAATATTTTGAACTTTATTTAAATAGCCTTTTTCTAGATTTCGGATTTTTTTCAGGGACAAAAGTACATCAAGTATTAGATCAATGGATTACGGAAAAATATGATCCAGGATCTACTTACCAATCAACATTTGCAAATCAGAAAAGAAATGACCCTAACAAGAATGATCCCCTTCTGAAAATAAAAAATCTTTGGATAACATTTGAAGAGTTCCGAGAGGTTTTCAAAGTTGATTTAAAATTTACCGCCACGAATATTTCAAGTGGAGCAGTCGAAATATTATCAGCAGATACTACTCCTAAACTTTCAGTAGCCACAGCTGCAAGAATGTCGATGGGTATCCCAGCAGTATTTAAACCTATCATAATAAATGATGATGAAATAAAATACTTAAATTTAGGTGGTTCTGAAAATATTGTTGAAACAGATACGAATGATCTGAATGGGAAACCTATTCTGATTAATAAATGGAAGGGGTATTGGGTTGATGGAGGATTTTTTGATAATGCTCCTATAAGAGTTTGGGGTACTAATATGGATAAAGCTGTCTTATTAAGACTTGGACCTAGATATATAAAAAATGATTTAGAGAAGGATCGTTTCAACTCTTATATAGTTGCTTTAGGAAAGTGTGTTGGAAATCTTGGAAGTGGACAAGTTACTTCCACTAACTATGCTTTGTATGATCATATCATTCAACTTAAAACTGGATTTACAAATACCTTACAATTTGATTATACACTTCCACCTCTTCCTTCTGTTGGTGGTGGTCCGACATTTGATGTTCGTATTTTAAAGATTTGGAATAAAAATTTTTATAAAGTAGCAGAAGCATTTTACAATTTTAGCCTTCAACCTGATACAAGCATTTTACCTCCTACTTCTCCTTAAATTATGGAAAATACTTTTACAAATCAAATTCTTGCTTTTTTAAAGGATTATTTTTCTCCTTTAATAACTTCTTTTGAAACCCCCGAAAGTGCGCTCAATTTTTTTACGGAAGAACTCGGATGGAATCTGGAACATGTTTTTGAAAAGTCTATTATTCCCTATGATCCAAATGATCCTGATGCACCGTTTAAAATAATTGAAGAAATTCCACGTAAAATTGAGCAACTTATTAGACAAATTGAACAAATTAAAACGTCCGCTTCTGAAGATAGTATTTTAAAATTTGCAAAAATAATTGGCGATAATTCTACTGAGATATATACGGCGATTTCAAATATCAAGTATATTAAGATTAACACCAACATCATCAATGAGATCAGGATTGAAGATATATTACTTGATATTCTGAGTTGGCTTACATTGACTTATTTGGGTACCTATCAAATAAAAGTTTACAACATTTTAAATTTACTTAAAATAATTGATACCAACCAGCCAGTTGAAGAAAAACCGGATGCTGATGGTAAAGTTCTCCGTTTAGCTAATTATGTACCGAAAATTAGTTTTGATAAAATAATTGAAATAATAAAAACCCAAAACATATCTGACATATTTAATTTTGATACTGTTAATGAAATCAATGCCATTTCCGGTACATTTATAGAACCGCTTGTTAACTTAATCAATTCATTAGGCTTGTTTTGTGTTTATGGAGCAGGAAAAATACCTTATGGACTTGATAGTGAAAAAAACCCGTCCAGAAATAATAATCCTTTGTTTTTAGAAAAATACTGGATTCAGGATAATGAAGTCGAAAATTTTTCAATAACGACAGGATTTTTACTTTCAAATCCTGATGTAAATATTGATGAAGGTGGCCCCGGTATATTTGTAAATCCTGAAGGTTCTTTAAACTTTAAGTTTCTGGAGGGAGGCTGGTCAATTACTGCTGATGCCGATTTAGGCATGCCATTCAAAATAAATAAAGGAGGGATTGTTCTTTTGCCTCCTCCCCCTCCTGCACCTCCTGTTACTCTTCCAACAGATATTGCAGTCTCTCTTTTGGCATCATACTCACCGACGACCGTGTACGGCGGTAAAGTATTTCAGTTGGGTAAAAGCACCGAAACAAATATTTCCATCCAATCAATAAAAGCAAGGTTTTTTGGAGACTTTAATAATAGTAAGATTAAGGATACCGTATCGTATGGTATACTTGCAGAAATTATAGATTTTATTCTGACTCTCAAAATAGATGATCCTTTTATAAAAGCAATAATACCGGAGGATCCTCATGTAAAATTCAATTTTGAAATTGGTTACTCGAATAAAAATGGATTTCACTTTGGAGGTTCAGGAGGTCTGGACCTGAAACTTGCCCAAAACATTGCCATCGGCCCTGTCCTGCTAAAAGATACCCGCCTCTCTTTAAAACCCAAAGAAGCTGCACAAGGAGTAAATAGCGGGTTAGAAATAATGATTGGGACGAACATCTCTGCTATATTAGGGCCATTGGGAGTGACAATTGAAGAATTGGGATTCAAAACTGATATTGAATTCCCGGCTAATGGGTCGGGTAATTTAGGATTAATTAATTTGTTGCCTGGCATTAAATTTCCAACACGTGTCGGCCTCTCCCTCGATACAAAAGCCATGAAAGCCTCTGGCTTCCTGAAAATTGATACAGAAAAGGGAGAATATCTCGGAGCTATAGCAATAGATATCGATGCCCTCAAATTTAGGGTGGCAGCTATCGGGATAATTACCGCCCGCCCACCAGGCGGAGTGGCAGATCCAGAATACTTTTCACTGCTGATCATCATCACCGCCGAATTCCCTCCAATGCAACTTGGTTTCGGTTTTACCCTTACTGGTCTGGGTGGTTTACTGGGATATAAACGGTCAATGCTGACTGATAATTTGCGGGCAGGTATTAAAGCCAATACGTTAGATGGCATCCTCTTTCCAAAAGTTGTAGTTAATAATATTGGGCCGATAGTCAGCAACCTTCAGCAGGTGTTTCCAGCCACTACGGATCAACGTTTTCTTATCGGCCCCATGATGAAGATTACCTGGGGTACCCCTAAAATAATAACTGCTGAAGTTGGCATTATTATCGAACTTCCAACTCCCGTACAAATTGCCATTTTAGGGGTTGTACGGTTAAGCCTTCCCAATCCCGGGAAGGAAATCCTTCATTTACAAATTAACTTCCTCGGCATAATTGATCTTGAAAAAAAATTACTTTCTATTGATTCTGCTCTTGAAGATTCCCGTGTGCTAACCATGACACTCACCGGGCAGTTTGCGTTGCGTATTGGCTGGGGCAGCATTCCATTATTTATTTTCAGCGCAGGTGGCTTCCACCCTGATTTTAAGGAAGCACCGGTGGAGCTACAGGGCATGCAGCGCTTAGGCCTCAAGGTGATTGATGAAGAATTTTTAAAACTTAACGTTGATAGTTATTTTGCGCTTACCACCAATACAGTTCAATTTGGAGCTCACGCACATGTCTGGGCATCAATGCAGCCCTATGTTGCAGTTGCAGACGCAAGCTTCGATGCATTGATTTTATTCAATCCCTTTGCTTTTACGATTGGAATTGATGTTAACGGAAGGGTTACAGGACCTTTGGTAGATGCGGTTATTCAAGTACAAGCCAATTTAACCGGTCCAAACAGATGGCACATTTGGGGCCATGCTTATATAAAACTGGTTTTTGAAATTACAATTCCATTTGATACCACATTCGGTGAACCGGTTGAAGAATTGGTTCCCGAAACAATAGATATTTCGAATCTGTTGAAAGCAGAAGTGGCAAAAGCTACTAACTGGAAAGCCGTTACCCCTGCAAATAATACTTCCGGTATCACGATCCGGAATCTATCAGCCGCTGAAATGATTGACAGCATTATTGTTCACCCGGATACCACACTTTCGTTTAATCAACAGTTAGTTCCTCTTGAACTTACTATTGACAAGTTTGGAAATAAATTACCCTTAAATGATAAACTGTTTTCAATCCCAAAGATAACTGCTATTGATACGGCTAACCTTGAAATAGATGAAATAACAGTTGAATTTAAAAATCCAATCTATGATTTATTTGCGCCAGGTAATTTTCTTGACATTCCGGCAGAACAAAAATTATCCCGTCCATCTTTTGAGCGTATGCAAAGCGGGAAAGAGTTTACAGTAAATGCCAAAAATACTCAAACTGCCGCATCTAAGAAAAAAAACATTGATTATGAAGTCATTTATTTAAATACTGGTGAAAAGGCTGCAACACCACTGGGAGATGTTGCAATGGTGCTTTTGGCCGGCGGAGGTGCTGCAGCAAAATCAAAACTTTCATTAATGAATAATCGTCAATCGTATCAGGCCCCTCTGCCAGTGATCATAAATAAAGCTTTTTACAACATAGTGCAGAAAGCAAACTTGAAAACTGTTACAAAACCGGATCCTCTCAAAAATGAAGAGATTCCAATAGATCTATTTGGCAGTCAGGCTGAAGCATACACCAGGCAACCACTTTATGGTTTGGAAAATACGGTCATCACCTCAACTTTTGAATCATGAATTTAGCAACATATAACTTTCAGTCGTGGTTACGGAAAGGGATTGGCAATGCAATTCAGGAAATGGATAATCTTGGAAATTCAGCATTACCTGGAGGCACAGGACCACGTGCTAGTATAAGACTATCTGTTTCTGTTAATGTCATTGATAATAAAGCAGATGCGAAGGACTTTCAAATTATTGGCCCGGCTGATATCATAGGCTTTTCCCATAATCTGGTAATACGGACAGAACCTGTGCACTTTAACACCAATTTTCCGCCAAATTACCTGGCACATATTGAATTTTATGATGAGGATTTGCCCTGGCGTTATACTCCTGCTAAAGCAGATGGTGAAAAATTGCGGCCATGGATTTCACTCGTTGTTTTAAAGGAAAGTGAATTCAAAAGATTGGATGCAATTGTTCCGTTGCCTCAAATCCAACTTATTGATGCCCCATTACCTCCCAGTACTGAAACATGGCTCTGGGCGCATGTTCAAACGATTGAAGCAACAAGCCTGTCATCAGACCAGGTTCAACCAGATCATATCATCAGCCGTTTGATTTGCCCACGTAAACTGGAAGCTAACACAGCTTATTACGCATTTGTTATTCCAACTTTTGAAAGCGGACGTCTGGCAGGGCTGGGATGTCAAGAATCTGAAATTCTTAAGGTAAAATCTCAGGATCCGTCTTGGGGTCTTACTCCACCTCCCGCAATTCCACAAAACACTTTTCCGGTTTACTACGAATGGTATTTCCATACCGGTAATGAACAGGATTTCGAATACCTTGCCGGCCTCTTAAAACCCCGCCTTTGCGATGAATGGGTGGGTAGAAAACCACTTGATTGCGCAAATCCGGGGTGGTTTGACTCTATGCATTTTGTTCCTCCTTTCATGCTCTATTTTGAAGGGGCATTAAAATCTCCCCAGGTTCCCGAAAATTTTAGCGTAGACAAGGAAACACAAAAGAAACTTGATGATTTTAGTAAAACCCTTAAGGTAAATTTTGAAATGTCAGTCGGTTCTGGTGGTGACCCTGTTGTAACACCGCCATTTTATGGTCAGAAACATATTTTCGAAGAAACATTATCGCTAAAACCTGATGCTACCTGGATACATGAACTCAATCGCGACCCCCGGTGGCGCATACCAGCGGGTTTTGGTGGGGAAATTATGCGCCGGTACCAGGATCATTATCTTCAAAAAGCGTGGGAGCAATTAGACAGTATCGTTGAAGCAAACAAAATAATTGCAGCGGCGGTGAACACACTGGCTGTAAGCGTATCAATTTTCAAGAATCATTTTACATTACCTGATCATGAATTGCTGTCTTTAACGGCGCCTGTTCATGTAAAAATATTGCGAAAAGTTGGCCCTGATAAGTCTTCGACTTTATCACAGCTATTTATAGAAAGTTGTTTTAACGGATCGGTTTACGGATCAGCTTTCAGGAGGCTGGTAAGGAAGCGGGGCCCATTTAGAAGAATAATTGAACGCAAGGGTGGAAAATTGGATTTTGAATCATTGGGAAAACTTATTATTGAGAATAGCAATAAGGCTTATCCTGTACTTGCGAATGCTTTACTTAAAGCAATCGTAATAAAGGATGTAAAATTTGAAGTAAACAATAATTTAGAATCCGATAGCAAATTTTCGATGTCAAATGGAAATGGGGATAATTTCTCTTCGTATAGCGGTCCTGACTACAAAAAGCTTCAAGAATTATTACAAAAATTTGCAAACATTGTTAAGCCGGAAACACCAAATTATAAAATTATTGATTGCAATAAATCCACACCTGTTTTTGATAAATCTGAAATTGATCCGTCCAAGACCATCCCTGCCTTATTAAAAAACAGGCTCACAATGCCGGTCCCCGGTTGGTTTGATATTCCTGAAAAAATAAAACCAGCGCTTGCCTACCCCGATTTTGAAGATCCGATGTGGGATAAACTGAAGGAACTTTCTACCGAATGGCTTATCCCCAATCTGCATTTAATTCCAAATAATACAATTACCCTGCTGCAACCCAATCAAAAATTTATTGAATCTTTTATAGTCGGGCTGAATGTTGAAATGAACCGGGAGATGCGGTGGCGCGAATACCCTACGGATGAAAGGGGCAGTTGTTTTCGCCAGTTCTGGGATGTGAAGGGCATTAAAGATCTGAATGGAGTTTCAGATAATAAAGATAAAGCAAAGATTGTTGAACACTTTAAAGACACTACCCCCATTGATACATGGAAGAATTGGGGAAATCCAACTGACCTGACGGGCCAGGCATTAGGTTCCCATTATAACAGGGCACCCGTACCTGTTTCTGAAGGAGATCATATAGTCCTTGCACTTCGGGGTGATTTATTCAAGAACTTCCCTGACTTATCGGTTTATGCGGTTAGAGCTATTATAGATGAGGATAATGTACCAAGGATAAAAACCCCTTCAGATCCTATTGATCCATTGAATCCAATTACGGATATTAAGTTCCCCGTTTTTAAAGCTGATATTGGTGCTGACGTAAAGTTTTTAGGTTTTGATTTGAGCAAAACTGCGGCTATTGGAACTACTGATCCCGGATGGTTTTTTGTACTTCAGGAAACACCTGGTGAAACCAGGTTTGGGTTGGATATTAATGGCCCTGCTAATCCAGTCAATTGGGATGAAATTTCATGGCCGCTTCTTGGTGATAACTCATTTATTGAAACAGGATTAAGTCTATCCCTTAAAAATATCAATAAAACAGAGGCTTCATGGGGAACAAGCTCTGCCGACATGGCATACATCCTTTTCCAAAAACCTGTGATGATCGTCATTCATGCAAGTAAAATGCTCGAAGAATTATAAGAATTGAATTTTAAAACAAACAAGGATGCCCGGCATAAAAATAACAACACTTACATCTCCCAATGGAAAATACACCCTTCGTATGCAGAAGGATGGCGACCTTGTATTGTATAATTATGATGATCGTTCCATATGGGCGTCAGGAACCGCTGGATCGGGCGCCGTGAGCTGTTATATGCAGGGTGATGGGAATCTGGTTTTGAGTGATAGTGTTGGTAATGCAATTTGGGAAACCGGGACATCAGGACATACGGGAGCCACCCTTGTATTGCAGGACGATAGAAATTTGGTTATTTCTTATAAAAAAGGGAAAGTACTTTGGGATACAAAAACAAATATATACACCATTGATCAGTTGAATGAAACAAATCCAATTCTCCTCCTCCCGCTTCGCATTGAAACGCGGTTTGCCAATTCAGGAGCAGAGCTTTGGGTGCGGATATTTCCTGATGAGATTGCGATTCACAATCACGAGCATAATTTAACCGGTTCGGAAGCAGAAGCAGGAAAATATTATTGGAAAACTTTATGGAAGAACCGAACTTTAACTGATTATGATGTCATTAAAAAAAAGAATTGGGGTCAAATTGTTAATCATTTTGGTGCCAACCGAGCCAAATGGATCATTCAGCAAACCAAGCCAGCTAAACTGATCAGGGAAGACGATTTTACTAAAATAAAGATTGAAAATGATCTTTCTCCCGACTCTATGATCCTGAAAATACATGCATGGAGTGAGGCAGCAAGTTGCCGCGTGATGCCCGATTTTTTGAAACTTCAGCTTTATATTGGTGAAAAAATTGTTTATGAAAAGCAAGGCAATCCTATTCCCGATCCCTTGCCAATGGGTCCTGATCCTAAGGCCTTTTCTTCCTTATCTAACCCCGATCTGGATTGGACGAATACACCGATAGAATGGCTGGAAAATTTCAACAAGGCTGTTGAACTTGGGATGGGATTTAAAGTTCCTTTGGATAAAAATACGATTACCGACTATATCGATACCACAGGGTTCAGCCGGCTGGTGGTTTCAGGCGTTCGTACTGATTCCTTTTCCCGTACGGATCCTTCAGTGTTAGGTGCAACAGCACTGAATATGCTTCTTGAAAATCATTTATATGGATTAAAAGGATTAGCCATCCTATCCCAGGGAACACCAACCAACAATACCGAAGCAGGTCGTTCCGGCCTGAATGAACAAAAAGTATTTAGTGAGGAGTTATATCAGCAGGAATTGCAGGATCCATATTCAGCTAACAGCATTGATGACAGAACAGATGGGCATCGGTTAGTTGATGCATTGTCAATTGACCAGGACATACTCCGAACTATTGAAAATGCCTGTAATACGGATGCCCTGGAGGCAATTGCGATGAATAAGGCACTTTATCCGGCAACGCTTGGTTTTTACCTCGAACATCTTTTACATCCACTATTCAGTGATAAAGATTTGAAACAATTGCATGATTTCGTTTGCTCTTATGTAACAGGCAGAGGTCCTTTATCTGCTTTTAGAATTGGGGATCAACCTTATGGTATTCTGCCATCAAGTGATTTTAAGATGTGGAAATGGGTGCCGGATAAACAATTTGCTACTTTGTATCAGAATCTAACCTTAATACTTAAAGAGCTGGATTCGGAATTTGAAACACAATCAAAAAAAATTGCAACATTGAGCCAACAAGGGAA
This sequence comes from Bacteroidota bacterium, assembly GCA_026391355.1. Lineage (GTDB taxonomy): Bacteria > Bacteroidota > Bacteroidia > Bacteroidales > FEN-979 > CAIYUC01. Next base: position 24,713 of record JAPLDH010000057.1, on the reverse strand, counting down.
ACCGCATGAAATTTTAGACGAAATACTTGGCCTATACCCTAATTCAGAAATATTTTTGCAAAGGGTAGGATATAGTGAGGATTTTTTACGCAATTATCTCGGACAATTACCTGGAACCGCTTATCGAAATCCATTAATTATCGATTTATTAGGTAAAATCAGGGCAAACATAAATGCTTCTTCCCCTCTGTTTCCGTTGATGAATATCCTTTTGTTGAAAATTAATAAAACCCTCAATGCTTCTCCGGAAGGTATTTTACAATTATCAAAAATAATATTTGAACAGGAAATTACTAAACTTGACGGTAAGCACCTGGTGGATTTATTACCTGCGAGTGATACAGGGAAACTGAGCTTACCAGAATGGATGCAATCTCCAATGGGGAAACCATCGCCAAACTATATTCAATGGCTTCGTTCAGAATACATTCGTGAAGGTGGAATTTACAAAAAGTATTTTTATAACATGTCAGGTTCTGGAACAGGAACGGATAGTACTCCACCTACTACTTTTGAAGAAGAAGTAAATCCACCTTTGTTATATTTATTACTCCGGCATAGCCTTTTACTTGAATTATTTAAAAGCGCCTTCCAATGGCTAAAGGATAATAAACTAATACCAAGTGATATTAATTTGTTTTCAAATGGTCAGCCATTAAATCCAAATTTCATTGCTGGAAAAGAATTTTTTAATTTTTTCAATGATGATATTACACCTTTTGATTTACTCCAAATCAATAATTATAGTATCCTTAAAAATAAAATTTCCTTTCTCGGCTCTGATGAAACTCTTGCTCATTATCTGTTGACTCCAAGTACTCAACCAGAAAGAATTAAAGAATTATTTGCTAATCTGCAAGTATTGGAAGATTTAACAACTGCAAGATTGGAGCGCACTTTTATAGAACACCTCGATTGTTTAACATATCGGTTAGATGCCTGGCAAACTGGTTTGTTTTATCAAAAATTAGAAACCAACCGGAAAGCAGGTTCAAAAGGAATTTGCCTTGGAGCTTTTGGTTGGCTGGAAAATGTGAAAGCTAAACTTCCCCAAACCTATAGAAATACTGCTGATTTGCCGGCAGAATTACGCCCTGCTAATGGCCTTCCTGTAATAGACGCTACTGATATTGGAGGATATATACAGGCGCCATCCATAGGTCAAGCGAAAACATCTGCTTTGTTGAGAAACGGTTATTTAAACTACTACGATCCCCTGAAAACCGGTCTAATGGCAGTCAATCTTACTTCGGAACGGGTACGTAAAGCACTTCATCTCTTTGAAGGTGTTCAGAAAGGACAGCAGATCGAAGTTTTGTTGGGCTATAGATTTGAACGCAGTCTTCATGATTATATGCTCGATCAGTACATTCAAAATTTCCGAACAGCCTTTCCTTTCAATGCGAAAACGATTCCAAATCCGGATGGAAGTTCCGGTCCTGAAAATCCTGAGAATACCAATGCCAGGAATCCATCATACAGGCTTACACTATTAAATGGGAAGGCAATTGTGGACACAATTAATGCCGTTGGATATCCTATAGATAATCTGAGAATAGATGATAAAGATAAAATTGAAAAATGCGTTGATGACCTTTTTGATTGTGTCGATGCAATGAAGGATTTGTTAGTAGCAGAAAGTGTTTATCAACTTACGAAAGGGAGTATGGATCGTGCCGGGGCAATCCTTAAATCGATTGGTGAATTGAAACCACCTCCGGTATTTGAGTTCATGAATACTCCCCGTACAGCGCAGCATCTATTAACAAACCGGGCATGCCTCTTATTTGATGGTACATTACATCCATGGAGGATATGGCAGGGTATCGAAATGACACCGCGTGCTCACATGGAACCTTCGCTAAATAAATGGATTGGTGAAATCATTGGTCAGCCGGATACCATTGAATGCTTTGTTGCATACACAAATACGGTCGATCCGCTAAAATCAGAAAACCATGTTGTTCAGATTAAAGACTTGGGGCTTCAACCGTTAGATCTGATTTATTTAATTGGTAAGAATTTAAATTCAGACGATTCGGAATTATCGCAGCGTATCGGATATTTCTATAAAAGAAAATATAAGGTTTCGGATGATATACCATTGCAGATTGATTATGGTAGGGCATCTTCTGGTAAAATCAGTTTTAGTGAATTATTTCCGCTTCTATCCCGGATGAAAGATTTAATTACCAATGCAAAACCGTTGGATGCTGCTGATTTTGATCTAAAATCGTACACTGGAAAAATCAACCCAAACAATATCAATCTCGCAGATCTTGAGCAACGTAAAAAGCAGGTGGTAACTCCTTTGAAAGCAGCCTTAAAAATATTAAAACAATCTGGCAAAAACCCGGAAGCACTGCGAAAGGCATTGATCACCTGTGCTAACTTAGGGATACCAAATGCTTTCCCCGTATCAGTATTTGGTGAAGAAGAAAAAAAGACAAAAGTTCTAAAAGAACAAGCTCTCTCTATATATTCAACCGGTTTGCCATTATTGAATCTAATCGACACACAACCTGACCCGGCAAAAAACTCTCTTGGTACAAATGAAAAAGCAAAGCAACTAATTGAAAAGCTGCAGTTATTGTTTGGACGATCATTTAAGGTGCTGCCACGTTTTCATTTTACATCCCAAAATAGCGATGAAGAAGTAGATCGTGCCAAAACAATATTAACCGCATATGAGAAAGAATCTGACATTTTTAAATTCATTAACGCTAAATCACCCACTCGCTCGCGTGAAAGCCAACTTCAGCAATGGCTGAACGGCATTAGCCATGTTCGTCCCAGGATGGAGAATTTTGAAATGGTGCGTACCCTTTTTAATGCTTTCCAGGACGATGAATTAGACTTGCATATTTTTCAATTGCCATATGAAGATGGAGATAGTTGGTTGGGTCTTGAATTCCCTGAGATGCAAATGTCACGAAAAGCGAAGGTTTCAATGTTGGTTCATTATAAAAATCTGTCATCAGCAAGTTGGAAAACCGATAATTTTTGTGGACTTCTTTTAGACGAATGGGTTGAGGAAATTCCCGGGAAAGAAGAAACAACCGGGATAACCTTTCAATATGATCAACCTAACAGCCAACCTCCTCAAACATTATTACTTGCAATTTCGCCGGAAGATGGAGGAAAATGGAGTTGGAATAAACTGACAGATATTCTTAATGATACTTTAAACCGTGCTAAAAAAAGAGGAGTAGATACCACTCTGATTGGAAAAACCGATTGGGCAAGCATACTTCCGGCTGTTATTTCGGAATTTTCAGATACGAACGCAAACGTATCGCTTTTTTTCAGGGATCATATTAAAACCTAACATTCAAAAACCATAAAATGCCTTTATTAAAAAGTGATATTAGAACAAATGCTGACTTCAATCAACCGACTTTAATAGGATATAATCGTTTAGAGTCCATTCCCCGTTCATCAGATTACGGCAAAGCACTTCGGGCTGAAGTTCACGATGCCTTATGGATGTTAACCCGTCAGTGGCAAATGGGTGAGTTTGATGCTGAAGATGCAGGAAGTGCAATTAAAACACGCATACTGGCAGATCATCACCGGATGACCCAAATGAAAGGAAAAGAAAATAGCTCTCCCTTGATTCCATTGAAAAATTTATCAATGCCACTCGATATGGTTGTTGAACGGGAAAAACTATTGCCTGACCTTGGTTTTCGGATAGAAAGCGGTAAATTATTTAAGCAGATTTTATTAAAAAATAATCTCAAAACCGCGTTGAATGACTTTATTTTAGAGTTTAATCCAGGTTTGATCGAAAATGCAGAAACTGGTTCTGAGGAAGATGTTTCATTTCGAAAAATTCAGTCCGAGCCAGTGGTATTTGAATTATATCAATCTTTGAAAAACAGGATATTGGATGGTTATGCAGCATATAAAGAAATCAAAACAGCACGCTATGAAGAGTGGGCTAATAAAACATTTACCGGCAGCAGTTCAGAATTGAAGAGCGCTGTAAAAGCGGGCCTGGATTTCATAACACAGTTTGAACACATTTATGGAAATATTGACCCCGCCACCTGGCAATCAGAACGACTTGAATACAGTTTTTCTATTCAGGATCAACAAGGAAATACAATAATGAATGCGGAGGGATACTCAAATGGAAGTCTGGATTGGTATGATTTCGACATTCAAAAGCCTCCGACTAAAAGTGAAGAAATTAAGAAAAACTCTTTTATCCCAACTTCCGTAACTTATCCCGGTATGCCAAAAGCCCGTTGGTGGGAAATGGAAGAAAGTGCTGTAAATTTTGGAAATATCAATGTTGCAAAACCGGATTTACTTACATTATTGCTTATTGATTATGCCCTGATTTATGGCAATGATTGGATGATCATTCCCTATCCAATGGAAGTGAACAGTTTATGTGAGATAAAAGGTATTCTGGTTACGGATGTATTCGGTTATCATACCTTTATCCCCCCGGTAGATTCTGGAAAAGGAAATAGCTGGGGAAAATGGTCCCTGTTCAGGCAAAGTATGATTGGAAAAGTGGTTGTTTCACAACCTTTACAACCTTTGTTTTACCTGGTACCTTCAATGCTAAAAACAATTGAACAGGAGCCACTGGAAAAAATTAGTTTTGTAAGGGATGAAATGGCAAACCTTGTTTGGGCTTTTGAAAACATAATCCCTAATGCATTGGGGAAAGGAGAAAAGGCACACGAAATCCATCTCAGGGAATCTGCAAATCCTTCTGATATTACCCCACCAAACCAGGACGCACCGCTAAAGTATATTCTTGGATCAGAGATCCCATTCTATCAAATTCCATTTATTCCCGTAGAGGTACCTGACTCGAACCCTCAACAAATGCGTTTGCAACGAGGGAGGATGCCTCAAGGGTCTAATCCCAGGGGGATCTTACTAAATGAAAGTAATCCTGCGCCATTATATATAAGGGAAGAAGAATTACCGCGTGCAGGTGTTAATATAATCAGACGATGGCAGCGTACTCGTTGGATTAATGGCGTACCCTGCCAATGGATTGGACGGGAAAAAGAAACAGGGAAAAGCGAAGGATCAAATGGTTTAAAATTTGATCAGGCCGTTTACTAAATTTATTTTTTAAACTGTTCACCTGCAATGAAATCTTTATATAAAATTCCTTTACCATCCTTACCTGAAGCCCAATCCGTGTACATAAATATCATTGGATTATCTGATTGCAAAGTTTTATGCCAATCTAAAACATATTCTTCTTGTCCAACCTTAATGTAAACAGCTGTATGAAAAGACATATCTTTTAATACGATATAATTATAGGACAACAAACGGTGTACTTCTCTTATCTCATTTAAATTATTAATTACCTCTGGATTTTGTTTAAGAATTTTAACAACATTTTCCGCAATACCTACACAGACCAAATTCTTAACTTCTTCATCCTGAGCGTCCTCCCCCTTTACCCATAAAAAAAAATTTCTATAACCGCCAGCCCAGCCCCAACTAGTAGGAAAAGGATTATGAGTAAGAAATGACTGAAAATTATCACCCTTTAATTGCTTTTCAAATTTATTATCCTTGACAATCGTGTCTACTATTAATTTTGCTAAAGCAGGAGTTAACGTTTTATGAGAATTACTTTGAGGCGTCAAGGTTCCATCAGTATCACCGGGGGGTTCAATATTGTTTGTATGAGGCTGTTCTAATGTAGTTGTATTAGTGCGTTCTCTTTGAGTTATAGCCATCTTAGGCCTGGTCGATTTCTTAACCTTATTGGCGGCTATCGGTTGTAAAGGGAGTCTAACACCCGGAAAATATAGTTCATCAGCAATTGGTTCATGGTATCTAAAGATCTTCTCATAATTTGCTGGAGGTGAGTATGGATAATAAATAAAGGAATTGACGGGAGTTCGAGTTTGTTTAGCCCGATCAGCGGGCTGTTGAGGTTTTTCTTTAGATGTATTTGAAAATGTTGAATCTTTTTGTTGAGGCAATGATTTTGTAGTTTTATCTGCTTTATTTTCAGCTCTCGATTCTCCTGGTGTATCGCCTGGAGAGATTGATTTATCAGCTTTAGGTTTTGCAGTTGCCCTGCTTCCGGGATCCTTTGTGGGGTCTTTTATAAATTCCCTTTTTTCTTCTTCTGAAGAGAAAGTAATTTCCCTGCCACTATGGGATAAATATTTGTCTCCGCTAAGCGAATCGACTCTGACTTGATAAATCCCATCGTGTGATTGATCTACTATACGAATTATAATGCGATTTTTGTCATCTTGAAAAAGCCATGTCTGTCCCTGTTCAGGAATTTTATAATCAGGAATATTTTCGCAAATGTTTTCTGCCATGATTTATTTATCAATTGCAGGAGGCTTCAATTTCAATTCAGCGGCAAGCCGTGCCTGAAAAATCTTAAATTTATCGGAATGAACGGTGATGGAGTATTCTTCATTTTCTTCAAGTGCTGCCGTGGCTATAAGTGCCAAAGTCATCCCTTTTAATTCTTGATCACGCTCCTGGAAGAATTCGTATTTAGCTGAAGCAGCCATCAGCTCCTCCAATGAATAAAAATCATATACAGGTTCAACCATTTCAAGAAGGTTGATCGCACGCAGCAATGGTCTGCCTGTACTTTGAGTATCATTGTTTCCTACCTGTCGTTCCCTGAAATAGGTGTCAAAATTTACGGTAGCGTTAAATTCCATTTGATACGCTTTAATATTTTTCGCATGGGGTTGAATATTATCCTTGATCCGATCTGCATCTGGCTTTGTGCCTGTTGAAGCCAGTACAATTATGTGAGAGGCCGGCTGCTGAATATGATCGTTATTCCAGATATGCATTTTTAATTCATAGCTAAAGCCGTCTTTAGGAGTAAGTTTAGAAGTTGGTATGTACCATGCGGCAGAGTCAATGGTGAATTGCCTTGGAAACTGGTAAATAGCGGAAATCCATTTGCAAGGTTGTGTTCCCTCAGAAACAAGGGTTGGATAGCCATCCACTTCCATAACTCTCAGGTTTTCAAAGGCTCCCCTGTTAAAATCATCATAACCTGAAATTGTATGAACACGATGTTTATAAGGATCTTTAAATAATTCAGGGAACATCTCTTTTTTCACATCAACAGAAACCAGTTTGTTGGATTGCCTTGAAAAAAGTGGCAACAAATCAGCACCCGATTCGATGTGAAGAAAAATACCGGAAATCTCAAGCACTTCGCCTTTTCCAATTTCAGGAGTAATTCCTTTTTGGGGGTTAGCACCTCCAAGATTAATCGAACCACCACCTGCAGCAGTCCTGTTGGCAAGAAGGTAAGCATCTTTACCTGAAAGTTTAATATTGTCGAGTAACATTTCTTTTTTTGTTTAACGTGAATTACAACTAAGCGTTATCTATCCAGGCAATAATATTGGGATCAATTTGTTCAAGTGGGTTTTTGAGATCGTCCCCGCATAAATCGACCAATTTTTTTAACAACCGTACAATCGTTTTTATATTCTCAATAAAAGCATAAAAATTTTGTGCCAATATCATTTCTCTTTGCACATTATCAGGAGAAAGCCACTGTTGGATTGTAGTATAATTATTGTTTCTGATTAAAGCATTTTGATTGTCAATAGTAGCTTTAAGAACTTTAAGATTATTTATAGCATTGAAAAAATCGTCCACCAATTGAAAACTTTCTTGTGAACTATTCTTTAAATCATCAATCTCATGAATAAAAGCGTTGCCCTGATCTTCACCCCATTGTATTATTCCATTTACAAAATGACCAAAGTCTGTTGCTGCATTACTAACCCCGGTAACCACTGTATTACTGATATTTGTAGAAGTATTTTCTGCAGAGTTCAACAAGTTAATAGCTGGTTGAACAATATCGGTATCTGCTCTGTTTAAAACAGTATCAATCCCCATAACTATATTTTATTTGGAACGGTTGAACTTGGGGTCGATAAATGTCATATTTATTGAACCATCCTTTATCGTATTTTGTGTCTTACCGTTCTGATTAGAAACTGTACTTAAAGCACAAACAGAATCTTTAATAATTTCAATTACACTTTCTACTGCATCTACAACTGCAGCAGCAATCGCTGGGAAGGGCATGTGAATTAATTTTTATTATTAGTAATCTTCTTTACTATTTTCCTCCGAAACATCAAACCAAATATCAACTTCGATATTTTTTAACGCTAAATTGCCACCCAAACGCACTCTTATTGCCTGATCTGATGTTTTATAATATTTATCAGCAGTTGCAGGCAATGTTATGCCTACCGGTATTTTACCTGTTACAATGTCCAAACATTTTCCCTGCCACATCACTTCCATTCCTCGCTTTCTTTCTTTTTGAGTTCCAGGCAGGTTAAGTTCCCGGACTACTTTACGTTTCATGTCACTTTCTTCAAATTCAGTAATTACCCTTGAATTATCAAACATGAAATTTAATAATTGTGAATAAGTATATCCAGTTCTGTTTGCTTGTTTTGCAATGTTGCCTGTCGAACCAGTCGAACTTGTTATATCTAAATGAGGTAAAAGGCCACTTGAAGAAAAGGAACCGCTTATTCCCACACAACTTGTCCAACTTAAATTTAATCCTATATTTAATCCATTTAATATTGAAACTGCAAACGAACCTAAAATCTCAGTCAAATAACTCATTTGATCTAAATCGATGATAAAGGAAGGGTGATTTAGTTTATCTGAAACATTTGAAACAGCTTGTTTGATTTTATTAAAATCGGGGGCGCTATTTAATAAAAGACCTAAAAAGGGGGGGACCGTAAGTGAATGAATTGAACCGACACGAAAAAGACTATCTGCTGATGTATCAAATCCCTTCCATGCTTTGGTTTTCCAATCAAAATTATCACTGGCAATTAACAGTTTTGCCGTATCAGTATCAGCTACAATAGCTTCAATATCTACTTTGAAATCACTACCATTTGGACCATTTGCATCTACATGAATTGAATTCAAAAAGTCTTTTAAAAATTGTTTATGATTACCCGCTCCCTCATTTGAAATAAGTTCGGTACGATTCCTGTTTTCAGAGTTACCGTATGATTCAAATTCACCTTTGTTGAAATTACTAAGACCGGAGATATCTGTATTACTATTCCCTCCAATTATAAATTTATCATCCCAAATTACATCTTTTCCTGTTTCACTTCTTCTCCAACCACTTGAATTCACACTTGAAGAATGTATATCTTTACTCCCGGCATGTGTTGTAACAATCTCTTCACTAACATCTGTTGTTATTTCTTCCCTTCTGTAATTGGCATATAAACGGGCATTACCTGAATCGAGAAGGGTTAAAAGATTATCAGCACTAAAAAGAACATCTTTCCTGTTTCCTGCATTTAATGTTTCCACTGTTATTGAAAACCCTTCCTCACCCAAACCTGCATAATCATCAGCAAGTTTTTCACCTATAATACGATAATTAATAGCTTCTATCCTTTGTATTTTTGAGGAGCGTGAAGTAATAGCCACATGGGCAGATTGAATCATTTCAATCTTATCGAGGCAAAGTTGTCCCCGCTTTTTATCAATATTCAAAAACCGTAGTAAAAAATACCTTGAAAGGGAGGTTCTTGAAAATTTACATGTTAAAGCAGAGTTTGCAGAAAAATTATCCTCAAATAACAATGTTATATATTTTTTATTCGAATCAAAAGCAAAATTCAGGCTCAGTGGCGAAACCCCTTCAGGTAAATCGACTTCATAAACTTTTATGTTCATTACCGGGTTTTTCAGCGTTCCTCCATAATCAGGAGGAGCGAACTTTGGAGAAAGGGCTGAAAAATTTAACGTTAATCCTGCAACACATCTCGAGTTTTCTTCACCTTGTTCCAAATACAAATCAATGGTTTCTTTTTTGTCAAATGGTACAGAAACAAATTTTTCAATATATTCATTAGTAGTTCCTGGTTTAAAAATTCGTTTTTGACCGGTTATACTAGCACATGTTAAATTGCAAAAAACATTTGACTTATTTATGAAATATAGATAATCCGCATTTATGGCCAATTTTGAAACCTCATTGACATTCATTCCATCAATACTAACTTTTTTAAAACCAAAATAGTCGGTTAATTGATCCTTATTTTTTAGGCATGCCAGTACCCCAAAAGGGATATGTGGCGCATAGTGGCACGATTCCCTATGTTCATAAACAACAATAAATGGTAGCACAAAAGCATAAGCTAATTTTAAGTTCAGCTTATCATTTCCAGAAACAGAAGAACTTTTAATAATGGTTGGCCAATCACTGAATTTTATCTTTATTTTATCAGTTTTGACAGGATCAATACTAATATAATGAATCCCGCTATGAGAAACCGGTTCTTCCTGTGTTACAGAACTCTCATCATCAATAAATCCGGATTTATTGTCATTCCAGGAAATTTTTATTTCCCTTGGCAACCCATAGTTTGCAGAGTTTTCTCCCTGTTCGGTTAAGTAATATGGAAGAAATGAAAAACCCGCATAACTGATACCTCCTATCAGCTTTTTTTCTTTAAGAGTAATTTCTATTTCAACACTCAAATCACGGGGGTCAGGACTCATATTATTAAGCAGCCCGGCTAACCATACAGCATTTGAACTAACCGGAAAATTAAAATCCGAGGTTGGTGGCAATTTATAATTGGTTGCTCCATTCATTGGGCTGAAGGGATTAGACTGAGACGAAATAAAAAATGTATCCGGAAAAAAAGGAGAATAATCCGCTTGCTCTGCCTCTGATAAATTTTGAAGTACAAATGAATTAATAATTGCTTGTTGAGCTTTGACAGATTTATTTGAAACAATGACTGAAGAAATTTTTATCGGATTTCCAACGTTACTTCTTAGTGGGGTAACTTGATTTCTAAACATAGTTCAATTGTTTAATAATATTATTTACTTGTTCAGGATTCGGTTGATGGTTAATCAAATCACATTTTAGGTGGAGGGTAAATTGTCAACAAATGTATACGTTATTAAATGTACATATCTATATATTTAACAATATTTAACAATATATTTGTTGTGATTTTGTTAACAAATTAATTGTCGATATTTTATTTCATGGTCTCCTGATTACTTTAAAACGTGTCCAGGACTCAATCTATATTCATAATTTTCTCAATTCATTCGTATTTTCGTCATCCTCCTATTCGTCATTTAATAGTAGCTCAGATGGTAGTATCGAGTCCTCGGGATCCCAAGCTGAGGGTTGCGGGTTCGATTCCCGTTTTCCGCTCAAAAGGAAAAAAGCTGCCCTATTGGACAGCTTTTTTTGAATGAGTAATCAGTAATTACCGGATTTATAATTACAGAAATACTCATTATTCATTTACCTTTACAATTGATAATTTTTTATTTGAAATTCATTTAAGTCAGTACCGCAACAAGCTTATCAATATCCATATACTCCTTAAAAACCAGGATATTATACCCCATATTCTTCAACTTCTCCCTTTTCTTTCGGTCATCCGCCACTAGATAATCTTTTTCGTGAACCGGTCCATCAATGAATATACACAACCTTAATTTTTCATAATAAAAATCTGCTTCGGCGATCGGTACCCCTTCATGACTGATAACCTTGTGGATTTCATCAGGTATTGGAAGCTTTTTCTCTTTAAGTGCATGAAGAAAATCCTTTTCCAGATTACTGGTACATTTATGAAGGAATGTCTGATAGATCAGGTTATCATCCTGGGAGTTTTTACTTTCATTGAATCGTGAAAGGCTCAATAGAAAATCCTTAACGATTTTCCTGTTCAGAATCGAATGATATCGCTGGTTGTAATAGGAGCATATGCAGTTAAAACATGCAGTTGCACATCCTTTGTCGTCCTGCTCGGCGCCATCGAATGTGAAATGAAGCGAATCCAGGGCTTTTAAGGCAATTTTACGGACCAACTGTTCTGATTTCACGATCGCCGAAAGAGTTCCCGTCCCCCCTTCGGATCGTTCATAGATAATTACCCTGCCGGGTTTATTCTCTATCAACTGAATAAACCCTCCGATCTCTGATTCATCCAGGTTCAGCGTCCGGTTGATGGCAGTCATCAGGGTGTACAGCAACGTGCGCAGGAATGATTCCTCCTGTTCCCCATGGTACTGCGGGGTTTTAAGAATCAATACGTCATTATTGGATTCAACAAACAGATGAATATCCCGGATCATCCTGGCTCTGGAACCGGGATTCTTCTCATAATGCTCATCAATCTTTGTTCTTGATATCCATTTACCGGTATCCGGATCAAGCATAAACCCAAAAATATCATGATGCCGGTCAGCTTTACTTCCAAGGTTGAAGTGAAATAATGTCGCCGACCGGTCAAAACCTATATTCGCAATGAGAGTATCATCTAAGATCAGGTTCCTCCATTGGGCGTGCAATGTTGGATTGTAAGATTGAAGTATTTCAAAGCCGGCCCTCGCACGCTCTTCTTCTTCACTCGTGATTTTTGTCGTACGCCAGGCACGCATCCTGGGCATCGGTAGGGCATTAATGGGATAAACATTATCAAGGGGCATCCCGCAGCAGTTGCAGTTGGAAGGCCTTTCATTATCCGATTTCAACGGCTCAGCATAATTACAGGAAGAGCAAATTATGAACGTTTGCCTGCTGTTGAAATCTGCTTCCCTGCTAATCTGATCAACCAAAAATTTCTGTCCGCTGTAATAGATAGTATTGTTCGGTGCATATTCTGACAAGGCAATCTGTTGCTCACGGTACAAGCTATCTTCTTTCCGGTCATAAAAAAAACGGAGTTGAATGGTCTTGCGGGGAAAGGCGTAGTTGGGTAAAAATCCTATACCGCTAAGGTAACTGTATGTATTAAACTCATCATTCCCTTCCCTGATAGTCTGGTTTCTGTTTTCCAGCGCCTTCCTTCTCGCCTGGATAAACTCATTATTTGCCTGATCTCCCTGCCGGATCGGTTTGTCAAGATCATGGATCTCTTGTTCTGATTCGTAATAGTCCAGTCGCAGAGCATTAAAGGCGATATCAAGGTTATCAGAAAACTGCTCAATCTGATTATCAAGGTTTATTTGCCGTAAGATATCTTCATCTACATTCAATTCATTTTTAAAGGCAGAAAGGATGTTTTGAAGAATCACCTGTTTTTTCTCTTTTGTCTTTTTTGCAATCGCTTCCTTGAAATCAGTAAACATTGGATATCTCAGGCCGTGGTTCCCAAAATCAAGGATTTGTGATGGTTTCCCGAACAATTTATGATCAATGCTTTGAAGGATCAGTGAATTCAAATGTGCTTTGAATAAGGTTTCATTCTGAAGATTAAACCGGGGCAAGGCAATTTTTCCACTTACAATTTCCTCCGGATGACGATAAAAATACTGGTCATGCACTCCGCGTCCGGGACCTGACCCACAAAATGTCTCAATCATCGAACCCTGCATTTTCCTGCCGGCACGACCAGCCCGCTGCGCATAATTGCCCGGATTTGGAGGTACGTTCCGTAAATACACAGCAGATAAACTGCCGATATCAATCCCCAGTTCCATCGTTGGTGTGGCCATCAACAATTGGAGTTTCCCCTCCCTGAAATCCTTTTCCCGTTTTTTCCGGTCAATTCCTTTGACGTTACCCGAATGATCTTCTGCATGGATATTCTTTTCCGTATCAATAGGTTGGTTGTATTGTTCGGTATAATAACCGGGGTTCGGCTGATACGGCGCCAATTCATCGTTGCATTTCAGTTGTATGCAGTGGTTCAGGATTTCCCAGTTATATTTTGAATCACACCTTTTGCACGATTTTTTGAACCCGGATGTTGCAGGTTTTATCGTGATAAGCTCCGGGGCCAGAACTACCACCTTTACCCGGTTTTCGGTAAGTTCCACCAGGTATCCTGCCTCAAACAGGTATTCAAGAGTTTGGGTGAAGATCGGATAAACGTCTTCACTATTTGCAGGGTTCAAGGCTTTTTTAATCCAACTGGTAAACCTCCTTGATGACCTTAATGCATGAGGGTTAAATTTGAATTTTATTTTGTTTTGCTCTCCGTCAGTGAACCCGCCGGGTTTTGTGCCTTCAATGGCTGCAAAGAACCGTTTGTCAGTTGAGCCGCAGTTATCAATGTAGGAAATGACCTCTTGTTTGAATGGCTCCTTATTGATCAGATCATTATGTCCGATGGCTACTTCCATCCGGAAAATATCTAAAAACCCGGTGAAGAATTCAAACAAGCGGATTCCATCAAGTGATGAAATAGCGGCATATTTTTCAAGATTCTGGCCGGTTGTGACATACTCTTTTAAAAAATCATATTCCACTTCAATCAACCCTGCATCTTCCAGGTTAATGGATTGAAATTTCTTTGTTCCCCGAATCTCAACATAGAGGTAAGTCTCAAGATACCGCAGGTAGTACCTTTCAAAGATCCGTTCCTTTGGTGTTGACGGGAATCCTTTACCCAACAGCAACGGAATAAGTTTCCGCGGGATCTCTTTAACCGGTATCACTTTATTTTCTTCCCAAAGAACCTGTCGCAGTGCTTTACGGAAAAAGATCTGTCCATACCAGTCATTCATATGTCCTGATTGGAATGCAGCATCCTGAACATTGTCAGTAAACCCGATGAGCTTCCGTTCTTCCCCCTCCACAGAATTCAACGTTGCAGCAACCAGGATATCGCTCCCCGTTGATCTTCCTATGGAGTTAAGCAGAAACAATTTGGCATATTCCGAAACTTGTGCACTGTGTGTTGTACCACAACTCAGACAAATTGAAAAAGGATTTGGGATAAATACTCCCTGACCTTCACTGGCATCATAAAACGGAGTGAAACTATTTTCCACCGGATCAAACAATCCATTAATGGGTAAACGATCCTGGTAGTTCTTTTTAACTTCCTTTCGTTTTGGTGTTATCCAGAATTCAGGCAGGTCATCGGGAATATTCACATAGTAATCAGGTGTATAATAACCGCCATTTTTAGTATCTTCCCAATCAAAGAATGTCCAGGGTTTGGTTTTACCTGTTTGTTTTTCATAGGTCATTCCATAATATTCCTGTCCGCAAATACGGCAAAAATGGACTGGATACAATGTACTAAAAGGCTTCCCGTTCTTCTCACATTCCGGACATGTCACTTCGCCGCTGTCACTGAGATAGTCGCACCCTGGGGCAAGGCAAGCCCTCAACTCCTTACCCTGATTGAAAAATGTGTGCAGTTTCGGAATAAACCGTGGAACTTCCTGGCCTGATCCTGTTTCGACCTTACCGGAGATTCCCAGCATCAATCCGGCAATGATCTCCGCTTCACTCTGCTCATAGTTGAGGTTTGGCCTGATCTCTTTATGGTATTTCTTTACAAGTTTCGAAAGTGATATAGGTTTTGCCTTGAGTTCCTGTTCAATAAATGACAGTGTTCTCGATTTCTTTAACCTCTCACCAAGGGTTACAGAAGTAAGCGGCAATGGCAAATCATCTCCCATTAAGCCCCTGTAAAGTGGTATAGCTGTCAGGATATCCAGTTCATTAAAATCGCCTATCGCCTCTTTGGTTAATGCATATTTGGTGTTCAACTCATTACCTGAGAAAAACAGTTCCTCATCCTCAAATTCCATAACCACATTCTCTGCAGTAAATGTTTCTCCGAAAAAGGAAGTGGCGAATGCTGCCACCACTTCATCGCTCCGTTCATTTTCCTTCTCGCTAACCATGGTGGCCGATGTTCCGATACATTGAAGCTTACCTGTCGTGTTGGTTCGCTGCTTTAGTCTCCGGATCAGAAATGCCACATCTGCTCCTCTCTTACCGCTGTATGTGTGCAGTTCATCAATCACCAGGAAGTGTAGATTGTCTTTGTACTCCTCGGCAAAGAGATTCCGGTCGTCCAACCTCGTCAGCAATAACTCCAGTTCAACATAATTCGTAATTAAAATATCCGGAGGATTATCCTGCATTTCTTTCCGGGAAATTATTTCAGAATCATTTGGTGTAGCATCAGGGCCATGGACATCATGGTATTTTGCTAACGCATCCTCGCGTATTGGTGCAGTATCCCCTGTGTACAATCCGATCTTAATTCCTGTTCCGGCTAATTTCCGCGACATTTCTATGTACTGAGAGTTGGCGAGCGCGTTCATTGGAAAGATCAGTATGGCTTTTATTCCTTTTTTCCGTTGTTCAACCACTCGTATGCAATGATCAATGATCGGGATCTCGTAACACAGTGATTTTCCCGACCCGGTGCCGGTTGTTACGATGAGATTTTGCTTTTTTTCTATGGCTTTCCGGATGGCCTGTTCCTGATGATAATAGGGATGAATCGGCTGATCATTTATCGTAAAGATGGAAAGGCACCCGGGATGCAGCCATCCTTCATTCACCAATTTATCAAGCGACATCCCCTCCAAAAACCTTTTGGATATCTGGATCAGGGGTTCTCTCCATAGCATATCCTTATTTGCAATACGGTAATTTACAAATTCGGAAAACCGTTTGTTCCTGAATTTCTGGAAGGTTCTGATGTAACTCAGATAGTCTGCCTTGATATTTTCAAATGTTCTGAATGGATTCATTGTTTTTTATAATGTGCTGCAATCAGCTTGATTAACAGAATGTATGGCATAGTGTTTTATTTACAGTTGGTGATCATTGATTGAAAAACAACTAAAAGCTGTTCAATTTCATCCCAGGCGACAGCCTTCACATGCTTGTGAATAGTGGATGCGGTTTTTGCTAATTTCCTGGTTATATCGGCCTGAGATGAACCCTGGAGTAATTCATTCAGTACTTCTGCCTGTTTTGAGGTTGTTTGTCGAATAAGATAATCCGTAAAAAGTGCAACTGCCGTGAATCCCGGTTGACAAATTTCCAAAGGTTGACCGGTCAGGGTAATTGAGAACCTGGCTCCCTTTTCGCTCATTTCATCGAAATGCCGGCCTGACATGACAAAAACTTCATTTTTTGTCAATGACAACGATTGAATTTCCGATTTTACTTCTCCCAGTGTGAGGCTGATCCGGATATCAATCCCTTTGTCGTTGAATTTTCTGACCTGGCTTCGCAGAAGCATAACTAATTTTAAAGAATGAATGGGTTCCCGGTGAAGAACCTGGAAACTATCGTACCGGAAAAATTCATACATGCAGCCATTCGCGTTCAGGAGGTTCTCCAACTCTCCCCGTAAAGTTGTCATCTCGCTGTCTTTCAACAATGTGGAGTTAATAATATCGGCTGTAATAAAGGATGCGGAAATCATAGCTGATAATTTTGCGATAAAATTAGCTAATTTAGGCGAAAAAAGAAATAATTCGTTAAAAAAGGCTAAATAAATTGAGAATAACCACTGATTTTTTGGCACCTAATGCATTTGTAAATTCAAAATGAATTAAAAGGTGTGTGCCGATAGGCACATGATGTTGGTAGAATATTGCGCACATATTCATTTATACCGTCCCGTATGGGACGGAATATCCAACATTCAACCAATTTTCTACCTATATTCAATCCCAAATGGGATTTACATTAATAACATCTATTCCCATATTCTTTGATCAAATAGTTGAAGGATAGTATCTTTTGTCCGGTATCGCCCATATTTCTCAATGTCTTTACGCTTAGTTATGGGAAAGGTCTCAATTATATAATCCAGTTCATCCCTGGTCAGATCATATAAATAAGCGTAAATGGCATCGAGTTCGCATTTGAGATAAAAACGACGTTCTTCAGACCAAATAAAAGGAGTAGAACTGCCACAGCTTTCAATAGTTGTTAAAAATGAATATATTGAATTGGAAGTATAGGATAATTCTTCCACTTTATCTTTTATAAGTTGGGAAACACTATCAGTAACATGTTGAAAATTAATAATTGGAAGTTGTTTAAATATAAAAAATCCAAAACTTGTTCCGGCAATTTTTTGTCGCAAAATATAATCCAATATTATCGAATTTAAACATCCAATCAAAATATGAACTGGTACTAAATCCTTTTTTAGTAGAATGATTGGAAGTTTGTGTCCAATAGCTGAAAATGGTACCACAGATACAATCGATGTTCGTTCATTTGTGGCATTGGTAACATCTCTGAATCCAATAAACCATTTCCATCTCCTGCTCAGAATGATTTCTATTGCATTTTCTTTTCCATTTAATTCCAGTTGAGACAGTTCAGAAGCATTCAATGGAAAAAAGATTGCTTTCGACTTAAAATATTCAGGATTGAACTGAGTGCTTTTTTGATCTGGTTTGTGTTTATGCCAAAGCATCATTGCTTTACTCTCTTCATTCAGAAGTAAATAACTTCCAATCATCCAATCGGTGAATTCTGACCAAAACGCTGGTATTTGCTCAATATTTATTGAATCTGGGTTAAATTTTCGTAACACGAATTCCGGCACCCTGGCAAGCATCGGCATATTTTTTTCATTCACCCAATATCGAGGTAACGGCTCATAATCGGGATCACGATATTGGTTTAAGGTGGGAGAAGGCAAATGTGTTGAACCATCGTTGTCAAAATCAAAATTCTCATAAGTGCCATAACGATGATCGTAATGCCAGATCATTTTTGCTTCGTAGAGGGGAAGATACTTTTCGTCAGCATTGATGAACAGGTTTCCGGTCAAATGAAAGCCGTCGGATTCAAGATCCTTTCTTGTTTTGAAAAGGGAACTGTCATTGGCCATATCGAACATTCGCGAATAACTTATGTTCCAAATGTTCTCACCTGTATCTTCCCTGATCATCACCGGGAAACGACTGTATATTTTTTTTACAATTTCTGCATCACGCTTGCTGCGGAAAACCGGACAGTTTCCGGTATTCGGGTTGATCATGAGCAATTCTTCCCGCGTCAGACTAAAATGTCGCCATTCATCCGCGAGTTGTTCTACACCGGTAGCATAAAAAAGAAAGTCGAACGGATTAGGATGAGAAGATCCATTTATTGTCAAAAGACAGAACCTAAACATTCTGTGGACGTCACTAAATAGTCCTTTCCTGTTTTCAAAATCAAAAAGTGAAACCAACGTTTTGATCCCGACAATATCCCTGAAGAAATCTTTTGTCGTGTCGTCTGTGGCAATCCCCGTCGGAACAATAACCCCCATCCTGCCATTTGGATTGATCAGACTACGGAAATTCTCAGTAAATACAGTGTATGTATTGACGTCACCTTTACCGAGTAAAGGGTACCGGCCGGAATGTATCAGAAAACCTGCCGTGGCTTCAGCATTGTAACATGCCTTTTGATATTCAATGAGCAGATTGGGGTTGGTATCAACCAGTTTTTTGATGAGTTCATTTCTGTGTGATGCTGTGGGGGCATTGGCAATTGCGAAGTTTCGGGTTAAGAAAAACTCCTTTTCCACAAGTTTGACCCTTTCCCATGGCGGATTCCCGAGTATACAATCGAACCCCCCGGGTTGTCCTTTCTCTTTATTAAAGACTTCCGGAAATTCAAGTTTCCAGTGAAAGAAATTATTTTCTTTACATACCTGATCAACCCAATCGAGGATAACCCGGTTCACTGGTTGATTGTCACGAATAGCCTGAAGGGTACGATTGGTAATATAGTTATCAAGGGCATGATCCGTGCGTGGGATAAAGAATGCCGCAGTCCAGCAATCGGATAACAAGAAATCTTTATAATGCCGCTCCTCGTGTTCAAGCCGGTGATATTCTTCCTCCGCCTCCTCAACCTGATCTGTATTTTCCTGTTCAATTTCATTGATCCGGTTATGGCTTGCCAGAAGATCGAAGTCACCGGTAACGTCAAGACCCATTGAATAATAGGATGCAGGTTCTTCTGCTTTTCCCAGGACTTCGAGTTCTTTACTCACCCGCTTTTTTAACTTCTGACAGATTTCTTTGTTATCCAAAGTGTGCGGATTGTATGCTGCCGGAGGAATGCAGTTTTTAACCAATTCCTTCGTAGCTCCCACAAGTGAGTTGCCATGCCGGAGCTTATGGTCCAGAAAACTCAAAGGCATGTTTGGCATGCTGGCCGTTATCCAGAGACTGAACTTTGCCAACTCAATCGCCATTGGGTTAAGGTCAACCCCATAGATGCAATGCAACAGGGCTTTGTGTTTTGCATTCCGGAATTGTTCCTCGGTTGGCAACTCCTCGTCTCCTTTGATGATTTTTGCGAGATATTCACCCAGCTTTTCCAGTGCGGCAATGAGAAAAGCCCCGCTTCCACAGGCCATATCGCAGATCTTGAGATCCAGTAGGGCTTGTTCCTGTTCACTTGCCGTGTGTTTATTCTCCAATGCCTTTTCAATCACCGGCACCAGGGCGCTGTTAATAAGTTGTCCCACCAGGCGGTGGTCGGTGTAATAGCTTCCTGTTGTCTTGCGTTCACTGCTTCGGTCATCGAGAAAAAATTCGCCGGGAACAAGGATCCTGTTTTTAAATGCTGCGGTCGCGTGTGCTAAGGAAGGTTCATAATCCAGCAGACTTTCATAAACGCTTCCCAGGGCATCGATGGCAAGTGTTGTATAATTTATTTTATGCCGGATCTTCTGGTCTTCAAAAAAGCTTAACCGGTGAATGGCTCCGAGGATGTATTTATTTTTAACCGGAAGTTCCTTTATCAACCTGATCTTCCGGTCGCTGAACAATTGTCCGCCAAAGGCATTGATGGTTTCACCGTTTGGAAACGTATATCCCTTTGCCACTAACCGGAAGGTAATTTTCAATCCATCCCACAAATCGGTGTAACTGTCTTCCGGGTTCGCGTCCTTCTCCGCTTTTATTCGGAGAGCATTGATGCTATATGTTTTAGAATAGATTTCATGGTGAACCGGCAGCCATCCTTTCTGTTCTGCAAACATTAGGAATAGCAACCGGTAGATCACATTCATGATCTCCCCGTAAAGTTCCCGTATTTCTGCCGGTTCCATTTCCTGCCAGAGAAGATGTTCCGTAAAACCGTTTCCGAGCAGTTCAATGGCCTGCCGTACCTGCTCGCGCAGGTGATTGCCAATCTGAACCCCGGTATCCTGGCTCTTCCTGTAGAATGTTTCGAGAATGCAGATTTTCTCATCATCATGTTCCTCTTCCTGGTATTGATTTTCAATGCGTGAACGGTGCAGAATCCGAAACAACAATTTAAAATCATCGATGGAGGCAGTCTCAAAAATCCCTTCAAGATCAAATTCAATAAACCCTTTGGTGGGAGAATGAAAGAATTCCCGAAGGATCCTTAATTTCCGGCCATTGGTGAGAATCGCCTAGCGATGTCCAGTGGTATTCAGGAATTGTTGAAGTGTTTCATGTGGACTTCTGTTTGGATGGCTTCTGTTGTGACTGTCTTTTGTATCCAGATCCTGGGTGAGATGTACCATATGGATGATGGGTGCAGTCTGATCTTCCCAATCCCGGTGTGACAGATGGAATTCCGCTCCCGCTTCACTTCGCAGGTATCCTTTTAAGTAGTTTGGTTTGTAATCAAGATACTCAAACAAAGGCAGTAACCATTTCTCACGGATTTGAGAAGTATCAAATTTCTGATCGAGAACCGGAGTGCGGATTTCCTCCCATCTTTCCCTCAGCAGATCAAAGCTTGTCGCAATATGTTCATCCACTCTCCGGATATCAAATGAAGCATCTTTTACATAATCGGCGCGAGTCTCCACAGATAGCATCCTGCAAAAATCTTCGCTGATAATATTTCCGCTCGATTGGATGAACTGGATGGGCATAGCGATTAGGATTCAATAGGATTAGGCAGGACAACTGTCAGTGTCAGCAGATCGTGGCTCGCTTCTTCAACTACTGCAATTTCCCTGATCCAGGCACTCTCCTCCGCAGACGAGGTTTCTTTCAATATTTTCTGTTGAAGTTCAAGCCTTTCATGGATCAGTGATTTCCTTCTTTCATCAATAGAGGATTGAAACAGGAACTCAAGCTTTTCATGATGAAGTCCTTTGGAGTAATATTCGGTGAGTTGTTCCGCCAATGGTCTGAGATGGGTAGCAGATGGATTTAGTGTATCGATCTGCTCCTTCGTCAAGGGTCTATTTGTCAACAGATCAATGCCAAACACCACCATCTCCTCGATAACCCGTTTATCGGTGATACCGATGGTAAACCTTACCAGGGCATGGTACACGATATTAACCGAACGCACCTGATCAGAATAATAATAGGCGGTTCTTCCATATTGTCCTTCATTTTCGAAGAAATCCGATTTGATGATTTCAATTAACCGCCTGACGAAGGGATGCCCGGCCTCCATCATGACAAGATCGGGATGTGTCAGCGCTTTTTCAGGATCAAAGGTTACCGGTTCGATGATATTTCCAAAGGATGGTAATATCAGTCTCTTATCGTTGATGATCAGTTTATAGAGACCGTCATTGATCAATAGGGCATCGCAGTGCAGTTTCCGGAGGGCGGAAATCACGAAATCCCTGACCTGGTCGCGGGAACCGACAATTTCCAATGTTTTTTCGATCCGTTTATCAATTTCCGGAAGGTTCACATTCATTTCATTATAAAAGCTTTCCCGTTCAATCCGATCCATTATTTCATCCGAATACGGATCAATAAACGATTTCTGTAAAGCTTCTTTTGTTAACTGTGGTTCAGGCGCTTTGAATATCGATAGCTGGCCCGGATCAGCCTCATGTTTCTTTCTTCTTTTTCTTCTGGCATATTGGACCAGGTTTGCAAGGTTTTCTTCATCACCGAAATAGGCCCCGCTGTAATCACGGTTTTTACGGATGGTTTGAGCTTTCCGGAGGAGAAGGTCGAGAATATCCCGGTCCATGGTATTATCGATTATAAGCGTTCGGATCTGAAGGGTCTCTTTTTTCTGTCCGATGCGGTCGATCCGGCCGTTACGTTGTTCCAGCCGGTTCGGGTTCCAGGGCAATTCATAATGGATCAGATTGGAAGCGAGATGCTGGAGGTTAAGTCCTTCCGATATCACATCCGTTGCAATGAGAATTGCTTTTGCCGAGCGTTCAAATTTCAAAAAGACCTCTTTCCTTTTAGCAGAGCTGAATTCCCCGTGCATGTAAAAAACCTCATATTCATTTGAGGTAATGTGTTTCAGCAGGTAGTCGAGGGTATCTTTATATTTTGTGAACAGGATGATCTTGGAATCGAATGAGAATAGATCAGGTATTAATTCAGACTTAAGTTTTTTCAACTTAAGATCGTCCCCCGGCTTCATCTTTTTGCAGAGTTGAAGCAGATCCATAATCTGTTCCTTTTCATCTTCATCCACGAGTGACTGATCCACCTTGTGGCCGAGGGTTTCGTCGGCCAGCCTTTCACCGGGATCATGGTCGTTCACCGAAAACATGTAATCTTCCTCTTCCCTGAGAAGATCCGCCAATGGAACCTTCTGGTTAAGCCGGTTCTCAAGCGATTGCTGGAGGGCAAAGGGTGAGCTTATAGCTCGTTTTTGAAGATGCAGTGCCACCCAGGTAGCCACACGTTCTTTCCGTTTACTATCGTATTTGCGCCCGATTAATTGATCTCCATAATTCTCAACCCGTTCGATCAATGTCATGTATGGTTCCCCGGGGTTGGGTTTTAATATCACGTCATCCTGGTTCCTATCCGGAAAAGGGGATTTCTGTTGTTGCGACAGGTACCATGCTTCGAGGCTTTTCCTGTTTCGCTGGCAGACATTATACCGCGCACGCTTTTTATGGATGATGATTTCGTTACTCCTGTATTCTATAACGGCAGGATTCAACATCTCCAGGATGCTGGCGAACGAGTCGGTATAACCGTTATGAGGTGTGGCGGTAAGAAAAAGGACATTATTAATCATTGAGGTGACCTCTTTGATCAATTCATACCGTTTCATTTGATGGATGCTGCCACTTGATGATGCGTGTGGCTTCGCACATGCATGCACTTCATCCACGATGACGAAATCCCACTTCATTTTCAGGATCGAATAGCGAACATCAGCAGATTTAGCATAATCCACGGAAGCAATACATATATTGAAAAACTGCCAGGGATCCATTCCCGCCGGTAATTCCCGCTCAAATTCTTTCCTTGAGTAGGAGGATATGATCCGTGAATCAAGGTGGAAAAAGTAATCGAGACACTCCTTCCATTGTTCCTTCAGAGATGCCGGCACGAGAATCAGGATTTTCCTGATTTTTCCCCGTTGAATCAGCTCGGAGATGATCAATCCTGCTTCGATGGTTTTCCCTAATCCGACATCATCGGCAAGAAGCATCCTGCAAAACCTTTTTTCCATTGACATCACCAGTGGAACCATCTGGTAGTTGTATGGTACCACTGAAGACCGGTGCAGGCTTAAGAAAGGCGCCGAACCATGGATCAATTCAAACCGGTAAGCGCTCAGCAACAATTTTTGCACCGCCAGGTCGCCCACCAGGTTTTCGTGTATAGGTTGAAACGCCGCAGCCTCAAATTTCTCAATATCCGTAAGAAAAACCGTTCGTTCGCTAACATCCGAGTTTATCGGCGTTGCCGAGAAGGTATCACCCTTATAGTCGTCAACCCGCCAGAGGCGGTTGCGGAGTTTGATGATGGTGCCCTGGGATAACAAGTGGCGTGGTTGATGGTTTTGTTAGATGCAAAAATAAATGATTATCCGATAAAAAAATTATTAATGTGAATCAAGGGTTAAAACACTAAAAACCACAATAGATATAAACAGTTGATTGTTAGTAACTTATGAAAATATAAATTATATATAACCTTAGAAATCAGTATCTTAGATTTTTGTTCCACCAATCATCATAAGATAT
>JAPLDH010000046.1 GCA_026391355.1 Bacteroidota bacterium | reverse complement strand
TGAAGACGGGACATGCTGCCTGACGGGGAATGCAGGAATGTGGGACAGGCTCACGATCATGCCTTCCGGCAACCGGACCCTCGTGGGCAGCAAAGCTTCAACCGGGCTGATCGAACTCTGCGGGGCAAGGAATGTGAAGATTGACGGAAAGAGCAACGGAACCAACTCCCTGGTCATCGAGAACACCAGCACCAGCGGACAGACAATCCGGCTGATTGCCGGAACCATGGGTGCCCCTTCTTCCGACACAATCGTGAATTGCACACTCAAAGGCAGTTCAACATCCTGGGGAGTGGTATCTTTCTGGGAACTGAATACCACAACCGCCAACAATAATAATTACCTTGGGAATTGCGACATCGGCCCATCGGGAAGCAACCAGCCCCAGTGTGGCGTCTATTCCTTTGCTTCGACCAACTATAACAACGGGGTCACGGTCACAGGCAATAAAATACACGATTTCCTGCGTACAGGCGCCAACGGGTACGGGATATTCATCGACAACAACGGAGGCTCCAACTGGAATATCAGCGCCAACAGCTTTTATCTTACTTCAGCCGTAAGGCCGACATCCGGTGTGACCCAGGCAGGGATCTATGTCAGCAGCTCTTCCAGTAATAATATAGCTGTGACCGGAAATTATATCGGTGGCTCCGGGCCTCAATGCACGGGAAACTGGGTGGATACGGTATATAACCAGCAGGTAACTATGTATGGAATTTTATGTGACTCCCCGAATACTCCATTCACAGCTTCGAACAACACGATTGGCAATATCCTCTTTGAATCGCAAACTTCCGCTTTCAGCGGAATCGGAGTTTCCTCAACACGATCTCCGGGATAACTGTTCAGGCATCCGGAGGGGGAACAGGTACTTCATTCTCCGGGATCTATTGTGCATCCCCGGGTACGATCAGCAACAACATCATCGGCTCCACTGCCATGAACAACATTACTTCCGATCAGTCCTCGGGACAGCTATTCGGAATTTACACTGCCGGCAATGCCGATTCAGTCCAGGGAAACACAATCCGGAATTTCCGGCATGCAGGAGCCAAGACCGGCAGCGGCGGTGCTGCTTCCGTTATAGGAATAAACAATACTTCACTGAGTGACGGTATGATCATCAGAGGAAATTCAATATACAACCTTGCCAACACTCACAGTTCTGCAGCAGTTGCAGTCCAGGGCATCACATATACAGGGTCGACTGCCGGGGCAAACAAGGTTTACGGGAATCTTGTGCATTCGCTCACCCTCAGCCCATTTAACAATAGTGCATCCGTTTGTGGCATGTTCATCACGGGAGGGTCTTCGACTTTTTCCAATAATATGATTTCCCTGGGAGACGGGATCACAGGCAACAACCTCATTGAAGGGATCTATGAGAACTGCCCGGCGGGTGACAGCAATAGCGTTTATTTCAACTCCGTGAGCATCAGCGGAACAGCGCCTTCAGGAGCTACTTCCAACACCTTTGCCGTATATAACGACTCCAATGCAAACCCGCGGGATTATCGCAACAACATCTTCCAGAACAGCCGCAGCAATGCGAGCGGAACAGCCAGACATTACGCGATAAGGGTTGCAGGGAATACCGCGCTGACCATCGATTACAACGATTACAGCGCTTCCGGCACCGGCGGAGTATTGGGAAATTATGCAGGAGCGGATAAGATCAGCCTGTCGTTGTGGCAGACCGCGACGGGGCAGGATTTACATTCACAAAATGTTTCAGCGACTTTTGTCTCCTGCACCGACCTCCATATCCCCGTCGGAACCGTGACATCGCTGGCTTCTGGTGGAACCCCGATCTCCGGGATCACGAAAGATTACGACGGGGAGCCGCGGGATGCCGCAAACCCGGATTTAGGAGACGATGAATTCCAGCCGATCTATGCCTCCTGGACCGGGGCGAGCAGCACCGACTGGAACACGACGACGAACTGGAGTCCCCCTTATGTTCCCATCGACCGCACCAATGTAACCATACCCAATGTGACCAATCAGCCGATCATTTCAACCACGGGCAACAAGTGCCTGAATGTCACGATCCAGCACGGGGCAAGCGTGCATGTAAGTTCAGGGATGAGCCTGATCGTGGGGGGGAATATTTCGATTCAGCCGTGATGAAGAACAGTCATGCAATTTTTTCTTAACTGAATGACATTGAATGGGAAATAGTAAATAGTAAATTCATTGGTCAATAGTAAATGGTAAATGGTAAATTCCTTTGCTCTTTCTCAAAAGAGCATTATATTTGCAGCTGTTTTGGCTCCGTGGCGTAACTGAATAGCGCATCTGACTACGGATCAGAAGGTTGAGAGTTTGAATCTCTCCGGAGTCACAAGAAATCAGCCATTTACACTTGAATTTTGTAGGTGGCTGTTTTTATTTTATTATTTGCATTAATTGTTGAGTTTCTTTTTTTTCTTTATTTTTGAATAGTAGAAGTTCAGTGCAGTCTCATCATTCAAAAACAAAACTATGGAAGATCTAAAACCCTCAAATTTTGGTTCCCCAAGAAAAATGAAGTCCATATGGACTCCTGAAGAAACCACAATTGCCCTTGAAGAGTTATATACCTATGTAACCGGTAAGGCTTCAGAAGCGATAAACTGGTACTACGTAAAAAGAAATCCCAAACGTATTGTCGGGCTGACCCTGCGGTATTGTTCTATTGTATTCATTGCATTGGCAGGTATTATTCCAATCCTTGTAACCATGTATCCCAAGTGCAATTATAATCCCGGTTGGGCAGCAATTGCGGTTGCTTTGGCCGGACTAATGATTGCTATTGATAAATTCGGCGGGTTTACCAGCGGTTGGATCCGTTATGTGGTTGCCGCTCAAAAACTGAATCAGGCATTGGAGGAATTTCGGTTTACATGGGAGAGCGATAAACACCGGCTTGCAGGTTCGGCAATTAGTCCCGATGAAATCAAAACCCTGGTCAATAATTGTAAGGAATTTCTCGAAAAAGCCCAAACCATTGTTTCTGATGAAACCCAAAAATGGGTAGGTGAATTTCAAAGCGCCCTAAAAGACATTGAAGCTTCCGCAAAAGTGGCAGAAGATGCTGCAAAATCTACTGTTAAAGCAAAAGAGGATGGTGCAATAGCGTTAACAGTCACCAATGGCAGTTCCTGCAATGGACCCTGGGTGGTATATCTGAATGGAAGTAAAACAGGGGATTATACCGGGAATAATGCTGCTCTCTCTCATATTAAACCAGGCATTGTTGTCATTAAAGTTACAGGAAGCATTCCTCCAAAAAGTGTTCAGGCGGAGCAACCTGTTACAGTAAAAGGCGGTGAAATTGCAACATTATCGTTGACACTGTCATAAGTCTTGTGCCTCATTGATAATGTGCATGTGGTTAATATGAGACTGAAAAATTCTCTATTAATAAGGATGCCTGTTAAAATAATCTACCAGGTTTTTCGGCCGGTAGGTATTGTCATTTTTAAACCTCTCTACAACTGAAGGATCAATAAACTCATTCGTATTTCCTTTTTCCAGATCAACCTGTCCTATCGGACGGAAGTGTTTAGGTTGCAGTTTGTAGAACCCTTTATAAGATTCATGCATCGATGCCATGGAATAGGGTTTCATGGTGATTTTGTCAAAGTTCAGGTTCAGGTTTTCTGCTTTTTCCAGCATCCATTGCAAAGCATTGTCCGACAATCCGGTTTGATTTTCCGGATAACCGCCGCCCACATCTGAATGGACTCCGGAGAACCATACCTGTTCAAGAACCTGGTCTTTTGAATCCGGCTGCTGATGCCATAACGTAGCCTGAAAATCTTTCCGTTTCTCATCAATTGCGAGTGCATGATATGCATTGCTGACCCGGGATGATAAGTCAGTATCATGAAACTGGTTTCGCCGGCTCACAATTCCATTCAGGAAGAGTGGATTCCCCAAGGCACCTACCGTGTCCCACACACCTATGAATTTAATTCTTGTTGTTTCTTCAACGGCGTAAGTTTTCCTGAAAAGTGTCGATTCAATTTCCCTCGGGTGATACTGAGTTCGCCGTGAACGGTATATTGCATATGCCCTTGCAACCTTGTCTGAATTTTCAACTTTTAAAATCCCCGAATTCCGGATCAGACCTGATAAGCTTCTTACCGTAAAGGCACCCCGGCTGAATCCAAAAAAGAAAAGTTCGTCACCTTTTTCGTAATTATTAATGATAAAACGGTATGCCTGGAGTATCTTTTCCGAAATTCCGGTTCCGGTAGCGCCATCAAAAACCTTGTCCAACCAACTTCCATCAGTGCCAATTCCGGTGTCATAATAGAGTAATTGCTCCTTTCCGTCGAGTGATACGGGACGAAGCGCATTCGCCATTTTAACAACATTTGTCTGGCAGTATTTCCCATCCTCCTCTTTATCCGGAGTGTTCCAGGTGCCGTCACAGAAGATTGAGATTCTTTTCATGTTTCAAAGATTTATCCTGATTTTGTCTTTTTGTATTTATTTCCTGGTTCTTTATAAAAATGAATGGGTAGATTTGGGTACTGGGCTTGCCCTGGGGTTCATACCCGTGATTAAAATCCAATCCCGACCTGGGTATTGTTAAAATATCCATTCTGTTTACGCGAACTCGCTTGATTGTCTGTTTTTCCTACCATGGTATCAGTAAGGGAATCAGTTTTTACTGCCTGAGCAATAGTATATGAAGAAAAGCAAACTGCGATTGATAAAAAGAATATCTTCTTTTTCTGCATCATCTTCATTTTTCGTACTTTATAAAAATGAATAAGTAAATATACGATAAAAAATTAAAAAGTCAAGAAAATTCGAGTGAAACTATTTTTTCTTAAATATTCGTATATTTACTCCATAATCTAAAAACGATCAGTAAGTTGTTGGAAGGAGATAAATCAGCAATTATTGGCAGCGGGAAAATGCTAATATAAAAAATACCAACTATAAGATAATCCGGTTATGAAACTTGAAATTACACTCAACACCGAAAATGCAGCTGATGAAATCAATGAATTAAACGATTTTATCCGCGAGCAAAACATCAAAGGTATCATCACTAAAGTGGCACAACGAGAACCCCAGCCAGGCGAAATGAGCATTGGCGACTATATGCCGATAATTCAAATGATACTCGGTTCTACCGTTGTAGCAGCAGGTGTAAAAGGACTTTTTGATATTCTTAAAAATTATTTCGACCTTCAAAAACAAAGAGTGGCATCAAAAGCAGATGTCGAAAAAGCAAACACAGAACAGCAAAAAATTGCCTTTACTGTTGAAAAAAAGGATGGAAGTAAAATTAATCTTCAGTTCAGCTCCTTCAGCGATAGTGAGCGCAAAAATTTCTTTAAAACTGTTGATAAAGTATTTAATGAATAACCATGCAACTCCTTTCTCTTGATATCCGAAAAACCAAAGCCTTGCTTATTGGTGTAAGTGATTATCAATTTCTTCCACCCATTTCACCTGCTTTGGGAAATATTGAAGACCTCACAGCAATCCTTACTGATAATGATATTTTAGGATTACCTGCTGAGAATATTATTCAGGTTATTAACAAGCGTAACGATGAGATTTTCGATGCCATTGTGGAATTTCTCGAAAATTCTGACAATGCTATCATTGAAACACTTTTATTTTATTATGTAGGACATGGTATCAGGGAAAAAACAAGCAAGAAATTATATCTGACAGGCATAAACACTAAAAATTCTACAATTACCACCTCTGCAATTCTTTATAACGATATAAAAGATGCAATTGGAAATTCCCAACTTCAGAAACGTATTGTTATTCTGGATGCCTGCCATTCAGGACTTGCCACGCAGGGAGAGAATCCTGATGTTTATACAGAACCTGAATTAGACATCAAGGGAACTTTTGTTCTGGCATCTTCATCGGATAGCGAAAAATCATTTTTTGATACCGGTGGGCGAAATACATTTTTTACAGCCGAAATTGTAAAACTACTGAAGAATGGGCTCGTTGAACAAAAACCTGTGATATCATTGGATGATATGTATTTTTTTGTAAAGAAAAATCTTAAACAGTCCACTCCAAGGCGAAATACAAATCTTGATACACATGATTTCTATCTTTTCCACAACTGTCAATACGATACCGGGAAGATTTTAGAACACGAAGCAGACTTGTTATTTGAACAACTCGAGTATGAAAATGCGAGATTAAAATACTTAGAAGCTTTTTGGAAAAGACAGACGGATGAATTAAAACATAAGATTGAGGAATGTGAGAATTATATTGATATCAAGAAAAAAATATTACGAAAAGAGCAGGAAGTTCTGAGACTTAAAGAAGAAACTGAAAAAGCTGAACGAGAACAACTTCAGTTACAAAAACTAAAAGAAGAACAAGACATACAGAAACGGTTGCAGGAAACAGAGAATGAAAAAAAAGCTGATGAAGAACGATTACGAAAGAAAAAACTGAAAGAAAAGCAAGCTGCTGACCTGAAACGAATACAGGAACTTGAGAGGGCTAAAATTGAGGAAAATGAGCGCATAGAAAATGAAAAACGAATTAAGCTTGAAGAGGAACAACAATTAAAAAAGATCCGGGAAAAAGATGATGCAGATCGTTTGCGGCAACAAAGAATTGAAAAGGAACAGGCAGCCAATCTTAAACTGAAACAGGATTTCAAACCGCTTAAAAGTGGGAAAACCCTGAAAAAGAAAATCTTTCTACTGATATTGATGACATCCATCGTAATTATAGCGATTGTTTATTTTTCTTCAAAAGGACCAAGCGCCAATGAAATCAGACAACACATGATTGCAGACTCTATCAGGAAAGCTGATTCGGTAGCAGTGGTTCAGGCTGAACAGCAA
This sequence comes from Bacteroidota bacterium, assembly GCA_026391355.1. GTDB lineage: Bacteria > Bacteroidota > Bacteroidia > Bacteroidales > FEN-979 > CAIYUC01. The sequence goes on along the minus strand of JAPLDH010000046.1, from coordinate 128,415 downwards.
AGAATTGCCGATTCAATCGGAAAAGCCAGGAGTGTTAATTCGCAAAGTGATTCTGTTTCCAGAGTATGGATGAAAAATAATGCCACTCTTCCTGTCAAACTAATAAAGAAACAACCAAAAAAGAAAAAGCAACGGTAGTTGAGGTTCCCATTAACAGAAAGCTTGTTGTAAACAGAAGAACCATATTATTCCCCGTCTTCCCATACGTCTTCTTAAATAGCTCTCTCAAAACCCCCTCATACTCCTGTAGGTCGTCCTTCGACAGATAGATACATTAACCTCTACTCAGCAGCACCGAAAAAATAATAGCCGGGTACCTAACCATCACAGTTTTCAATTAATATCCAAGTATACTAATGTTAAATGCTGAATGCAAATATTTCAGGATTCTTTTTGGGTGGAAATTCATGCAACAAAGCAAGATAAAGAAATTACTTATCCTTTACCGGAACAGGATTGGTCCTCCCATTATCAAAAACCTCATAAATAAAATATACTACGAAAGGAATTATGAACACCACTACCGGGATATAGTGGACGTTGATCATGGGTTTAATAAAATTGACCATGCTGAAGAAGATTTCCCGGAAAGCGTCCAGCAATGAATGTAAGAGAACCGGGAAAATGTTGACAATCGAACTTAAACTGCTGAAGGTTGATAAATAATTGATGATGGTTTCCATGGCAATAATTTTTCGCCAAATTTATCCCGATATGACCCTATGGGCAAACTCTTTTCGATGAACAGCGGAAAAAAACGGATGAAATCCGGAAAGTGAAGGAGGTCGTCAGGAGGTTACTTTTTTCTACAATATTATTTCCTGCGGATCATTCGTATCTTCGACGATCCTCCAGCCGGTTTCGACGAATTCTGTGTCGGTTATTTTGTCGAGGGGAATTCTCAAATACTTTCCTTCTGCCGAAACGGCTATCTCTCCGTCATCCAGTAGTATTTCACCGGTTCCAATAAAAAATCTTCCTTTCTCTTTGGTGATGCGAGAGATTACTTTGATCTCATGGTCAAGCGGAATGGGTTTCCTGTAATTTATCTGAAATTCGACAGTAACTCCCCACACCTGATCCTCTTTCCCTGCACAGATTGCTCTTCCTATGGTTTCATCCAGGATTGTGGAAGCGATACCGCCATGCAACCGTCCTGGGTAGCCCTGGTGCTTTTCAGAAGGGGTGAAGAGGGCGATCAGCTCATTACCGGAGGTTTCATAGAAAGATGCCTTCAGTCCAAAATCATTATCCAATCCGCACACAAAGCACATGTTCGAGTTGTGCTGCTTTCGTAAAATTGTATGTTTCATGGTAATTGATTGCTTAATATTTCCCGGGTCATAAATCTTTTAACCTTTACATTACTGTGGCAAAAGTACAAACTATTGTCATTGGTCATTGGTCATTAGTTATTGGTTACTGGGAACTGCAAACTGTGAACTGCAAACTATTTCTCTTAGTCACTTTGTCACCTTGTAACTTCGTCACTTATTTCCAATCGCAATAGTATCACTATTTATATTAATTTTGCCGGATATTTCATGAGGTTTATGATATTTAAGGAAGAACTTACCCCTGAGCAGCTTGAGGAATTGTTCACCAATAATGATAAATGCCTGGAGTTTCTTGCCCGGTTTAAATGGGAAAGGGGATTCATTTGCAGGAAGTGCGGTAATACAAACTATTGCCCGGGTAAGACTCCCTTTTCAAGGCGCTGTACAAAATGCAAGTCGGAAGAATCTGCCACTACTGGCACCATATTCCACAACTGCAAATTTCCGGTTAGCAAAGCTTTCTTCATCGCCTGGAATGTCTGTAAAGGGAAAGAGGATGTTTCTACTTACGAATTTGCACGCAGGCTATCATTGCGTCAGATGACCTGCTGGAAGTTCAAGAGTAAGATCTGCGGGGCTTTGAAGGATATGGATACATTGCAGACCGATGAGAAGATAGGCATCCAGGAGGTGCTGGTTAAAAGAAACCTTGTCAGGTAGTGTTCAACAAGCCTTACGGCAGCCCGGGAAAATTATCCACAAATTTTACTTTTATATCAGGAAAGTTCTCTACGATCTGCACTTTCAGATCGGGAAAATTCTCTACAATCTTCCATTGACCGCAATCATCAGGGAAATTCTCGACAAGTTGAACCTTCAGGTCAGGGAAATTCTCAACGATCTGGACCTTGATATCGGGAAAGTTGCTTACAAGTTTTATTTTTCCGTAAAGTTTCATTCCCTTATAAGTACAGTCCTTCTCAATTTTCGGATCTGATTTAAACGACGTTCCTGTTGTGTTCACCAGGATTACAGAAAGAATGATCATTATTTTCAATGGGAACATGATAACCTTGCTTTGATTAATACATAAAAAAGCTATCGGATGAATTTTATTAAATCATCACCCAAACCAATATTATAACCCTCAGAATAATATAGAATCTCACCTTTTGCATTGATGTATGAAACAAACGGTAACTGTGTAACTGATTTCATCTTCAGGGTAAGCATGAATTCTGCGAGTGATTGTGATGATGTAGTCATATACAATGATGACGATGGGAGGTTCCTGCTGTTTAGCAAAACAAAAGTATTCTTTTCATTCTCATTTTTGAAGAGCAAAAGGATTTTTCCTTTCCAGTTTTTAAACTCTTCCTTCTTATTGACAAGGTCTGCAATAAAATGTTTGGTGGGTTCTTTATCAGGTTCAATCCAGGCAAGAAGGAGTCCCTTTCCGGTATTGATTTCAGAAGATGTTCCGGAAAACAGTTTGCCAAGGTCTTTTCCAATGTCAATCGTCCCAAGAACCGGAGGGTTGACCAACTCCTTCCGTAATTTTATATCCAGGGTTTTGGTTATTCCGGGTTCCACATTGAACCATGTAAGGTTGACAAGTACAGTGCCGCCTGTCATCCTGTTTCCGGTGACCATCATGTACGAACCGGGTGTAAGATCGGCTTTTGCAGGAAAGGACTGCATTACCGGATCGGTTTCGTAATCCAGGGACCTGTAAAATCCATCTGTCAGTTTTTCGATGGTGAAATGGGTGTAATATTCCGGTCTGATCTTGTTTTCCGGGTTATTGGTGAGGATGAGTGTTCCTTTTGAAAGATTGGCTTTCATAGATGGGTTGTCAAATCTGACATCGGCCCAGGAACTGTTGGAATAGTACTGGGGTATTTTGGTTGCAGGTTCCAGCCGTGCAGGTATTCCGATACTCCGGCAAACAGCGACAAACAGGATATCCCGGGAATGGGTATCTGAAACCTTCAGTTCATAGACACCAATAGGGGTGATTGGTGCTTTTCCGTAATTTGCTTCATTATTGATGACAATGTTTGACCGGATCCAATCGGTTATTATTTTAATATCTTTTCTGGAATCCTTGATGAAATCAGCATCAAATATTTTGAGGAAATATTCCTTGTAAGGACTGAGAAATTCATTGTCAATCCGCGGCGAAAGAACATATTGATTAAAAATATTTTTATCGCTTGTTAAATTTGTTTTCGGAGAAGAATTCTCAAGATTATCAGAAAGTACAGAAGGAGAAGCATCCCTGAGGTCTTTATCAGAAATGTTATTGAGCAATGGGAAGATCCATTTTTTTCCTGACTCAGGGACTTCGGTGATGAACCTGACAAGGTCGCGCCAGTTACCACGACTTTTTCTGAGGACGTTCCATAATGTATCTCCGTTCAGACAAAGGTTTTTTGCAAGTCGCATTGTTTTTGAAGAATCAAAAAAGGTTTCCTCATAATGTGAACGGATACGGTCTTCAAAAACCAGTTTTTTTGAGTTTACCTCCCGGAGCGAATCATTGATCTTGTGGTCATCGGGAATAACCGGAGGAGGCACCAGGTCAAATGATTCCGTTTCCTGATACTTTTCAGGTTGCCGAAGGATTTCGACGATTGTTGTATCTGTTGATTTTACTGTAATTTTTTTATGTCCTGTAAAAGCGTCCTTAGCCGCCCATACCATAAGGTCCCCATATCCTGTCAGGAATGAACATTTCCCGGTTTTATCAGTAAAGGATGACGTAAGCGGATAAAACTCCGCGTAGTTATAAAGCGAAAACTCCACTTTTGCACTATCCATGGGTTTATTCCTGTTATCGACGACTTTTACCCAGATTCGTTTTGTTGAAGTATAGTTTGGGAGGATGTTGATTTTTGTGTACCGTGGATCTTTGATGAGCACATCTTCAGGTCCCTGGTAGTCTCCGAATACATTGGTATTGACCAGCATCGCTCTTTTGGCCGGTCCGGTGAACCAGGCCAGGTCGGTTTCTGCTTCCGGTTCACAGGCTCCGATGAAGTGCCACTTCCCATCGATCCAAACCTCCACCCATGCATGGTTGTCATCGCAATGAGCCCAGCGGGGAGTATAGCACTGGCGGGAAGGAATGGCTACCGAACGCAATGCAGCCACGGTGAATGTCGATTCTTCCCCGCACCGTCCGAAAGCTGTCTTCACCGTAGCAAGGGGAGAAGAGGTGCGGATATCGGTTCCCCTGTAAGTGACCTTCTCATGACACCAGTGATTCACCTCAAGTACCGCATCTTTCATCGACATTTTCCGAACCCTTCCTTTCAGTTCATTGAAAAAGACCCACCGGGCAGAATCCAGGTTCTCGTTATTCACCCGGATCGGGAGGACAAAATGCCTGAAAATATCTTCCGGGATGGTTTTTCCCCATGACATTGAATCTCTTGCCATAAGCGAGGTACTGACATTCTTCAGGTAAAAATCACCATTATAATCTGCCAGGTCGCTGAGGGGCATGAATGCAAATAAAAATTGTAATGCTTCTTTCTCCGTGACTGAAATGGATTGATCGAAAACCTTGAAAAGCTCAACAGAACGGTTCTTTGCCAGTTTTTTCTGTTGTTCAAACTGGAACTCTACTTTATGCCTGTATTGTTTGTCAGATATAAAATGTGTATTTTTCCGGCAGGCAGAAATGGAGAGGAGAAAAGAAATAAGAATAAGAAAAGTGGTTTTGTTTCTCATACCTGTGAATAATTTTACACTTTTTTCAATGTAATGATTGATGTTATCGATATAAATACCAGGCACAGTAATGGAACAAGGAAACCGAGCAACACAGTTGAATGATCGGCGATCAATCCCATGACCGGAGGGATGAGAGCGCCCCCAACGATGGCTGAAACCATCAGGCCTGAGAGTTCATTCGACCTTTCCGGATATTTATCCACAGTGATCGAAAAAATCAACGGGAAGATATTCGCAAATCCCAACCCAACAAGAATGATCCCTCCATATGCCAGTACTTTAGATCCAAGGAACATGCAGATGATCCCAACCACTGCAATAATGATGGTGGCAATCAGGAATTTTTTTGGAGGCAATATTCTGAGAATTAGCGCTCCTATAAATCTTCCGGCAAGGATGGGAAGGAAAAACAATGCCCAGGCGACCAGCAATCCGAAATTTGCAATACCATAGCTTTCCTTCAGTAAGATGGGAACTCCGGAACTCATGGATACCTCTGCCCCGACATATAAGAAAATAGAGATCACCATTAATGCAACATAACCGTTACCGAGTAATTTTAAACACTCCGAGAACTGAGCGGGTTTTGATGAAGGATCCTTCTTTTCTTCAATCTTTGTAAAGTAAACCCAAAGGAAAGTGATGAAAATCAATCCTGCATAAATTGGAAACAGAATCGTCCAGTCGAGCCCCAAATACCTGGCAACAAGCGGGGGGAGAAGGAAGCCCATCGAAGAGCCGATGGCTTTTATCGATTGCCCCATCGAAAGGTTACTGGAATATTTTCCATCGGGTGATACATCGCGCATGATCGGATTTCCAGAGACCTGCAGAACTGTTGCACCCGCTCCTAAAAGCAGGATGGCGATCAGGATAATGTAAAATTTTGTGTTTGAAGAGGGATCAAAACTGATAACCGGCCCATACATCCTGCTCAGAATGGGGATAATAAGTCCGATAAAAGCGATGATCAAACCCATCACCAGGAGAAATTTTTTGCCTTTTCTGTCCTGGAAAACTCCCAGAGGAACAGAAAGCAGCCCGAACATGATAAATCCCATGAGCGGAAGCAGTTGTGCGACAAAATTGGAAAGTTGGAAACTGCTTTTAGCCAGACCTACCATGGGACCGACAACATCCCCGAATCCCATGCACAGGAAGGCCAGAAAGATTGGAAATGATTTCCAAAGGTTTGTATTGACAGTAGTGTTTTGTTCCATAAGTTTAGATTTAATATCTAATTTCTACTCTATCAAGGCTCAGCGGAAATTCAACCATCTTTTCGGTTTTCGACTTCATTTTAAGTGTATAATCCTTCTCATCCACTTTTATTCCCATTTCACTGAAATCGTGCAGAATAAGATGTATGGCTGAAAATTTTGAATCAAATGACCCTTCCGATTTTGCCAGGGTAATTGTTTTCGTTCGCGGATCAAAAATAATCATTCGTTTGTAATAGCTTCCATTCTCATAACTATAAGTAGTGCCATCGTCTTCATAAAAGGTGAAGGAAGAGGGTGTTTTTCCATTATAGATGTGAAGTTCCAGGGCAACCGATGGTTTCTGTGCGGTGTATTCAATAACCGATTGCATAGGTATTATCCCTGAAGCTTTGACAAATACAGGGAGGTCATTTAGCGGGGCTTCAACGATCACTTCAGTATTTCCCTGGTATTTAGCGTTAGAACTTAACCGGTACCACTCACCCTCGGGAAGATAAACTTTTGCAAATTGTTGATCGCTGGTTACCGGGGCAATCAGGAGATTATCACCAAACATGTATTCATTCTGGTAAGTTCTCCAGTAAATCTTTTCATCAAAAGTATTAGCTATGGCCAATGACCTGGCTACCGGCATGCCCGATTGGGTTGCCTCATAGAAAGCCGAATAGATGTAAGGGAGAAGCTGATAACGCTGATTCAGCAGTTCAATGGCGATTCGTTCGGTTTCCTCTCCGAACGACCAGGGTTCCTTGTCTTTCGAATCGACCACTGCATGGTTTCGCAGGAAAGGGGTATAAACTCCCAAAGAAAGCCAGCGGGTGAACAATTCTTTTGATGGAATTCCGATGAATCCACCCATATCAGGACCCGTAAAGGCAATTCCAGATAATCCCATGCTGTTCACCAACCTGGCGCTGAGCAACATATGTTCATCACTTGCGTCGTTATCGCCTGTCCAAACTGCAGAATATCGCTGAATTCCTGCGTAGGCGGCACGCGTGAGGACAAACGGCCGTTTCCCGCCAAGCAGGGATTTTGTTCCTTCAAAGGTAGCCCTTGACATATTTAAACCATAAATATTATGCGCTTCAGCCATCGATCCATGATGACCATCAAAATCGAACTGAACGATGGCGGGGATGCTTTGCCCCCATGCGCTGGGTTCATTCATATCGTTCCAGAACCCCTCTACACCGGGATCAATTAGCGCTGCAAATGAATTTCCCCACCATTTCCGCGTACTTTCTTTTGTGAAATCGGGGAAATGGCATCTTCCGGGCCAAACCCTGCCGACATAGAGTTTCCCGTCAGGATATTTTGCAAAATAATCATTGGTTATCCCATCCTCGTATGAGGAATAACCTTTTTCAATCTTTATCCCCGGGTCGACAATGGTAACGACGTGAAATCCTTTGTTTTTTAGTGCATCAATCATGGATTTGGGCTGCGGGAAACGGATTTTATGCCATGTAAATATTTTATATGAATCCATATAATCGATGTCGAAATAGATCACATCGCAAGGGATCTTTTTATCCCTGAATTTCTGAGCCAGGCTCATTACCTCCGATTCGGGATAATAGCCCCACCGGCATTGCTGATAACCAAGACTCCAGTATGGGGGCAATTTCATCCTCCCCGTAAGCCACGTATAGTCTTTTATTATGTTGGCAACAGTAGAAGAACCAAAAAAATAGTAATTCATCTCTCCGTCGGATGCTGAAAAAGATGAAAAAAGGTCGTCGGTAGAAGCTCCGAAATTAAAACGCGAACGGAAAGAATTGTCAAAGAAAATCCCATAAGTTATATGATCGTGGATTCCCATATAGAAAGGAATGGTAACATAGAGAGGATCCTGTATCACCGAGTAATCAGGGATATCAGAATTCCAGTTTTCATACTTTTCACCTCGCCTGTCGAGGGGTCCCGTTTTTTCGCCCAAACCGATGAACTTTTCATCAGGAAACAGTTTTTTGTAACATGTTACTTCGGTTCCCTGCCAGGTTACCCCGAAATCCTGATAGTCCTCACAGATTGAAGTTCCCTGATGGTTTGCAAAGCGGATACGAAAGGGATTCTTCTGGATATATACATTCAGGGAATCGGTTGACAGGATCCAGGAATCCTTCGATTCAGATACACTGTTAAAAGCCGGAGAAGATTTCTGAATGACTGCATAAGAAAAATCATCCCTGAAAAGATGCTGAACAATTCTCACCCTGACAATTGTGGGGGAATAAGAGGTCAGAATGATTTTTGCTCCCTCAGCAGAAATTTCAACTCCATTTGCTGTTTTTATCAGTGAAGTAAGTTTCCCCGATTCTGTTATCCGGTCAGCCTGCCCAAAGGTTGATAATCCGGAAAAGATCAGCAATAAAAATAAAAACCTTCTCATATTATGATTTTCGTTTATCAAACTCCCTTATGTTCAGTTCTCCGGATGATCTCATTTTGGAGATCTTCTCCAAGGTCATTGAAATAATCGCTATAACCAGCTACGCGTACGATCAGGTCGCGATATTTTTCAGGATGTTTCTGTGCATCCCTGAGGGTGTCGGCAGAAACCACGTTGAATTGAACATGATGACCATCCATCCTGAAATATCCGCGCAAAAGTGCGGTTATTTTCTGAATGCTCTCCTTGTCTTCAAAAAAGGAGGGACTGAATTTCTGATTGAGCAAGGTACCACCCGTGCGCACCTGGTCAATTTTAGCAGCCGATTTGAAAACCGCAGTGGGGCCGTTTTTATCGGCTCCCTGTACCGGTGAGATACCTTCAGAAAGGGGTTCTTTTGCCTTCCTTCCGTCAGGCAGTGCATTGACCATGCTTCCGAAATAGATGTGCGACGTAGTCGGTAGGAAATTGATACGGAAGATCCCTCCCCGTGGTGTCGGGCGTCCATTCACTGCTTCGTAAAACAACTCAAAAACGACCCGTGCATTTTCATCTGCATAATCATCATCATTTCCGTATTTCGGGGTATTATAGATCAGTTCATACTGAAATTTTTCATGGCCCTCAAAATTCTCAGAAAGCATGCGAAGGAGCTCTTTCATGGAAATATCCTTACTGTCAAATACATGATGTTTGATGGAGGTGAGACTATCTGTGATCGTACCTAATCCGACACCCTGGATATAACTGGTATTGTACCTGGCACCTCCGTTGTTATAGTCTTTTCCTTTGACAATACAATCATCGATAAGCAATGAAAGGAAGGGAACCGGCATATATTCCATGAACAACTTTTCAATTACATTATTTCCTCTGATCTTGATATCAATAAAATGATTCAGTTGCTTCCTGAAGGCGCCAAGAAGTTCATTAAAGGAGATAAACGTTTCCGGTTCTCCTGTGAAAGGGCCGAGTTGTTTTCCGGAAACAGGATCTTTCCCATTGTTCAGGGTGATCTCCAGAATCTTGGGCAGATTGAAGTACCCGGTGAGGAGGTAACCCTCTGTTCCGAATGCCCCGGTTTCAACACAACCGCTGCATCCGCCGTTTCTTGCATCCGCCATAGATTTCCCCTGATGCAGCAACTCATTGACGATCGCTTCTGAATTGAAAAACGAAGGTTGTCCGAAACCTGTTTTGGTGATCTGCAATGCCCTGTGAATAAATTTGTCGGGATTCTTCTTACTGATCTGCACCATGGAACCCGGCTGAAGGATGCGCATCTCCTCAATGACATCAAGGATCAGGTAAGAGAGTTCATTCACTGCATCGGAACCATCCGGTTTTATACCGCCAAGGTTGATCAGGGCAAAGTCTGTATAGGTATTGCTTTCCAGCGCCGTGACCCCAACCTTTGGAGGGGCAGGGTGATTGTTGAATTTTATCCAGAAAGATTGAAGGAGTTCCTGTGCCATCTCATTTGTCAGTGTACGCTCCCTTATCCCTTTTACCCAGAAAGGAAATAAATGCTGATCCAGTCTGCCGGGGTTAAATGAGTCCCACGGGTTAAGTTCTGTTATCACACCAAGGTGAATGAACCAGTAATACTGCAGCGCTTCATGGAAAGTCCTGGGAGCATGTGCCGGGACATGCTTGCATATGGAAGCAAGATTTTCCAGCTCTTTTTTCCTTTGCGGGTCATTTTCTTCCCTGGCAAGTTCTGAAAGCTTTTCAGCATGCCGCCCTGCGAAATGGATAATTGCCCTTGCTGCAATGTGCATGGCTTTCAGTTCTTCCTGCTTATCATAGGCTTCAGGATCATTGTAGAAATCCAGGCTCTCCTTTGCGTTTTTGATCTCTTCCATGAGATCGAGCATGCCCTTCTCATAGATTTTTCCTCCGCACACAGTATGCCCCGGCGCCCGTTGTTCCTGGAATTCGGTAAAGATCCCCGAATGATAGGCATCCATCCAGTCCGACGTCATGTTCTTCATGATCCTCTCCCTGTTGCTTTTCCCTTTCCAGAAAGGAATGATCATATCCATATAGGCCAGTTGGGTCCCTTCATCCACATGAAACGCGACTTTCGGCCGCGAATGAAGAATAAGCAAGTCATCCAACGAATGAAGACAAATTTCAGGATAGGTAGGCACTGCTTTTGGCGATGGTCCGCGCTCTCCGACAATCAATTCATGGTCGTTTATGCAAACAGATTTGTTTTGAAGAATATAATCCAGCGTCAATGCCCTCATCACGGGAACAGAAACCTCCCGGTCGATCCCAGTCTGGTAAAATTCAGTCACCAGAATGGCGCGTTCGGGTGAAATATAAGGCAAAGCATCGAGGCTCTGTTCCCGTAGTTTTTTAATCCTGTCAGTCATAAAACCTGATTATTAAAGTTATTGATAAATGTTTTCAACCTCCGATTTTGACGATAAACCCAGTTTTTGCAATCTCATTTTTTAACTCTGTTAATTCCTCCCTGGAGACATCTTTCAAATTCTCCAGTCTGTCGTCTCTGTTCAATTGCTTATATTTTTGCCGGGCCATGGAATGATAAGGCAGAAGGTCAATTTCTGAAACAAACTCTTTCATCTGAAACAATAAAGTCATCAATCCGTTAATATTCTTTTTTGTATCCGTAATACCCGGTACCACGGGAAAACGAAGGATGATTTTTTTTCCTTCGCGTGCCAGCCACATCAGGTTTTGAAGGATAACATCATTGGCAACACCAGTATATTGCTGATGATCCTTATCATCGATCAGCTTAATGTCATAAAAGAACAGATCCGTATTGTTAACAATCCGCATAAAAGATGCTCTGGTTGCATAACCGGAGGTATCAATTGTTATGTGATATCCTTTTCGTTTCAGGGAACTGATCAGATCTTCGGTAAAATCGATCTGATATAATGGTTCGCCCCCGGACAAAGTGACACCTCCCGCTGATTCATGATAAAAAACAGCATCTTTTTCAGCAATGTTCATAACCTCTTCAACAGACATCCATGTTCCGGTAGTTTTTTGAGTCTCAATTTCCTGACCATTAAGAGTAACTTTTTTTCTGGTTAACTCCGGGTAACAGGCATGGCTTTCAGGGTTATGACACCATATGCATCTCATTGGACAGCCTTTGAAGAAAATAGTTGTCCGGATCCCTGGTCCGTCGTGTAAAGTAAAACGGCGAATATCGAAGATCAGTCCCTTATTCACTGTAATATCGGATCATTTTCCGGATAGCCTCCTGGCAAATGGGACAAAATCCGGGAGCTTCATTGCTGTTCATCCTGCAATCCTGGGTCGGGCTATAAACTCCTTTTAAAGTGTAACCGCCTCCTTCGAATAAGCCAATTTTATCGATGTATTCTTTAGTCCGGGGTGTTGGAATAGAGACACCGGGAGAGAGCATACTTTTCCATTTGGTATCAAAATTTACATTGGTGGAAATATTGGGTTCCCAGGGTTCAACAGCCGGATTATAAAAATCAGAATAGGTGACTTCGGAAGTATAATATTCATCGGCCAATCCGGCAAATGTATGACCGAATTCATGGATGGATACAACATTGGAATATGAGTTGTCGACAGTACTTTCCCCGTAAAAATTAAAAAAGCCTCCGCCGCCATATGTTTTACTGTTCACCAGGATGAATATAATATCATACGGAACATTTGCAGCGATATCATAAATATCACGGGTGTCAAAGCTGGTGAGGTAACGATCCATATCAAATGTATAAAAAGAGCTCTGTACCGAGGTATTCACGTAATCGCCATGTCCCGGATTGGTTACCCCCGACTCGGAAGAAACGGATTCAATTGCATAGAAGTTAAACCTCTCTTTGAATTCTGAATATGGGCTCTGTGACATCCAATAATCGGAGATCCTTTTTGCATCGGTAAGAAATTTGGGTATTTCAGCACCGGTATATCCTTCTGCAATGAAGGCAATGTCCACCTTGTCCTGCGATTCACCCGAATCATAGTATTTTGTAAATGGAATCGCTATAATATTTTCCCGGTTGATAAAATAATCTTTCGGGTTAATGTATATCTCGAATAATTTATTGAATGCACCATCACTGTATTCTCTTTTTTCAATCCTGAAAAGAATTGTTTTTTTAGGAAAAGGTAAAAGCGACGTTTCCTGGAAGGCTTTTTTCACTTTTTTCGCTTCGGGGGTACCCTGCCATTCCTGGAAAAGATTGCAGAAACCCTTTGTATAGATGAGGGTACCGGAGGCAGAATCAAAGGCCATCACCCGGAAGGTTCCATAATTCAGCGGATCAATGAGGTTCTTCCTGGAACCGCTCCAGAATGGCTCCTGCTTCATCTGGGAAAGGTAAACAAGGGTTTCCAGGTAATTTCCTGCCATGATATAATCTATCCTCAAGGACTTTGGAAGAAAATATTCATCAAATAATGCAGTCATGGTTCCTGATGCAGGGGTGACAGTTGCTGTTGTCACATTGTCCTGAGAATAGGATATCCCCGGCAGAATAAGAAAGAGGAGGATTATTATCCAGAGGATTGTAAAGCAGGTTTTCATAAAAAGAACGTAATTATGTATATGAAATAAAGGTTTGATTCTCTGAAGAAAGACTTTTCGGAGTGGACTCCAGATTAACATTTTCAGTGTTCAAAATTAGAGAAAATTTGCGTTGAAAGTGAAAATAGCGGTGTTATCATTAATTTTTCACCTGAACAACCAACATTCCTGAAAGCATTAACCCACATCCGATCAGTGATCTGACTGACAAGTGTTCATCCAGGATCAGAAAGCCACCAATCGCAGCAAAAACTGATTCCAGGCTAAGGATAATCGAGGCAGATGCCGGATGGGTATTTTTCTGGGCGATCAACTGCAATGTATAGGCAATACCCACAGAGAGAATACCGCCGTAAAGAATTGGAACTGCAGCATCCATAATATTCTGCAACGTAAATTTTTCAATACAGAATGCGACCAGCAGGTTCAGAACCGAACATATTGCAAAGGGTAACACAGCAAAGAAAAAGGAATCCATCCGGGGTGATAACCAGGCAATCAATAAAACATGTCCTGTAAAAGTGACTGCACATAATAATACCAGAAAATCACCCGGTTCCATCTGAAAACCATGATTGATGCTTAGGAGGTATAATCCTGTTGCTGCCAGTACAACCCCGGCCCACATAAAGATCCGCATCCTGTGACCCCAAAATAACCCCACTACAGGAACAAATACAACATACAAACCCGTAATGAATCCTGCCTTCCCGGCTGTTGTTGTCTGAAGTCCCAATTGCTGAAATGCAACTCCGATAAAAAGTACGAATCCGGTCAGGATGACACCGATAAACAATTTTTTTCTGCTATTCCCAGGATCCGGGTGGATCCACTCTGTTTTTCTTCTGGAGTAAAGAAAAGGTAAAAGGACGAGAGTTCCAAGAGAAAACCTGATGCCATTAAAGGTAAATGGTCCAAGGTATTTCATCCCTTCCCGTTGGGCAACAAAGGCAAAACCCCAGATTATGGCAGCAAGAAGAAGGATAAAGTTGGAAGATAGTTTTGATCTGGTCATGTAGAAAATGCAGAATCACCGGATACTTATTTCATCTGCAAAAATCCATGCTTTCTGACCTGTACCGACATGCCAGACAGGACAGAGCCCCCGGTTTTTTGCAACAACTTTAATAAACCGGCCTTTCAGTGAGCCGGGTTTACAGGAAAATTCCTTTACAACCGGACCCGGTTTCTGATCAGGAATGTCATTAATGTCTGATCCTGCTTTAGTAAAGTCGATCCCATCCATTGAAACAGAAAAATCGACCTTCAGAGGCATGAATATCCAGGAATCCTGTTCCTGCAGAAATCCTGCTGATATGGAATGGATATCCTGAACCTCGCCAAGATCAATGACTGCATCGAGATCAACTCCTTCATATCCCTGCCATCCACCTGTACGAAAATCTTCACCACCCCTGACAAAATCGACCAGGGCCAAGTCGCCACCTGCTGAATATTGCGAAGCAAATTGAGTATTCAGCGTAATTTTTCTGTTTTTAGGGATCTTGAAGAAGGTTGCTTCCATGATATTGCTTCCGGGAGAACCGGCTTCCTGTGAAAATGCTTTTATCGTGGTTGTTTGAGTCAGTAAAAGAGGAGTTTTATACAATGCTGAATTTATGCCAGGCTGACTGCCATCGAGGGTGTAAAATATCTTTTCTCCCTCAACAGGGGAGGAGAAGGATACTACGGTTGTATCCATAAATGTCCTTTTACCCCATGCAATGGAAGGAATGGGAGTGATCAGGTTATCTTCAATGGCAGATTCCGGAAAATTTCCCGGCCCCGTACCCCAGTTTTTATTTGGCTTGTCGCCCATTGAAAATACCAATTCTCCGCCGTTCATGATATCGGAATGATGGATGAAAGATTTTTCGTAAGGTTTTCCGTTAAGTGTTGCAGACTGAAGAAAGAAGTTACGGTCGCTGATATTTTTAGCCGTGATGGAAAAACTCCTGCCATTTTCAAGATGGATCGTAACCTTTGAGAATAAAGGTGAACCGATCACATAGATATCGGAACCGGGTGTCACCGGGTAGAAACCCATAGCACTGAGCACATACCAGGAAGACATCTGCCCGCAGTCCTCGTTTCCGCAAAGACCATCTTTACCATTGTGATAAAGGGTGGTGAGGATCTGATGAACAAGAGATTGTGTTTTCCAGGGTTCACCTGCATAATTATAAAGATATGCCATATGGTGACTGGGTTCATTTCCATGCGCATACTGGCCGATCATGCCTGAAATATCAGCCTGGTTTCTGCCGGTCGTCTTCGAGTCAGTATGGAACAATGCATCGAGTTTCTGAGCAAAGCGATCATTCCCCCCCATCAGTTTAATTAACCCATTCAGGTCGTGGGGAACATAAAAGCTGTATTGCCATGCATTTGCTTCGGTATAATTGAAATTAACCTCAGAAGGGTCGAAGGGGTTGAACCAGGTTTCGTTCATTTTCGCCCGCATAAAACCGGAAGAATTGTCGAAAATGTTTTTATAATTCTGTGCACGGGTTATATAGGTTTTGTAATCACCGGTTTTCCCGAGACTTTTAGCGATCCGCGAGATACACCAGTCATCATAAGCATATTCCAGCGTCTTCGAAACAGATTCACCTTCCTTGTCTCCCGGGATATAACCTTTTGTTTTATAATATTTTAATCCCAGGTGATCTTGTTCAGCGCTGTGCTTCATAGCTTCAAATGCACCAAGAGTGTCGTAGTTCCGGATCCCTTTCATATAAGCATCAGCAATCACGGGAACGGAATGATAACCGATCATGCATCCCGTTTCATTTCCCGACAGTTCCCAAACAGGAAGCATTCCTCCTTCACGGTATTGGTTTATAAAAGTATTGATAAAATCATTGGTTCTTTTCTGATCGATGATGGTATAAAGAGGATGTGCGGCACGGTAGGTATCCCAAAGTGAAAAAACGGTATAGTAGTCAAAACCGCTCGCCTGGTGAATTTGCAAATCCCTTCCCCTGTATTTACCATCCACATCCATGTATATATTCGGATTCAGCAGGGCATGATAGAGGGCAGTGTAAAAGATAACCTGCTGATCATGCGTACCACCTGACACAACGATCTTTCCAAGTTCTTTATTCCATGAATTTGCAGCGGCATTTGCCACTTCGTCAAAATTCCATCCGGGGATCTCTTTTTCGAGGTTCTTACGGGCTCCTTCAATGCTGACCGCAGAAATACCGACCTTAACAAGAATCTGTTCACCTGCGGAAGTGTTGAAATAAAAATGCGCTTTGATATCGGCTCCGGTCACCTCCATAATTTCATTCGAGGAAGCAGACATGTAGAATATCTCATGTGCATCGAATGGTTTAGAGAATTTCGCTACGAAATACAGGATCTGTTTTTGTGCCCACGCCTGTGATATGCGCATGCCCTCGATCTTATCTTTGCCGGCAATCTTAAGCTTTGATTCCAATACCCTGTCGCGATGCTTCAGGTCGAAAACGATCCCTGCCTGGGTTGAAGCCGGGAAAGTATAGCGATGGAATCCTGTTCTGGAGGTTGCCGTGAGTTCTGCCTTTATATGGTATCTGTCAAGTTCAACTTTATAATATCCGGGTGATGCCACCTCCTCTGTTGATCTGAAAGAGCTGGAGAACCCATAATTATCAAGGTTCATGATACCGGTAACAGGCATTACAAGTATATCGCCATAATCAGAACATCCTGTTCCGCTGAGATGGGTATGACTGAATCCATAAATGGTGGAATCGGCTGCATAATAACCTGAACATGCATCCCATCCATCTGTCCGGGTATCGGGACTCAACTGTACCATGCCAAAAGGCATGCTCGCGCCGGGATAGGTATGTCCATGGCCTCCTGTGCCGATAAATGGATTTACTTTGTCGGTAAGTAATGGCTGTTGACCAGATGCAGTGAAACAAACCAGAAGTACACTCCCGGTAAGAAATATTATTAATTTGTTCATTAATTTTTTAAACATGCTGAATACAAGGTGTTAATCCATAAAAACGATGTAAAGTTTGGATTTTTGGTGGTCGTTCGGAAAACGATCTTTTTGGTTTCTCCGGGAAGCATATCAAAAAAGTTATCAGAAACCTCACCTACTATAAATGTGGAGTAGAGATATACAGCTTTAGCTAATTTATCTGTTGTAAGTTCAATGCTGTACCCTTCGGGGATTTCGGTATATTTTCTATCTATTATACAACTGTCAAGTTTAAGATTTTTGGGAATATCAAAATAGAGCAGGTTTTTGCTAAGTGTGTCATTTCCAGATATCAGTTCAGCAACAAGGACACTATATTGAAGGTTCAGCCTGGGTATAAGCCGGGATAAGGTGGTATCAAAGTAAACTTTTGATGAATTTGCAGGAATGTTGACAAGTGAGGATTTGGTCCATAACAGTTTTCCTGAGAAGTCGATGATCTTCAGGTGGAGGTCAGCCTGTTTGTTTTCCAGTATATCCGAAACAACCGACACAGTAACCTTTCCGTTGTGAAAATCAGGGGAAACGAGGAATGGCGCAAATTCCTTCTTCAAATAAAAATAGAGTGCTTTTTTACCGCCGGAATGATCAATTGCCGACCAGGTGATGCCGGGCCAGCAATCATTGAATTGCCAGAAAAGTGAACCCATGCAGTAAGGCTTAGCACTCCGGTGAGCCTCAATGGCTATTTTCATTCCTTCAGCCTGCATCAATTGACTGACATAATCATACATATGAACATCCTTGGGCGTTTTATAGTCCCGTTTCAAATATTCATCAATAATTTCAAGACCCTGCGGATGTTTGTCATGGAACTTAACAAGAGGGGACGCCATATTTAACTGATGACCGGTTATTGCTTTCCTGATACCGGAATAAGTTGGGAAACCCTGGAAGCCGTATTCAGTCATGAATCTGCCAACCTTGGTTTTATAATTACTGAAAGGTTCTTTTCCCCACCAAACTCCCCAATAGTGAGAGTCACCCATGTTAAGGCTTTCGGGATGTCCCCAGCCAATGAGCGGTGTGGTGGAGATATATGGCCTGAGTGAATCAAACAATGTAACACTTCCTGGCAGTAGTGACCAGAACAGAACCCTGTAATTATTCCACATTTCAATACTATCCTCCTTTGAGAAATTGTATTGTTTCATCCATCCCCAATTCTTCCATCCCTCATCAATTTCGTTATTGCCGCACCAGAGGGCAAGTGAAGGGTGATTACGAAGCCTGATTATGGTCTGCCCCGCTTCTGCGCGAACATTGGAAAGAAAATCCTTATCTCCGGGATACATTCCATTGGCAAACATAAAATCCTGCCATACAAGGATCCCGTTTTCATCGCAAAGATCATAGAATATATTGTTCTCATAGATACCGCCACCCCAAACCCGGAGCATATTCATATGGGCATCAACAGCATTCTTTATCAATGCCCGGTAGGATGAATCTTTCACCCTGGTAAGAAAATTATCCTGCGGAACATAATTGGCACCTTTCATAAAAACCGGGATGCCATTCAGTTTGAAATAGAATGACTTTCCTGCTAAGTCATCCTTTTGTACCAATTCGAGTGTACGGAGTCCGATGCGGGTTGAGCCGTTTAATTTATAGCGGCCTGCGAAGGTTATTTCATGGTTGAGGGTGTAAAGATTTGGCTCCCCTAATCCATTTGTCCACCATCGTTTAGGATTCTTTATGTCAAAATCTACCCGGATATTATTGAGTCCCTTTCCCACACTTTCCCGGTTACTGAACAAAACCTGATCTTTGGTCGAAATAACAAAGAGAGAGGAGTCAGGAAGATCTGACATGATTGTGAATACTGCGGCCATGTGTGCCACCGAGTCAGTGATCTCTTTTTGAATATACCGCACCGTATAAAGGTTCAGGTAATTCCTGGTTTCAAGGTAAACCGGGCGCCAGATGCCACAGGTAAGAAACGTCGGACTGAAATCCCATCCGAACTGGTAAGCGGCTTTCCTGCATACCATTTTTTCATCGCCGGGTAGTCTGTGTTTAAGACGGCCATAACGTGCAGCATTTTCATCGGTCACAGGAGGAAACTGAATGCGGATCTGGTTAGCGCCGATTCTTAATATATATTTAACCTCCGTATTATATGACCTGAACATATTATCTGCTGTAAAGATAAGAGAGTCATTCAGATATACCCTGGCATAGGTGTCAAGTCCTTCGAAAGTCAGCAGGATATGTTTTTCCTTGAAAAGAGAATCGGGTACAAGGAATGTGCGCATATATTCCCAACTTGTTTCCCCGATCCATTGAAGGTTGTTTTCATTAATCCCATAAAAAGGATCGGTGATGATACCGGAACTTAAAAGATCCATATGTACACTGCCGGGAACTTTCGCATCTGACCATTTCGTGGCTCCTTCCCTGCGGAATTGCCAGCGTCCGTTGAGATCTATCCGGATGGGAGCCTGGGCGAAAATAGTTCCATTCAGAAGAAAGTAAAATACAAGGCACAGAAGGGGGTGAGTTTGTTTCATTTTCAAAATGTTTAAGGGCACAAAATTATTAAATTATGGCATTGTTTATACAGTATGTATTTGGAAAACATTAAGCATGGAAAAGGAACACATTGCTTAGATTAACGAAACAATTTCCATTCATAGTATGTACACATCCTGAACTAAAATGTTTACTTTTGAACAGTCTCATAATAATCCGCTTCCTTCAGAATTATGCAGCTATTTCGCAAATTTTCACCGGTCAAACCCGGGAGTGTTTATCTGTTTAGTGGTATTGTATTATTTTTAACTGCTTTATTATCAGTAGGATATTATCATCCGGATGAACATTTCCAGATACTTGAATTTGCCGGATACAAGCTGAATCTTACCGACAAAATAAACCTGCCCTGGGAATTTTATCGCCAGATGAGGCCATCAATTCAACCTGTCCTGGTAATTATTGTTTACAAAATTTTTGGTTTGTTTGGCATGGTTAATCCTTTTATCGTTGCCACTTTTCTCAGGATATTGACGGCAGGAATCTCTTTTATCAGTATGTGGTTGATTTATCAGGCATATGCAAAAGATGTTAAAATTGATATTTTAAAAAATTGGTTCCTTCTTTTATCATTTTTTTTATGGTTTGCTATTTCCAATAATGTCCGGTATTCTTCGGAAACATGGTCAGGAAACTTGTTCATAATGGCTTATGCATTGATGTTGATGGAGAATAGGTCAGATAAATGGATATACCTATTGACCGGACTTTTGTTTGGGTTGTCCTTCATTGTGCGTTACCAGGCCGGGTTTCTGGTTGCAGGGTTAATTTTGTGGTCTGTTTTTGTGAAAAAAGAGCGGTTCATTTCCCTCTTTCTGATGTTCCTTGGGATTCTTATTGCAGTAGGATTAGGAATACTTTCCGACCGCTGGTTTTACGGAGAATGGACACTGACTGCCTGGAACTATTTAGAACAAAATATTCTTCTCGACAAGATGTCAGGCTTCGGGACTCAACCCTGGTGGTTTTATATAACCGATGTTTTCATACGAGGAATTCCACCTTTCAGCCTGGTTTATATCTTCAGTTTTCTGATCCTTTTCCTGTTTCACAGAAAAGATCCGCTGACATGGACAATACTGCCTTTTGTAGTGCTTCATTTTTTTCTCGGTCATAAAGAAACACGGTTTTTATTCCCGATAGTAGGATTTTTACCAATTATCATCGTTAAATCAATAGAAACCATTTGCGATAAATGGAAGCCTGGTATTCTGGAGATATCGGGTATAAAGCTTTTTGCCGCAACATTCTGGATTACCAATTTGCTTTTGTTGTTTTATGGCACTGTTAATCCTGCTGATGGTCAGGTTAATTTATATAAAAAGATTTTTCAGGAATATTCCACACCAACAACACTCTATTTTATTAATGAAGATCCATATTACCGGGCAAAGAAAATAGGCTTCTATAAAAGACAAAACCTGACGATTCAGAAACTGGATTCCAATAATGAAATGACATTTAACTCCAAAGGGCTTTGTTTGGTTGCGGCAAAGAACAAAAAGTTAATAAACCTCCGGCATCCTTCAAAATTGATCTATACGACATATCCAGACTGGATTTATCATTTTAATTTGAATCATTGGATGGAGAGAACAAAGTGCTGGTATTTGTATGAAGTCAGGGAAGAACCAATGAAGAATGAAAAATGAGAAATTTGAGTCCACTCTGAAAAACCTTCCAGGTTTGAAGTTGATAAATTTAAACTATGTTATCTAACTATAAATATGTATATTAATTAAAACCTGGAAGGTTTATTCCGGGGTGAGTTTATTAAATACTGAAGGTTTGATTATCAATTAATTCAGATAGTATGAAAAGGATATTAGGAACATTTTTTTTTATTCTCCTTTACGCCGTAATGATGGCACAGGGAATCATCAGTGTGAGCCCGGTATCAACCGCATTGGGGACCACTGGTCTGAATGTGACCTTAACACTTGATGCTGCGACAGCCCCACCGGCATCCGTAATACCAAATAGTGTGACGATCGGCCCAAGGGTTGGGAAATCAATAACGCGCACCAACCAATATGTGTATGCAACCTTTGATTTTACGCACATGATTGCCGGTAGATATAATGCTGTTGTAATCTTTCCGGGACCTCCGCCGGATACATCAACCGTTTGGTTTACACTATCTGCCTGTTTTACCGTTACTGATACGTTGGATTTACCCTGGACAATACCGGGTACAAATGTGACCGTATGTTATGATACGGTCAATGTGATTCCATGTCCGACAGATTCAGCGGCTCCTTTTTACGGACAATATAACGGGACAGCGCCTTCTTACCAGGATAATGGGGATGGCACTGTAACCGACCTGCTTACAGGACTTATGTGGCAGCAGAATCCGGGTAGCAAAAAAACTTATATGGAAGCCAAAACAGGCGCTGACACCCTGTCGCTTGGTGGTCATACAGACTGGAGGTTACCTTCCATAAAGGAGCTCTATTCCCTGATCGAATTTACCGGTGTAGATCCGAGTGTTCCAAATGGTACACCCCTTTCATTACTAACACCATTTATCGATACGAATTATTTTGTTTTCCATTACGGAGATACGACTGCAGGGGAGAGGATTATCGACGCCCAGTACTGGACAAGTACAGAATATGTCGGAATTACCATGAACAGGGATCATTCGGTTTTTGGCGTCAATTTCGCCGATGGCAGGATCAAAAGCTATAACCAGACAACAGGTTCTGCTGATAACAAGCTTTTCACCCAATATGTGAGAGGCATTACAAACTATGGGATCAACAGTTTTCAGGATAATGGCGATAGTACGATCAGCGATCTTCAGTCGAGGCTGATGTGGCCTGTATATGATTGCGGTTATGGCATGAACTGGCCGGATGCACTGGCATGGGTGCAGGCTAAAAATGCGCAGAACTACCTTGGGTATGATGACTGGCGCCTTCCAACTACAAAGGAATTGGAAAGCATCGTCGATTATTCGCGGTCTCCTTCAACTACTAATTCTCCCGCGATCAATCCTCTTTTCAATTGTACATCCATTACAAATGAAGCAGGACAAGCAGATTATCCCTGCTATTGGTCATCAACTACCCATGATAACTTTATGGCGATGGGTCGCAGTGGCGCATATATCGCTTTCGGAAGAGCGATGGGTTATATGAACGGTACCTGGCAGGATGTTCATGGCGCCGGCGCCCAGCGAAGCGATCCGAAACAGGGAGATCCATCAGGATATCCGCAGGGTCACGGTCCGCAGGGTGATGCCATCAGGATACTGAACTATGTAAGGTGTGTCAGGACTGAATCGTTTCCAACCGGTATCAACAACTTACAGCAGAATGATCTGAACCTGAATATCTCTCCAAACCCGGTAAAAGGGGATATGAACATCCAGTTTAACCTCCAGCATGACTCGGATGTAATTATTGACTGCCTTTCCGTTACCGGGCAATCCGTTTACCACTCGAATCCTGGATGGCAATCAGCGGGGCATCATGAGATCAATGTCAGCCGTTTTGGAACGCCCGGTATTTATTTCGTTCGCATGACATCCGGTCAGTGGTCGGTGGTGAAAAAGGTGGTACTCTTTCATAATCCATAATTAATTAAGAGATGTATCATTCGGTCAGTGGTTTCCCAATCCTGTAAAGATATTCGGGGGCGAAATCGGCCCCGTTTTTCCATTCCAGGGTGTTGAAATGAATGATAAAATCCCTAAAGAATCCAGTATCCTTCAATGATTCAAAGATTTCACCCTGCAAACTTTCTGACAGATCGACAAGTTTTATCTCTCCGTTATTAAACGTTACCTTTATAAGATATTCCCGGAGATATTCCGCTGCAATAACTTCCAGAAACATAGTCCGTTATTTTATAAGAATTGTTAAAAACTTTAGGTGAAAAAGGTATTACCTTTTCTAAAAAAGTGGATAAATGTTGTCTGATCGATAAAGATGATCGGGGATCAATTTTAAAATTATTCACAAATTATGAAAATACATTATTTACCAGATGAGGTTATTGTCAGTAAAATTTACTTGATCAGAGGACAGAAAGTGATGATTGACCGTGATATAGCTGAATTGTATGGGGTTGAAACAAAACGGTTGAAGGAAGCGGTTAAACGTAAAATTGAACGGTTTCCTGATGACTTTATGTTTGTCATGACGGATGAAGAGTTTACGATTTGGAGGTCGCAATTTGCGACCTCCAAATCGGATTTAATGGGATTACGGTATGCTCCGTTCTGTTTTACTGAACAGGGAGTGACGATGCTCTCCTGTATTTTAAACAGCCGTCGGGCAATTGAAACGAATATCAGGATTATCAGGGTATTTGTAAAGATGAGGGAAATGTTGGTTACTCATAAAGATATCCTGTTAAAAATGGAGCAATTTGAAATACAGATTGGAAAGAATACTGAAGATATCCAATTGATATTTGAAGCGCTTAAGCAACTTTTGCATCCAAAACAAGAACCCAGACGACAAATTGGGTATAAACGAAATAATGAAGATTTGCCTACAATATAGAACCTCTTCATAACCATATTAATGATGAATTATGAGTTTGAATTACCTGCTTATCGGCAGGCAGGTGAGATATGAATGAATATCAGCATCTTCACATAACTTTCATAATTCAAATCTTATCTTTCATAATTCATAATAAAATAATGTTTTTCCTGTTTTTTTGCTAATTTTGAGGATTCTAATTCCTTGAATTATGGATAATTTCATTCCACGTCATTATCAGAAACTGGAATCCTTTCTGAAACCGAACAAAGTATTGGTCATTTTCGGGCCTCGCCAGGTGGGGAAAACCACGTTGATCAGAAAATTCCTGGAAACAACTTCGTTCAAATACCGGCTTGAAACCGGTGACAATCTGCGGATCGCCGGGCTGTTTGAATCAAATGATTTCGAAAGAATCAGGGAGTTTGCATCGGGATATGAACTGATCGTGATCGATGAAGCACAGAAAATAAAGAATATCGGGCAGGGGTTGAAAATCCTGGTTGACTATGTCAAGGGTATCCGGGTTCTCGTCACCGGTTCGTCCTCTTTTGAACTGGCCGGCCAGATCGGGGAACCCCTTACCGGAAGGAAGAGCACGCTCACCCTTTTTCCTTTTTCCCAATCGGAGTTGAACATCCTCTACAATTCCTATGATCTGAAAGATAAACTGGAAGATTTCCTGATTTATGGAGCCTACCCTGAAGTGATCATAAATGGGGATAAGAATGAGAAGATCCGCATCCTGTATGAACTGGTGGATTCGTATCTTTTAAAAGATATTCTGGAGCTTGACCGTGTTAAAAGTTCAAAACTGCTTTTGGATCTGTTACGATTACTGGCTTTCCAGGTGGGAAACCTTGTTTCATTGTCCGAACTGGCGAATAATCTGCAGATCGATTCCAAAACGGTAGCCCGTTACCTCGACCTATTTGAAAAATCATTTGTTATTTTCAGCCTGAGAGGCTTCAGTAAGAACCTGCGAAGTGAGCTTACCCGGAAAAACAAGTACTATTTTTATGATAATGGTATCCGGAATTCCCTGATCTCAAATTTTAATGCATTAAATATCCGGAATGACCAGGGAATGTTATGGGAAAACTTTATCTTTATGGAACGGTTGAAATGGCGGACCTACAAAAACCTTTTCGCCAACATATATTTCTGGCGCACTTACGAAAATAAGGAAATTGACCTCATTGAGGAACGTGAAGGAAAACTTTCAGCATATGAATTCAAATGGGGAAAAAAAGTACAAAAAGTTCCGGCTTCCTGGCTTTCACACTACCCTGAAGCAAGTTATGAAATCATTAATCCTGAAAATTATCTTACTTTTATAAAATGAGTTTATTTTTGCCTCTTCAGAAATTGATACTGTCCTCGAGTCTCCTACAGTAAATTATATCCCACGATACCAAGCATATTTGGAAGCCATACGCCAGGCGAGATCAAGATCTCACCGGATGGAAGAAAATTAGCCGCGCTTTATTTCGGGGATTCACTTGAAATTTGTGATTTTAACCCGGAAACCGGGCAGGTTCATTCAAGATTTTTAGCCTGTACTAAAAATAACGGGTTCCCATGTTATCAACGAACCAATGTCCAAATCCATCTGTTCAGGAGAATCCACAAACATTCTTATACAATCCGATCTTCCCGGTCTGACCTTTCATTGGACAGCTTCCTTAACATCGGGTAATGTTACTGGTTACACCCCCGATTCAGGACTTGTCATCAACCAGGTACTGGTCAATTCGCTTTTAACCCCTGGAATAGTGACCTATCACATTACCCCGAAAGCAGGAAGTTGTGCCGGGCCCACTGTGGATTTCCCGGTCACAGTGAATCCTGCAGGAATGGTGAGTGTGAATATTTCGGCGTCTGCAAACAACATTTGTGAAGGAACCTCCATCACTTTTACCGCAATACCCGTTAACGGTGGGACTAATCCGGTCTATCAATGGTTGGTAAATGGTGGGGGCGTTTGGCCAAACGCTCTTACGATCACCTATACACCTACCAATGGTGATCAGATTTCCTGCATTCTTAATTCGAGCGCTATCTGTGCGAGTGGTAACCCCGCCATTGCCGGTATTGGAACAAAAACAATCACCTAATTCTTATACCAATGCTGCTCTTTGTACTTCAACTGTTAGTTGGTCACTGTTAGTTGTTAACTCACTTGTCGTCACGTGTGGGAATCCAATTACTGACATACGCGACAACAAGTTGTATCCAACCGTGCTGATTGGGAACTATTGTTGGATGGCGTCAAACCTGAACTACGGAACAATGATTCCCGGAAACCTGAGTCAAAGGGACAATTGTATCCCGGGAAAATATTGCTATAACGACATAACTGCCAACTGCGAACTGGGAACTGCAAACTATCAGTGGGACGAACTCATGCAGTATGACGAAACCCTCTCCACCCAAGGGCTTTGCCCGCCCGAATGGCATGTACCGGCAGAATCGGACTGGAATACGCTTTTTGCCAATTATATCAGCAGTGCATTTGCCGCCTGGCCATTATTAATTACAGGTTATTCCGGGTTCAATGCGACCCTTTCAGGTACGCGGCATATGAACAAAATATGGGATTTTCAGGGGTTTGCGACATTCTTCTGGAGTTCAACTCCTCATGGAACAAACAAAGCATGGAGTCATGGGATGAACGGGATAGATCCAAGTGTGCCTTTGTATCCCTCATTCAGGAGTAATGGGTTTTCGATGAGATGCTTAAAAAATTGATTGTGCACAGACACACACAGTGCGATCGGGCACACTTAATCCCGATCAAAAGTGTGTAACTGTAACCAAGATGGTATACCGTAAATATATATAGTTGATGGAGTCATCATTCATTTGGCATTTTGACTTCCCTTATTTTACCATTATATTTGTGCTATTATTTCCCTTCAAGTTGATTTAATTATACTTAACCAACTCCTTCCTATGAAAACAATTTTAAGAATCACCATTGTGTTTGGAATGCTTCTATTATTTCCCGGTTTATATTCTTTCTGCCAGGTTAGCATCAATAATGATAATAGTCAGCCTGATAATTCTGCAATGCTTGATGTGAAATCAACCACAAAAGGTACGTTGGTACCCAGGATGACACAAGCACAGATTCAGACAATTGCAATTCCTGCCAATGGATTACAGGTGTTTTGTACGACTGACAGTAAGATGTATATTTACAATGCTACTGTTGGACAATGGAAAGAGCTTGCTTATGGGGCAGGAACGCTTACACCCCCATTTTTATGCGGCATGCCTATCACAATTAATCATACAGCAGGAGCCGTTGCACCGGTTACTAAAACAGTTACTTACAGCACTGTTACAAATA
Organism: Bacteroidota bacterium; assembly: GCA_026391355.1. GTDB lineage: Bacteria > Bacteroidota > Bacteroidia > Bacteroidales > FEN-979 > CAIYUC01. Next base: position 100,853 of record JAPLDH010000046.1, on the reverse strand, counting down.
TTTCTGGTGAACTTTCAAAATGCTGGATTACCAGTAACCTTGGCGCTGACCACCAGGCAACAGCTGTCGACGATACATCTGAAGCTTCAGCAGGATGGTACTGGCAGTTTAACCGCAAACAAGGATACAAGCACGATGGTACAACCAGGACACCCAATACCATCTGGATAACCTCTATAACTGAAAACTTTGACTGGCTAGCAGGCAACGACCCTTGTACCCTTGAGCTTGGCAGTCCCTGGCGTCTTCCTACTTATATTGAATGGTTAAATGTGGATGCAAGTGGAAACTGGACAGACTGGCTCGGACCTTGGAACTCTGGTCTAAAAATGCATGCTGCCGGATATCTTTCTGACAGCAATGGTTCTCTGGACACTCGTGGTTATAATGGCATCACATGGAGCAGTACGTCGTATAACCCTGGCTATAGCTGGTACCTGCTCTTCTACGATGAAAGCAGTTACTTGAACCTCAGCCCCAAAGCTTACGGATTGGCACTTCGTTGCCTCAGAGATTAGATGCCCCCAGAAATACACTAAGAGACAGGAAAGTAATTGCCGATCAATATAAGTGAGCTTGCTGTAATCAAGCGAAGGGATTCACATAACAGGTTTTAGAATATAGAATAACTGAAAACTCAGGATGATTTTTGATTTAAAACCAAAACCGAAAGTCGTATGTCATAAATATATTTATCTTGCAGGCAAGTTCGTATTTCAATAAATAATTACCGCCATGATCATCGAAAATATCCGGAAAACATTCTTTGAATTATACGGGAAAAAGGAAATTGAACCCGTTGTATTCTTTGCTCCTGGTCGAGTTAACCTTATCGGCGAACATACTGATTATAACGGTGGTTTTGTATTGCCTTGTGCTATCCAATATGGAACATACCTGCTGATCCGGTTATCGAATGATGGGATGATCCGGCTGGCCTCAACTAACATGAAAGAGGAACTTGTTATCTCTGTAACAGACATCTTTGCTAAATCGCCTGGGAAATGGACCAATTACCCACTTGGCGTAATGGACCAGTTCCTCAAGCTTGGGTTTCGGATGACTGGCATGGAGTTGTTATTTTCAGGTGATATTCCGAACAGCGCCGGCCTTTCATCGTCGGCTTCCATCGAGATGGTTACTGCTTTTGCGTTAAATGAACTGTTGAATTGCAATCTGGATAAGATCGCATTGATACAGCTTTCAAGGAGAGCCGAACATGAATTTGCAGGTGTAAACTGCGGGATCATGGATCAGTTCGCGGTCGGTATGTGTAGCGCCGGCCATGCCTTATTTCTGAACTGTCATACGCTCGAATACAAGATGATCCCAATGAAGATGAATGGTTATACGCTGATCATCGCCAACACCAACAAACCACGCCGTCTTGCCGACTCCAAATACAACGAACGGGTTGCCGAATGTCAGCTTGCTGTTGCATGCCTGGCCCCATATGTTGATATTTCAAGGCTTGGAGAACTGGGATACCCGCAGTTTTATAAGTTGCAGGACAAAATTTCCGACGAAGTGATCAGGAAAAGAGCACGTCATGTGGTTTCCGAGAACCAACGTGTGCTGAATTCCGTGAATTCCCTGTTAAGAAATGATTTTGTTCAGTTTGGAAACCTGATGAATATCTCGCATGATTCCTTAAGAGATGATTATGAGGTAACCGGCATCGAACTGGATACTTTAGTGGACGAAGCAAGGAAAATCAAAGGTGTATCAGGTTCCCGTATGACAGGCGCCGGATTTGGCGGATGTACGGTAAGCCTTGTTAAAAACGAATCGGTTGACCATTTCATCCGGCAGGTTGGAGAAGCGTATACCCTTAAAACAGGACTTAAGGCAGATTTTTACCTGGCGGAAATCGGAGATAGTGTAAAAAAAAGTAATGGATTACATTAGTTTTTTATAATTTCGTATTCAATTGGTTCATGTTGCAAAATAAAATTAGTATAAATCCAACAAATTCAACTTCCGTGGGGGTGAGTTTATTAAAAAAAAACGCCATGAAAAAAATTTTACTTGTTGCACTTATTCTGAGTGTGGGGTTGGGAACCTATGCCCAGTCGTTCAGGAATACTATTCCGAAATCAAAGCAACTGATCTCAGTGCCTTATCACAAAGTTCTCGATAATCAAGTTATTCCTTTACAGGAGTCGAACCCAACGGCCGGTGTGAAGTCGGCAAGCAGTGGAGGTTTTATTATCGGGGGTACACGTTACGATGCCCAATCGAACGGATCTGTTCATGAAAGGCTCTGGGGAGTATATAATAGTGGTGCAGGGCAGGAAAATATGGCCGGCATCTGGACAAAGGGGCAAACCGATCCAAGCTATGCCGACAGGGGAACCGGTTACAACTATTATAACGGAACAGCCTGGGGACCATTGCCTTCCTCAAGGATTGAGAACACAAGGACCGGATGGCCTGTATATCAACCCTGGAATGGCGGCGGCGAGATCGTTGTCTCCCACGTAGGGACAGGAACTTCAGGATTGATCATGAGCACACGCCCTCTTCAGGGAACAGGCACCTGGACTCAAAGCACGCTTCCTATGCCATCTGGAGTTATTGGTTGTATCTGGCCGGCAATGATCACTTCAGGTCCTACTCATAATTCGATTCATATTCTCACCATCTCGTCACCTTCCGGGTCAGGTGGTGGCGTCTATCAGGGACTTGATGGAGCTCTTCTCTATTACCGTTCGCTTGACGGCGGCGCTAACTGGGATAAGCAAGGGATCATCCTTGATCCTATGACATCCGCTAACTACGCATTTTTCAGCGGTGATGAGTATTGCTGGGGTTCCCCACACGGTGATACGATCTATTTTGTTGTTGGTGGTAACTGGACAAACACCTTTATAATGAAATCCTTCGACAATGGAGATACCTGGGAATATACGGAGATCCTGAGCAATGCTTATAAAATGAATGGAGCCACAGACTTGGTAAACCCATTTTATTGTAATGATGGTTCAAGTGCAATTGAACTGGATCAGAATGGAGTATTTCATGTTGTATTCGGAAGAATGTGTGCACTCGATGATGGAACAGGCAGATTTTACCGCCCTTACACCGATGGCCTTGTTTACTGGAACAGCACCATGCCACCCGTTCAGGATAGTCTTTACCTGGATTCACTGGCCGCTCATGGTCAGTTGCTGGGATATGTTTATTCTGACGTTGCAGGGGATTTAATAGAAAGCATTCCCTATTACGGAGTTGGAATGACCAGTTTTCCGCAGATCACGGTTGATAAAGACAACTATCTTTTCGTTATCTGGTCGGGTGTTACGGTAGGGAATCCTTATGCCGGATCTGCAAATTATAACTACCGTCATATTTGGGAGAGACATTCATTTAACCATGGCATATCCTGGAGCGATTCCAACGATTTGAACCATGGCCTTGCCTATATTTACAAGGAGTTTGCTTATTGTGCCATGGTCAAGGAGAAGGCCGATCTCTATATCCGGTTTCTTTATCAGTCGGCTGATATCCCGGGTTCAGCAATCCAGGATGCTTCGAATGTCGCAGTTCACGATAACACCATTGAAGTGAGGAGTGAGTACATGTGGTGGGATGGAAATGATGACAACAAGCAAAAAGCTGTGAACTCGGTCTCCCAGAACATGCCGAATCCTTGCCATGGAATAACCAAAATAGATGTGAACCTGTTAAAGGCATCCACACTTTCACTGGATGTATATGATCTGATGGGAAAGAAATTATTGACGCAGGATATGGGTCCCGTTCAATCCGGCGCCCACCAGTTTACCATCGATGGCAGCCGGTTAACACCCGGTATTTATCTCTATATGGTTAAGATGGACAATCAAGCAATTTCGGGAAAAATGATTGTGGAATAGCGATTAGCGATCAGCGATCAGCGATTAGAGATTAGGCAATTTTGAACGGGGGCTGACTAAAAAGTCTTCGTGTGTCTTAGTGTGAACTTCGTGTGCCTTCGTGGTTAAAAGATAACTTATTGAACCACAAAGGTGCACAAAGGAAGCACAAAGGAATATTTTAACCAGTTTCTTATTTTTTGGTCAGCCCATTGGGGAATGAGTTTTTTAATTTTCCTTATTTCCTCACAGCAAATTTAAATATGGTCTCTTCATGAAATTTCTCACCCGGTCGAAGGATGGTGTTTGGAAAATCCGGCTGATTCGGTGAATCGGGGAAATGCTGGGTCTCAAGGCAGAAACCCCAATGCTTTCCGTAAACTTTATTTCCTTTTCCATGAATCGTTCCATCAAGAAAGTTTCCTGAGTAAAATTGTACTCCCGGTTGAGTGGTCAGTATTTCCAATACCCTTCCGGAAACAGGTTCTTCAACACGGGCTGCAAGGCTAAGTGTTCCCGATTGTTTCTTCAGTACATAGTTGTGATCATATCCTCCATTTACCTGATCGATACGTGCACCAATCACAAATGGTTTCGTGAAATCCATAGGGGTTCCTGATACAACGGGCAATTTACCGGTCGGGATCAGTTCATCGTTCACGATCGTGTATTTATCCGCGTTGATCATCATGCTATGCCCGAGGATACTGGTGTCGGCGCAACGCAGGTTGAAGTAGCTATGATTGCAGAGGTTCACCGGGGTTGGCTTATCTGTTGCCGCTTCAATCACAATCTGCAGTTCATTCTCGTTATTCAGCAAGTAGATCACCTTTATTTTCAGGTTTCCCGGGTAACCCTCCTCACCATCTTTACTGAGGTATGTAAGTTTAAGACCGACTTGTACTGAATCACTTATCTCAGTGGCATCCCAAACAACCTTGTCGAACCCTTTAATTCCCCCGTGAAGTGCGTTATTGCCGTTGTTTTTTGCCAGGGTATAGGTTTTTCCATCCAGGGTAAACTTACCTTTGTCAATCCTGTTTGCATACCGGCCGACAATAGCCCCAAAATAGGGACTATTCGCAACGTACTGTTCAACACTATCATATCCGAGAACGATGTCTCCCGGTTTACCATTTTTATCCGGTGTAATAAGGGATGTGATGATCCCACCATAATTCGTGATCTTAATTGTTATTCCATTTGCATTCCGCAATGTATACAGATACACCTGCCGGTTATCAACTTTTCCGAAAGTTTCTTTCATAAGGGTAAGTTTTGCTGAATCAACGCCTTTTGAAGAGGTTTTCTTTTCTGAACCGGTACATCCCGTTAAAACAGGAAGTAATAATCCGGCTAATAAAACAGCCGTAAGATTTTTTTTCATACAAGGCAATTTGAAAATTTACGCAAACCTAAAAAAATTATGTAAGTTTGGCAACTTTTTAAGATTTTCACTTTCCCATTACTTCATGACCCTGACTGATAAAGTAGTTCTGATAACCGGCGCTTCCGGTGGAATAGGCGCGGCAACTGCAAAGGCATTTCATATGAAAGGAGCCAGTATTGCCATTGCTGCCCGGCAAAAAGATAAACTGGAGGAACTTGCACAAGTCCTTCCGGGCGCTCTTGTCATTCCTGTTGACCTTTCTGATGAAAAACAGGTGAAGGAGATGGTTGCCTGGACGATCGGTTACTTCGGCAGGATAAACATCCTGGTGAATAACGCGGCCAGCATCATTGTAGCGCCCGCTGAGACTGTTACACAGGAGGATATGCTCAAAGCTTTCCAAACCAACCTTCTTGCACCACTGACGGCTATTCAACAGTCAATCGTTTATATGAGGAAGGAAGGACGGGGGCACATCATCAATGTAGGATCACCGGGTTATATGATGGGAATACCCTATTACCTTCCTTATGTCTGCTCCAAGGCTGCGCTGTCTGCATTGACCCGGACTTTGCAGGCGGAATGGGCAGGAACAGAGATCATTGTCAGTGAATATTTCCCCGGATATATTAAAACAGATTCAAGACCTGAATCCAGGGTGGGTGAAGTCGGCCAGGATTTTCTCATGTCGCCCAAACAAAACTTCCTGACCCACCATTTTACAAAACCGAAAACAGCGGAATATGTAGCAAACCAAATCTTACGACTGGCAGAACATCCGAAAACACTTGTTTATACGACGGCTGCAGTAAAAATTGGTGCTTATATTTCAAATATCTCATGGTTCAGGCTGTTGTTAGCAAAGCAGATGGCAGAGACAGCAAGGAATAAGTTGGGAAGGCTGTAAAAGTTTGGTCATTAGGTCATTAAGTCATTAGGTCATTAGGTAAAGTTTATAATTCAAATCTCATCTTTCATAATTTATATTTATCTGATCCCAAAATTCTCAAATTTTCAAATTTTATGCGTATTACTACCCCATTAAAACAGCGTCCCGTAGACTATATCTATCTCGCATTTTTCATTGTGAACATCCTGTTCATCACTTACATTGTTGACCTGGAGCAATTGGTGATCAAAGATCCGGCGCACTTCAATTATCCCTTCTGGCCACGGCCTTTCTTTATCGATATGATCCATTGGTGGGGGAATACCTTTGATCCATTGCAGGCTGCCCGTCCGGTATGGTGGAAAGCTACCATCTGGCTGGATGTGATCATTTTCGGACCCTACTATCTTTTCGCCACTTATGCATTTATCAAAGGAAAAGAATGGATCAGGATACCCACATTCATCTATGCATCCATACTTTTTACAAATGTTTTCATCATCTGCAGCGAAGAGATCTGGGGTCCTATTCATGCCATCAACCTCCCAATGGTACTATTGGCCAATGCCCCGTGGTTTTTGTTTCCGGTATTCCTGATCTGGAAGATGTGGAAGAACGAATTCCCATTCACACGGGCAACATGATAAAAAATTCAAAATGCAAATATCAAATATCAAAATTTATAAGATAATTTCTTAACCCGTGCGAAAGGTGGCGCGGGCATCATCATCCAGGAGGCCACCTGCGTGCGTACTGATGGGAGACCTGCTAAATCTGCCCATGCCTCTTCACACTTCAAAAATCGTTGATCAATATTCGATATTCTAAAGAAACTCCAGAATATCTCCTTTTCCCTGCCTCAGGACATGATATTCATCACCGGTACAATCCACAACGGTAGATGGTATATTCCCTCCGGGTCCGGCATCAATTACAATATCTACCAGCTTTTTATACTTTTCATAGATCATTTCAGGATCGGTGGTATATTCAATAATCTCATCCTCATCGTGAATGGAAGTGGTGAGGATTGGATTACCAAGTTGCTCAACAATCTGCAGGGGAATGGTGTGATCGGGGATACGGATACCTACCGTTTTTTTCTTGCTTTGGAAAACATCCGGTACTTTGCTGTTGGCATTAAGGATAAAAGTGAAAGGACCCGGTAATGCTCGTCGCATCAGTTTAAAAAGACCGGTTGAGATCGGGCGGGTATAATCCGATAACTGGCTTAAATTGAAACATATGAAAGAAAAATTTGCTTTTTCCTTTTTTACCCCTTTTATCTGGGCGATCCGGTCAATGGCCTTGTTCTGGGTAATATCACATCCCAACCCATAAACAGTATCGGTCGGATAAATAATTATTCCGCCGCTATGAAGGCAATCGATGATGATCTTTAATTGCCGGTCACCAGGATTTTCGGGATGTACCTTTAGTAACATTTACCATTTACTATTGACTATTGACCATTTAATTGACCATTTACCATTTACCATTTAAAAAAATTGGTAAATGGTAAATGGTAAATGGTCAATTAAAAAGGGGTAAGCACCTTATATCGCACCGCTCAACCATCTTACCCTTGCTTCCTTCCGAACCTGGGGGAGTTTGACGGGAGCTGGTCGTATAAGACTTACCCCGTGCAAAACTACAAATTTATCGGGATAATCCAGCAAAATGACAATTTTTTTGTATGTTTGCGTTGATTTGTAATTCACATATTAATAAAATGTATCCTAAAACCCATGAATATGAATTTTAACGCAATTTTCAAAAATTCACTGCCCTATGGATTGATCCTGGGCGGAATTCTTGTTGTTTTGTCCTTGCTGATGTACATTACTGACGTGAATATGTTCAGCCTCTGGTTTAGCATCCTCAATTTCCTTGTCTTGTTAATAGGGCTTCCAGTCACAATGGTTATTATTGGGACTAATAACCTGAGAGTGAAGCTTATGCCGGATAGGAAGATCAATTACCTGCAGGCCTTACTCAGTTGTTTCATCATTCTTTTTATCGGCTTTTTTATTTCGGTTTTGTATTCTTATATCTTCAATAACTGGATCGATCCGGAGTATATGAAAAACAACATCGAAAAATTCAAAGAAATGATGGAGGGCTACAATGTCCCGCCGGAAAAGATCGAAGAACAAGCAGCAAGGATCGAAGGGAATACTGGAATAGCCCGGCAAATTTTTACCTCAGCAGGTATTTGCGTTGTTATTTCCTTGATCCTTGCACTGATTGTCAGAAAAAAAGATAAGGAGGCAGATAATATATATTAACCTGTAGTCCGGTAGCAATAATTACGACATTAAGAATACTGATGGATATTTCTGTAATTATCCCACTCCTGAATGAGGAAGAATCCCTGTCGGAGCTAACAGTTTGGATCGACAGGGTTATGGAGGAAAACAATTTCTCCTATGAGATTGTTTTTGTTGATGATGGCAGCAAGGATAAATCATGGGGAATAATCAATGACTTATCAGTCCTGAATAAAAATGTCAGGGGGATCAAGTTTCGCAGGAATTATGGCAAAGCTGCTGCACTGAGCGTTGGATTTTCTGCTGCAGAGGGTGATGTTGTCATCACCATGGATGCCGATATGCAGGATAGTCCTGACGAGATCCCTGAATTATACCGGATGATCCGAAACGACGGGTTTGACTTGGTTTCGGGATGGAAAAAGAAAAGACATGACCCGATTTCGAAAACAATCCCAACCAGGCTCTATAACTGGTCAACACGGAAAATGTCGGGCATTAAACTGCATGACTTTAACTGCGGGTTGAAAGCCTATAGAAACGAGGTGGTTAAAGCAGTCGAGATTCATGGAGAGATGCATCGCTACATCCCTGTCATCTCAAAATGGGCGGGCTTTTCAAAGATCGGAGAAAAGGTGGTCAAACATCAGAAGCGGAAGTACGGCAGGACAAAATATGGCTTCGACCGGTTCTTCAAAGGATATCTTGACCTGATGACCATCAGTTTCATCGTTAAGTTCGGAAAACGTCCGATGCACTTTTTTGGGTTATGGGGGTCAATGCTTTTCTTTGCCGGATTCATTATTGCAGGTTATCTTGCCTATGGAAAAATTTTCATGGCGGAATATAAAATGACTGAGAGACCTTTGTTCTATTTCGGTTTACTTGCCATGATCCTAGGAACTCAATTGTTTGTTGCAGGTTTCCTTGGAGAACTGCTGTCCCGGTTCACAAACAGCCGGAGTTCATACCTTATTGAAAAAAAGGCGGGGTTCTGATATGAGAAAACTCCGGGAAATCCACCTCCGACAGGGCTACCTAAAAAGAATAAAAGATTAACCGCAAAGGCACGAAGAAGCAAAGAATTCAAATTCAATTATTTTTTTTGCGCCTTGGCGTCTTTGCGGTAAGAATTTCTTTTCAGAAAACCTCGATGGAGAGGGGAGCTCTTTAAGAATTAAAAACATCATGCCGCACCAACGAAAAGTAGTATTGATCGGTTCAGCTTATCCCTTAAGGGGCGGACTTGCTGCATTCAATGAGCGCCTTGCCCGCGAATACCTGAACCGGGGAGATGATGTTACCATATACACATTCACCCTTCAGTATCCGGGAATTCTTTTCCCGGGGAAAACCCAATACTCTTCTGACCCTCCGCCCAAAGACCTGGACATCAAGGTTAAAATAAATTCCATCAATCCGTTCAACTGGTGGAAAACCGGTAAAGAACTGAAGAAACTGAAGCCCGACCTGGTCATTGTAAAGTTTTGGATGCCTTTTATGTCACCCTGTTTCGGAACCATCTGCCGGATTATCAGAAATAACAAGCGTACAAAGGTCGTTTCGATTCTTGATAACCTCATTCCGCACGAAAAGCATCCGGGTGACAAACTGCTCATCAAATATTTCGTTAAATCCATGGATGGCTTTGTTGCCATGTCCCATTCTGTGGAAAACGATTTAATGCATTTTTCGGATCGGTACAAACTTCAGAAACCCGTTTTGTTTTCGCCTCACCCGTTGTACGACAATTTTGGGGACCCAATAGCAAAAAATGTTGCAAAACAACATCTCAACCTGGATCCGGATGTAAATTATATATTGTTTTTCGGATTTATCAGGGATTACAAAGGCCTGGATCTTCTGCTGAAAGCCTTTGCAGATGAACGGTTACGCAACTATCCGGTAAAACTGCTTGTGGCAGGGGAATTTTACACTGATACCAAACCGTATCTTGATATTATTGAAAAAGAAGGGCTGAAAGACCGGGTGATCATGAGTAATGATTTTATTCCTGACGGTGAGGTGGCAAACTATTTCAGCGCATGTGATCTGGTCGTCCAACCCTATAAAAATGCGACCCAAAGCGGTGTTTCACAAATTGCTTATCATTTTAACAAACCCATGATACTTACCGATGTAGGAGGTTTGTCAGAAACAGTTCCCCATGGAAAAGTGGGATATGTGGTAAAGCCGGATGAAACAGAAATTGCTTCGGCCATTCTTAATTTTTATGAAAACAGGATGGAAGAAGCGTTTTCTCAGAATGCAGCCATTGAAAAATTGAGATATTCCTGGGGGAAAATGGTGGAGGCTATTGATAAGCTTGCTAAATAGACATACTTTTACCCCCTTGATAACGTTAACTGAAGTATTATGCTGATCCGAAGCAAAGCGCCTCTTCGTCTTGGTCTTGCAGGAGGTGGTACCGATGTTGCTCCTTATTCCGAGTTGTACGGTGGCACGATCCTGAATGCTACGATCAATATGTTTGCATATGCAACCATTGAACCACGCGAGGATGGCAACATTATCCTTAACTCTATTGATAAAGGGGAGAAGTATGAATTGAAATCTCTGCAAATGCTGGATATTGACGGAAATCTTGATCTTCATAAAGGAATCTATAACCGTGTGGTGAAGGATTTTATTCAAAAACCTCTCTCTTTTGAACTATCTACCTATGTGGATGCTCCCCCGGGCTCAGGATTGGGATCATCTTCCACCCTGGTGGTTGCAATTCTCGGCGCTTTTGCTGAATGGCTGGGACTTCCGTTGGGAGAATATGATCTTGCTCATCTTGCATATGAAATTGAACGGATCGATCTGAAAATGGCAGGTGGCAAGCAGGATCAATATGCCGCAACTTTTGGCGGGGTCAATTTTATGGAGTTTTTCAAGGATGACAAAGTGATCGTCAATCCATTGAGGATCCATGAGAAATACCTTGACGAGCTTGCAAATAACCTGGTATTGTACCATACCGAAACCAGCCGTCTCTCCTCAAGGATCATTGAGCAGCAATCGAGGAATGTTGAACAGAAGAACAAAATCACGATTGAAGCGATGCATAAGCTGAAAGAGCAGGCAATCATGATGAAGGAATCGATCCTCAAGGGAGAACTGGACAAAATCGGTCACATCCTTGATTTTGGCTGGCAATTCAAGAAAAATATGGCTTCGGAAATAACAAATCAAATGATTGATGATGTTTATGATGCAGCGATCCTGAATGGAGCTACCGGTGGAAAGGTCTCCGGAGCAGGAGGGGGAGGGTTTATGTTTTTTTACTGCCCGGGAAATACCCGGTCGAACGTGATCGAAGCGCTGAAAAAATTCGGTGGACAGACCAAACGGTATCAATTCACTTCAAAAGGATTGACAACATGGACCATATAGGCAATTATGAATGAAGAATGAGGAATTCCGCTCTCCTGAAGGAGAGGGGTTAGGGGTGAGCTGCTAAATAGATTTCAACAATAAATATCAAAACAATAACAATTTACATGGAAACATTTCTTGAACTTGCAAAACGCCGGTATTCTGTCAGGAATTATCTTGACAAACCGGTGGAAGAGGAAAAACTTCACTATGTGCTTGAGGCGGGGAGAATAGCTCCGTCAGCAGCTAATTATCAACCCTGGCATTTTATTGTGATCAGGAACAGCGAGGCACGCAAAATGATCGCTGAAACGTATAACCGGCCCTGGTTACTTCAGGCCCCGGTGATCATCGTCGTTTGCGGGGATCACAAAATCGGTTGGAAAAGGGCGGATGGTAAGGATCATACCGATATCGACATAGCCATTACCGTTGATCATATGACCCTTGCTGCCGAAGAGATGGAATTAGGGACATGCTGGATATGCAATTTTAATGCAAAGAGAGCAATTGAATTACTGAACCTTCCCGAACATATTGAACCCATTGTTTATCTTCCTCTTGGATATCCCGGAAAGGAGCCTGATAACAGGGACAGACACCTGATAAGAAAAAAGCCGGATGAAATCATTCATTGGGAAAAATTCTGAATTTTGAAATATCTCATATTACCTTTGTTTTCTGCAGTACATTGCAGAGGTTATCTTTTTATTGCTGAATTCTGTTAATTATCTGAAAACCGGTATGAAAATAAAAGAATCTATTATTGAATCCATCGAAACAAAGAAAAGGATTTTGGATAATCCCGTTCTGATTGAGATTATTGAGAACGTAGCAACCGCATGTACGGAGGCGTTCTGTAATGGAAATAAGGTTCTTTTTTGTGGAAACGGAGGAAGTGCTGCAGATGCACAACACCTGGCTGCAGAATTTTCAGGAAGGTTCTATTTTGACCGGGCGCCGCTTCCTTCTGAAGCACTACATGTCAATACCTCATTTCTTACTGCCGTTGCGAATGATTATTCCTTTGATGAGGTCTACTCCAGGATGGTACGGGGGATCGGCAACCAGGGCGATGTGCTTATTGGGATATCCACCTCAGGAAATTCTGGGAATATCATTAAAGCCATAGAAACTGCAGAAGAACTGGGTATGATCACTGTCGGGCTGACTGGAGAGACGGGTGGCAAAATGAGGGGGCTTTGTGATTACCTGATCAATGTGCCTTCAACCGACACACCCCGGATCCAGGAATCTCACATCATGATCGGACATATAATTTGCGATATTGTTGAATCATCACTATTTTCATCTGACAAAAATTAATACTTAAAAATTGGAAGCAATCATTCTGGCAGGCGGTTTCGGTACAAGGTTGAAAAGCGTTGTGGATGACATACCGAAGTCAATGGCTCTTGTCAACGGGCATCCTTTCCTGGAATACCTGTTAAACTATCTCACCGGGCAGGGAATCCATAAGGTTATCTTTTCTGTGGGATATAAAAATGAACAGATCAGGGATTATTTCAAGGACCATTATAAAGGTATGCAGATATGTTATGCCATTGAAGATGAGCCATTGGGAACAGGGGGAGGCATAAAAAACGCATTTATGCAGGTTGATGGTGATCTGGCTTATACAATGAATGGCGATAGTCTCTTCCGGCTCGATTTTTCTGCAATGCATAAATTGCATACTACCTCCGTGGCGGATATTACTATAGCCTTACGCTATTTTACTGAAACCGACAGGTATGGAACAGTGAAAATAGATGATAACAGAAAGATCACCGGTTTTATTGAGAAAATAGAAGGTTTAGGTGGTGGGTATATCAATGGTGGTGTTTACCTTATCAACAGATCTTTTTTTGAAAAGCAGGATTTTCCTCAGAAATTTTCGATAGAAAAAGATTGTTTCGAGAAATTTTGTAAAGAAGCGCGAATTTTCGGATACTTGTCACGGGGTTATTTTCTCGATATTGGTATTCCGGAAGATTATCAGAAAGCACAGGATGACTTTAAAAGATTTGAAGATTGACTCGACATGGACATTGTTCCTTGACCGCGATGGGGTGATCAATAAGCGGATTGTTGGTGATTATATACGTTCCTGGGAACAGTTTATTTTTCTGCCGGGTTTACCGGAAGCCATTTCCGCACTTTCCAAACTGTTCGGAAAAATTATCGTGGTAAGCAACCAGCAGGGAATTGGCAAGGGGTTAATGACCGATGAAGATGTTGAACTTATTCATCAGCGAATGATTGAAGAGATCGGAAGTTCAGGCGGGAGAATTAATAAAGCCTACCATAGTCCCTTCCTTGAACAGGAGAAATCGATTCATCGCAAACCTAATGTTGGAATGGGACTCACAGCGAGAAAAGATTTTCCTGATATCCGATATAAGAAATCCATCATGGCAGGAGATTCACTTTCCGACATGATCTTTGGCCGGAAATTGGGAATGAAAACAGTTTTTCTTAGCGATGACAAGCACATTATACACAAAGGTCATCCCTTTATTGATTTTGTATTCAAAGACCTTTACACATTTTCAACGGAGTTAACTAAATCAATAAATACTAAGAATGTTCCGCATGTTCATTAATCATTTTATCATTCGTTATTCGTCATTCGTTATTCGTTATTCTGTATGCCTCCCATCCTGATCTTCATCACCTTTCTTGTTTATACACTATTCCTTTTTTTTATCACATGGCTGACTTCACGCAAGGCAACCAACCGTACCTTTTTTATCGGGAACAAAGCTTCACCCTGGTTTGTCGTAGCATATGGTATGATCGGGGCATCCATGTCGGGAGTCACCTTTATGTCGGTCCCGGGCTGGGTTGGTCAAACACAGTTCTCATACTTTATGGTGGTAGTGGGTTATCTTTTCGGATACTTCACCATTGCAACCGTTTTATTGCCACTTTATTACCGGCTTAACCTGACTTCAATCTATACATACCTGGAAGGACGGTTTGGATTCTGGTCATATAAAACCGGGGCTTTTTATTTTATTTTATCGAGAATAATCGGCGCTTCTTTCAGGATGTTCCTTGTAGTGAATGTACTGCAGATATTCGTTTTCGATGCGTGGAATATCCCGTTCAGTGTTACTGTGTTGATCTTTATAATACTGATCCTTCTTTATACCTTCAAAGGTGGCATCAAAACAATCATCTGGACCGATACCGTTCAAACCACTTTTATGTTATTAGCGGTTATTTTTTCCATTTGGTTTATCACCAGACATCTGGGCACATCTCTGCCCGGACTTATAAAAGATGTATTCCATAGCGCCTATTCAAAAATAGTGTACACCGATTGGCATGATAAACGGTTCTTTCTGAAGCAATTGCTGAGTGGAGCCTTTATTGCCATTGTCATGACAGGTTTGGACCAGGAAATGATGCAAAAGAATATAAGTTGCAGAAACCTGAAAGATGCACAGAAAAACATGTTCACTTTCAGTTTCATTATGGTATTTGTTAATTTCATGATTCTTTTCCTGGGGGCTATCCTGTTTATTTATGCCGGACAGACAGGCATTAAAATGCCATTAAGGTCGGATGACATATTTCCGATGATCGCCATCAATTACCTCGGGCCCGTTGCAGGACTCGTGTTCCTTATCGGTCTGATTTCGGCGGCATATCCCAGCGCTGACGGGGCATTGACTTCGCTTACAACCTCCTTCAGCATTGATTTTCTGGGCATGGATAAAACGGAAAAGCTGACCGAAAAACAGAAGATACGGATACGGTATTTTGTACATACGGGGTTTGCCTTCGTATTGTTTTTTGTGATCATTCTTTTCAGGATTATAAATGACAGGGCAGTGATCGAAAAGCTTTTCACCATTGCCGGATATACTTACGGTCCACTGCTGGGTTTGTTCGCCTTTGGATTATTTACATCCTACCGGGTAAAAGATTCCTGGGTGCCGATTGTTGCAATCATTTCACCTATAATATGTTACTTTCTTAGCCGTTATTCTGAGATCTGGTTAAGCGGTTATAAATTCGGCTTTGAACTCTTAATTGTTAACGGAATATTTACATTTGCAGGATTAATGATTTTACGAATACCAAACAGAAGTAAGAAGAGATCTTCATCTTCCGGATGATCAAATCGTTATATTATAAACAAACCTAAACGGCAAAGTATGGATAACATTCGTTTTAAGGCTCTTTTAATGGCCATGGGGAGGCAGGAGAAAGAGGTGATATTTCCTGAGAACAAGGCATCGGAATATTTCGGGGAACTTACTTTCAATAAAAGTGCAATGAGGGAATACCTCACGCAGGAAGCTTATCACCAGGTCATGAGTTCGATTGAGATGGGGGTGAAGATAGACAGAAAAATTGCTGACCAGGTTGCCGCAGGGTTGAAATCCTGGGCAATCAACAAAGGAGCAACACATTATACACACTGGTTTTTGCCGCTTACCGGTGCTACAGCGGAAAAGCATGATGCTTTTATCTCTCCGGTGGAAGGAGGCAAGGCCATGGAGAATTTCAGCGGGAATGAACTTACCCAGCAGGAACCGGATGCATCAAGCTTCCCAAGCGGAGGGATCCGGAGTACTTTTGAGGCGAGGGGTTATACAGCGTGGGATCCTACTTCACCTGCGTTTATTATCAACAGAACACTTTGTATCCCGACCGTTTTTGTTTCTTATACCGGGGAAGCCCTTGACTTTAAAACGCCATTGCTCAAAGCCCTCTATACAGTTGATAAAGCAGCAGTGGATGTTTGCCAGTATTTTGATAAAGATGTGGTTAAGGTTTTTGCAACCCTGGGTTGGGAACAGGAGTATTTCCTTGTGGATTCGGCTTTATACATGGCAAGACCAGACCTGATACTCACCGGAAGAACACTATTTGGACATGCATCTGCTAAGGATCAGCAGCTTGAAGATCATTATTTCGGAACAATCCCACAACGGGTGATGGCTTTTATGCAGGAATTTGAACTTGAAGCCCATCGCCTTGGAATCCCTGTTAAAACAAGACATAAGGAGGTGGCGCCAAACCAGTTCGAATGTGCCCCGGTTTACGAAGAAGCCAACCTGTCAGTCGATCACAATCAGTTGCTGATGCACATCCTGGATAATATTGCCAGAAAACATGAGTTTACGGTTCTTCTACATGAAAAACCATACCAGGGGATCAATGGGTCCGGCAAACATAATAACTGGTCACTGATGACCAATACTGGTGAAAATCTCCTGACCCCGGGGAGTACCCCAAAATCAAACCTTCGTTTTCTGACCTTCCTTGTGAATATAGTGAAAGCAGTGCATGATCATGCCGACTTGCTGAGGGCTACCATTGCATCGCCCGGAAACGACCACCGTTTGGGTGGAAATGAAGCCCCGCCTGCGATCATGTCAGTATTCATCGGAACCCAGCTTACGAATATGTTCAACCTGATCGAAAAGAGCTCAAAACGGCTAAAACTCAATGCCGAAACAGATTCAGAACTTTTAAAGAACCTTCCCAAGATTCCTGAAATACTGGTGGATAACACCGACAGAAATCGTACATCCCCTTTTGCTTTTACAGGAAATAAATTTGAATTCAGGGCTGTGGGTTCAGGTCAGTCATGTGCTCCTGCAATGATCACTATTAACCTGATCGTGGCCGACCAACTGATGAATTTCAAAAAGGATGTTGATAAGCTGATTTCCGGAAAAGTTCATAAAGAAGAAGCCATCCTTAAAGTATTACGCCAGTATATCAAAGATTCGAAAAATATTCTTTTTGAGGGAAATAACTATAGCTCCGAATGGATCATGGAAGCAGCCAAACGCGGTCTTTCCCATCACCTTGTGACCCCGGTTGCCCTGCAGGCTTTTATATCAGATAAAACCATCAACCTATTCGAAAGAAATAATGTGCTTTCATCCAGGGAACTGATAGCCCGGCATGAGATCCGGATTGAGAACTATACAAAAAAGATCCAGATCGAATCACGTGTACTGGGTGACCTGGCCACTAACCATATCATTCCGATCGCAATAAAATACCAGAATACGCTCATTGAAAATGTAAAGGGACTCAAGCAGGTACTCGATTTGAAAACCTATGGAAAGTTGTCCCAGAACCAGATGGAAACGATCACTGAGATTTCTGAACATGTTTCCAAGATTAAAACCTTTGTCAATGAAATGATCGAAGAGAGGAAGCTGGCAAATAAAATACACGAACCTTTGGATAAGTCAATGGCCTATTGTGATAAGGTTAAACCCTATTTCGATAAAATCCGTTATCATGTTGACAAACTTGAACTCCTGGTGGATGATGAAGTTTGGCCATTGCCGAAGTATCGTGAAATGTTATTTGTTAAATAGATAAAACATTACATTAATCCTTTGAAAATGAAGCAATCATTGTTTTTATTCAGGAAGTTATACATTTTCCTGTTGCTGATCTTTTTTTACAGTTCTATATACGGACAGATCAATGTGATACACATTGATAACAATGCCCAGCCAGAGGGAAAAGAGGGGATTTTTTATGCGCTCCCAAGGACGATCATCCGTATTGATGTGACCATCGACAAGATCGAGAATTATAAGGGCCCCTATTCAGAATACGCATTGCGGTTTCTTGGGTTGAAGAATGTTGTCATAGCAAATTCAGTGGAATACAAGATCAATAGTATCAGGATCACAACTGCTGCGGAACCTGATCCTGATCAGTATTATTTTCTTGAACTGGGTAACAGATCCGGGAGCAAAATTGCGACTGAATTGTTAACATTGAGTGAGGCAGGATTGATTCTGGGTACAATTCCTGAGAAGAAAGATACCGTTGCGAAAACAGAAAAGACAACCATAGCGGAATCCCCTGTAATCTCTGAAACGGATGTTTTCCCCGAAATATTTAAGTATTCTGCTGATATGAATGTGTTCGAGAAAGTGGATACAATCATTCGCAAGGTCAATATTGATACCATGACCCTTGAAAGACAATTCCTCAAGCGTACAATTGTTGAGAAAGCCCCGGAACAAAAAGCAAAGGATGCTGCCGATTACATCACCAAGATCAAAGACAACCGTTTTAATTTGGTGAGCGGATTCCAGGAGGTTAATTATGGTAAAGAGACCCTTGAATATATGGATAACCAGCTAAAAATGCTGGAGAAGGAATACATGAAGCTTTTTACCGGTATCAGCCAGCACAAATCATTAAAATTCAGCTATGCATATACACCGAACCCAAACCAGGTCAACACTGAAGTTCCAATCTTTAAGTTTTTAAAAGGAAAGGGGTTGATGGACCTGGATGAACCTGGGGGGAAGATCATTACCATCAAGGTGCAACGTTCAGGTACTACGGGTTCTGTGGCTGCATACCTGAAACGAACGGGTGATAAGAGCAAGGATCACGGCTTCTTTTACCGGATACCGGAACTGGCAAGGGTAATTGTTAAATTTTCCGAGAACCTTACGGAAGAAACTCAATGTCTAGTCAGTCAACTCGGTATCGTGACCTATCTTCCTTCAGACAAGGGGAAAGTTCAGTTTTACAAAGAAACCGGCGGTATTAAATCGCTTAAAGTGGACTAAACCTCTACCATCAACTTCCCCCCTCTCTTTCCTTCAAAGAGAGGGGGCCAGGGGGTGAGTTTATTAAACCAACGCTTTCCTGATTTTTATCAATTTATAAAGTAGTTCTTCCAGGAGATCCAGTTTTAACATGTTGGCGCCATCAGACTGTGCTATGCCCGGGTTTGGGTGCGTTTCCAGGAATATCCCGTCACAACCTGTTGCAACAGCAGCTTTTCCAAGGATTTCTATCAACTCAGGACGTCCGCCTGAAACGCCTGAAATAAGGTTGGGTTGCTGAAGGGAATGGGTAATATCCACGATTACCGGTACATTCAATTTCTGCATTTCAGGAATGTTGCGAAAATCAACAATGAGGTCATTATAACCAAAAGTGGTTCCCCGTTCTGTAAGCATTACACTTTGGTTACCGGTATATTTAACTTTATCAATGGCATATTTCATGGATACCGGGGAAGCAAACTGCCCTTTTTTGATATTGATTACCCTTTCTGTCTTACCGGCTGCAACAAGTAAATCGGTTTGCCTGCAGAGGAAGGCCGGGATCTGCAGGATATCCACGTAAAGTGCAGCCCTGACAGCCTCTTGCTCAGTATGAATATCGGTGAGAGTTGGAATGTCATATGTTTCTCCTACCTGTCGTATCACCTCAAGCGCTTTGATGTCGCCGATACCGGTGAAGGAGTCCACTCTTGTACGGTTGGCTTTTTTATACGAGGCTTTAAAAATGTAAGGGATATGCAGTTCATTCGTGATCCTGACAATTCTTTCCGCAATCTCAAATGGTATTGACTCATCCTCAACCACACACGGCCCGGCTATCAAAAAAAAATTGTTCTGATCAAGATGTCTTAACTTCGGAATCTCATTGATTTTCATAACTCTTGATATTAATATATTTTTTAAATACTGATAAATCAGTGATTCGTAACTAGTTACTTTTGACTTATGACTTACGACTTACGACTTACAACTTATCACTAATATCCATACTTCTTCTTCCACAACGATTTCAATCTTAACCTGAGTTCATTCTCCCTTGCATTATCCTGGGGGTCATAAAAAGTCGAATTGGTCAACTTTTCCGGAAGAAACTCCTGTTCGATGAAATTTTTTTCATAATCATGAGCATATTTATAATCCTTTCCATACCCTATATTCTTCATCAGTTTTGTAGGGGCATTCCTGATATGAAGGGGTACAGGCTGGTCACCATGATCTTTAAAAGCCCGGTGTGCTTTTCTGATGGCAAGGTACGATGCATTGCTTTTAACAGAACATGCAAGATAGATTGCAGTTTGTGAGAGGATAAGCTCACATTCGGGATAGCCGATCACATCAATTGCCTGGAAACAGGCATTGGCAAGAAGAAGTGCATTCGGGTTGGCATTCCCGATATCCTCCGAAGCAAGAATGAGCATTCTGCGTGCAATGAATTTGGGATCTTCCCCTGCATCCACCATCCTGGCAAGCCAGTATACAGCAGCATTCGGATCGCTTCCCCGCAACGATTTAATAAAAGCAGAAACGACATCGTAATGCATCTCTCCTTTCTTGTCATAAAATGCCAGGTTTTGCTGGATAATACCGATTGTCTTTTTATTGGTAATGACGATGTTTTTACCGGTTTTCATTTCGGTTGTAACAATCAGTTCAATGGCATTGAAAAGCTTCCGTGCATCACCGCCGGAGATCCTGAGCAATCCTTCCGGTTCCTGAATATCAATCTTAACCTCATATTGCTTCTCAAGGCTCTCTTTGCCAAGCAACATGAGTTTCATCAGGTGTTCTTCTTCAAGTGGCTTCAGGATATAGATCTGACACCTGGAAAGAAGGGGGGAGATCACTTCGAATGAAGGATTTTCTGTTGTGGCGCCAATGAAGGTGACCGTTCCTTTTTCCACGGCTCCCAGAAGGGCATCCTGCTGGGATTTGCTGAAACGATGGATTTCGTCAATGAAGAGAAAGGGACTGTCACCGCTTTCAGTGGCTTTGGAGATTACTTCACGCACCTCCTTCACCCCTGAACTTACCGCACTTAATGTATAGAAACCGCGTTTTAACTGTTTTGAGATGATATAAGCCAGGGTTGTTTTTCCAACTCCCGGAGGCCCCCACAGGATCATGGAAGGAACATTTCCCGACTCAATGGCCTTCCGTAGAATTGCATCCTTTCCGACAAGATGTTCCTGCCCGATATAATCATTCAGGTCGGAAGGACGAAGCTGCTCAGCAAGGGGAACCAGCATAAAATTGAATTATGAATTATGAATTATGAATTATGAATTATGAAAGAAGCAGCAATAAATGATGAATATTTGTGACTCAAAATTACAATAAAACTAAGAGATTTAAGGGGGGAAATGGATTTTGGGGATTTTTTATGAGGATTTGATCCTCAACCGTTAAAAAATGTTAAAAAAAATCACTTTTTAATCAATTGGACATCAGTACTTTATTTGAAATGTTAAAAAATGTTAAAAAATAGTAGGCAAAAAATTTGGAAAACATGATTTAACTCAATTACCTTTGCATCAGAATTTGAACATCGATCTATCAAAATGAAAAAGCCTATCGCATTGTTATTAGCAGGAGTTGTTGGCTTCATATATGCCTGCGGACCAAGCGCGAAGGAAAAGGAAGAAAAAAGGATTCAGGATTCTATCAGGGTTGCAGATTCGATTACATTGGTTCAGGGAGAGCAGCGACGGATTGCTGATTCAATTACCAAAGCCCAGGAAGCAAAGAAGATGGCCGACTCGATTGCTCATCAGGATTCAATTAAGAAACGCCTTTTCAAACCAAAAAAGGCAGAAATGATGAAACCGGAAACAAAGAAAAAAGAAGCCAAAAAGAAAAAATAAAGACTTACTTCTATTATCAGAAAATAAACAAACCAATCAACTTAACAATTAACCTTTAATTAAAATCAATAAACAATGAAAAAACTTGCAACATTATTATTAGCTGGAGCAGTTGTCGTGATGTACTCATGCGGCCCAAGCGCAAAAGAAAAAGAAGCCAAAAGAATTGCTGACTCAACAAGAGTAGCCGATTCAATCACAAAAGTTCAGATGGAGCAGAAAAGAATTGCTGACTCTATTGCAAAAGTTCAGGAAGAAAAGAGAAAAATGGATTCCATTGCTCACGCAGATTCTATTAAGAAGCACCTGATTAAACCGCCAAAGGCACCTAAACCACCTAAAAAGGTTGCTCCAAAGCCTGTAAAACACACAAAGAAAGGTCCAAAATAACCTTCACTTGTAAATAAAAGAAAAAGCCCTGCAACTGCGGGGCTTTTTCTTTTTCAATCATTAATATTATTTATCTGTGATCAGTTTTACAGGTTTTTAATTTCTGCGATAAGCTTCTGCATGGAGGCTTTTGCATCTCCGAAAAGCATTCTTGTTCTTGGATGAAAGAACAGCATATTGTCGATTGCAGCATATCCTTTTGCCATGCTTCGTTTCATCACAATCACATTCTTTGCCTCCCATACCCTGATCACCGGCATTCCTGCAATAGGGCTGGAAGGATCATCCTCCGCAGCCGGGTTGACTACGTCATTTGCGCCAATTACGATCACTACATCAGTATTCTGCATCTCATTGTTCGCTTCTTCCATTTCCAGCAGCTTTTCATAGGGAACATCCGCTTCTGCAAGCAAAACATTCATATGACCCGGCATGCGTCCGGCAACAGGATGTATTCCATATTTTACTTCAACATTTTTTGATGTCAACAAAACATCCATCTCATGGCAAAGATGCTGGGCCTGCGCAACTGCCAATCCATATCCCGGAACGATCAACACTTTCTGGGAATAGCTCAGTAAAACGGCGGCATCACTCAATGTGATCTCCTTCACGGTTTTGTCGCCCGATTGTATTGAAGCAGCGGAACTTCCACCAAAAGCGCCAATGATCACATTCAGCAGGGAACGATTCATAGCCTTGCACATTAAGATCGTGAGAATAGTTCCTGACGATCCCACAAGTATCCCACCTGTAAGCATTGCCTGGTTGTGATAAAGAAATCCTCCACAGGCAGCAGCCACTCCGGTGAATGAGTTCAGTAAGGAAATAACAACAGGCATATCTGCGCCCCCTATGGGCATCACGAATGTTACACCATAGATGAGTGCAAGACCTCCAAGGACATAAATCATCCAGTTTTCATTGGCTACCGGCACCTTGAACATGATAAACACCATAAAGGCTAATAAAACAAACAGAAACATTAAATTGATATACCGGAGAACAGGACTCTTGATATCTCCAATCCGCTCGTCAAGCTTTCCAAAAGCAATCATGCTGCCTGCAAACGAAACACCGCCGATGGTTAATCCAAGCAGGATGGCAAGCGCTTCTCCGTTAAGCATGTTGGATGCATGCCCTGCGATGGCGGTTTGCATCCTTGGAAATTCCATCATTGAGATCAGTGCAGCACAAGCCCCACCCATCCCGTTAAACATGGAAACCATCTGGGGCATGGCGGTCATTTTAACCTTTCTTGCAGCGATCCATCCTATGGCAGTTCCGATTGCCAGTGCGGCCAATATCCAGGGAATGTTACCAATATTCTGATCCTCTTTTTTATGAAAAAGGATGGTACAGAGAATGGCCAGCAACATTCCTGCTGCAGCCCATAAATTCCCGTTCCTTGCGGTATCCGGATGACTCAGCTTCTTTAACCCGAGAATGAAAAGAACAGAGGCAAGGATATATGAAATCTCAAGTGTACTTATCTGGGGAGTGAAAATTTCTTCCATATGATGGGCTATTTTTTAGTTTTTTTCTTCCTGAACATTTCAAGCATCCGGTCGGTGACAACGAATCCGCCAACAACATTTAAGGTACCCAGCACCACTGCAACAAATCCAAGCACCATGGGAAGGATATCGTGGGCATGTCCCATCACAATGATAGCTCCAATGATCACTACCCCATGAATTGCATTTGCACCCGACATCAACGGAGTGTGCAAAACCGAAGGCACATGGGAAATCACTTCAATCCCGAGAAAAACTGACAGGATGATGATAAATATCGCTTCCCTGTTTTCCAGGAAAAATTTCAAGACCTCATTCATAAAATATATTTTATTGGTTATTTATGCTCGCATTAACCCTCTCGTTAATAATCTCCTTCTGATGGGTTACACAGGTTCCTTTAACAATATCATCCCCAAAGTTCAGATTGAAATCTCCTGAAGGTGAGATCATCAACTTGAGAAAATTCAACACATTTTTACCAAATAATTTACTTGCATCAGACGGCATATCTACGGCAAAAAAGGAGTTCCCGATGATTTTGATTCCATTGACAACAATCGTTTCTCCGTTTTTTGTCAACTCACAGTTTCCTCCGGAAGATGCAGCAAGGTCAATGATCACCGATCCGGGTTTCATGTTCTCAACGGTATCTTTCTTCAAAAGCAGGGGAGCCTTTCTACCGGGTATCTGGGCAGTACAGATTACTACATCTGATTTTACGGCATGCTCCTGCACGGCAGCATCCTGCCGCTTTTTATATTCTTCTGTTTGTTCAACTGCATAACCTCCTGCGGCTTTATCATCCAGGGCTCCTTCCACATCCACAAACTTTGCTCCGAGTCCGACCACCTCTTCCTTCACTGCCGCCCTTACATCGAATACCTCCACCACGGCTCCCAGTTTCCGGGAGGTGGCAACTGCCTGAAGTCCTGCAACACCGGCTCCCAGGATCAAGACTTTTGCAGGAGTTATGGTACCTGCAGCAGTCATGAACATTGGAAAGAATTTGGGAAGTGAATTGGCAGCGGTCAAAACTGCTTTATATCCATTTACCGTAGCCATGGACGACAGAATGTCCATTGCCTGTGCACGGCTGGTCCTTGGAATAATGTCCAGACTGAAGGATGTGATATTTTGCTCAGCAAATTGTTTGACCAGAGTGGAATTCATCATGGGATTAAATACACAAAGGAAACACTGGGCAGGTTTTAATTTCGATAGTTCATCTTCAGTGGGCGGATTGATTTTAATAATAAGATCAGAACCTTCGATGATCTCAGCTTTCCGGGCAATCTTTGCGCCTGTTTTTTCATATTCCGGATCTTCTGCGAAAGCTTCCTTTCCGGCATTGTTCTCCACAAGAACGGATACATTCATTTTAACCAGTGTAGCAACTGCATCCGGTAATAAAGCCACTCGTTTTTCAATTCCGGATTCCTTTAATAAACCAATAGTCATAAATCAAGATTTGAATTATCATAATATACCCACCCCCTTCGGGTCTGTCTCAGAAGAAAGGTTTTATGCTTTTTAGACAGCCTCATTAATGTGTGGGTATTTTTTTCAATCCTTGTGAAGAACTTCTTTCAGATGCGTTGCATCGCAGAAAGGCTTGTTCCTTGATTTCCCGCAACTGCAAAGAGCGACTGTGTCAGTTGAAGCCTTCACTTTTTTCTTGTTGGTATCACGGATAATAAAACTACCCGAGACCAGATAAGGTCCATCAGCCAAAAGGCTAATATGTGTAAGTTTAGAAATGGTTTTTTTTGAATGCTTTCTATTTTTCGCAAGTTTATATTTGGGACTTTTAAGGTAAAGCAGGGCACGGGAGGGACAAGTATTCACAGCATCAATAATTTCCGCAGTCGAACCCCCGTTGATATTGATCCACGGACGTTTCCTGGTATTGAATACCCCCGGTAATCCCATAATACAATTCGCAGAATGAATACATAATTCAGATCTCCAAAAAACTGTAATTTCACCTGTAGAATACTCTTTTGCATTTTCCGGATGCTCCTTAAAATCCGCTAATTCGCTTTTTTTGACTTTATTTGACATAGAGTGAATTCTTAAATTTTTCGTAAAGTTACAAAAAAAACCGCCCCTGTTAAGGGAACGGTTTTTTTTAATGATAATCAGGAAGTGTAAATAATCTTCCAGGTTTTTTAGTTGATTTACTTACTTTTAATCATCTTTTTTGTCTCCACTGACCTTCCATCAATAATAAGGGAATAGATATAGATTCCACTTGAAAGGTCATCTCCGAAGACATTAAGAAGACCATTTCCACGGGTGTCAATTTTTACTGATTTGATCATCTTTCCAATATTATCATAAAAATTGATTACCGCTGTATTGCAACCTTCAGGAATATTGAAGGTGATGACTGTATGCTCTGCAAATGGATTTGGAACATTCTGATTCAATATGATGGCATCTTTATCTGACAATGTTACCTGGAGAGTATTCAGGTTATTGTTACCGGTAGCACTTGGCTGGTCTTTCAATCCAAGCGCCTGATTGATACGATCAAGTTTTTCTGAAAGCTCATTGATGGTCTTTTGTTGTGCCTTTATGGCTTCCAGGAGAACGGGAACCATTCCGTCATAGCTCACACCGTAAAATCCCTGTGCATCTTGTTTCACCAGTTCGGGAAATACTTCCTTTACTTCCTGTGCTATCAGACCGAGATGCCTTTCAGAATCGAATCTTTTCTGTTTGAATTGTTCTTTATCAAGTAAATAGGAGTAACCATTGATGTGATTGATCTTATCGAGAACGTTACTGATAGGCTGGATATCCTTCTTGAAGCGGCGATCAGAAGATATTAAAGTTGATAAGCTCAGCCATCCATAACCATTAATGTTAACATCACCGTCGAAATAACCTGCCCATGAGTTGGTTGGAAAAGGAGGGGTCGGAGTCACTGAAGGGTTATATCCATAAACACCAATGTTGGTTCCTGTGGGTAATGCACTTATACCAGCACCAGGATTGGTAATTGATCCTACAACCCCAAAAGTCTTTCCGGTAGCATACCATGCTTCAAAATATCCGCCATAGTTTTCTAAAATACCTGCTGTTCCTGGATTCTGGGTAACAATGGATTTTACTCCGAAATTATAAGGTGAGGCAGAATTGTGCACGAGGAAATACCCTCCCCGGCTTTCAGTCGCTGCATCCTGGGCATAACCCCTGATTCCATTGTTTATTGCGGTACCGGACGGCATCATTGATTCTCCATGAACCCCTGAAGCTTCACTGAACCCACTCAAAGCGGCACCAAGAGAAACACCTTTTACCCCTATGGATTCATCAACAGTACTGACTGCATTTCCGAAAACTCCGATGGTCGCCTGGCCAGTGATGTTAGCCGAATTATCAAATGACCCGGCATGAGGGTAAGTATTGTTGAGCACTTCAAATTTCCCAATGGTGTTTGCACATGTTCCATTGATATGTCCGATTCCTACCATGGATACACCTCCACGAAATGGCTCATTGAACATATAGTTGAATGAGTTGGTTGGGATTTCCCAGTTGGAGGTCATAGGGATTTGTGGAGAACTGCAAGGGTTGCCAAATGTGGATCCTGAGGAAAAAGTCGGAGGGGTGACATAGATCACATCACCGTTACAATCGACTCCAAGCAAGCCTTTTCCAGGATTTGTCAGCGGTGTTGAGATACATGTCAGATCACGGAACCTTAACCCTGAGAAGCCGGGAACCGGATTTGGCGACAGTGTATTAATCTCCAGCCAGTTTTGTGGTCCCGTGGTGTTACCACTTAAACCTACACCAACAAATTGTTGTGAATTTCCAAGGATCATCTGGTTGTTTTGTGTTACAATACTTCCTGCCCCAATGGCTGCTGCATTGCTAAGGGCAGTGCTGCCAACGTTCGCTCCGGCACCAAGGGTTGTCAGTCCACTACCTTTTTGATTGGTTGAACCACTGCCAATACCAATAAAAGTATTGTTTGATCCGGAGGTATTATTTGCACCACTGATATTACCAACAAAAGTATTGTGATAGGCACCAAGGGAATTGTATCCTGATCTCCAGCCTACATAAACATCCTCATCTCCCTGGGCTTCATTATAACCTGCCTCAGCACCAAGAAAAGTAGAAACCACCTGTCCGGGGCTGCTGTAATTATAACCGGCTCTGAATCCTACAAATGTATTTTTGCTTCCCTGTGTCTTTAAACCAGCTTCAGAACCCACCAGCGTATTAAAGGTAAAAGTTGGTGCAGTACCACTAAACCCGGCATTGTACCCGATAAGCGTGTTATCAACATTACCAGGAGATGCGCTGCTCCCGGCGCCTTCACCAACAAAAATATCTCTTGCTATGTTGTTGTGCCATAAAACATATTTATTGTTGATCATATAACCCCTGTTCGCAGTCAATACATCAATGTCACCACCCCGGACATCCAAAAGATTGTTTGGGGTTGTGAAATTAAGGCCGATGCCGACAAACCCATTATTGGAACGAATGGTCATGCGTTGAAAACTATTCGTCTTGAAATTAAGGGGTTGAAGATTATTGGTTCCGATATAGAAAAGAGGAGTTGCAACATCTCCTGTATAAGACCACTTCTGTGCATATGAAGATTTCAATCCAATCAAAAATATGATCAGATTGAATAAAAGGAAAAACTTTTTCATATTATTTTTGAATTTAATGATTACTAAATTAATTTAGACTAAATAAATACAAAAGTACTACTTATATTCCAATTACAGTCATTTTCCTTATTTTTGTAAAGAAAAAATATCTGAAAAATGATTTAGCAATTGAAGAATCCTTTGCAGATATTATAAAGGAAAAAAAGGGAAAGAAAATATCACGACCTGAGAAATGGGTCGGGTATCGTGTTGTTCCGGAACTGTTCGAGTTCTGGCAGGGGAGGGAACACCGCCTGCATGACCGGATTCAGTTCCGTCTGGCAGACGGGAAATGGATCAGGGAGCGTCTATCGCCATAAACTCCCAACTATCCTCACAGCGTATCCCTTTCTTCCTTGCCCAAGCCCTGAAGGTGTTTTTCCCTTTCTTCAATTCAATATTCTTCCAGGAAAAATCTATCGAAGATCCTTTTTCTCCCTGGTTAAACGTTTTTCCATTCACCACAATTACAGGATCTTCAAGGTTACAATAAAGGCGAACAACATTCAATGTTTTCCCGGACACAGTATCTGGTTTAGTAGTAAAATATATTGCAGGTTTTACAGACCACCTGGTCTTGTACCAATAATAACGGTCAGGATATTTGCTTTTATTAATGGAGTCAGGAGGAATACTCCAAACATCCTTGCTGCTGATTGCAAACCGGAGCGCATTTGCGTCTATCTTCCCTTCCAAAGGATGATCATTTTGTGATTGACGGATCAGAAGTGATGGATGATTGAAGTTACGGAGAAAGAATCCAGGTTCTGGATTTACTTTATTGTCATTTTTTTGCAACCCGGATGTTTTGGGAACTATGACGAGACCCAGTGAATCGCATAATGAACAAAGACTCCCGGTCAGCAACCGGTCTGGGACAACAACAGTGTTTCCGCCGACGGCAATGATTGATCTGAACTCCTTTTTCAGATTGCTTACCATAGTTTTCATATCTGAATGGTCATTCACTAATTGAATCTCAACACCATAGAGAGGATACAATGTATTGTTCAGAACGAAGCGTTGAATACTGTCAAATCCGAAACTGCGAAGGGCAAGTGGTTGTGTAACGGCATCCAGGATAGTTCCTTTTTCCCTGATCTCGACATGGAGCTTATAGAGATAGGGTCTTTCAGTCCCATTCCAAACAGAAGGTATCCCAAAATCAAGATCCTGGACAAATGCTATCACTCCTGTAGTATCCAGCTCAATTTCACGAACATCCCTGGTAACAAATTCTTTATTGTCCCATACCGTACACCTGAGCTCAATGGATCTCCTATGTCCGGAATGGTTTTCGAGTCTTGTCCTGACATAAACCTTTGCAATTGAATCGTTAACCTTTCCAGACACTATCAATGATCCTGATGATGTAATATCCGATAAGGAGATGTTCACCTTATTTGTAATGATGAGTGAGATGGGAGGATATAGACCTGTATAACCTTCTGTTTCCATTGTTCCGGAGGAACTTGTCTGATAATGCTTATGAATTTGTACCAGGATGTTGTTTGGTTTCCCGGGTATGATAAAAGAAGTTATTTCCGCTGTCCATGGTGTAAAACAGTCTGAATGCTCCCCGGCCAGTTTCCCATTGATAAATAATCCGGCATCTCCGTTAATTCTGTCGAAGCTGATATATATCCTTTTTGAAATATATTTCTTATCAACTGGAAAACTTGCGGAGTACCATAAAAATCCGGAGGATTCATCTTCCACTCTCCTGATATCCGGTAATATTACTTTTTCCCAATTACCTTCAGAAAGAGGGTTTGTCAGGGAGTCATCATTGTTATGCGTCATCTGCCAATGCTGATTCAACGGAATGATCACCCTGCCGGTATTCTGTCCGTAAATACAAGTAAAAAATGACAGGTTCAGGATTATAAGTATGAAAGATCTCCTGAGAAAGAGCACAATAATTTTCATCATCTTCCTGTTATGTTAACATCAATAACGAAGGGTGTAAAATTAAACAAGTTCTTTGTCTGTTATGTCATTTTCGGGCAATTTACCTGATCATATAAAGGTTTATTCGCTATCTTTGCACGTAATTCTTAGAGATGAAAGTACTAACTGTTTTGTTGTCAATATATATTATGGTTCTCACCGCGATCCCATGCTGTGAAAATACATATGAGAATTCAGAAGGCAAAACAGAACTTTCGAAAAATATAAATAATAATCCTGACCAGACTGCCGACCTTTGTTCACCTTTTTGCGTTTGCAATTGCTGTGGAAATCATATTATTTATACAGAGAGCTTAGTAACATTCCGGGTAGAGTCATATACCGGGAAACAGGTTTTTTGGTACCCGTCAATCGTTACGTCCTACCCATATCGTTCTATCTGGCAACCGCCGGAAGTAAGTTGATACACCAGATCTGACTTCATTTATATGCGCCAATAATGCAGTGGCAGCAGAGAGTCACTTGATAGTATTAACTTAATTCATTGATCATCATGATAGAACAAATCATTCATTTTTCGATAAAAAATAAATTCATTGTCGGACTGTTCGTACTGGCACTGATGGGTTGGGGAACCTTTTCATTGATCCGCCTGCCTGTTGATGCAATTCCTGACATTACGAACAACCAGGTGCAGGTGATATCGCTGGCCCCATCGCTCGCTACACAGGAAGTGGAAAGTTTTATAACTGCCCCGATTGAGGTGGCTGTAGCCAATATCCCCGATATTATAGAGCTTCGTTCCATTTCCCGCCTGGGATTGTCGGTCGTAACAGTGGTGTTTAAAGATGGTGTGGATATTTACTGGGCACGGCAGCAGTTGAGTGAACGGCTCAGGGAGGCAGAAGAAGCCATACCTGCCGGTCTTGCCCAGGTAGAACTTGCCCCTGTTTCCACCGGTCTGGGGGAAATTTTTCAATATCGCCTTGCGGTTAAAAAGGGTTTCGAAAAAAAATTCAATCCGATGGAACTACGTACTATCCAGGATTGGACAGTGCGCCGTGAAATGCTGGGAACTTCCGGTGTGGCTGACATCAATAGCTATGGGGGTTTTGTGAAACAATACGAAATAGCGGTAAACCCTGAAAGGCTCAGAGGGTTGAATCTTACCCTTACCGATATTTTTGATGCCCTCGAAAAGAACAACGAAAATACAGGGAGCGCTTACATCGACAAAAAACCAACAGCCTATTTTATCCGGGGTATAGGCCTGGTTAAAACACTGGAGGACATTGAAAAAATTGTAGTAAAAAATAACTCTTCGGGTATTCCTGTTTTGATCAGGGACGTGGCAACAGTACAATATGGCAGCGCAACCCGTTACGGTGCATTGGTGGTGGATACTACCGAAGCTGTCGGGGGTGTTATCATGATGCTGAAAGGGGCAAATGCTCACGAGGTAATCGACAATGTCGAACTTCGCATACAATCCATTCAAAAGTCATTGCCTGAAGGAGTCCGGATTGAACCTTACATTAACCGTTCCGATTTAGTAGGGCGTGCCATTGGAACAGTATCCACCAACCTTATTGAAGGTGCATTGATCGTCATTTTTATCCTCGTGTTGCTGCTGGGTAATATGCGTGCCGGTTTAATTGTGGCTTCAGTGATCCCGCTTTCCATGCTTTTTGCCATTTCCTTAATGAATCTTTTTGGGGTTTCAGGCAATCTCATGAGTCTGGGGGCTATTGATTTCGGGTTGATTGTCGACGGTGCTATTATCATTGTTGAAAGTGCGGTACACAGGATATTTATGAGCAAGCATCATCATCAGGGTGTTATAAAACTTTCGCAGGAACAAATGGACGAGAATGTTTTTGAATCAGCCAAGCGTATGATGAGTTCAGCCACTTTCGGACAAATCATTATTTTTATTGTTTATCTACCCATTATGGCACTGGTGGGTATAGAGGGAAAAATGTTCCGCCCGATGGCACAGGTTGTTGCTTTTGCTTTAATGGGAGCTGCTATTCTTTCTCTTACTTATGTTCCTATGGCTACTGCCCTGTTTTTGAATAATAGAACAGAACACAGGCACAATCTCTCCGACAGTCTGATGGATTGGTTCCATAAAGTCTTTAATCCGGTGATTACTTTTGCCCTCCGGCGGAAAGCTTTGGTTTCCATATCGACTCTGTTGTTGTTCCTGTTCAGTCTTTTTCTGTTTGGCAATCTGGGAGGGGAATTCATTCCACAGCTTGAAGAAGGTGACCTTGCTGCAGGAGTAATTACCCTGCAGGGGGGATCACTCACAAATACTATTGAAACGGTTGAGAAGGCAAATAAAATTCTGCTTGCCAATTTTCCGGAAATAAAGCATACCGTTTGCAAGATCGGTGCCGGGGAAATCCCAACCGACCCTACACCGATGGAAACGGGCGATTATATCATTACCCTGAAGAATAAAAGCGAATGGACAAGCGCTAAAACCCGTGAAGAACTGGTCGAAAAAATGCAGGAAAAACTGGTGGTGATGGCAGGGGTTAAATTTGAGTTCCAGCAACCCATTCAGATGCGATTTAACGAATTGCTTTCAGGTTCAAAGCAGGATATTGCGGTAAAGATCTTTGGGGATGATCTGAACCTGCTCTCTGAGAAAGGAGATGAGGTGGAGAAAATAATTCAGCGTGTAGAAGGTGCCTCGGATATCAGTGTGGAGAAAGTTACCGGCTTAGCCCAGGTGCAGATCAATTATAATCGTGACCGGTTGGCTCAATACGGCCTTTCGGTAGGGGAAGTGAACCGTGTATTGCGGGCTGCTTTTGCCGGAAGTCAGGCCGGAGTTGTATTTGATGAAGAAAAACGCTTCGGACTGGTGGTACGCTTAGATAAGGACTATCGGCAAAGCCTTGATGATGTGAAGTACCTTTCCGTAGCCCTTCCCGGTGGAGGACAAATACCTTTTGAACAAATTGCCGATATCCGGATAAAATCAGGTCCTGCACAGGTGTCACGTGAAGACACCAAACGCCGGATAACCATTGGCTTTAATGTACGGAACAGGGATGTTCAAAGTGTCATTTCTGAAGTAACAAAAAAAATTGACCAACAGGTGAAGCTTCCAACCGGTTATTATATTTTATATGGTGGTCAGTTTCAAAATCTCAAAGCTGCCAGGGAGAGGTTATCCATTGCCGTACCGGTTGCATTGCTCCTCATTTTTGTTTTGCTGTATTTTACTTTTCATTCGGTCAAACAAACCCTGTTGATCTATACCGCTGTACCCATGTCGGCAATTGGAGGGGTATTTGCGCTTTGGATGCGGGGAATGAACTTTTCCATTTCAGCCGGTGTAGGCTTTATTGCTTTATTCGGTGTTGCCGTGCTGAATGGCATTGTGCTGATTGCCGAGTTTAACCGGCTCGAAAAAGAAGGAGTTACCGATATCGAGGAACGTGTAAAGAAAGGCCTGCACTCCCGTTTACGGTCCATTCTTGTAACAGGTGCTGCCCCGGCTTTAGGATTCTTGCCCATGGTCATTTCTACCTCTGCCGGAGCGGAAGTTCAAAAACCGCTGGCGACCGTAGTTATCGGTGGACTTATCACCGCTACCTTTCTGACCCTGGTTGTTCTGCCGGTCTTATACGTTATCTTTTCTTCGCACAGGTTCGGGTTTTCATTTAAACATAGAACCGTTAAATCCCTGGTTGTTTTATTTCTGCTGTTTTTGTCTCCTTCATTGTTCAATAAGATAAACGCCCAGCAGATTAAAACGATCAACCTGCAGGAAGCGGTTCAAATGGCATTGGATGGAAATCCGGCGGTACGTTCTTCCGCCTATTCGGTGGATGTTCAGAAAGCGCTGAAAGGTGCCGCGTGGGACATCCCAAAAACCACAATTGACGGTCAATTCGGACAGTTCAACTCATACACAAAGGATAACAGTTTTACGGTATCTCAGTCCTTCGCTTTTCCCCTTGTCTACATTAACCAAAACAAACTGGCAAATGCAAATGTGAAAAGCAGTGAATGGGAGTTGAGGGCTTCACAGTTGGAAATTGCGACTCAGGTGAAGCAGATATATTGGCAACTGGCTTACCTACATTCAAAGAAGAAACTAACCGGGTACCAGGACAGTCTGTTCACGGGCTTCCTCCGGGCTGCAGAACTCAGAGCAAAGACAGGTGAAACAAACCGGCTCGAGATGATTACTGCCCGTTCACAAAGCCTGGAAGTAAAAAACCAGTTGGGTCAGGTTGCTGCCGATTTGGTGATCTGTTACCACAAACTCCAAACGTTGTTAAATACGGAATCAGTTATGTACACTGCCGATACCGTACTGAAACGTATTGATTTTTCTCCGTTTGCCGACACAATGGTATTATCCGGAAATCCTTCATTGGGGTTCATTAACCAGCAAGTGGATGTAACGCACTTTGAAAAAAGACTTGAATTCAGCCGGATGATGCCCGATTTTAACATTGGTTATTTCAGTCAAACCATGCAGGGCGCTCAGGAAGTGAACGGACTATCCCGAACCTTTGGTCCGGGCGACCGCTTTACCGGTGTCCAGGCGGGTATTACAATTCCCCTGTGGTTTGTGCCTTATACATCCAGATCAAAGTCTGCCAGGTTGAAGGAACTGGTCGCCAAGACCAGCGCTGAGTATTATTCTAAATCGCTTTCGGGCAATTACCGCTCTTTGCTCGGTGAATATGCCAAATTCAGGAATAGTCTGGATTATTATGAAAAACAAGCTATTCCCGAAGCGGATCTGATC
This sequence comes from Bacteroidota bacterium, assembly GCA_026391355.1. GTDB lineage: Bacteria > Bacteroidota > Bacteroidia > Bacteroidales > FEN-979 > CAIYUC01. Next base: position 65,345 of record JAPLDH010000046.1, on the reverse strand, counting down.
ATCGGGCAGGCAACACGCAGTTATAAGGCGGGGGCTATGGATTATCTCGATTACATCCTGAACCTTAGCCATGCATTAGGAATAAAGCAGAACTACCTCGATGCACTTAATAATTACAATCAAACCATTATTTCCATTGACTTAATAACAGGTAAAATCTTTTAATACGATATATTATGATAAAATACAAGTTCATATTATCCGCAATTCTTTCTGTTTTCTTTGTTACCCTTGTATCATGTAGCGGGGGAAAAAATAGCGGCGAACAAAATAAAGAAGTTGAGCAACTCCCCGAAGATATTGTTGAATTACGGGCTGACCAGATAAAACTTGCCAATATTGAAACCGGGAAAATTGAATCCCGCTCATTGAGCGGATCATTCAAGGTAAACGGGATGGTCGCCGTGGCTCCCCAGAACCTTGCAACGGTTTGTATGCCTCTTGGAGGATTCGTTAAAAGTACAACCCTGATCCCCGGCAATGAAGTTTCGAAAGGCCAGACATTGGCTGTTCTCGAAAATCAGGAGTTTGTGGATATTCAACAAAGTTTTCTGGAAGCAAAAAGCAGGCTCGAATATGCTGAAGCGGAATTTACACGTCACACCGAACTTTATCATGACGACGTATATTCCCAAAAAAATGTTCAACAGGTTACCGCCGATTATAAAAGCCTCAAAACCCAGGTGAAAGCGCTGGAGCAAAAACTTGCGCTTATCGGCATCAACCCGGCAAACCTTAATGAGGATAATATCAGCCGTTCGGTTGACCTGGTGTCACCTATTTCAGGTTCAATAAAAAGTGTAAACATTAACATCGGAAAATTTGTGGCTCCTTCTGATGTTTTGTTTGAAATAGTAAACAGTGACAAACTTTTTCTCGAGCTTACCCTGTTCGAAAAAGATGCCGATAAAGTATCTGCGGGTCAGAAAATACACTTCTTTATCAATAACGAGAGCGAACAGCACGAAGCATTAATATACCAAACAGGCAAATCAATTAATACCGATAAAACTTATAAAGTGTATGCGAATGTAACAAGTGTCTGTAAAAAAATTCTGCCCGGTATGTATGTGAATGCAATTATTGAAGCATCAGGAAATAACGTGACAGTCCTGCCTTCAGAAGCTGTTGTCAGTTTCAACGATAAAGATTATATTTTCATTTTCGAAAAAAACAAAGAGGAAAACGGTAAGCCTTTCACAGAGTATCGAATGGTTGAAGTTCATAAAGGTATTTCCGATAGTGGCTATACCGAAATCATATTGCCCGAAGGTTTCGACAGTAAAAATGCAAAAGTCGTTGTTAAAGGCGCCTACACCTTACTTTCGGCAAAGAAAAATGCAGGAGAGATGAGCTGCTGATAAAAGTGTTTAATTACCCAGGCCTTCAATGTTGCAGTCCTGGATCACATAATTGTCGGTGATGACCGGTTTTATTCCTTTGCTGTCGAGTGTACTATATCGTGTCTCATCCTGAATAAAGATGTGATTTTTTCAAAGACAATATATTGGATAATTTTAGTGAAACTGCATTTGATAAAGGATCAAAATCCAAACTCATTGGTTTCTGCACCATTGGTTGTCGTACGAAAATATTTCCTAAATTTGACAAATGAAGATGGATAAAGACAATAATCAACCGTTAGCCGAAGTTTTCGGGTTTCCTGACACAAAACTTTCTGGTAGTTCTAAAATTAATAACCTTGATAACATTGTAGTAGAATGATGATGAATCAGCAAATGACAATGTTTGAAATACCTGAACTCCACGGGACAAAAACTGTTGTTAATGTTTCGTCCGTACCGCAAAGGAGTCCGTTTCGTTATCCTGGGGGTAAAACCTGGCTCATTCCGACTGTGCGACAATGGTTGAAACAAAACACAAAAGCAAGTATTTTGATTGAGCCTTTTGCAGGTGGTGGTATTGTAAGTTTAACGGCAGCTTTTGAGAGATTAGCCGATCCTATTACCATGATCGAAATGGATAAAGAAATAGCGGCAGTTTGGGAAGTGATTTTGAACGATAAGAACAAATGGCTTGCCGATAAAATATTTTCATTCGATTTTACTTATGAGCTGGCAAACGTTTATACACCTACTACGAAATAGACCATGAAAGGTTATTCATGTTAACATCACAAATCAAAGGAAAGTTCATGTTGACCTATGACGACACCCCGGAAATTCGACAACTTGCTGAAAAGTACAATTTACAATACAAGACATTACCAATGAAAACAACCCATCATGTAGAGAAAAATGAAATCATCATTTCGGATAATTTTCATTGGTGGGAATAAGGTAAAAACCGTTACAAAGTATTGCCGAAATTGGCAAAATGAACGAATAGGTCAAAGGCTGAACATTTTCAAAAGCAAAAGCGTTAATTTCAAATTAAAACCACTTTAAAATGAAAACAAGTTTCCTGCTTTTTATCGGATTAGTATTTTTTTTGACGGTACCATGTCTTTACTCTTTCAGCCAGGTAAGCATCAGTACAGACAACAGCTCTCCCGATCCATCGGCTATGCTGGATGTAAATTCAACCACCAAGGGCGCTTTATTACCCCGTATGACCTTCGACCAGCGTAATACCATTGCCAGTCCGGCTGAAGGCTTAATGGTTTTTTGCTCAAACTGCGGATCAAATGGTGCATTGAGTGTATATTCAAATGGTGCATGGAGAACATTCATCCAGTGCAGTTCTGCTCCGCCAACACAAGGCGTAAATACTTTATCGCCCGGCCAGATTAACTGGAATTGGAACCCGGTTGCCGGGGCTGTTGGTTACAAATGGAATACGACCACTAATTATGGTTCGGCAATCGAAATGAATACAGCAACTTTAAAGGCTGAGACCGGGATTTCCTGCGGCACAACCTATACAAGATAGTGTGGTCTTATAATGAATGTGAAATCTCTGTTCCGGTAACTTTAACACAAACAGTTTCCGCAATTGTCCCGGTATCGCCTTCCACTGGAACACACACTGCCACACAAATAAGCATTGTATGGAACTGGAATACCGTAGCGGATGCCACAGGGTATAAATGGAATACCACCAATGATAATGGAACGGCAACTGATATGGGAATGGCAACCACGAAAAGTGAGTCAAGCCTGACCTGTGGAACAGGATATACCCGGTATGTTTGGGCATATAATGGGTGTGGTTACTCGTTGGTTACAACATTAAATCAATCAACCGGACCCTGCGTTGTACTTCCAACCGTAACAACTACATCGCCGACCGGTATTGCCCAAACATCGGCAACCAGCGGCGGAAATGTTACCTGGGATGGCGGCGGAACTATAACCGAAAGGGGTGTTTGCTGGAGTTTATCCCCAAATCCGACTACATCCGACTTCAAAACCATAGATGGGAGTGGAACCGGGATTTTTACAAGCAGTATGACAGGGTTAGCTCCAAACACGCTCTATTATGTAAAAGCGTATGCCACCAACAGCGTTGGCACGACTTATGGAAACCAGGTGAGTTTTTCAACCATTGCTTTTGCAGTTGGCCAAGCCTACGGCGGCGGAATAATTTTCTATATTGATGGCACGGGACAACATGGTTTGATAGCCGCTTCTACCGACCAAAGTACCGGAGCGCAATGGGGTTGTTATGGAACATCCATTCCTGGAACATCCACCGCCATAGGCACAGGACAAGCCAATACCATGCTTATTGTAAACGGATGCAGTGAGGCAGGCATCGCGGTGCGAATTTGCAATGATCTTATGCTGAACAGTTACGACGACTGGTTTTTACCATCGAAAGACGAGCTTAACCAAATGTACCTGCAAAAAACTGTAATTGGCGGCTTTGTCAGTTACCTCTATTGGAGTTCCTCCGAGTACAATGCAAACTACGCGTGGACCCAGTACTTCTCCAATGGCTACCAGGACCTCTACAATAAGAACTCCACAAACTATGTGCGTGCTGTGAGGGCTTTTTAACAACCTGCCTGCCGGCAGGTTTAACCATTTAGCAATTAATTTTCTCACCTCAACCCCCGTCCCCTTCTCCTTAAGGAGAAGGGGTGCAGGGGATGAGGTGCATGGTAAATTCCCCGTGGCTTGCTCCGGAATTTGGGTCCAGGGCTCTGCCCTGGGGTTCATACCAATTGATTGAAATATCAACTCGAAGGGCGTTACCCGGAATAATATCAGAAAGCGCCATCGCCGAAAAAAATAAATGAATACCTTAACGAAACTAAAATTCTTTTCCAATGCTTCAGCAAGATGCTTTAAATATTGCTCGTCAGTACGTTGCTAATCTTAATAAAGCCGGAATTGTCATTTACAAGGCTTATTTATTTGGAAGCTATGCCCGCAACCAGGCAAGAGAAAGTAGCGATATTGATATTTTGTTGGTCTCAGATGCCTTTGATACAGATGATGACCTTATTTTATCAGAACCCTGGTCGCCAAAATACAGGAATGATTATCGTATTGAACCTGTTGCCATTGGTAAAAAAAGATTTCAAACAGAAGACTACTCAATGGTACTTGAAGTTGTCCGCCAGGAAGGGATCGAAATAAATTAACAGACGCTATTCATGGATTTATGACATGTCCGGCAATCGAACATGACCATTCAGGAAGCAATATCATAATCGGGTGAAAGTTTATACTCAAAACGGGATAAAACCGTACATTTTAAAAAATTCCAAGTCACAATTTACCCCGTTTGCAGGATAAATCGTTGTGGATTCGAGACCCGACAGATTATTTAGTACTTTTGCTTTATAAATAAAACAGGACTACGATGAAAGCCATAGACATAAATACGACACTGATTGAAGGTTACTTGCGGCTATTAGACAATCTTAGCCCAAGCAACAAACTTGATCTTATTTCTAAACTTACTCTTTCAGTTAAGACGGACATCACCGACAGGAAAAACTCTTTTTACAAAGCATTTGGCGCCTGGGAGTCAAAACAAACGGCTGATGAAATCATCAATGATCTACGGAACAGCAGGACACTAAACCGCCAAATTGAACAGTTTTGAAAAAATATCTCATTGACACGAACATATGCATTTATTACATTAAAGGCAAATTTGATCTCAATAAAAAATTTGAGAAAGCCAACACCAACCATTTCACAAAAATAAAGGAAATCGCTTTGGAGGACTGGACGAAATAATATTGAACCGAATTAGAAATCCCCTACAGTCTGATTTTTGAATTAATAGCGAACAAAAACCCACCGCACTTTATTAAACTCGAAATTATCGCAAATGTACCTGCGAAAAATTCGTCCAGAGTACTCGGGAATATAAAACTGTCAAGTGCGACATCCTGATGGAACTTTCGCTTTCAGTGTATTCAGATTTTGAAAGTAAAATATGAACAAATCATGAAATCACAACCTGAGAAACTCGAATGATAAATCACGGGAATGAACCCCAGGGCAAGCCCTGGACCCAAACAGTGATAATCCTCCAGATAAACTTGCCTTCCAATCGCTTCCATTCATTCTACGAGGTTTTTTCGGGAACTTTTACCTGTTAGCGATTCCACCGTTTCAACCTATTTCTGCATATTTACATTCATTGCAGGTACTTTGATTTTATCCTTCATGGTAATTCCAGACAGTACCTGGATGTTGATACCATCAGAAAGGCCGGTTTTTACATATCTTTTTTCAAAGACCTGGGATGCGGTTTCGATCTCCACATATGCCGAATCTCCTTCAAACAGAAGGTATGCTTCCTTGATGGCCATTACCTGTGGTCTCCGGTCAAGAACGATGTCGGCATTTGCGCTGTATCCTGCGCGGATAAACTGGTCAGCTTTCAGGATCACGTCGGCCTTTATTTCAAACTGAACAGCGCCGTTTTCCAGAACACCTTTGGGAGAAATGTACTTAAGCGTTGCATGAAAAGTGTCATTGTCAATTGCCCCGACAATCAGCATAAGGTCCATCCCCGGTTTGATCTTACCCACCTCGGTTTCGTCAACCTTCCCGTCAAAGATCATGTCATTTACATCTGCAACGGAGGCAATCGTTGTTCCTGCATTGAAGTTATTGGTTTCTATCACGGAGGTACCCACCTTCACCGGAACATCCAGCACCATCCCATCAATGGTGGAACGGATTAGCGTATTGGTCACTTTTCCTGATTTTCTGTTCACCCCTTCCTTGATCAGTTCCAGGTTTGACCCTGCAGCATCGACTTCCTGCCTGGCATTTTTAAAGGTCACATCTGCCTGCTGGAATTCGGTGGCAGCAATGACGCCGTCGGACAGAAGTTTCTTTTCACGTTCAAAATTTGTACGTGCATCCTCAAAGGCAATTTTGGCTCTCTCCAACCGTCCCTCAGCGTTGTTCAGATTGACCAGGTCGGGGATGATCCTTACCCGAGCGATAACATCACCCGATTTCACCTTTTTTCCTGCCTCAATAAATAACTCTTCCACAATTCCTGAAACTTGGGGTTTGATCTCAATCTCCTTTCTGGGAACAACCGAACCTGTTGCGACAGTCTTTTTTATGATCGATGTCATAAATGGTTTCTCTGTGTGAAAAACCATCGGTTTTGCCTTTGATTTATTATAAAGGAAGAAGAGTGTCAGAACAAATACCGAAAGGACAATAACCAATCTCGATATTTTGAATGCTTTTTTCATAATTGTAAGATGTTTTAGATTTTCAAAATTATTAATCAAATGGTTTTAACCCCGTCCACTTCTCCTTGAAGACGAAGTGGTGCAGGGGATGAGGTCATTCAAACCTTAAAGCATCGATAGGTTTAATCGATACAGCCCTCTTTGCCGGAATAAAACCGGCAAATGCCCCTGAAATGATCAGAATGGTTAACGCCATCACAGCAACATTGAAGTTGATGCCAGGATGGAGGAACATCTCTGTTTTTGCTCCTGATTTTACCAGCAGATAGTTGATCATCTCGAGCAAACCGACGCCGATCACCAGTCCTGTATAACCTGCAAAAGTAGTAAGAACGACCGACTCGGTGATGATCCCGCTGATCACATTCCAGGGAGAGGCACCGAGTGCACGCTGGATCCCGATCTCTTTTGTCCGTTCCCGTACTACAACAAGCATAATATTACTGACACCTATGATCCCCGCAAGTAAAGTACCGATCCCTACCAGCCAGACCAATCCTCGGATCCCTCCGAATAAACCTTGCATCTGATCAAATTCTTTTTCAAGGTTGAAATGGCCGATGGCTGTCTCATCAACAGGAGAAACAGAATGTTGCTTTTTCAGCAGCCTGATGGCTTTATCTTCAACAACGGAAACCGGAATATTGTCCCTCGAAGTAACACTGTAAAATCCTACAGCATTGCCATAATTGAAGGTCCTTTGCATGGTGGTAAAAGGCATATATATGGTTTGGTTCTCCTGTTCCGCATTTTCTCCGTTGCGTTTTGAAATAAACTGACCGATTACCTGGAAGTAAATCCCCTGGATTTTTATATACTGGTTGATGGGGTCTTCATCCTTTGTAAAAAGAATATCCTTTGCACGGGATCCTATAACCACTACCTTCCGCTTATCTTTTATGTCAATGTCATTGATAAACCGGCCCTTTTGAAGGTTCAACGGATCTATCAGGTTAAATTCGGGATAATCTCCCATCAGGCTGAAAACGCCGGTTTTCTTTCCCCTCACCACATTGTTTGCTTGCATAAATCCACCTGCCTGTAGCCGTGGGGCGAGATATTTGATCTCCGGGATCGACTTCCGGAAAGCTTTGGTATCCTCATCATCGAAATTGAAACGCCGGCCTCGCGGGAACCCTTTATAGGAAATGGAGGTCTGCTGGGGCCATAAAAAAACACTGTTCGTGGCCATATCCCCAAAATTTTGGGTTACTCCGTTTTCTAGTCCGTTCCCCGAACCCAGCATGATAACCAGCATGAAAATGCCCCAGAACACGCCAAATGCCGTTAAAAACGTCCGTAACTTGTTTTTCTTCAGAACATGAAATATCTCCTGCCAACGATCCAGATCAAACATTTTACTTAATTATTAAGAATTGGCGTAAAGTCATAAGTTGTAAGTCATAAGTCGTAAGTCATAAGTTGTAAGTCGTAGGATGTTCATTCATCACGAAGTGCCTCGACGGGTCGTACTTTCGCTGCTTTCATTGCAGGAACAAAGCCGGCAATAGCTCCGGCAAAAATCAGCAGAACCGTGGCACTGATTGCAATTGAAAAATCAGCTTCCGGGTCCTTGAAAAACTCGGTTGAAGGCATATATGTCCGCACGAGTTCCAGTACGCCTACACCAAGCACCAGTCCAATATATCCTGCAAAACCTGTGATCACAATGGCTTCCTGCATGATCAGGGAGATTATTGAAGAAGGGGAGGCCCCGAGGGCCTTGCGGATACCAATCTCCTTGGTCCTCTCCTTCACTACGATCATCATAATATTACTGACTCCTACGATCCCTGCAACAATAGTCCCGATACCGATGATCCAGATAAACAGCCGGATCCCTCTGAACAATGAAGTGAATTTTCTTACATCCTCGCTCTTATTCCAGACATTTATGGCACGTTCATCTTTTGGATCAAACGTGTGACGGTTTGCCAGAATAGATTTTGATTTTTCAACCATCTTGTCTACCTCGTCAGGATCAGCGCTTCCGGTGGTGAAGGAGATTTGGTTTACAAAATTTGAACCGCTGAAAACCCTTTGAGCTGTAGTGATGGGAATATAGATCCGTTTTTGTTCATCATCATTCCTGCTGAAATCGCGGAAAACCCCTACCACTTTAAAGAGCGCTCCATTGATATTGATATATTTACCAAGGGCAACAGTATCTTTCCCCCTGAACAGGGCTAGTTTAACTTTTTCTCCGATTACCGACGCCTTCCTGAATTCAGTAATATCTATATTGTTCAGAAACCTTCCCTGTAAAAGGTTGATAGTTTTAATATATCCATAATCGGGATGACAAGGGGAGATGAAAAATGAACCATATTGATCTTTATAGGAGGTCAGGTTATTTCCCAGAAACATACGTGCCGACATATGATCCGGGCCTGTAAGGGTAGATTTCATAACCTTGTAATCATCATTGGTAAAACGGATCTGGCGACCGGTCTTCAATCCTTTGTAGTCCATCCCTGTCATGCCATTGGTAATCCAGATACCGTTAACAGCGCCACCTCCAAACTGAGATTTGACGCCATTCTCCAGTCCGTTGCCAGAACCCAGCAGTATGATCAGCATAAAGATCCCCCAGGCTACACTGAACCCCGTAAGAAAAGTACGAAGCTTGTTCTTCCGTATCGTGCTGTATATTTCCTGCCATTTATCAAGATCAAACATACGTGGTTACGTGGTTAAGTGGTTCTGTGGTTCCGTGGTTAAGTGGTTACATGGTTAGGTGGTTAATTTCTAATTGATAATGATCTCCGTGATCATCCCGTCAGTAATCCTTACCGTTCGCCGTGTCCGTTGGGCAATATCGAGTTCATGGGTGACAATGATGACGGTGATTCCTGTTTTGTTTATTTCATGAAGCAGATCAATCACTTCCAGTGAGGTTACCGAGTCCAATGCGCCAGTAGGCTCATCTGCCAGGATCACTTTGGGATTGGTGATGAGTGCACGTGCAATGGCCACCCGCTGTTTTTGCCCGCCTGACAATTCATTCGGAAGATGGTGCGCCCATTCCTTTAATCCCATTCTTTCAAGATATTCCATGGCGATCGCATTCCGTTTCTTGCGCGGAACATTCTGGTAATATAGCGGCAATGCAACATTTTCCATGGCATTCTTAAAAGAGACAAGGTTGAATGACTGGAAAACAAAACCCAGCATCCGGTTTCTCATTTGTGCGGCTTTTCGCTCATTGAGCTTTTTTATTTTAGTACCGTTCAGGTTATATTCTCCTTCATCATAATTATCCAGAATTCCAAGAATATTGAGTAATGTGGATTTTCCTGATCCGGAAGCGCCCATAATCGAGATCATTTCCCCTTGTTCAATATCCAGGTCAATGCCTTTCAGCACATGAAGGCTGTTTTGACCCATTACATAAGACTTGTGAATATTTTTTATACTGATCATATCCCCTATTATTCAAAACTGACAAAGATGCAAGTTTAACAGTTAATTGACCCGTCAGGAAATCAAATCGATGTTTCAGTATTACTTATCGCTGAATACATGACCGGGAACTGTAAATATTGAACAATAAGACGAGGGAAACGGTCTGACGTTACAAATCCAGAGAAAAAAATTCGAAGGTATTATAGGGTGCCTTAATCCTGATTGTCGAAACTGGAATCCGGAAAAAATAAAACAGAAATGTGATTATCTCACGATGATCTTGCCGATCAACCTGTCTCTGCTGTGTTTTAACTCACAAGTATAGATCCCTGAGGGGATCCCTTTAAGTGGAACCGTGATCTTCTGGTTACCTTTACTGCAGTAAGTCCTGTGAACCGGTGCCATGGGTTTTCCTGTTTCATCAAAAAGGGTCAGTGTAAAATAACCCGGATCTTCAACGGTAAAAGAAAGTACTGCAGATTCAGAAGCCGGATTAGGAAAGATAAGTAAATGCTGAACTGACCAGGCTTCTTCCTGAATTCCCTGGATGGTTCCCATGATGACATTATCAATAGAACCTGAATCGTCTCCCACAATGAATTCACCCCGTAGATAAAGGTTCTGAAGGTTCGACAATACCGAAGTAAACTGGTCATGGGTTGGTACAGTACCAGCCGTATCACCTATTCTCCACCCCGAAATTGTATCAAGTTCAATGGAATAAGAGGTCCACGATGTGTCCGGATTATTTGGAGTATTGTAAACGAGATTAAAGGATAGTCCCTGTAAAATGACATCATAGTTATCAAATTGACTTGTAAGGGCGGATTGCTTCAGATCGAATTTGAGCAACTGACCATAGGCACCTGACATATTACCCAGGAATTTGCCGGGTGCCTGCCAGTACCATGTGCCACCTGTTACATCATCCGTAGCTGAAAGGTGACCACCCGGATTTCCTCCGGTTGAACGGTAGTTTGGCATCCCTGATCCTCCTTGTGCATCACCGGAAACCCTCCATCCCTCATAATTGTTATCGAACTTACTGAATGGAAACGAAACGCTCAGGTAAACATTATCAATCGATCCCGACCCGGTCCCGTTACTGAATTTACCCCTGATCTCAAGGTGTGACAGATTTGAGAGGACATTGATCATTAAATCATGGCTGGGAGCTGCTCCCGATAGCGTGCTAATGTGCCATCCGGCATTTTCATTCAGGATGATCAGGAAACTCTGCCAGGTACTGATCGAATCGTGAGGAAGGTCACAAACAAGTTGAAAACCACTGCCGATCAGCGTTACGTCGGCATCATCGAATTGTGGATCTGAGATATCGAGAAGCAAATCGAAACTTAATGAATGGTTATAGGCGCCACTTTTATCTCCAAGGAATTTGGACGGGGCTACAAAAACCCATAAACCTGCGTCCAGGGCATTGGAACCGGAAATGTAACCACCCGGGTTTCCGCCTGTTAAATTATAATCAGGTTGATAATCACCTTGTGTTCCTGCAATCACCCACCCTTCATTATCGGATAAAAAATCACTGTAAACGCTCTGTCCTCTGGTGATTGATGTTCCAAGTAACAAGCTGACAAATAGCATTGAAAATAAAAATGTTTTCATAAATAATGTGTTTAAATAGTTTAATCAGTTTGAAAAGTTAAGAGTTGTTTTTGCTAAATTTATAATCAAACAAATTTCATATATTAAGTCGGATTTTCATCAAAGATACTGTAAATTTATTGTTAAATTTACAACCTTTTATTCATTCAAATCACGGATCCTTAATTTAAACAAAATGAAAAAGTTTTCTTTTCTTTTACTGGCAATTGTTGTTGTCATTTTTACGGGTTGTAAAAGCGTCAAAAAGACCGATAACCCTTTCTTTTCAGAATACAAAACACCTTTTCAGGTACCCCCGTTTGATAAGATCGATTCGACCCATTTTATGCCTGCATATCTTGAAGGAATGAAGCAGCATAACGAAGAAATCGACAAAATCGTTAATGATGACCATGCCGCTACATTCGAAAATACAGTCCTTTCATTCGACAAATCCGGAAAATTGCTGACCAATGTCAGCAAGGTTTTCAACCAACTGACCGAAGGCAACACAAATCAGCAGTTACAGGATATTGCACGAAAACTCAGTCCCCTTACATCCAAGCATAATGACGATATCTCAATGAATGAGAAACTGTTTCAACGGATCAAAGCCGTTTATGATAAACGTTTCGAAATGAAACTGGATAGTCAACAGATCAGGGTTACCGAGAAATATTACCGGGATTTTGTAAGGTCAGGAGCCAATCTTCCAAAAAATAAACAGGATGAACTCCGCAAAGTTAATGAACAGTTATCCTTGCAGACACTGAACTTTGGTGAAAACATCCTGAATGAGAATAAGAGTTTTAAACTGGTCATCGATAATAAGAATGACCTTGAGGGGCTGCCACAGAGCGTGATTGATGGTGCATCAGAAGCAGCAAAAGAGGCAGGAATGCAGGGTAAATGGATATTTACACTGGCAAAACCCAGTTGGATCCCGTTCCTTCAATACTCCGCCAAACGCGATTTGCGTGAAAAAATATATCGGGCCTGGTTCATGAGGGGGGACAACGGTAATAAATTCGATAATAAAGAGGTGATCGCAAAGATTGTAAAGCTGCGTTATCAGAAGGCAAAATTACTGGGTTATGAAAGTTATGCCGCTTATGTGATCGATGATAACATGGCAAAAACTCCGGCCAATGTAAAACAATTCCTGATGAAACTATGGGACGCTTCTTTACCCGTTGCAAAAAAGGAGGTAATTGAAATGCAGAAGATCATTGATAAGGAAGGCGGAAAGTTTAAACTTGAGCCATGGGACTGGTGGTATTATGCAGAAAAAGTAAGAAAAGCCAAGTATGACCTTGATGATAATGAGTTGAAACCTTATTTCAGCCTCTCCAATGTGCGTGACGGCATGTTCATGGTTGCCAATAAATTATATGGAATTACCTTCACCAAACATACGGATATACCTGTTTACCAGAAAGATATTGAAACTTATGAGGTGAAAGAGGCCGATGGAAAACACCTTGGGATTTTGTACCTCGATTATTACCCGCGTGATTCAAAAAGGGGTGGGGCATGGTGCACCGATTTCCGTTCTTCGGGATGGGAGGATGGCAAAAAGGTGGATGCCATTGAATCAACAACTTTCAATCTGTCGAAACCTACGGCTGATGCTCCGGCATTGCTGACATTTGAAGAAGTAACCACAATGTTCCATGAATTTGGACACAGTCTTCATGGATTGTTTTCATTGGGAAAATATACCCGCACGGCCGGAAATGTTCCTCTGGATTATGTTGAGCTGCCTTCGCAGGTTATGGAAAACTGGGCAAGTGAACCAGAAGTATTACACGTTTATGCAAAACATTATAAAACCGGTGAAGTGATCCCTGATAAACTGATCGGGAAAATTCAGAAAAGCGGACAGTTCAACCAGGGTTTTGTCACCGTGGAATACCTTGCCGCTTCGTTACTTGACCTTGACTATCACTCAATTACTTCGCCTGAGGATATCAATGTGACGGAATTTGAGAAGAAAGCCATGGGGTCGATTGGTCTGATAAATGAGATTATCCCGAGATATCGTTCAACCTATTTTTCTCACATTTTTGACGGTGAATATCCTGCAGGTTATTACGTATATATCTGGGCTGCAGTCCTTGACGCTGATGCATTCAATGCATTTAAGTCGTCGGGTGATATTTATAACAAACAACTGGCTGACAAATTCCGGAAATATTGCCTTGCTGAGAGCGGAAATGATGAAGGAATGGTTCAATACCATAAATTCCGTGGACAGGAACCATCTGTTGATCCGCTACTGATCAGAAGAGGACTTAAATAAACCGGTGGCAGGATTGTTTTTTTATTCAATGATGTCGTAAAGGTTTATCCGGTTTTGGCGTAACATAGATTGTTCCTGTAAGAACCATACGAATTGCATTTACAAGATCTTCCGGCACAGTTTCTTTGTCGATAAACCCTGATGCCCCGGATTTCAGGGTTTTTGCCTCATATAAGGAATCCGAAAGAGCGCTAAGCATGATTACAGGAAGTGCCGGATATAATTTCCGGATTTCCAGAAGAGCTTCAAGTCCGTTTAATACCGGCATATAGAAGTCAAGGATAACCACATCAACTTCATGCTGTTTGAGATGATCCAATACCTGTTGGCCATTTGAAGCCTCATAGGTTACCATCATGTCCGGTTCGTCCGACAAAATTTGCCGGATACACGACCTGATGATCTCATAGTCGTCTGCAACAAGAATCCTGATCATTCCCTTATGGTTTGAGTAAGTAAAGTTAGCTTAATTTTAATTGATCCTGATTAAAAAATTACTGCTCGTTTTCACAGTTTTTTTAGTTTCATATTATTTGCATATAGTTTTTTTCTTCTTACCTTTGACGGGTAGAAAATTTCGATCTAAAATTCCTGCCATCTATGGGCAAATTCCTTCACTTTATCTGTTTTATTCATTTTTCTACGCGACCTCTTTTATTTTTATAACATATTATGTTTCACACCTAATCTTTATATTATGAGAAAAAGGATATTCTTGTATTGTTTACTTATTGGAGTGTTGACACTGATACTGCCACAAAAATTGTTTTCACAGGCACCTGTGGTTCAAACTGCACTCCGTTTTGATGTTTCAATTCCTTTGAGGGATATGAAACCAGCCAGGAAACATTTCTGGGACAATTGGAGAAGGGAAAACGATGAAAGGGAGGTGCCCAACAAGTTTAAGCATATCCCGGCAAACTACGCCAACACTCCTGACGGGGCTTGGCAATCAGCCTACAATAACTCTCCATCCATGGCTCCGACAGTGACAAATCCGATCCAGAATTTCCCCGGGATCTCCAACAATGCAAACTCAGGACGTGTTACACCTCCTGATCCCAATGGAGATGTTGGTCCAAACCATTATGTTCAGGTTGTAAACTGCATGTTCCAGGTTTTTAGTAAAACCGGGACATCGCTTTACGGCCCTGTAACGACTTCTACATTGTGGAATGGGTTCAGCGGCCCATGGACAGGCCATAACGATGGCGATGCTGTTGTGCTCTATGACGAACAGGCTGATCGCTGGCTTGTTGCCCAATTTGCCATTGACTGTGGTTCAACCCCATATGGGGAATATGAACTGGTTGCTATTTCAACAACAGGAGATCCAACAGGCTCCTGGTACCGTTATGCCTTCTCGTTTGATTACATGCCGGATTATCCGAAGATCGGGGTATGGCAGGATGGTTATTATATGGCAGTGAACAGGTTCAATACCAATACTTCAGGAAGTTTCGTAGGAGCAGGGGGATGTGTGATGAACAGGACCAAAATGCTGGCAGGTGATGGAACAGCAACCATGATCTACTTTAAAACTGAAACCCTGGGCGGATCAGGTTCAGGCGCCGGTGCTGATTGCTATTCCATGCTACCTTCTGATTGCGATGGTGTATGGGCCCCCACTAATGCACCAAATTATTTTACCTATATCAATGATAATACCGGCGCCGGAGCCAGTGAGCTTCGGATCTGGTCATTACATGCTGATTTTACAACTCCTGCCAATTCTACATTTACTTATGTGACCAATCTTCCGGTGACAACCTATACCATGCTTGGAACCTTCACCGGTGTCGTTCCTCAACAAGGAACAACAAACAAGCTGGATGGACTTGGCGACAGATTGATGTTCCGAAATCAGTACAGGAATTTCAGTTCCTATGAAACATTCTTAACCTGCCATAGTGTTAGTATAAACAGTGTATCCGGAGTAAGATGGTACGAATACCGGAAAACAGGGAGCGTATGGTCAGTCTATCAACAGTCTACCTATGCTCCTTCAGATGGCAAATGGAGATGGCTCGGTAGTCTCGCAATGAACGTTAACGGGGATATCGGATTGGCTTATACAGTCTCAAGTGGTACAATGTACCCTTCCATCTATTTTACGGGAAGAAAAGCAGCTGATGCCCTGAATACGATGACCCAAACGGAAGGTATTATCCAGACAGGTACAGTTGCAATGACAGGAGCTACCCGTTGGGGGGATTATGCCTCTACGAACATTGATCCGAGCGATAATATTACTTTCTGGACAACAAATGAATATATCGGAACTTATGGAGGTACATGGCCATGGTCAACAAAAATTGCTTCTTTCAAATGGAGCAACCAACCTTCGGTTGCTACACAGGCTGCCACCGCTATAACCATGACCACAGCCACCCTGAACGGGACAGTCAATCCCAACGGTTTGGCCACTACCTATCATTTTGAATGGGGAACTTCTGTCAGTTATGGTAATAATACTGCAACACTTTCTGCAGGATCAGGAACAAGCAATGTTCCGGAAACTGCAGCAATAAGTGGTCTGACAACAGGAACCACTTATCACTTCAGGATTGATGCCACAAACAGCGACGGAACCAGCAATGGAATTGATTTTTCTTTTATCCCGGGAGCCGCAGCTATCACCACAACAGCCGCAACTGCGATCACCCAGACTACGGCCACAGCAGGAGGTAATGTAACTACTGACGGTGGTTCTTCTGTCACTGCGAGGGGTACCTGCTGGAGCACAACTGCCAATCCTACGGTTTCAGGTAGTCACACGACGGATGGCACAGGGACGGGAACATTCACCAGCAGCCTTACCGGTTTGACAGCAAACACCACTTACCATCACAGGGCTTATGCCACCAATGGTGCCGGTACCTATTATGGCGCTGACCTGACTTTCACTACGCTTTGCAGTGTTTCAGCATTGCCATTTACAGAAGGCTTCGCCGGAACGACCATACCGGGTTGCTGGACACAAGTTGACCACCAGGGCAATGGACAGATATGGCTTTTCGGTGTGATCACAGGCCAATCTCCCAATCCGAACCTCAATGGAAATTATGCATATCTGAATAGTGATGCATACGGATCAGGCAATTCACAAAATGCAGACCTTGTTTCGCCGACCATCGATTGCTCATCTGCTTCATCGGTGACATTACAATTCAACCATTATTTCAAGGCTTATTCGGGGTCATCAGGAACCGTTTCATACAGTATCAATAATGGATCTACCTGGACGACCATTCAAACCTTCACTACCACTACCACTTCGAACCCTACTGCATTTAACCAGACAATCGCTGCACTCGGCGGACAAAGCCAGGTAAAGATCCGTTGGAATTACACGGGAACCTATGGTTATTACTGGGGCGTGGATGATGTTCAACTTACCGGAACAACTGCCCCAACGCTCAACGTGTTACCATCGAACCAGAATGTACCAAATACAGCAGGATCGACTACTTTTAATGTTACTTCCAATAGTAGTTGGACAGTTACAAGTAATCAGACCTGGTGTACTGTAACACCATCCGGAACCGGTAATGGAACCATCACTGCCAATTACGCACAAAATACGACAATAAACTCCAGGGTTGCAAATATCACTGTTACAGTAGCTACGTTGACCCCGGTCATAGTAACCGTGACACAGGCTGCCGGACTTCCTACCCTGAGTGTTTTGCCACCTAACCAGAATGTTCCAAATACGATCGGTTCTACTGCGTTTACTGTAACTTCAAACACAAACTGGACTGTAGTCAGCGATCAGACCTGGTGTACGGTTACCCCATCCGGGACAGGGAACGGAACCATCACTGCCAATTATACGGACAACCCCAACATAACAACACGGATTGCCAATGTTACTGTTACCGTTACTGGATTAACCCCTGTAATTGTTACCGTTACGCAAGCAGCGGGGGCCCCGACACTGGGTGTAACACCTTCGAATCAGAATGTTCCCGCTCCTACAGGATCAACAACTTTCAATGTAACCTCAAATACCAATTGGACAGCAGTCAGCAACCAGAGTTGGTGCACGGTTACCCCATCAGGAACCGGGAACGGAACCATCACTGCCAATTATACAGATAATACTACTGTTAATACCCGCGTAGCCAATATCACTGTCACTGTAGCTACATTAACACCGTTAGTTGTTACAGTAACCCAATCAGGCACAGCACCGACATTGAACATTGTTCCAAGCAACCAGGATGTTCCTGCACCGGCCGGTCAGACGAATTTTACCGTGACCTCCAATTCCAGTTGGACGGTCGTGAGTGACCAGTCCTGGTGCGTGCCCACATCCGCCGGTTCCGGCAATGGAACAATCTATGCCAATTATGCGGATAATACGACCGTAAACCCACGGATTGCAAACCTTACAGTAACAGTTGCAGGATTGTCTCCCAGTATCGTGACTGTGACCCAGTCGGGCGAGGCACCAACCCTCAACGTAACTCCTCCAAACCAGAATGTTACCTATACTTCAGGTTCAACGAATTTTAGCGTGACTTCCAATTCCAACTGGACTGTTGTTAGCGACCAGACATGGTGCATCCCAACTCCAACCGGAACCGGAAATGGTACACTGACCGCAAATTATTCACAGAATTTGTCAACCTCTCCCAGGGTAGCTGCCCTTACGGTAAATGTCAGCGGTGTTGCTCCAAACACTGTGACCGTAACGCAGGATGGCTTTGTGGGAATTTCAGAGATCACAAACGATGATATCAGCCTGATTCCAAATCCAAATACCGGTTTATTCCTCCTGAAAACCAAAAAGGGCGCAGATCAGATCCTCAATATCACCATCTATGATAATTCCGGAAATACAATTCTTTCAAAAGAATGTAGAGGAAGTGACACATACGAATTTGATCTCAGATCCATTGCAAAAGGCGAATATTATATGAAGATCAAATCAGTCAGTAACACACTGATCAGGAAGGTGATCATCCAATGATGATCCGGGTAATTGATCGTATTAATTTAACCATAACAAGAAGCCGCCCTTTTGAGGCGGCTTCTTACATTATGGCTTTAAAAAAGTTACTATTATTGGACTCCAGTCGGGTCTGTACCAATAGTGTGACGAGGACTCAGAAGCGGGAAGTTATAGGTTGCACCTGACTTAAATGGTCCTAACAATTTAGCGGGATCAAACACTAACGTTTCACCACCATCACCGTTGTCATCTTTCACCATCGTTACATATCTGAGAGTTCCAGGAATACTGCCTGTTTCAGTAAAAGTATATTGCCAGATATTATCCTTGAATACCTGAGGATGAGCAACCGGCTGATTTTTGTCATTGTAAACAGTGATAATGTAAGTTGCTTCAGCTACTTTGACATTTTTATCAATATTTACAACATAGGTAACCGATTTTGTTACCGGAGTACCATTGCCGGCATAAGCGGAGGCACCCATTGCGAAGATCAGTGCAAGACTGAGAACGGTCATTAGTTTTTTTGTTTTCATGGCTTTTGTTTTTTAATTGTTTAACATTAATTTCATGGTGCTAAGGTACGATGGATGCAAGGTGGGATCAAGACTTGAAATACCTTATCTTATTAGTGTTTTCAACGAAAACAAGGTGCGTAAATCTGCTTTTCTGAATAGGGTAGAATTACCCAAAAAAAGAAATACGACAGAACTTGGTAGTCTCTGCGTTCGGCGGAGTTCGTAGCGCCAGCGCAACTTCAGGCTTTTAATTATTCCCGTTGTAAAATTCCTTTGGATTTTTCCGGATTGAAGGATCTTTTATTATTACTTTGCATCAGGATTTACCCTTTGGTTGAAAATAGATCGTTTTGGAGAACATTTACCTTATTACGGCTGTAGTTCTGTCTTTTCTGATCCTGGTAGTACCGTCCAGGTTGCGGTATTATTTCTCACTGGGGGTTTCACTTTATGTTGTGACAATCACCTCTATCCCTGCAGTTGCTGTGATGATTACCCCAGGTACGCAACCTGAAAGTTTCGTTTTTGGAGGATTCCTGGGTTCTCTGACCCTCACTATCGATTGGCTGACCGGCTTTTTTATATTGGTTACCAATTTCACTGCACTCACAGGTATCCTATATTCCAGAGGCTATCTGGAACCCTACCTGGAAAAGAAAAGTCCGGCACAACTTTCATTACACAATTTCAGTTATACATGGCTTCATTTCTCAATGCTTGGTGTACTATTGCTGAGAGAGGGAATTTCGTTCCTCATTTCCTGGGAGCTGATGGCTGTTTCCTCATTTATGCTGATCTTGTTTGAAGCAGAGAAAAGGGCAACGCTCAAAACTGCTGTAAATTATCTGATCCAGATGCATATAGGCCTGGTGATGCTTGTTATCGCTTTTCTGATCTGCGAAGCAGAAACAGGGAAAATGAGCTTTGATACCCTAAAGATCTATTTCTCACAACACACCAACATTGGCTTATTTCTGTTATTCTTCAGCGGTTTTGCCATCAAGGCAGGGTTTATCCCTTTTCATACATGGCTTCCTGAAGCTCACCCTGCTGCTCCTTCCCATGTGTCAGGACTTATGTCGGGTGTGATGATCAAAATGGGTATCTACGGGATCATGAGGGTTTCAATGTACCTTCAGCATGATATATATACTATTGGCCTGATCGTCCTTATTATTTCCGTCATTTCAGGTGTTTTAGGAGTGATGATGGCCATTGTACAACACGATCTGAAAAAACTCTTAGCCTACCACAGCATTGAGAATATTGGCATTATCGGTATCGGGCTTGGCATCGGACTGATGGGTTGGGGGAGCAATAACCCTGTACTTTTATTCTTCGGTATTTGTGGTGGATTGCTGCATGTGCTGAATCATTCATTGTTCAAATCACTTTTATTCTTCAGCGCAGGTTCGGTTTATAAATCCTGTCACACAAGAAATATCGAACAGTTGGGTGGGGTGATCCATAAAATGCCCTATACCGGTTCATTATTTCTGCTAGGCTCCCTGGCAATATGCGGCCTCCCGCCCCTGAATGGATTTGTCTCCGAGATCCTGATATACATTGGCTTATTCAATGGATTATCCTCCTGGTCAGTGTATCAGTCCATCACAATGATCCTTGCGATCATTGCATTGACCATGATCGGAGGATTGGCAATCTTTTGCTTTACAAAAGCTTTCAGCATTGTCTTTCTCGGAAGTCCAAGAAAAGAATTTGACCACGAGGTACAGGAAGTTAGCACAGGCATGCTGTTCCCTCAATTTGTGATAGCAGGATTTATCATCCTCATCGGGCTTTTGCCTTATCTGTTTCTAAAACCAATGGCAGAGATGATCTTTACCCAGTATCAGATCCAATCCTTTCCCTTGCTGACGACACTGACCCGGACATTATCCATGATCAGCCTGGTAGGATTCATTCTGATCTTACTGATTGTAATACTTTACTTTATACGCTCCCGGATAATGCGGAGTAGAACTGTAGCATCAGGTCCAACCTGGGGCTGTGGATACACTGCCGGAAATGCCAGGCAACAATACACAGGAACTTCCTTCGCCACACCCTTCATTGAACTCGCTGAACCTATCCTGCAATCAAACAAAGAGTACGAGCCCATCAGCGATGAGGAGATCTTCCCTACTCCACATTCATTCGTAACACATCCTGTAGATACTTTCAGATCAACACTCAACAGGTTAATCGACTTCATGATGCTGATACTGAAAAAACTGGCAAGATTGCAAACAGGGAATATCCAACATTATATACTCTATGCATTTATCTTCATTATCCTGATATTCATGCTACTATACCTCCATATCCTATGATTGTACTCATCCTGGCTATATTTACTGCTTTGTTTTTTCCGGGCATCATTGTCAGGGTTAAAAGCATTTTGAGTGGCAGAAAAGGGCCCGGACTGATGCAACCATGGAAAAATATTCTCCTGCTATTCAGAAAAGGCAGTGTGATCAGTAAAACCACGAGTTTTATTTTCCGGATTGCCCCGGTAATCTATCTTTCTACAATTCTTGTATCCTTACTTCTTCTTCCATTCCCGGGACTTCCATCCCTGTTTGACTTCACTGCTGATTTTATTCTCCTGGCCTATTTACTTGCATTGGGGAAATTCTTTTTCATCATTGGCGCCATGGATACGGGCAGCAGTTTTGAAGGGATGGGTGCGAACCGTGAAGCGTTATATTCCTTATTGGCTGAACCTGCTTTTTTTATTCTGTTCGGAACCCTTGCATTATTGACAGGTCATTTGTCTATGCATTCGATTTTCAACTATTTCCAAATGTCAGGTTATGATTCTGTCATAATCGGGATTATCGCTGTTTACATCCTTATCCAGATCGGAATGATCGAGAACAGCCGGATGCCGGTTGACGACCCCAAAACCCACCTCGAACTTACCATGATCCACGAGGTGATGGTCCTTGACCACAGCGGGTTTGATCTCGCACTGATACAAACAGGCACTGCATTGAAATTTGCTCTTTACGGAACCCTGATAGCAAATATCCTGATCCCGGTTAGTTGGGAGATTCCCGGCAGAATTGCTGTTTACCTGCTGATCCAGGTCATTTTTGCGACGATCATCGGAATACTGGAATCCTTCAGGGCAAGGAAAAAGCTGATGAAAAATCCTCAGTTCATTGCTACCCTGAGTTCCATCGCACTGGTTGCATTTATTATTTCCCTGTTGATGATCTCAAAACTCATTCAATAACATGAGCATACCCCTGGTTATAATGTTTGCTGTCACCCTGATCTACTTCAGCATTACTGAAAGGTTCAGGATATTTGTCAACCTGATCATTATCCAGGGTGTTCTTCTATTTGCGCTGGCTTTCCTTGAACTTAAAACGATCACATTGTCAACTCTGCTTTTTGTTGCATCTGAAACACTTGTTTTCAAGGTAATTGTAGTACCTTACCTGTTGTTAAGGATCATCCGGAAGACCGGAGTGGAAAGGGTTTTTGAAAAAGCCCTGCCGTCATTTTATTCGCTGTTGTTTGTTACGTTTGGATTATTGCTGAGTATTGTGGTCTCTTTCTCAATGAATACCACCCCGGTGAATATGATCTATTTTATTGTTTCTTTGTTCGCGTTGTACACCGGGCTTTTCCTGATCATCTCCCACAAAAAGGTCTTTTCACACCTGATGGGATTCCTGGTCATTGAAAACTCCGTGCTTCTTCTATCGATGGCCATTGGAAGCCAGATTCCAATGCTCATCAACATAGGTATCCTGCTTGATATCTTCGTTAGTGTGCTGATCCTTGGGATCTTTGTGATGAGGTTGAAACAATATGCCCATGAACTTACCATGCTGAAAGATGATTGATGCCAATATAATATTGCTCTCATTTTTTATTCTGTCATTTCTGGCAGCATTAAGTATAGCTCTATGCCATAATAAGCGCTTTGCCCGGATCATCACGGTTCTGTTTGTTGCAGCTCATGCAGGTTTCACAACGTATACCTGGTTTCACCCGGGTGAAACCGTTTTGGGATATTTCACATTCGATAAAATCGGGGTATTGTTCCTTACGATCCTTTCTATGCTGACGATCACCACGGTCTATCATGGATTTATATATGTCAGGAAGAACACTCCTAAATCCTTTGCGATTTATCATACAGCATTGATTGCGCTTGTAACAGCGATGTCGGGGGCCTATCTTGCCAACGGGATGACGGTGGTATGGATCTTTGTTGAAGCCACTACCCTGGCCGTCGCTGCACTGATATACCATGACCGGACAGCAATTGCCCTCGAAGCTACCTGGAAATATGTTTTTGTTTGCTCAATTGGTATTGCACTTGCCTATATCGGTATCCTTTTCCTGGGTTTTACGGTTCAGAATGCCGATCTTCTTTCTCTTTCCTTTTCTTCAGTAACCGGTATTGCAAGACTGGCCAACCCACTCTACCTGAAAATCGCATTTGTTTTCGTGTTGGTCGGTTACAGTACAAAAATGGGATTGTTCCCGATGCATACGGTCACCGTGGATGCTCATACAGTTGCCCCACCGCCCATCAGTGCGTTCATTTCCACCACCCTTATGAATGTCGGGTTCCTGGCCATATTCAGGGTCTACAGCTTATTTTCATCCACTTCGATTCTGCCCTTTATGAACCATGTCCTCCTGTTATCCGGTTTTTTATCCTTGCTGGTTTCTTCCGGGTATATGCTCAAAGCCAAACACAACAAAAGAATGCTGGCCTATTCGAGCATGGAGAATATGGGTATCGTGGCCATAGCGCTTGGAATAGGAGGGATCGGATATTATGCAGCGATCCTGCACATTGTCCTTCATTCTTTCACCAAAGCTGGCCTGTTCTACCAGATAGGTCAATCATACAAGGTTATGGGAACCTACCAGTTGGATGAATCGGGAAATTATATGAACCTTTATCC
Organism: Bacteroidota bacterium; assembly: GCA_026391355.1. Taxonomy (GTDB): domain Bacteria; phylum Bacteroidota; class Bacteroidia; order Bacteroidales; family FEN-979; genus CAIYUC01. Next base: position 40,972 of record JAPLDH010000046.1, on the reverse strand, counting down.
TGCAGGTGCGACAGCGTTACTGTTGGGATTATTATGTATTACCGCCATTCCTCCCTCCGGCATGTTCATTTCAGAACTGCTTGTGCTGAAATCCATGGTATTACAGAAATATTATATTTACCTTGTGTTAACTGCTGTTTTGCTGTGCTTTGTGATGTATGCCTTACTGACGCGGGTCCTGCATATTGTTTATTCACAACCAAGGGGTATAAAAAGTGAGCTGCATGAACGGGTCAATCCCTGGCAAACAGTTACCCAGTTTATCCTGTTCGGCATTGTAATTTTCCTCTGCTTTGTTCAACCCATTGCTTTCAGACAATTGCTTGAAGGTATTGTTTCAACCTTACCCAAATAACTGGAAGATCATGAAATCCATAGAAACAGGAAATAACCCTTCATCTGTAAGACTGACAAACATACCTGTGCTGGATTACGAGGAATTTTTTAGCCAGGTGGATGAACTTATGCAGGTTGAATCAAATCACTGCCTGAACTACTTTGCAGTTTCTTTTGATGATCATTACAGGTTTATCTGTTGTATCGGGTGTGATGAAAAGCATACCATCATTTTGTTTTCACATGAACAACCCAAAACAAAAGAAATCAGACTGAAATCAATTACCCCTATTCATTTTCAGTTTCATGTTTTCGAAAGGGAGATCGCTGAAAATTTTGGAATTGTTTTCACAGGTCATCCATGGTTAAAACCGGTGAGATATGCATTTGATCGCGCTTCAACCGGAATGGTGATGGATAATTATCCTTTCTTCTCAATCGACAGTGAAGAGTTACATGAGGTGGGGGTCGGACCTGTTCATGCCGGGATCATCGAACCCGGTCATTTCCGGTTTATCTGCAATGGGGAAAAGGTATTGCACCTTGAGATACAACTGGGTTACCAGCATAGGGGAATTGAAAGGCTGTTTGTGGAAAAACCTTTACTTATACAAAAAGCCATCCTGTCAGAAAGTATTGCAGGTGATACTGCTATCGGTCATTCCCTGTGCCATACAGGATTGATCGAAGTCCTTGGTGGACTCGATTCCATTGACTCATTATCGGCAGAACGTATCATTGCCCTGGAATTTGAACGGATAGCTGTTCATATCGGGGATACTGCTGCTCTTTGCACCGATATCGGATACCAGTTCGGCCAGGTTGTGAATGAAGCCTTAAGGACTATTATCATCAATACAACCCAGCTCTGGTGCGGTAATCGTTTTGGGAAGGGATTGATCCGTGCCGGTGGAACTCATTATCCACTGACGAAGGAAACGCTGATAAAAATGAAAGGAAACCTCGATGAGGTAATGGAACGATATCTTCAGATAACTGAGCGTATCTTCTCCATGTCCAGCGTTTTAGGTAGATTTGAAACAATCGGAAAAGTCACGCTGAAACAGGCGCTCCGGATCGGTGCTGTCGGCATGGCTGCGCGAAGTTCTGGCCTGAAAAGGGATATCAGGTGGTCGCATCCTTTCGGTATGTATAACAAAAATGAATTTGATCCTGTCACTTTACAAAAAGGTGATGTGTGGTCAAGGGCAATGCTAAGAAAACAGGAAGTAGAAAGATCCGTTGCTGTTATTCATGATCTCATAAAGCTGTTACACGGGGATGTTACTGTTTCTCCACCGGTCAATGAACCAAAGCTTCAACCGGGTTCATTTGCAATATCACTTACAGAAGGCTGGAGAGGAGAGATCTGTCATACTGCCATCACTGACAAGGAAGGCAGGATAATTCATTACAAGGTGAAAGATCCTTCATTTCACAACTGGATGGCATTGGCCCTTGCGGTGAGAGGACAGGAGATATCTGACTTCCCTTTGTGTAACAAGAGTTTTAATCTTTCCTATTGTGGAAATGACCTATAAATGAGAGAGCTATCGATATTCTATCGTCATGGTAAACAGTATGTCCCGGATCTCCGGAAGGCTGAACTGACACCATTGTTCAGGGGAAGGCCCATGATCAGCGCTGATATTTCACAAGAAGAAGCCGGGATAGCAGCATCCATCTGCCCGGTTGATGCAATTTCGATCTCTCCCTGCACCATCGATATTGGCAAATGTGTTTTCTGCAATGAGTGTTCCTTCTGTTTACCGGGAAAAATCAGGTTCACTGACGATTACAGGATTGCTTCAAATAACCGGGAGGATCTCCTTATAAAACAGGGAAATGACAATCTGTTGCGTATCAATCCGGGTTTTATCCGTTATGAGATCCTTTCCTTTTTCAGGCATGCCCTCAAATTGCGCCAGGTATCGGCAGGAGGCGACAATTCTGCCGAGATGGAACTGAATGCTGCAGGAAATGTCAACTTCGATATGGGACGTTATGGGATTGAATTTGTGGCTTCCCCGCGACATGCTGATGGAATCGTAATTACAGGTCCCATTTCACAAAACATGTCAAAGGCATTGCAGATCACTTTTGATTCAGTTCCTTCACCTAAAATCATCATCCTTGCCGGGACAGATGCAATCAGTGGCGGTATTTTTACCGGAAGTCCTGCCTTAAACCGGGAATTCCTTGGTAAATATCAAATTGACCTATATGTGCCGGGTAATCCGCCGCATCCCCTTACGTTTATCAACGGAGTGCTGGACCTTATTGGGCACAAATAACAATTCGCGAATGACAAGCCGGATTCATATTTTTTTGTTCCTGTTATTTGGTTATTTTGGGGCCTTTTCTCAGAAGGTTGGTTTATTCCCCGGTGAACATCCCCAGAAGGAGATGTATTTCACCCATATCACCAGGGAAAACGGGTTACCTTCAAGGATAGTAAATTATTTCATTCAGGATTTTCAAGGTTATATCTGGATCGGTACGGCAGACGGGCTTGCCAGGTTTGACGGGCATGACATAAAGATATTCCGTTCCGTTCCCGGCGACAGATCGTCGCTGGTCGATAACATGATCTATACCTTGAAGGAAATGAGTGATTCGACGATCTGGATCGGTACGGCGGACGGAATATCAGTCTATGATCCCAAAACCGGAAGGTTCCGAAGTTATTCCAGGGATACTCCGGGATTGACCTGTTTTTCCGGGAGAAGTGTTCGTTGTTTTTTTGAAGACAAAGACCAGACAGTGTGGATCGGAACAGATAACAACCTGGTCAGGACAACACTTTCACATGCTAAATTTGATTTGATTCAACTTCAAAGAAGTGAAAATCCACTTGATCGTGAATTTAATTTCAGGAATATCGGGTGTATTAAGGAAGATCCGCGTGATCATGAAAAGTTCCTGATGGCTACGGCCGGGGGGCTTATCCTGTTCGACAAGAAAACAGGAACCGTCACCAGGGATTACAAACACCTGGTAAACAAAGTAACTTGCCTTACAGATATCTATTTTGATGGTAAAGGCGGTTTATGGACATGTGGGTGGGGCATGGGGTTGTTGCGCATGGATCTGAAAAAAGAGACCTGGAAGGATTATCCCTTTCAAAATCTTCCGGTTACTATTTTCTCGATTACATCCATGAACAGGGAAGAAGTACTGCTTGCAACTGCCGACTATGGCCTTGGTGTATTCAATATGAATACTAAATCCTTCCGCTTTTATGGTAAAAATACGAGTGTTCTTAATACGATTTCTGATAAAAGCATTTCCTGTATTTCCTGGTTCAATCAGGGCAAGGATCTGTGGATAGGAAGCCGGGAAGGGATCAACATTGAAAACCGACAATTCTACACTTTCAGGAGAATCCTGTTGCCCTATAAACATGAATGGATCAGTGATTATTTTCACGACCGGAGGAATAACAAGCTTTATGTTGCAGGGTATGGAAGCGATGGTCTGTTCTGCTGGGATAAAATGCTGCATAAGTGGAATATCATAAAAGAAAATTATCACCAGGCCAACAAACCATTGAGCATAACCAATCTTTACCAGGATTCAAAAGGTGTTCTTTGGGTCAGTACAAGAAGAAACCTGTTATACCTTGACAAGGAGAAAAACTGCCTGAGACCTTTCGTGACAAAAGACGGCAGCGTATTAAAGATCAAGGATCCTGTTGTTTATGCCGTAAAAGAAGACGCGGAAGGGAATCTTTGGATCGGGAGCCGTTTTGATGGGGTCATCCGGCTGGATGCTGCCCGGAAAGAGGCCACCTATTATAAGAATGATCCCATGGATCCTTTCAGTCTTTCTGACGGAACTCATTTTGGAGCTATCGCGATTGACAGGTTCAACCAGATTTGGTTTGGAAACTCAAAAGGTGTAAGCATTTTTGATCCGGAACAACATCATTTCCTGAACTTCATGATGGATTCAATTCGCCATTACGGGATAAAAAAGAGGTGGGTTAATACTATTGAACCGGATTCGATGGGAAGAATGTGGCTCGGATTTGATGAAGAAGGGCTGGTACGCGTTGAAGAACAAAAAAAAGGGCATTTCTCTTACAAAATTTTCACAACGGGGAATGGATTAAATGTTCCCGGTATTGACTGGATTTCACAGGATCCCGGAGGAACATTCTGGATTGTCAACAAGGGGTTGTTGCATCTGAACCCCTACACAGAAAATTTCCAGTTCTATGACGAACGCAACGGACTCCATAGTAATCCGGAAGGGGCTTCAAAAGTATATGTTGATGAATCGGGAAATATTTTTATGGATTCAGAGGGGGGCTTTGACATGGTCAATATTGATGAACTTGGAGTTTCGGATACTGTTTCAATCAACCTTCTGATAGAATCGGTGGAGGTCAACGGTAAAATGAACATTTTACAGAACCTTCCCGACAGGAGAAGTAAAACCACTCTGAAAGCCGATCAAAACAACCTGGTTTTCCGTTACACCGCGATTTGTTTCAGAAATGTTGAACAGATCCGTTATCAATATAAGCTTGAAGGATATGACAAAGACTGGGTTCATGCTGAAACCTTCCGTGAAGCACGATATACCAACTTGCCTCCGGGGCATTATACATTCCGGGTCATGGTATCTCCCGGAGGTTCAAGGAAGGATTTTGAACAACATTTTTCATTTACCATCAAACCTTTCTTTTGGCAAACAGGGTGGTTTATAATATGCTCAATATTGCTCGTAAGCGGTGTTGTTTTTGGCATTTATTCCTATAAAGTAAGGCAATTGAAAAAATTAGTCCGTGTAAGAACCCGCATTGCAGCCGATCTTCATGATGATGTGAGTTCCACGCTGAGCAGTATCTCTATCCTGAGCATTATCCTGAATAAAAAAGTGAAGGACCCTGAATCAGCCGTTATCGTAGATGAGATTGGGATCAATGCCCAGAACATGCTGGAGCGGATCGATGATATTATCTGGCTGGTCAACCCGTTGAATGATAAATTCGAAAATCTTGGGTTACGGATCAGTGAATTTGCCGCGCCGCTTTTTGAATTAAAGAACATCATCTTCACCATAGATTACCCGGATAAGATGGTGAACACTCGTATTACCATGGAAACCAGGCGGAACATCTTTCTTATTGCCAAAGAGGCGATCAATAATATATTAAAGTATGCCGACTGCCTGAAAGCAGAAATCATTTTCCGTCAGGAAAACGGTTGCTTGATCATGGATATCATTGATGACGGGGTTGGTTTTGACCCGACTGTGCTGACTTCCAGGAACGGGTTGAAAAATATGAAGCAAAGATCTGATAAGATACATGGAATGTTGAAGATTGATTCCAAACCGGGTAAAGGAACTCAAATCAATTTAGAGGTGAAATTGACAAATAAACGGTAAATCAAAATGAACGTTCCGGTTGATAAAATAATTCATACTTACGTATTATTGTTTCCGGAAAGATTGTTGAGTAATATTGCATTTCTGTAATAAGAAACCAAAATGAGCGTCAAGGTCGCCATTTATGAAGATAACGAACATCTAAGGAAAAGCCTGTCGCACCTGATCATGGGAGATGATTCGCTGGAATTTTGCGGAGCCTTTCCCGATTGTTCAGATATCATGGAGAACTGCACGGAGGTCAAACCTGATGTAATCGTCATGGATATCGATATGCCCGGTATTTCGGGGATTGAAGCTACTTACCTTGTCAAATCAAAGTTTCCGGAGATCAATATATTGATCTTCACCGTTTTTGAGGACAGGAACAAGGTGTTTGACGCACTTTGTGCCGGGGCGAATGGTTATCTGTTAAAAAAGCTCAATGCCATTAAGATCATTGAGGCAATAAACGAACTGAATAACGGTGGTTCGCCGATGACAGGCGAGATTGCAAGAATGGTGCTTGATTTTTTTTCAAAGAATTATACCCCAAAAAATAACGAATACAAGTTATCTCCCAGGGAAATTGATATTGTGAAATGCCTTGTAAAGGGGAAAAGCTATAAGATGACAGCCGAGGCCTGCTTTATCTCCGAAGGAACCGTTCGCAGCCATATTTACAGCATTTACAGGAAGCTACAGGTGAATTCAAAATCAGAAGTCGTCATCAAGGCGCTCCATGAACGACTGATAGACTGATCCCTCTGCAAAAATTCATACTTTCATCTTATTGACCCGGCTTTCACAAGGTTTTACATTTGTTGGTCTGAAACCCAAACCAACATCCAATGAAAAAATTACATCCGTTTAACCTGAAAGTGAAATTATCAATATTCATTTTTATTGCAATGCTGATGTTCAATACAGTTCAGCTTACAGCACAAGTTGCCATTAATACCGATGGCAGTTTTCCCGACAATTCAGCCATGCTTGATGTGAAATCTAGCTCTAAAGGAATGCTTGTCCCCCGTATGAAAATGTCTGATTGCAATTCAATAAGCAATCCTGCCACCGGTTTACTTATCTTTTGCACCGATAACTACCACTATTATTCCAATAAAGGAACCCCTGCAGCGCCAAATTGGGTAATGATCAGCAGTCAATGGTTTTCAAACGGTTCAAATATCTATTTTCCCAGTGGGAATGTGGGATTTGGCGTTACAAATCCAACATACGTAATTGACGCTGCCGGTGATATCAACTATACTGGAACCTTACGTAAAAACGGCATCCCGGTGGTAACAGGTGTTTCCGGTGTTACAGCATCATCGCCTATCCTGAGTACGGGTGGGGCTAATCCGAACATTTCGATCCCTCAGGCCAACTCAACCACAAATGGATTTCTTTCCTCGGTTGATTGGAGTACCTTCAACAGCAAACAAAGTTTATTGAGTTTGCCCCTTGCAGTCACCAATGGTGGAACCGGAACAATCAATGGTTCAATCTATGGTACAGGATTGTTGAATTTTTCGGCCGGTGGTTCTAATCAAGATATTACGCTTACCCCTTCCGGGGGGTTGGGTAAAACAATTATTAACGGAAATGCTATTCTTAACGGAGATGTCGGCATTGGAACCACTACACCTGTAGCAAGGTTAGATGTTGTAACAAACAGTTCTACGACAGTCCCTACGTTACGTTTATATGAAGCAGATAATGATTATGCCCGATTATCATTTATGAACAACACAGGCAGTTCCTTTTGGTCGATTGCGGGTTTAACAAATGCATCTTCACCCGCCGAACGACTTAATTTTTATAACAGCACGTATGGCGATATACTTTCGATTACCGGCGCAGGAGAGGTCGGAATTGGAACTACTTCGCCAACAGCTAAATTAGACATCATTGGCGCTATTAAAATTACCGATGGCGCAGAAGGGGTAGGAAAAATACTTACTTCTAATGCAACCGGGCGTGCCAGTTGGCAAACGCCGGCAGGGCTTCATTCCATTGGCGAAAGTTATGGCGGCGGTATTGTGTTTTTTGTTTATGATGGCGGACGACACGGTTTGATTGCAGACCAATATGACTATGGGTTTATGGGGGCTACACCTTTAAGATGGTATGGTGGTTCTTACACAATTACACGCGCCATGGGAAATGGTGTTGGAAGCGGTTTACTAAACACATCCATAATCATTGCCAATCAGGGATCAGTTGACGGGTCTGAATTTGCAGCCGCAGCTTGCAACGAAACTTATGAATCAATTGATGGCGTAATTTATGGCGGCTGGTATTTACCCTCAAAAAAGGAGTTAGATTTATTGTACTCACAAAAAGACGTGGTTGGTAATTTTGAAGATGTTTACTATTGGAGCTCTACGGAGCACAATGCTAATACCGCATATTGCATAGAGTTTTTATACGGCTGGTCGTTGAGTTACGATAAGTCCTCTTTATTCCATGTTCGTGCTATCCGGGCTTTTTGAACAATTAATTAGGTTTTCTCCATTAAAGGTCACGTTTTATTTTTCTTGAAAAACTGCCAAACCCTATTGTTATATAATGCATATTACCATTAAACCCATTATATTTCCAGTCAAACTGAGGTAAAGTATATGCATATCTGACCCTCACAAAAAAGAAACTCTGCTCCGGGATGTACTTTGCCTTCGATTTCTTCGAATTGCCTAATTTGAGGTCAAGGGTAAGTCCCATGGTATACGTGGTTGTAAACTTCAATTCAACTTTTTTAAGGCCTGATTCTTTGGTTACATCATTTTGAGTCGGGCCAATATCTGTTGAACCAATTCCTGCAAATGGCGCTATTTTAAGGTGTTTTATATTTAATACAACATATCCAAAGGAGGCCTCCGGAAGATAGACTCTCACCTGTGCATTCCTTTTCCAGGTCCCATTATCATAAGGGATATCCGTTCTTACTTTACTAAACCCGATATAGTCTCTTAAGAAAAGAACAAAATTTTTGTAATAAATATCAACAGCAATACCTATTGGAACATTGTCCTTGAAGGATTTTTGAAGGTTCCCTGTGAAAATACCATATCCGCTGAAAATTTCAAAATCCAGCCCCCATTTGGCCGGTACATATTTCAATCTTGTATATTTTCTGATATAATTCTCATAACTGCTTTTCGGGTAATTCAAAAGGAAATTATCCGCCAGGATGTTTAATGAATCCTGGGTAATTACCGGAAAATCATTCCCGGCCAACAAATTTTTTAAATTCATTGATAGAAATTCCTTGTCAATCGTCTTTAAACCAGAGAGTCTGATGTACAGATCAAACATGGAAATTGACTTCTTTGTTTTGTTTCGTACTTCGGCATATAAATAATCCTTCTGTGGTTTTATTTTCTTCTGAAAGGAGACTAATCCTGTGGAGTCATACTCCTTGATGTTTGTGATCAGTTTATCATATTCCTGTGTCCAGTATAAGAGTAGCCAGTATTCTGAAGGATGAAAAACAGCATAATCTTCATTACCGACTTCATTTACCAGGTGGGTCTTTATCTCCTTTACGCTTATAATGTCGCCTTCCATAAATTTATCAAGCAATATCCGTCTCCATTTTGAAATAATTTCAGATTTTGTAGTCTCGAAATTTCTATACTTATTTTCCAGGCTATCGGTTTGACCTGTCACAAAAAACGGAATCAGGGCAAATAGGAAAAGTAAAAACCTAAGTTTCATTTTTTTACATTTATTGAATCTGCGAAAACAGGAATTGAGTGAAAATTGTTTATCATGATGGACTGCAAATATAGTAAAAGTAGAAAGGGAGTTTTTTATTAAGAAGGTGGATGTTATCGTCAAATAATTAAAAAATAGTGGAACTTTGTTGTTATAAAGGATTCAAAGGTGATTAACCAAAAAATATTTCTGATATGAACAACAAGAACATCGTATCAACAGAGGTTTCCCCCGTGGTAATGGTCGCTGCATTAATAATTATCATGGCTGGGATGATCTTTGCAAAATCGATCATTACCCCGTTTCTCCTTGCACTTTTCATAAGTATTATTTGTGCACAGCCGATTTCCTGGCTTGAGAAAAAGAGATTACCTAAGTGGCTCGCCCTTATCATCGTTATATTTGGGTTGATTATTCTGTTTTCGGGATTTGCTTTCCTGATCGGAGGGACATTATCATCTTTTTCAGGTAATGTTTCAAAATATGAATCTACCTTGACTGAGATCAGCAAATCATTTATTAAGTTTTTAAATGAAAAAGGGTTAAAGATCCCGGAAGATCAAGCCTCAAATCTTATTCAGCCGGCAAGGGTCCTGGAATTTACTGCCAACGCAGTGAATCAGGTGTTAAACATGATGGGGAATACCTTCCTGATCTTCCTCATTATATTATTTATCCTTACGGAATTCGGGAGTTTTTCTATTAAAGCAAAAGTAATCCTGAGCGGAACGGATGAATCCAATTCTTACTTTTCCGCCATTTTAAAAAACATCCGCCACTACCTTTGGATAAAAACCCTGGTATGTTTATCAGTAGGAATTCTCATTTATGTGGCATTATTGATCATCGGCGTTGATTATCCCCTTCTTTGGGCGTTGATTGCTGGATTGATGAATTATATTCCGAATATCGGTTCCATCATTGCGGCTGTGCCCGCGGTTCTCTTTGCCCTGGTACAGGTTGGATTGGGCGGTGCAATATGGACACTGGCCTCGTTTCTTCTTGTCAATAATGTTGTTGGAAACTATATCGAACCCAGGGTCATGGGCAAAGGTTTAGGCCTGTCGACACTGGTGGTATTCCTTTCCCTGCTCTTCTGGGGATTTATCCTTGGGCCCGTCGGAATGTTCCTTTCCGTTCCGCTCACCATGACCATTAAGATCGTCCTCGAACAGAATGAAAAAACACGATGGATCGCGATACTTTTAGGAACACCGGATGAAGCTGAAATCTATCTTCAACAAAAAAAAATTAGTGAAGAACAGCTACATAGGAAATCACCTTTGAAGGATAAATGAGTGATAAATAGTACTTACCGGTCAAATGTATTTCAGAACGAGGTACCCTTTTTATAGGTTAAATATTGTTCCCCGAATTTTTCTTCGAGTACTTTTTCTTCCTTCTTAATTCTCCTGATTTACAGAATCGCAACACTCATCGACCTGTCTTTGATAAGTTGCGCATTAATTGGTTGAAATAATCTTGTTTACGTTTACTTCTTGACCGGGTGATTTAACTTCGCAGATAAAATTTCGGTTTCCGGTTATATAAAATCCCATTTCACTGAACTCTTTTGTATTTACATTAGTTTGGGTTTATGTTTGCTGAAATTATCGATAAGATCATATCTTTATTCACAACCCATTGATATGCCCGACATTTTAAGCACCGATTTCATGTTCAAATAGCTAATATTATGGTGATTAACCTGTTTAAAGTAAATTCAGTCCGTTTAATCATTACTTGTACAGTCAAACAAAACAAAAAATTATGAAAAGGATTTCATTGAAAAATAATGTGAAAAATATTCGGTTCGCTTTGATTCTCCTCTTTCTCATCTGGGGTTTTAGTTTTTGCCAGAACACCCAGAATCGCGGGCAGGAAACACCACAAAAGCAACAGACATTAACTCCTGAAAAGACTACAACAATAAAAAATATTTTATCGAAATACAATGCTTTAACATTAACGGCGGCAGATGCCAAAGCAATTCATCAAAAATTCAGAGAGGCGGGGATTCATGCAGGGCCAGAAACCAGAGATGCAATCAAGGTGGCAGGGTTTGATTCTGAAAAGCTGAGAACACTCGATCCACCGCCTGATGGCAATAACCAGGAGAGACCAAAACCTCCCTCTGCGGAGGAACGGATGAAAACCGTGGAAACAGCCATCATTAAACCTTTGATGCTTAGTGCCACTCAACAAGAAGCGTTACTGAATGCGTATAAATGCTTTTTCTCAGAATTGGAGAACCTGTTAAAAATACAGGCAAATCCACAGGTACCACTTGAAAAATCAAAAATTGATCCACTTGAAAAAGCAAGAGATGAAAAAATCAGACTGGTTTTATCTGCAGAACAATTTCAGAAATACCGGGAACTTGAAAAAGCCTCACGCCCGCCGAGGGCCAACGCTCCCGAGCCAAAGTAAAACCAGGTCATTTCCTCATCTTTTAACTGAATATATGCAAAATCTTTAGTGAGGTGATATCATGAATCCAAGAAGAAAATAAAATGCACATCCGAAAAAATCAAATAAAATATACGGAGGTAGCACTTATCGCCTTTGTCTGGGCAGTACTTTTCCTTACACCCATCCTTTTCAGGGAAGACAATGATAAACCTTTATGGCGAAGCGTGGTGAACCAGCTTGAAATCCTTATTCCGCTATCAATCCTGTTTCTTGTCAATCGTTTTTTTCTGGTTCCAGTGTTTTTATTCAATGGAAAAATAAAAATCTATATTTTTTCACTGATCGGGATTATTTTATTTCTAACCATTTGCTCCAATGCCTATGATGGATATAACAATAATTCACGTCAAAAGGAGACATCGACAGAAAACCAGATGAAACCACCCTCTGATTCCCCTCCCGACAAAAATAATCCTCCCAATATCCCTCCAAGGAAACGTCAACCAAGGCCTGTGCCTCCCTTTGCCAACTTTTTAATCTTTTCTTTCCTTATCGTGGAATTTGACACGGGTTTACGATCCGGTCTTCGCTGGATTGAGGCTGAAAATGAAAAGGTAAAGCTGGAAAAAGAGAATGTATCCAACCAGTTGGCTTTATTGAAAACACAGGTCAGCCCGCATTTCTTCATGAATACGCTGAACAATATTCATGCATTGGTCGATGAAAATTCAGCAGAAGCTAAAGAAGCCATTATTAAGCTGTCGAAAATGATGCGATATCTTTTATACGAGACGGAAACAGAGAAGACAACGTTAAAAAAAGAAGTGGAGTTTCTTGAAAGCTATGTCAAACTGATGAAACTTCGATTCAGTGAGAAAGTCAGAATAACATTAAATATACCGGAGAAAGTCCCGGATGTATCCATTCCCCCATTCCTCTTCATCTCCTTTATCGAAAATGCTTTTAAACATGGTATAAGTTACAGGAATGAATCGTTTATTGAAGTAGACCTGATCCTTGGGAAAGACCGGCTATTATTCGTTGCAAAGAACAGTAAAACAGATAAAGAAGGTGTTAAGGATTTTTACGGTATCTGGATTGAAAACACACGGAAACGATTAGACCTTCTTTATGGCACCAATTATCATCTGGATATTATCGACAATGATGACCTATATACTGTGAATTTATCTCTTCCATTATGATCAGATGTATTGCAATAGACGATGAGCCCCTGGCATTGAAGCAGATTGCCGGTTATATAAAGAAAACCCCTTTCCTGGAACTGGAAGGATTGTGTGAAAGTGCCTTGCAGGCCAAAGAAATGCTGGAGAAATTTGTCATCGATCTCATGTATGTCGATATAAACATGCCTGATCTTAGCGGAATGGAATTCGTGAGAATGCTGGAAAATCCTCCATTGGTAGTATTTATCACAGCTTATAGTGAATATGCCATCGAGGGTTTTCGGGTGGATGCCATCGATTACCTGCTTAAGCCGGTTAGTTATAGCGATTTTTTGAAGTCAGCGAACAAAGTTAAGACCTGGTTCGACGCATTACAACAGAAACCGACAGAGGTTACGAGTAACAATGATTTTCTCTTTATCAAATCGGAGTACAAGATCCTCAGGATAAACTTTGATGATATTAAATATATCGAGGCGATGAGTGAGTACATCCGGATTCACCTCACCAATACCAAACCGGTAATGACACAGATCAGCATGAAGGTAATCGAGGACAAGCTCCCCGAAAACCGCTTCATGAGAGTTCACAGATCATTTATCATCAACCTTTCAAAGATCTCGATGATTGAAAGAAACAGGATCATTTTCGACGGTACTGTTTATATTCCTGTCAGTGAGCAGTATAAAAGCAAATTCCAGAATTATATCGATAAAAACTTTTTAACTTAAAACTCAACTATGAAAACAATTCTTTTTTTATCATCACTTTTCTTTTTTTCCATTTCCCTCGCTGCTCAGGAGAGTTTTATGGTGAAAACGGAAACACGTTATTGGGATAATTCAAGGACTTTTGACGGATATACCCTTTTCGGTACAAGGGGTACTACCTATTTGATAGATTTTGAAGGGCATGTGATCCATACATGGGATCTGGGAACAAATCCCAGGTTTACCGGCGACGGGAACCTTCTTGATGCCGTAGGAGGCAACCCCAGTAACCAGAACACCTGGAAAGAGCTTGGTTGGACCGGCAATGTTAAATGGCAGTATACTGAATCGCGTACGAATTATCACGGTCATCACGATTTTGCCAAGATATACAACCCGAAACTTGGTGATTCGACCTTTATCTATATTGCGAATAAGGATTTGACCAACCAGCAGTGCCTGGATGCAGGATGCGATGCTCAATATGACTATACGGGTTCTCAGATGGATGCGATCGTGGAAGTGAACAGGCAGGGAACTGTCGTATGGGAATGGTGGTTTTTTGATCATGTTGTCCAGGATCTTTATTCCGCGAAGCCAACTTACGGGATCATCGCAAACACACCCGGAAGGATTAACCTGAATATCCGCGGAAACCATGTAAAAAGTGATTGGATGCACTGCAATTCGCTGGATTATAACCAGACCCTGGATGTCATTGTGATTAATTCCGTTCACGGCGAATTCTATGTGATCGATCATGGAAATACATTTCTTGCCAACAATCCATCAGGGAGCATAGCGCTTGCCGCAACCACTGCAGGTGATTTCAAATACCGTTTTGGCGATCCTGCCAAATATAATCAGGGTGATCCGCCTTCGATAGAGGATAACTGGGAAAAAGCGACAGCGGGGAATAAGCAACTCGGAGGCTCACATGATATTCAATGGATACGGTCAGGGCTTCCAGGCGCAGGAAATTTCATGGTATTTGACAATGCCCAGAATCTTTTCGAGCTGACGCCGCAATCTTATGTCATTGAAATAAATCCCTACCTGAATTCAGCAGGAGTGAATACCGGCAGTTTCGTAAATCCTCCCGATGCAGGATATATAGTTCAAGGTTCCCCTGATGCAAACCTGATGAAGGAAAATAAGAATGTATCAAAACAAATCGTTTGGAAATATTCCAGTAAGAACAACACCTCCTTTTACAGCACTATCGGATCCAGTGCTCAGCGACTTCCGAATGGGAACACCTTTATGTGTGCAATGAATGACGGCCATTTCTTCGAGATAGCGCCATCCGACACATCCGTTGTTTGGGAATACACCAACCCTATGACACGGAATGGGATTAAGAAAATCAAAGTGGATAATTATCCTACTTACAACGGTGTTTTCAGGGCTTACCGGTACGCTGCTGACGATCCCGGTCTTGCAGGCCATGACCTGACTCCCGGACCTACTATGACCGGCGATCCTCCAAACTATTGGACTCCCGATGATCTTACCGTTGTTGAAAATTATGGGAGTTCAAACCCTTATAATTCTCTTCATCAGAATTATCCCAACCCTTTTACAACAGGAACTACCATTGACTTTGAAATTACCGATCCTTCCACAGTAGATGTTATCATTTACGATTTCAATGGGAACAAGGTAAAATCTCTTTTTCATAAGACCTGCCACCAGGGAACCTATTCGATTCACTGGGATGGAACAGATAACAAAGGAATGCATGTAGAGAGCGGAATGTATTTCTACCTCCTCAGGAGCGACACCCACATCCTCTGTAAAAAAATGATCTCCATAAACTAACGATCCGGAACCATGGAATGGATAAGGGTGATCTGCTATTATTGTGTAAGCTTTAAATCACCCACACTTAAATTGTATCTATGAGAGTCCTTTTATTGTTCGGTTTGTTACTTTTTGCAGGCAACTCCTTACTGTCCGGCCAGAATTATACTGAAATACTTGGCAGGCCTACCAATTCATCAGTCACAATGAGCATCCTTTTTGATCAGCAGGCAGATGTTTACTGGGAATATGGTATTGCTTCCGGTGATTATACAGTCGTGACCGACACTTTGGTTGCTGCAGTCAATGTTCCTCTTGAAGCAGATTTTACAAACCTTATTACCAATAACAAATACTACTATCGAACAAGATACAGGGCAACCGGATCTTCCACTACATTTCTTGCAGGAGAGGAACATACTTTTCATACTCAAAGGGCTGTCGGAAGCACCTTCACTTTTGCCGTGGAAACTGATCCGCATCTCGACTCCAATTCAAATCCACCGGCGTTTACCCTTACTCTTCAAAACATTCTTTCTATGACACCGGATTTTCTGATTGACCTTGGCGACAATTTCATGTCTGAAAAGCTGCCGGTCATTAACCAGACAGAAATTACTAACCGGCATCTTCTCTACAGGCCCTATTTTGGGTCAGTTTGTCACTCCGTTCCACTGTTCCTTGTGATCGGTAACCACGAGGGTGAGAACGGCTGGCAAAGTGATGGAACGGCAAACTGTTTGACTGTTATGGCTTCAAATACCCGGAAATTGTACTATCCCAACCCTCTTCCCAACAACTTTTATTCAGGGGATACCATTGCTGAAAATTTCGTGGGCCTTCGTGAAAATTATTATGCCTGGCAATGGGGAAACGCGCTGTTCATCGTCCTGGATCCTTACTGGTACACAACCGCCAAACCAGAATGGGGCTGGACATTGGGGGAGGATCAATACAATTGGTTTAAAAAAGTGATCACTTCCGGTAATGCCAAATTCAAGTTTGTATTTTGTCACCAGTTGGTTGGGGGAAATGGGAATGATGGTCGCGGAGGAACAGAATTCGCCGACTTCTTTGAAATGGGCGGAAAAAATGTCGATTCTACCTGGGGATTTACTGTAAATCGCCCGGGTTGGGCAGACCCGGAGCACACGCTGATGGTTGAGAACCACGCGACAATTTTTTTTCACGGTCATGATCATTGTTATGCCAAGCAGGATAAGGACGGGATCGTGTACCAGGAGGTTCCACAACCATCTTCCAAAAATATTACCACTATCACAGGACTTCAGTACGGATATGTGAATGGGATATTGATGCCCAGCCGGGGGTACTTGTTGGTAAAGGTTACTGATTCGACCGTGAAAGTCGATTATGTCAAGACATTCCTTCCTACTGAAGAAAATGCCACCCAAAAGAACGGAGATGTAGCATACTCTTATACGATTCAGCCATTTCCAGCAGGGATTGAAGAAAGATCTGAAAAACAGGCATCATTTCAACTAGGACAGAATTTCCCCAATCCATTTGACAAGACCACAACAATAAACTATACGATCACTTTGGCCAATAAAGTTCAGATTAAAATTTACAACATTTTCGGAAGGGAATCGGCTACACTTGTCAACCAATATCAAAAATCCGGAAAATATAATGTTTCGGTTAATTCGGATAATCTGTCACTCATAAGCGGAATTTATTATTGCAGAATGACCGTGGGAAATGATGCAAAAACCATGAAGATGATTTGTAGTCACTAAATTTAAGAAGAGAACATTATGATAAGACAATTGAAAATATGGGTACTGATCACTACGCTTACAGGATTATCGATTTCTCATCTATCCGCTCAGAAGCTGCTGCCGTTCAAGCTTCAGGATTCAGGTCAAACCGGAAGCTACACCTCCACACCGGGTGAGGATGCCGACTATCTCATCAATCCGTCATCCTTCACCGACAACGGAGACGGGACCATTACGGATAATAATACTTTATTGATGTGGCAGAAAGTTGATGGCGGCGAGATGACCTTTGAGAATACCATTACCTATTGCAGCAATCTGATACTTGGCGGATATACCGATTGGCGTCTCCCTACGGGCATCGAACTCTTCAGTATAAATAACTATAACCATCTTAATCCGGCGCTCGACACTTCCATCTTCACAAAAACACAGGCTGAATACTGGTGGACCAGTGAGAAAAGGGCTGATGATTCAACAAAAGTATGGGTGGTCAATGCCGGTGGTGGCATCGGGGCTCATCCGAAAACAGAAACCATCAGCGCCGGCGGAATAAAATCATTCCAGGTAAGAGCTGTAAGAGACCTGGTATCAACAATATTCAATGTTTCACACTTCACCGATAATGGAGATGGAACTATTGCCGATAATTTTACCGGGTTGACCTGGCAGAAAATTCAGACGAATGATACATTGACCTGGGAGGATGCTCTTATTTACAGCAAAAGCATATCCCTTGCCGGCAACAATGACTGGAGAGTGCCCAATGTCAAAGAACTTCAGTCCTTAAATGAGGTTACACTTTTCAAACCATCATTCGATAAGAACTTTTTTATCAATATTCTTTCAGGTAATTACTGGTCTTCCACTACTTTATTCCAGACGGCTTCAAAAGCCTGGGATATAAATGTCGATTACGGCATTGTTTCACAAACTGACAAGAGCGTGAAGGAACATGTTATTCTTGTGAGAGGCGGGTTGGATAATAAAAGCATGAACATATCTGAACTCGGGATTCCCGGGGGTGAATATGAGATGGGTGACCACAACGGACATTACGATCCCAGCCATCCTGACGATGAAATACCCATTCACCTGGTGAAGATCGACTCCCTTTATCTGTCTGTAACAGAGACCACGAACGAGCAATTTATGACCTTCCTGAATACATTGTTACTATCAGGGTCGATCCAGGTGACCAACAACAAGGTTCATCTCGCCGGCGACACCAATACGCTTTACTATACCTATCAGGATGCGCCGTATTACAGTATCGGGTACGACGGAAGCGTTTTTTCGATGGCCGATTTCAGGTCTTCTCACCCGGTTGTTGGCGTCATGTGGTACGGGGCAGCGGTTTATTGTAACTGGCTAAGCAGTCAGAATGGCTTGTCGAAATGTTATAATACAACGACGTGGGAGTGCGATTTTAACAGTAACGGGTATCGCCTTCCGACCGAAGCCGAGTGGGAATATGCAGGAAGGGGAGGGTATACGGATCCATATTTAAAATTTGAGAACGGGAATACAGTTGACATAACACAGGCGAATCTGCCGAATTCAGGTGATCCTTATGAAACAGGCGCCTATCCTCTGACAACCCCGGCAGGGTTCTATGACGGAACATTGAAGCAGAAGTCAGATTATAACTGGCCTGGAAGTGCTTCAACCTACCAGACAACGGATGGTGCAAATGGTTTTGGACTTTACGATTTCCAGGGTAATGTCTGGGAATTCGTCAACGATTGGTACGCAGGTAATTATTACGAATTGAGTCCCTATGACAATCCCAAAGGTCCAGACGCAGGCTCTGTGATGCCGGATGGTAAGGCCTACCGTGGCATGCGCGGTGGGAACTGGTACAACGGCATTGATTCAAACGGGGTAAATGACGGGCATTCAAGGGTTTCAAATCGGGATCCTTCTTATTTCCGGGGACCCCAGGATCCTAATCATCCCTGGTATCATGTTGGATTCAGGGTTGCCCGGCAGTATTCCTTCCCGCTCGAAATAAATGGACCGGGAGACAGTGGAAGTGGTACATGCCTGCTGCTGCAAAATTTTCCAAACCCGTTCAGCCATTCGACGACCCTCAAATATTACATCCCTGTGACCTCCCATGTTACAATAAAAATCAGCAATTTATACAACCAAACCGTTTCCATCCTGGCGGATGAAACGAAAAACCCAGGATGGTATACGACGGCCTGGAATGGGGACCGTGAAAGCAGCGGAGTCTATTTCTGTACCTGTTCAGATGGAGTCCGAATTTCGACAAAAAAAATCATACTGATTAAATAACCTGATAAACAATGAAAAATATGAAAATAAATATGTTGATCATTGGGATGATATTCATCGGAGCAGGAAGTGCTTACAGTCAGAACCAGACAGTAGGGTTGTTTCTAAATGATACTGCCAATGCATTCGTCGGTTATACTGTATTTGCCCCGAAGCACAACACGATGACATACATAATCGATAATGAAGGCCGGAAGATCCATGAATGGACCGCGAGTACCTATGCACCGGGACAAACGGTTTACCTGCTGGAAAACGGGGATCTTTTAAGGAGCTGTGAGATACAAGGCCAGCTGGGCCTGGGAGGAGGAGAAGGAGGCAGGATCGAAGAATACACATGGGATGACAACCTCATCTGGGAATTCAATTATTCAACGGCTGACTATACGCAGCACCATGATTTTAAACGGCTCCCGAATGGTAATATCATCATGCTGGTGGCGGAAAAAAAATTGCTTGCCGATGTGCTTGCAGCTGGTTTTGATCCGGGCAAACTTTCCCAGGATATTTTCCAGAACGGAAATATGTGCCCGGATTGTGTGATTGAAATACAACCGACATTTCCGGTCGGAGGGAATGTTGTTTGGGAATGGCATGTATGGGATCACCTGATCCAGGATTATGATCCTTTAAAAAACAATTATGGGGTAGTGAATGCACATCCTGAGCTGGTCGATTGCGATGGCGATCACCGGCTGCTGCCCCAGTTCTGGAATCACATGAATTGTATTGATTACAATCCTGCTTTTGATGAGATTGCATTAAGTGTAAGGGGGAACAGCGAGGTCTGGGTTATTGATCACAGCACCACAACAGCCCAGTCGGCGAGCCACACTGGCGGTACCCATGGGAAGGGAGGCGATCTCCTGTATCGCTGGGGAAATCCTCTGACCTATGGTAGGGGGACAAATAATGATCGGAAATTTGATGAACAGCATGATGTGGAGTGGGTACATACGGATTGTCCCGGTTCCGGTGATTTCACCTGCTTCAACAACGGTATTCAGCAGGGTTACTCTACCATTGACGAAATAACGCCTCCGGTGGATGGCAGCGGGAATTATACACTTCTGACAGGAATGGCATATGGTCCGACATCCCTGGCCTGGACTTATGTAGCGGATCCTCCGGAATCACTTTTTGCAAGCGATATCTCTGGCGCTCAACGCTTACAAAATGGAAATACATTAATCGATAATGGTCCGCTCGGAACATTCACGGAAGTTACTCCTGCAGGACTTGTCGTTTGGAAATACGTCAACCCAACCATTAATACCGGGACGCTGTGCCGGTATGATTCGATACCGCACGATCCTTCACATCCGGATGAGACCGAGAATTCAATTTTCAGGGTGTACAGGTACCCTCCCGATTATCCGGCATTTACTGGAAAAGATCTGACTCCGGGCGACCCGATAGAATGCTTTCCTGCCGGTATCCCGGATAATCCGGGTAAAAATTCAACCATCTTCCTGTTAAACCAGAACAATCCGAATCCTTTTAATTCCGCGACTACGATCAGGTTTACTTTATTTATAAGAAGTCATGTCCGGCTTTTTATCACTGATCTATATGGGCGAAAAATCTCAGTGATTGCTGATGAAGACAAGGTCCCCGGAAGCTATCAGTACAATTTTAACAGTGAAGGATTAGATGGCGGAATTTATTTTTACACGCTCTCCTGCGGAAATAATTCAGAGACGAAAAGGATGACCGTTATCCGGTAATTATCAGGAAGGGCTTAGATTAATCCTTATTACATTTGTATTTTCCAGGAATAAATTACTCCTTGTCAGGCTGTTTATCTTGAGAGCGATACCGTGCCACCGGATCAGACTCTTTTCTTTCCGGAACAGAACATTCCTTTCATACTCAACGGGCAACCGGATAGACATTTACTTTTACTGTGGAAGCAGATGAACATCTTTGTGATAAAAAAGGTGCCCGGGGTTTGTATCAGATCACATTGGCAAACCAGGCAAAGGATAATCCCGACTTTATGCTGACTTTGGGTGATAATTTCGGAGGAGACCACCCGATAATTTAGCCACGTATGCCACTCTGCAAAGCCCGAAAAATGGGCATGGACATTGGGAAACACACAGTATCAGTGGCTTAAAAATACACTTAAAAACAGCACTGAACAATACAAATTTGTCTTTGCCCATCATACCCGAGGAGAAGGAAGAGGTGGAATTTTAACTGCCCGGTATTATGAATGGGGAGGATACGAAGCTGATAGTATTACCTGGGGTTTTACTGCAAACCGTCAGGGCTGGGCTAAACCTATCCATCAACTGTTTGTTGATAATGGAGTAAATATTTTCTTCCAGGTCAGTTTGATCAATACCTTGGGACAAACAATTTTGCAAACCAAATCAACTAATTTTAATATTAGTGGCATTAAAAACGGCATCTATTTCTTACACATCAAAACTTCAAACTTCGAAGAGAATAAGAAAATCATTATTTACCGGTAATCCAAAATAAGCCCAGCCGGGAACAATCAAAGCATTTGATTAGGTGAAGAATGGTCAGAGTGGAACCATGTCCCTTTTGCCTCTCCAAAATCACTCCAAAAAAAGTCATTGTATTTAAAATAAGTGTACTTTTGTTTCGTTATTCTACGAAATACAAAATGATATGATTACAGAAAAGAAATATTTCACGGTGAACCAGGAAAAAATGGCACGGTATGCAAAAGCAATGGCACATCCGGTTAGGATTTTCATCCTGGACTTTCTCGCCGACAACATTGGTAAATGCTGTTATAGTGGCGACATGGCAGAAGAACTTCCTATTGCACGGTCAACACTCTCAGAACATCTCAAGGAGTTGAAAAAAGCCGGTCTGATCCAGGGCGAGATCAACCCTCCCTACATTAAATATTGTATCAATAAGGAGCACTGGGAAGAGGCTCAAAAGCTTTTTGACGGATTTTTTAGAAAATGAGATAATGTGCTGATGTGCTGATGTACTAATGTGGTGATTTGAAATTGAAGATGATAAAGTATGACAAATTATAAACCTTGAAAATGGAAATTAAGATTCTGGGTACCGGTTGTCCAAATTGCAGAACCCTGGAAAAAATAACCCGTGAAGTGGTAGAAAAGAACGGCATCATTGCCACTATTACCAAGGTGGAAGACATTATGGAAATCATGAAATATGGGATAATGTCGACCCCAGCCCTTGTTGTGGATGAAAAAGTCATTGTAAAAGGGCGTGTGCCTTCATCCGATGAAATCAAACAATTACTAACAAAATAAATATCATCTATGAAAAAAAGTGTTTTGTTTTTACTGGTACTGTTTACGGTATCAGTTATGTTGGCCGGAACTCCTGCAACAACAGCAAAAATTGAAGTTTTCTATTTCCATTTTACCCGGCGGTGTATGACTTGTCAGAACCTGGAAAAGACTGCTAAGAAAGCCGTTGAAACGCTGTATGCAGATAAACTGAAAAAGGGAGAGATCTCCTTTCAGAGTATCAATCTTGACGAAAAAGCCGGCGAGGAGATCGGTACCATGCATAAGGTTGAAGGCCAGACCCTCTTGGTGACCTGCGGTGATAAGCGTGTTGACCTGACGGAGAAAGGGTTTTTGTATGCGAATAATGATCCGGATAAACTGACTGCGGAGATTAAGAAGGCGATAGACGGGATGGTAAAATAATTTTCAAATCTTCAAATCATGAATTGGCTGCAAACTATTCTCGAAAACTCCCACTATGCTGCACTGACTGCCTTCATTCTGGGATTGATGACGGCGATCAGCCCTTGTCCCTTGGCAACCAATATCTCAGCTATTGGGTTTATCAGCCGTGATATTGAAAACCGCAGACGGGTTTTTCTGAAAGGATTGGTTTACACTCTTGGCCGGGCGATTTCTTATACTGGTTTAGGAGTAATCCTCTTTTTTGGGGCCAGTAAAATGCATGTTTCAATGCTCTTTCAGGGATGGGGAGAAAAATTATTGGGTCCTTTGTTGATCA
Organism: Bacteroidota bacterium; assembly: GCA_026391355.1. Taxonomy (GTDB): domain Bacteria; phylum Bacteroidota; class Bacteroidia; order Bacteroidales; family FEN-979; genus CAIYUC01. The sequence goes on along the minus strand of JAPLDH010000046.1, from coordinate 17,392 downwards.
TTATAGGTCTTTTTATGCTCGACTTCATTAAGATTAAATTCCCTGGTTTCTCTGGTTTAACTGAGAAAATGGGAGAACACAGCAAGCGAAGCTACTGGGGGACATTATTGTTGGGGATGGTATTTGCAATGGCATTTTGTCCTTACAGCGGTGTACTCTATTTTGCTATGTTGATTCCAATGACTATTGCCAGTGCAAGTGGTTTGTATTTACCGGTAGTTTTCGCAATTGCAACAGGCCTGCCGGTGATCATCTTTGCATGGTTGCTTGCGTACGCGGTCGGGAATGTAGGTAAACTTTATGATCGGATAAAACTATTCGAATTGTGGTTCCGGAGAGTAGTGGCGGTAGTGTTTATACTGGTCGGGATTTATTACATAACGGTATTTTTCATATAGAAAAAGGTTACACTTTTTTAATTTATCGTTTCGGATTTCTACAAAAAACTGACCTTTAGAAAATTGAATTTATGTCAGAAAAGGAAAAACCTGGTTTCATTATGTGCGTTTGCACGGGGAAATGTCCCGGATTTTCGCAAATGGATATATGGGACTTTATAAACAGAGTGAGAATCGAATTGCCGGTTGAATATGGATTTATCCATCCTCAACTTTGTGAGGAAGACGGAGACCGGTTTTTACATGATTATCTTAAAGCGCATCGGAAAGTTGTTATCGGAGCCTGTGCTCTGAATATGCAGCGTAAGATGTTCAAAGACGCTTTTGCAGAAGCCGGTCTCGATGTAAACAAAGATTTAACCGCAATCGATGTGCGGGATATGACGACCGACCAGGCAATTGAAAAAGTAAGTGCAGCGCTTGAAAAATTGGAGGAGTCAAAATGAGCGAGACTACATTCATGGGAGTTGAACGCGATAAAATCGATTGGAAACCGACAATCGATTATACAAAATGCGATTATTGTATGGAATGTGTGAAATTCTGTCCTCATAAAGTTTTTGAGGTCAGGGAAACCGAAGACATCAAATTAATCATCAGGAATGCGAATAATTGTGTTGTTTTCTGCAGGGCATGCTCGAAGATTTGTGGCCCCGACGCACTATCTTTTCCTGATAAAAATGCGACGACGCAAAGGATCAGGGAAATAAGAAAGGAGATGGAAAGCAATGGTTGAAAATTATGCCATCCTCCCATGTAATGGATTGGATAAATGCGCTGGTGTAATTTCAAGGGAAATAGCGATAAAATTATGCGAGAACCCTAAAAATGAAATTATTTGCCCTGTGTATTACAGAGTTGCTGAAGCAAAATATAATAAAATCGCCGGCAAACATCCTCTTTTAGTTATAGATGGCTGCCAGACCCGATGCGCGAGTAAGCTTTCTGCGGAAAAAAACTTGAAAATTTCCAGGCAGGTAACGATAACTGAAGAAGCAAAAAAACATAAAATTGAATTAGGGAGTAATCTCAGGCTTCTGGAGAATGAAAATGCTCTTATTGAAATCATCCAGAACGGGCTGAACAATACCGAAGTTAAGGTTACGCAGTCTTCTGTTGAGACAAGCTTCTTAGTTAAATTCGAATATGAAACCTATCAGAATGGCAAATTCATTTTCAGAGTACCAAAAAATCAGGAGGTCTGGTTTAATGAAAATGACTGCTGGGTTTATGTAATTGGAAACCGGGCCAGAATAGGCGTTACCGATTTCGTTCAACAAAACCTTTCCGATATTTTATATTTTACACCACCCGAAATAGGTGCGGAAATTGACCAATTCGGGGAAGTTGGAGAGATCGAATCATCAAAGTCCGTCTTTGAATTAATTTCACCTGTAAGCGGTAAGGTCATTTCCATCAATGAAACGATTGTACAACAGCCGGAACTCATCAATGAAAACCCGTATGAATCGGGTTGGATTGCAGAGCTTGAACTGACCGATTTTGAGAGCGATAAAGAACTCTTAATCGGTTTCGATAAATATTTTGAAATAGTGAAAAATAAGGTGAAGGACGTAAATGGATAAAAAAGTGAAAGTTGTTCCCTGCAGTGGCATTGGTAAGGTATATGGACTAATGGCAAGAGAAGCAGTTTTGAAAACAGTTTTTGAATTATGTCCGGAAAAATCAGAAACTGTTTGCCTCGCTTACATAGTAACCGGTGATAAAGAAGTTAAGGTTAAAATCGAAGGCTTTGATTGCATTACCGTTGACGGTTGCCCAAAAATGTGCGCCTCAAAAAATGTCTCAATAGCTGGTGGAATAGTAGTAGAAGAAATGAAAGTCCTGGACACGGTGAAGGAACATAAAGGAAAAAAGTTTGGTTCACCAACACAACTTAATGCTGACAGCGAAGCCGTAATGAGTGAAATCGCTGAGAAGATCGCGAAAAAAATAAATGAAATTAATTAAGGAGGAGTATTCATGTCTGAATTGAAAGTAGGCGTAGTATCATGCAGCGGCGAGGAATGTCTCGGCGGAACTATTTCAAGGCTCGCAACGAGAAAAGTTCTTGAGGAATTAAAACTGGTTGAAACTGTAACACTCTGTCTGCCACTATATCTTGCGGGCGGCAAAGAAGAACGAAATTTTGCAAAAGTGTTTCCGACAATATCGGTTGACGGCTGCGATAAACTTTGCGCTAAAAGAAGCACTGAAAAGTATAGCGGTAAGATCTCCGGTTTTATTGATGTTTCGAAAATCATAGGGAATGAAAATGCACTTAACAAAAAAATCGTCAGGAATAAAGATCTGAATAAAGAACATCTTCAAATGATAGATGAAATCGCAACTGAGATAGTAAGAATGATTGGAAGCATCAATCCGGATTCCTATTCCGGAAAATCGTTTTGTGGTTGTAGCTGCGGTAGCGACCAATAGATGATATCTGTAAACAAGCAGACAAGTTATTAAAAAACCACCATAAAAAACATGTGATATGAAAAAGAGTCTTATTATCCTGTTACTGGCTATAATAGCTGGAACAGCAACAACCTTTGCCCAGCAAAAGAAGAGCGGAGTTGAAGTTCTGTATTTCAAAGCAAATTTGGCATGCTGCAAAGGCAGGGCATGTAATACGCTTGAAGCAAAAGTCAAAGAGATCATTGAGAAAAACTGGGCCGATGGATGTGTGAAATTCAGGCAAGTTAAACTTAGCGACACTACAAACAATGAACTGATCAAAAAGTACAATGCTCAATCGCAAACCCTTATAATTGAAAAAACTAAAAGAAAAAAGGTGACGTCAATTGATGTATCCTCCATTCTTAGTGACTTTGCCAAGTCAAACGATACCGGAAGATTTGAAAAAGAGCTCACAGCCAAGATCAATGAATTCATCAAATAACAATACATTTCGATTTAAACAGATTCTGAACATCACCTTCATTGTTCTGGCTGTTCTTTTTTTCGTATTGCTTATTGTTTTCAGAGGTAGCATGAATAGCTTTGTTTCCAAAAAGATGAAAGAGCAAGCCGGCATAGGAATTAAAAAAAGTATTGCACAGATCGTTGATTCTGCATTCAATTATCAGAAAAACGGGGAAGGATTTGCAACTACTTTTCTGGAGTTTGGGGCAAAAGGATGTATTTCCTGCAGGAAAATGGAAGTAGTAATGAAGGAGGTCAAAGAAAACTATCCTCAAAAAGTGAATGTGAAATTTCTTAATATTCTTCTTCCTGAAAACCAGGATATGATGAAATACTTTGGAATTGCTGCCATTCCAACTCAGGTGTTACTAAATGCTTCGGGTAAGGAAGTATTCCGGCATACAGGTTATTTTTCTTTTGATGATTTGAACAAGGAATTTCAAAAAATTAGTTTTTAACACACTCCCATGAAAAGTAGATACATTGTTTTTGCATTTGTAACATTCAGCCTATGGGCCTGTTCAAAAAAGAGTGATCCCACTCTTTCTGAGAGTATAAAAATAGTGAGTCTCTCGGCCTCAATCAATCCGGTTAAGGCATATGAAATAACCGAGATTTCGGTGGAAGCTACCGGGGAAAACTTACAATATGGGTGGGTGGCCAATCACGGGAGGATATTGGGGAACGGAAAGGTTGTACAATATAATGCCTGTACAAGCTGTGCCGGACATAATACAATTACCTGCAGGGTTTTCAATGAAACCGGAGAAGTATCCGATACGATCATGATACGAGTCTATCCCTATCCATCAGAAAATAAATAGTTGAAATTATGGCTCGTTATACAGGGCTTTTATTACTGATTTTCTTCCTGATCAATGGTTCCGGAGCACGGGCACAATGTTGCACTTCCGGGAATCCGTTCATCAGTGACGCTGAGCAACCCGCCCTTCCATCCAGGGTTTTAACCACTTCGCTGGCATACAGATACAGCCATTCCGGCTCATATTATTTAAAGGATGGCCCTTTCAGAGAATTGCCGTTCCGGGAGGCAGCTTACAGTAATTACACCGAACTGCAAATCGGTTATGGAGTGACCAATTGGCTTACTGTCCTTACCGATTTGGGCTATTTTTTTAATAAAACACTCAAAAACCCTGGCATTGATTCTTACAGTGGTCATGGTTTGGGTGATGCAGCATTATATCTTAAATTCAACGCATACAGCAATTCAAGGTTGCGCCTTTCCATTTCCCCAACCATAGGAGTAAAGTTTCCGGTCGGAGTGTTTGACCAGGAAGTGGATAATGTTCAGTTGCCCATCTCAGTCCAACCATCTTCAGGAGGATACGGGTACATTGCAACTATTTTTGTTTCAAAAGGCATTGGGAAAATTGCTCTGGCAGGATTTTCTTCTTATGAATATTCACAACTGATCGAATCGGATAACTTCTATTACAAGTACGGGGACCAATGGATCGGAGCATTGTACTTCAATTACCAGGTATGGAAAAGGGTTGGCATAGACCTTCAGTTACGCTATGAAAACAGGGCCAAATCCACCCGGGAGAATAATGAAATCATAGACGCTTCAGGGTATCATGTGATCTTCTTCACCCCACAACTGACATATGCTTTTAAACACAATTGGTATATATCTGCATACGCTGATGTACCCATCTACAAATACTATAATAGCATACAGATGTCATTCGGCTATGCCGTTTCCCTGAGACTGACAAAAAAGATAGATTTTATCGCTCTGAGAGCAGGAAGAAACTCGATGAAAAAGATTAATTAAAATGTTTGACGTATTATTACGTCATTTTAAAATATAACGTATATTTGCGTTATACTAAAAATTCAACAACTATGAAAAAAATTCAAACCATCATCTTCCTGTTTCTTCTGTTTACAGGATTAGTCCGGGTTAATGCGCAGACCTTTGCAGAAATAGAGAAAGCTACCAAATCCGGCAAAGCTGTCTTTCTTGTTGCTTACAATGCCACTGGCGCTGATGCAGACAAAGCATTTACAATTGCCAATGATGCTAAGAAAGGCCTCAAAGCTTCTTCTGTGGTTATAAAAATGAATACTTCAGATGCCGCCAATAGTGCATTGGTTACAAAATATCGTCTGACCGGAGCTCCATTACCCTTGATCCTTGTTTTGGATAAGAATGGAACAACTGCCGGTGGTCTTGTTTTGAAAGATGCTACAGATGAGAAGGTAATAGAACTGATTCCTTCACCCAAAACCTCTGAATTAATCAAAGCGCTGGCAGATGGAAAATCAGTTTATGTCGTAGTTTACAATGAGTCCATGACTTCAAAGAAAAGTATTATGGACAATTGTGCCGTGGCTTGCAACAAAATGGATAATAAAAGTGTGACGGTGATGGTTGCATTGGATGATAAAAAAGAGACAAAATTATTACAAACCCTGAAATGCGACCTGACCGCTAAGGAGCCTGTAACCTATGTAATCAATAAGGCGGGACAAGTTGCCGGAACATATACTGGCCTGACAGATGTGAATACCCTTGTGAGCACAGCAAAGAAAGCGCCGGCAGGAGGTTGCTGTCCCGGTGGAGCATCAAAAAGCGGTTGTAAATAGGATTACTCTTAATTCTTAACTCTCTGACGATGACAATTTCAAAACTTGTCCTGATAGAATTATGGAAACGGAAGTCACAGTTGATTACCGGATTATTGGCCATTACCCTGGGTATTGCTGTAATTGTGGCCATTCAAAGTGTTTCTGTTGTTTCCGAACAGAATGTTGCCAGAAATCTTGATAATCTTGGTGCCAATATTCTTGTCTTACCTCAAGGAGCAAGCATAGATAACTATTATACTTCCGATATTGATGCTCCTACCTTACCGATGGATTATGTGGAACGGATCCTTACTTCCACAATTGCCGGTGTGGATAACATGTCTCCAAAACTGACCCGCAGGGTTAAAGTGGGTGGTCAGTCCGTCGTTCTTACCGGGATACTTCCAAAGAGCGAAATCGCATCCAAACCTTTGTGGCAGTCATCAGGATTATTAGGCGCAGAGTTAAAGACAGCCTGTGCACCAAACCAATCAACGACCAAATCGCACGGTTTTGAAGATGAAAAGCTAAAACGCAAAGCCTTCGATACATTGAATACCAAGGATTGTATTGCGGGTTCCCAGGTTGCGAAACTTTTACATCTTACTGCAGGTAGATCTGTTGACATAATGGGAAAAGATTTCAAAGTAGTAAAAATACTTCCGGAGACCGGAACGGTCGATGATGACCGTATTTTCGCAAACCTGCGGGATGTACAGCAACTTTTGGGGATCGAAAACCAGGTATCTGCCATTGAGATCATGGGTTGTTGCAATGCCATTTCAGAGGGACTGCTGGGAAAATTGCGCAATATCCTTCCCGATACCCGGGTTACGACCATTGGCCAAATCGTTTCAACACAAATTGAGACCAATCAGTTGATGAAGAGAGTTACTTTGGTTATGCTGATCATCATCTTTTTCGTTGGCGGGATATCGATTGGTAACTACATCTGGGCGAATGTCAATGAGCGGAAACGGGAAATTGGTATCTTAAGAATGATGGGAGCGGAACGTTCAACAATTTATATGATGTTTATTTTAAAAGCGCTGGTTCTTGGAGTTGCAGGGGGAATCCTCGGCTATCTGTTAGGAACACTGGCTGGTGTTATTTTAGGCCCCTATCTTGCCGGTATTATTGTAAAACCGGTCTATATTTACCTCTTATGGTCGATCCTGTTATCCGTAGCCATTTCATTGGCAGGTTCATTGTTCCCAACATATCTGGCTGCTAAATTTGACCCTCATACTAACTTACAGGAGGATTGAACGATGATTTTACAAGGAGAAAATATCGTAAAACAATATCATCATAAGGGTGGGTTGATCAACGCACTCGATCATGTGTCATTCAGCGTTAATAAGGGTGATTTTGTCACGGTGACTGGTCCGTCAGGATCAGGAAAGAGTACTCTGTTGCTGGCACTCTTTGGTTTGATCAGGCTAACATCAGGAAACATTATTTTCGATGGAAAAAGAATTGACAACATCAACGATTGTCACCTTACCGATATTCGTAAAAAATCGGTCGGCTATATTCTTCAGAGTTTTGCATTGATCCCTTATCTTACAACTATCCAGAATGTGATGATTCCATTGGCACTTGAAAAAATACCAGGAAAGGAGCAGTTTAAACGTGCCGGTGAAATTCTTGATTATATAGGGTTATCTGACAGGATGGAACATCTTCCCCGGGAACTATCTGCCGGGCAACAGCAAAGGGTTGCAATCGCCCGGTCGATCATCCACAATCCTCAGATCATCATGGCCGACGAACCAACTGGGAATCTTGACCCAACATTATCTCTTGAAATATTGGAATTCATGAAGAAAATCAACCAGGAAAATAAAATTACCATCATTATGGTAACACATAGCCCGATTGCAGCAGAATATGGTACAATGAAATTACACTTGAATGATGGTAAGATTGTGACAACCGGTTTTTAAGTTATTGATTCTAAAATTATCTTTGTAAAAAAAAGAATATGGCATACGCAAAAACGGGTCTTTTTGATCCAAAATTAAATTCGACTGCAGTCTTATTCAAAGCCCTGGCTCATCCGGCAAGACTGGCAATTTTACAATACCTTGCTGAAGCCAAGGTTTGTATCACAGGAGACATCTCTGATGAATTACCCTTGAGCCGAACCACCGTTAACCAACATTTGAAAGAATTGAAAAATGCAGGCTTGATCCAGGGACATGTGGACGGGGTAAAGGTTAATTATTGCCTGAATCCGGAAAAGATCAAAGAATTTGAAAAGGCAGCCAACTGTTTTATAAAAAAGATCAATGTAGATAATGATTATCAATGCGGATAAATCTATAAGAATTTTCAAATCCACTCATCTTCAAATCTTCAAAATGTCAAATTTTCAAATCTGATACCGTGAAGACAAAACTAAAATTTCTGGACCGCTATCTCACATTATGGATTTTCCTGGCGATGGCCATTGGAGTATTTTGGGGATGGCTTTTCCCCGGTATTGCCGGATTCTGGAATTCAATGTCGTCGGGAACGACAAACATTCCCATTGCCATCGGACTGATCGTGATGATGTATCCGCCCCTGGCAAAGGTCAAATACGAAGAACTGGGGGACGTATTTAAAAACACGAAGATACTGGGATTATCGCTTGTGCAGAACTGGATCATCGGTCCGGTGCTGATGTTCCTGCTGGCCATCATCTTCCTGCAGTTCAACATCGATTATATGTATGGTTTGATCCTGATCGGACTGGCCCGCTGTATTGCCATGGTGATCGTATGGAACGAACTGGCAAAGGGCGATACTGAATATTGCGCCGGGCTTGTGGCCTTCAACTCCATCTTCCAGGTATTGCTGTTTTCCGTTTATGCCTATCTGTTCATAGCAGTATTCCCGGCATGGTTTGGTCTGCCTACCAACAGTGCGGTTGAAGCCATAACTATAAAACAGATCGCCAAAAGTGTATTTATTTACCTCGGGATCCCTTTCCTGGCAGGATTTCTCACCCGTTTTATCCTCATCAGGGTGAAAAGCAAAGTGTGGTATCACACTAAATTTGTTCCGAAGATCAGTCCGCTTACATTGATTGCACTGCTCTTTACAATCCTGGTGATGTTTTCACTGAAAGGAGAATATATTGTAAAGATCCCGTTGGATGTGATCCGGATTGCCATTCCATTAAGCATTTATTTTGTGATCATGTTCCTGGTCTCATTCTATATGAGCAAAAGGGTAGGGGCCACCTACGAACAATCGGCCACCCTTTCTTTCACGGCTGCCAGCAATAATTTCGAACTGGCAATAGCGGTTGCAATTGCAGTTTTTGGCATTAATTCAGGGGAAGCCTTTGCAGCAGTGATCGGACCATTGGTTGAGGTACCTGTACTGATAGGCCTTGTCAATGTAGCCCTGAGAATTAAGGTGAAGTATTTTGCAAATTCTTGATTTCTCTATTTTTTGCTTCGGGTGTTGATTCCAAAAGGAAGATATAATGGGCAGAAACTCAAGAAGCTGGTCAGGATAAAGATACCAGCGAAGATCAATAATATTATAGCGAGTATTCCGGAAATTACATTTGTAAAATAGAGGACGATTACCAGTGCAGCAATCAGAATCCTTATCCCCTTGTCTATTAAACCCATATTGTTTTTCATAGTGTTTGATTTTTAATGATTTTTAAAATTGCAAAGTTATCTAAACTACCCTTACCATTTTAAGGATATTAATTTGTTTAAAAAGCGTTTTTCCTCTCTGGGTAAAATCCGTTCGATGTTGCTTTTCAATGATTGGCGCGATTGGGTTCCCCTGACCACCATAGGTTTCCCCGTTTGAGCGATGAACAATAAGGTAGGGATACTCGAAACCCCGAATACTTTTGCTACTTCCGGATCTTTTTCCGTGTTTACCTTATATATCTTTATTCTCCCCTGATATTCGATCGAAAGCCCGTCAAGAACAGGGGAGACCATCTTACAAGGTGCGCACCAGTCAGCATAGAAATCGATTATTGCAGGTATATCACCTTTATAGTTCCATTCTTTACTGAGTGTATAGTCAAAGATCTTTTCCTTGAATTCCCTTTTGTTCAGGTGGACGACATTCGTATTGTTTGATTTCATAACAACAATTTTATTTGGTTAAAAAAATATCTGCATTCCTAAATTCCTACATTCCTGCATTTAACATTTATTGCAGGGGCTATTGAGGATGAAAAATCCTAGGAAAGCGCCGGCGAGTGTGCTCATGAATGGATTGCCCGTAATGGCACAGGATCCAGATGCGCATCCAATAAAATGATAATACAGGTATCCGGCAACTCCGCCGATAACGATACCCAGAAATGGTCTCAGAAAATAGGAGGATATAATGAACTCCTTAAATGTCTTAGGCTTCTTTTTTACTGAACAGGTTTCTTCCATGGTTTAAATTTTTGTGCTGCAAAGATAAAAAAGTTTTTTGAATTAAAGCGCTTTAATATCACTTAAATCGTTTTATTATCACTTTTCTTTTTTGTACTTTTGTAACCACGGAACCACTTAACCTCGGAACAATATGAAATACTATTTCACTACAACACTTGAAACACCGTTTGACGAAGCTGTTCAGCGGACGACAGATGCTTTGAAATCAGAAGGATTCGGTATCATTTCGGAAATTAACATTCATGAAAAACTGAATGAAAAGCTGGGTATCAGTTTTAAAAAATACAGGATACTCGGAGCCTGCAATCCGGATTACACCTATAAAGCGCTACAGGCAGAAGACAAAATCGGCACGATGTTACCCTGTAACATCGTAGTGATAGACCAGGGAAATGGAAAGACGGAAGTTTCCGCCGTAAACCCTGTTGCATCGATGATAGCAATCCAGAACAACGATCTTGAATCAATCGCTTTGGAAATAACAGAAAAATTAAAACGTGTTATTGATTCTTTATAAAATGGGTAAGAATATGAATCTGACTACGATAATTATTCTGGTCATTATCGGTTTGATGGCCGGAGTGTTTGGAGGAATGTTCGGTGTTGGTGGTGCCCTTATCATGGTACCCGCACTGGTTTATTTCCTGGGAGTTGATCAACACACTGCCCAGGGAACAAGTGTTGCAATAATGCTGCCTCCGATAGGTCTCTTTGCTGCTTATAATTATTACAAGGCAGGAGAGGTGAACATCTGGTATGCAGTTATCATTGCATTGGCGTTTTTGGCAGGTGGATATTTCGGTTCAATGATAGCATTAAAGCTGCCGGAAAATCTTATGAAGAAGATATTCGGGATATTATTAATTCTTGTGGCCTTGCGAATGATTTTTTCAAAGCAGGCGGGAGTTGCTGATTGATCGTGGCTTTTTAGCGTTACCTATTTCGCTGAACTGTCATTTCCAATCCTATTTCCCCGACCCTGTTGCCCTTGTCCCCTCCGGTATTGGTGCATCATACCTTTGCCTTGCCCCATTCCTTTACCCTTGCCCTGGCAACCATATAATTCAAAGTAGAGTGAGGAAAGTCTTTGGCATTGAACAGGAGTGCAAATTTCTTTCAAAGCCATGTATTGTCTTATAGAAGCCATTTGCATTTGTTTTTGAAAGAAGCTTATTTCTTCCATACACTTGTTGATAAGATTTGTATCAGGTTCATTTTTTGCAAGTTCTTCAAGAAGTTGGGCACGGTAATTTCTGATGTTTGCAGTAATTGGGTCTGTTGAATTCCTGTAATCGGACTGGATGACTTCAACTTTTTCAGATTGTTCAGGAGATAAAGATAATTCTTTCTGTAATGCAATTCCCGGGTTCTCTCTCAATTGTTGGTCTGACGAATTAGAAATGTGTGAATAGAACACAAGAAAAGTGATCAACACAGTAAGGTTGATAACCACCAGGAAGATCAACAACCAGAAAACAAGCCTGTTTTTAGAAAAGAAGTTCATGGCGTGGGTTTTAATGATTATCAAAAAATGTATTACTCTCATCAATAAAATCAGGAAGATTAAGACCTGATTTCATGGCCTTAATATTATTTTGATGATTTATCTTTTGAGAAATAACAGGTTCCCTTTGCTTAACAATTGAAAAGCCAATAATAACGGCGATGCCCAGTAAGAAGGTCACTGAGACAGGACGAAGGACTTTCTGAAAAAAAGGATTTGGCTTTTCTCTTACCCGTTCTAAATAGGATTCTATTCGTTGCATAATACGGGTGCGGATGAATGGATTGGGCTCAACGGACTTTTTCTCTTCAATAAAGGAGGTGACGGATTGGAAATCTGAAACAATCCGGTCACACTCCTTGCATGAATGAAGGTGATCTTCAAATTCTTTGTATTCCGTATCTGAAAGTTGTTTTTCCTGGTAGGAAAAAAGATTACGCCGAACGTAAAAGCAATCTTTGTTATTTGCTATTTTTTGCATATTCCGAAAAATGATTCACTAATTTCTTTTGAAGTTTCATCTTTGCCCTGTGAATAAGGGATTCTACTGATGAAAGCGACAGATTCATAATCTCAGCTATTTCTTTATAGGCCAGTTCATCATATTTATTCAAAATGAATGCTATTTTCTGATTCTCAGGTAAAGAATTGACAGCAGTATCGAGGATTTTTCTTTTCTCTTTATCATCGTTGGTGGTATCCATTATTGCAGGTTCAGAATTATTTCTATTCATTCCATCATGTGAAACTTGAATAATTGTTCCTATCTGGTGCAAGATATTTCTTCTTTTCTGCTTTCTTAAATGATCTAATGATTTATTCACTGTTATCCTGTTTATCCAGGTATAGAGAGAAGAGTTTTTCTTATACTGGCCGATGGATTTAAGGATTTCAAGAAAAACCTCCTGTGACAAATCTTCAGCATCTTCCATACTTGCAACAAAATAATATGCAGTTTTAATGACATTTTTCTGATAGTTATTGACGAGGGTTTGAATTGCTTCCTTGTTTTGAGTGATAATCCCATCTATCAGTTCCTGTTCAGTCATTCTGCGGAGGATTTTGAGAAAAGAGAAGAAGCCCAAATATCTCTGAAAATCAGGAATATTTCAGCTTCTTTCTTAACCGGTTTCTTCTTACTTCTTGTCGTTGGATTTCCGGGGTTCAGGAGCAGGTGCATTTTGATTCCCGCGACCATGTCTGTTTTGGTATCCATATCCACCTCCGCAACAATTTCCCTGACCTCTTCCATGACGATGCTGGTAACCCATTCCGCAGCCATTCGGATTTCCTTTTCCTTGCCCGGCATTCTGACGGTTATCACAAATACCATCTCCGTTTTTGTCAACGAAATTTACACCACGGCCATTTTTCATCCTTGCCTGATAGTTGTCACAAACTCCATCGTTATTAGTATCGATAAATTTTCCGGGTGTTAAGTTAGCCGGGGTTTGCGTATTCTTAGAATTTTTCTGCGTCCCGGTTACCGGTGCATTTTGGGAGAATCCCTGATAGACAATGAATGACATAATTGCCATTAACACTGTGATTCTTTTCAACGTTTGCATAGTCTTGTTTTTAATTTGATTGAACATCTTATTTTGTTATATAGACGAAATGGGCGATTAAAACTTGCACGTAAAATGATTTCTTTATATAGATTGGCCAGGGACAGGTAGATGCCTGCCGTTAAACCTGTACATTGGTAATAAATTTATTCTGCAAAGATAAAAAAGTTTTTCGATTAAAGCGCTTTGATATCACTAAAATTGATTTCTTAATTTAGGCTTTACCGAGTCAGGCCAGATACTGATTTGTCTTGTAATGGTCCTTGCCGTTTGCGGATCATTTTTAATATACCAGTTCAAAGGTTGTTGAGTGGTGGTTTTATCGTATGAGTAATGGAAAAAGACGATGGATTTAATCGCAGGATATTTCCAGGGCAATGTTCTTAAAGCATCAGAAAACCACTGGCTCCGGTTTCCGCCCACACTCAGCGACCCAAATTCGGTGATCATGATTGGTTTACCATATTTCTTTAAATAGCCATATGACTTCCCAAATATTTCATCAAAAGTCCACCACTGACTCCAGGAAGCAACTGTTCCATAATTGAGGACACCAACACCGATATAATCAACATATTTATCTCCTGGATAATAGGCATCGAACCACCCATATGCAGGATGAGGTGACCATAACCATACAATGTTGGTAGCCCCGACGGATTGAAAAATGTTATGGACATGTCTCCATGCAGCCACAAAATCGGCTGCTTTATTATTCTGTGGTCCCCACGGGTATCGGTAGGGGTCATTCATCTCATGACCCACGCGCAGAATGATCAGGTTTTTGACCTGTTTCGCGTCATTTGCCCACTCCCGGAGATAAGTATCATACATCCCTCTGGCAATATCAGCCAATCCCCCTTTATCACGTTCATCCGGCTTCCTCAGATCTGGGTACTCCTCCGCATCGAAATCGGTCAACCAGGGTTCCCAGGTTATTATGGGTAATGAACCCATTTCCAGAATGGCCTTGACCTGAATCCTGGGAAATTTTTCTTCCTGCTTATCTCCCCAGGCGGTATATATATGGATGAGGGAAAAGGTTGTCCTGAGTGAGTCTTCAAAAGCGATGATATTGGCAAACGATTCTTTCGATTCATTATCGAATGCCCCCAACAGGATAACTTTTGATTTCAACAGACTATCCTTGTTGAATCGGGATGAAGTAAACCATTTGAGATTATCTGCCCGTTTATCTTTCCTCTGGTTAATTATAAGATGTGATTCCACATTGGCCACTAATGAACTGGCCCTGGAAAATATTCCCTCAAGGGGACCTCGTGATTTCCCACCGAGAAAGGAAAGGATCAGGATTAAGATGATGGCGAATACCAATGCGCCCAGAGTAAACAGTAAGCGGTTTGATTTCTTAGTCATTAGTGTTATTGTTTATTTGTTTCAGATCTATCGATTGCCAGGGTTCCTCTTCTTTGAGGTGGCGGGCTTCGAGCGCCGCATAAATTCCACCCAGGGTCATCATAAATGCAATAAAGGCAAAGCCCATCATGGCCCAGGTTCGCTCAGCGGTGAATACCAATTCACTTTCAGTGATAAAATATTTTCGACGTATGATGACGATAACCAGTACCATAACAAACAGAAATGCATGGATAAGCAGGGGGCGGGCAAATGGAGTAAAATGACCCGTAACCGCTTTTTTGGCTGTGGGGATATAAGGTATCTCTGCATTGACAACCCCAAGAAGGAATCCCAGCAGAAATACCGGCCAGGTGGCGAACTTCAGGATCATTCCTCTCCAGTGGAAACCTTTTTCTGTAGCAGGATGGCACATCCATCGTTGCACATAGAGATAAATGATGATAGAGATTATTCCAACAAAGGAGCCCCTTATCAGAAATTCAGTAAACGACATCCGGGCTGGCAGGATTCCTGTCAAAAAGAATAAAAATGGGAGTATCGAGAAAAAGAACGAAGTGACACCTACCAGATAATAGGTTCCGATGGTAAAATAGGAGAGCTTTTGCAGAAACGAAAGTTTATTGAAGAGCCGTGGCATCTCTACAAACCCGACTTCAAAAACCCCCCTGGACCACTTGAGTTGTTGTTTACAGAAAGAGCCAAAATCCTCCGGTACAAGTCCTCTGCTTACCACGACCGGGTTATAAATCGATTTCCAGCCTTTACTGTGGATTCGGATGGAAGTGATTAAATCTTCGGCCAGTCCGATCCCATGTCCTCCTATACTTTCCAATGCTTTTCTCCGGAAGGTGCAATTAGCGCCAATAGCGACACCGGAACCCAAGCCAAACAATCCCATCTGGGTGGGTCCGTAAAAAGTGTAAGTCTGTTCGGCAGCGCCTTTGGCTGTGAATGAACGGTATTGGTTATAATACGCCTGTGAAACCTGGACAAAGCCAACACTTTCATCTTCGAAATAACCCAGCGTATGATCCAGAAATTCGGGGAACGGAATATGATCAGGATCCAGGATCAGGATAAAATCCTCACTGGTCATTTGCAGCGCTCTGTTTACTTTACCTGCTTTTGCTCCGGGAAGCCCAACGAGTTCAAGCCAAATAGCTCCGTTCCTTTCGGCTACCTCCTTAAAGGCAGGATCCTGCGTGTCGTCGAGCAGATAAGTAACATGTGGATATCGGATGTTACGACAGGCAGCAAGCGTTTTTTCAAACATTGAAAGAGGTTCGCTAGGTGAACTTGTCGTAAAAATAGCTACACTCATTCCAGCAGGAGGATCAATATGTTTTGGTTTATCAATATGCAGGTAATTAATCCAGACCAGTATTAACCTGCTGATACCAAACCAAAAACAGAGACTTAGAGTTACATACAGATAAATGTTCCAAATGTTTGCAGACCGGAACCACCATTCTGCAAACTGGACGACACTGATAAGACCGGCAATTACCAATACCAGTAAAATAAATTTTTCCCAATAAGTGGGAGATTCCGACTGGCTGAATTTCCAGAGATTTTTTTCCTTATTTACTGCCATTAGGGAGAGTTATTTTCAATCCAAGTCCGGTATAATGTCTGATATAATAATAGGTACTGGTGAAATCATAATCGGCTTGCAACCGGATATTCGAGGCCAGTTTAAGGCCGAGTGATGCAGTCACCTTAACCGGAATATACGTCTCATGACTGAAATCACGGACAATGTAAATATCACCGGAGCTATTTTTATCCAGATATAAATAAGGAATCATTGCAATTGAATAGACTCCCAGGTTCATGTTGACATTGAAATCCAAAATTTTCGCAGGATGAATTGCCAATGCAAGAACAACCGAAACAACGTGCTGCTCCTTAGGTGTAAAATAGGGATTATAAATTCCCTTGATTAGCGTTGTCGAATTATAATCTGACAGGATATCTGTCAGGCTCTTTTCAGCAACGAAGTGGTTTTGTTGTGACGTACTGTAATTATATGCCAGGCCGAACCATAACTTAAATACTGAAAATCTCAGAGGAGGAGCAAACCCCCATCCATTCATTGACATCACATTGTTATGATCAAAGGGATAATTTTTGATTTCTGCAGTAAAATTGCCATTCCAGGAGTTCATATCGGTCCATCCTATGGAGAGTGCAATATGATTTTCAATAATATTGCTGTCGAGGCTGCTTTTTGTTGATAAATAAGGACTCCGTTCTGCCCGTATACCCAACTCCAGATTTCTTAATAATATTTTTCGTAAGTAAAGGTCGCCCGTCCATGTGACAGATCTCTTTTTCGGGAACTTTACAATTCCTGCATGGAAATCAAGATTAATTCGCGGTTTAGCAAAGAACATTTTATTCCCGGCCTGCCCCCAAAAACCCATAATATCCATGCTGTCATTCAGGAATATCGGCGTCTGAACGTAAAGGGTTGGTAAACTACATTCCCTACATCATAGCCCTCCAGTAGCAACCTTGGCATCCTGCTCTTTTTTCCAGTTTGCAGGAAGCAGTATCGACAGGTCATCATTCTTTTTAAAGTAGGGCAGCCGTTCAAGAACA
>JAPLDH010000062.1 GCA_026391355.1 Bacteroidota bacterium | reverse complement strand
GATTTGGACAAAAGACGAGACTTTGGTTAACTGGCTGAAGAAATTCTAAAAATATTATGTAAAGTAATTTAATGTTTAGCCTCTAACTATGAGCGTGTTAACTAATTTACTTTACATAAGCATTTACTTTACATAATGACCGAGAATGATTGAGGATGCCCTGTAATCAAGTGCGATCTTATAAATCTTTTTCGGATCCACCACAGTTCCGGAAACACCCCCTTCGCTGATGCTGCATTTCCTGATTACCTTGTTTGCCTTATTCAGAAGTATGATCCAGAATTCCTCATAGGGCTGGTCACCAATGCGGCTTCTGAAGATCTCAAATGCATCCTTACTGTTTGTGATCTTTTCCTTCACGATCACTTCCGCCTCGATCCTGCGTTTCCCCATCTCCATAGCGGCAATGATCAGGATCGCCTTGGCCTTGCCGATCCCGTTGAATGCTTCCAGTTCGCGAACTCCGAGCCTCGATAACTCGATCAGGTTATCCCCGGCTTCTGCAAGAATCTTCTTTGCCAGGTCTACCGCCGATTCATGCTTATTCCCGGACCCCAGTAAAATAGCCAGTAACTCCGCATCACTCAATGCATTTTTCCCTTTAAGTACCAGTTTTTCCCTGGGCCTGTCTTCCTCTGCCCAATTCCTGATCGTTAACCTGTTCGAATATTGTTCCATTTTTTTTCTCATTAATCGGAGAAAAACAAAAAGGTAATACATTTGAAGTAAGAAATTTTTTCCCTCACCCCCCGTCCCCCTCTCCTAAAAGAGAGGGGGTGAATTGGATGAAGAAAAGTAAGAACAGAAGGAATAAATGAGCAGGTTCAAAAAAAATATAATTTATCTGGATACAGTTGATTCGACTAACAGATATGCAAAACAACTGCTTGCCAGTCAACCCGTTCCGGAGGGTACACTGATCCTGGCAGGAAGCCAGATTGCAGGGATGGGACTTGGTACAAATACGTGGGAAAGCGAGCCCGGAAAGAATCTGACATTCAGCCTGGTATTGCATCCGGTTTTTTTACCGGTCGAGAAACAATTTTTTTTAAATCAGGCGATATCGCTTGGTATTGTAGATTTTATCAATTCGATGATAAATGAAGATGGCTTATGTCTGAAATGGCCCAATGATATTTATTTCCTGAATCAAAAAATGGGTGGAATACTGATCAATAATACGCTGTCGGGACAGGTCTTCGAAACTGCAATCGTGGGTATCGGATTAAACATCAACCAGGTTATATTTCCCATTACGATTCCCAACCCGGTTTCACTGAAACAGGTAATAAAAAGAGATACAGATCTGAAATTAGCAATTGACATTGTTTATGATGCAATTGAAGCAAGGTATATGGAGTTGGGGAATGGAACATTCCGGCAGTTACAGAAGGAATATACGGCGCAGTTACTTGGTTTGGATACCTGGAGGAATTATTCTTCCGGTGATCATATATTCGAAGGGAGGATCATTGGAATAACGGAATACGGTCAATTAAAGGTTGAAACACATTCACGGAAAATCCTGAACTTCGATTATAAAGAGATAGAATATATATTCTAATTATTCCTACTTCTTCATTCCTCATTATTTATTGTATCTCTTGCCAAGACTGAAGCTTGCATAAAGTGTCAGGAAGAAATGCTGGGGAGTATTGTATGCCATCAATGGAATTGCAACCGGTTCGTAATCGAGGTTGAACCCAACTTCTATTGACTGGATCCTTTTATTGAGGGTGCCGAATTCAAATTCCAGCCCGCCTTTACCGTAGATACCTGGGTAAAATTTTGTATTGAGAATTCCTGTCAGAAAAGGTGCTCTGCCGTATATTTTATCAATTCCGTGTTTAGCAGGATCATATCTCTCTTCCGTAACCACATCACCGGTAACAATATAAAGATAAACAGGTTTGGCGATACCGACAGTCACCCCTCCATAGGCGATATAACAGAGCTCAACTCCACCCCAGTATGGCTTCCTGTTCAGTATATGCCGGATCCCCATTCCTCCCCGTAAAAAATAGAGATAGTTCAGTTTTCCGTACACATAACTTTTGGAATCGGAGTAAAGAAGATTGGTCGATTTGATCTCTTTCGTCGTTTTGAATGTAGAAAATTCGATTTCGAGAAGTCGTTGAGTAAGAAAAGAGAGATTCTTTCCCCTTCTGAATTTAAGACCCCAACCATTGGTATTTACGTGCAGGCCCAAACTCCATTGACGCTCAAATAATACATTGTCATTTACCGTATCCAATGTACTTTCACCCTGGGCTTTGCAAACAATCCCTGAAGCGATAAGAAGAAGAATGATCAGTGGGTAACAGAACCTGGGCATGTGTAAAGGACCTTTTTCGGATAACAAAGGTACAAAACATATGAATAATTAAAAGAGAAGATTGCCTTCCCTAATTATTTAGAGTTAATTAAGAAAACTCAGGGTAAAGGTGCAATTAGTGTCGCTCTATTTGATATCTTTGTCTCTCGCCATATGCAGCACACCTTTCACTCGATTTGCAGGAGACGAGTACAATTGCCAATAAGATAAAAACTGTAAGTGCGAGCAGGATCTTTCTCATATGAGGTATTATATTTAAGTCATTTAAAACTGAATGCAAAGGTATGCAAATGTAAATTGATTTGATTATGAAGAACAAGGATTTTCTGAAATTATTGTACAAAAGTTATAAACACGGAAAAGTTTACTGAAAAAATGGAGAGGATCAACCCTGTTATTGAAGAGAGTTGGAAGGAAATACTCGGAGATGAATTTAATAAACCTTATTTTATTGAACTCAAACAGTTTCTTCTCGCTGAAAGGGGAAAATACCGGATTTTCCTCCTGGCTCATTGATATTCAATGCATTCAACCATACTCCTTTCGATAAGGTCAAGGTTGTTTTTATCGGACAGGATCCTTATCACGGGTATGGTCAGGCGCATGGACTCTGTTTTTCTGTACCTGAAGGAGTTCCAAAACCACCTTCACTGGTCAATATTTTTAAGGAAATTGAAACCGACCTTGGGATTCCCCAACCTTCTCATGGTAACCTTGTAAAATGGGCAGACCAGGGAGTCTTGTTGCTCAATGCCACCCTCACCGTTCGTGAAAACCAGGCAGGGTCTCATCAGAACAGGGGATGGGAAACCTTTACCGATGCAGTGATCATGAAGCTTTCAGCGTTGCGCAATGACCTGATATTCATCCTGTGGGGAAATTTTGCCATCGCGAAAAGAAGTCTCATCGATACCTCCCGCCATCACATCCTTACGGCTGCCCATCCTTCACCTTTATCTGCCAATAAGGGTTTTTTTGGCTGCAAACATTTCTCAAAAACCAACGTTCTATTGATACAGATGGGTAAAAGTGAGATCAACTGGCAGTTATGAATCCTTTTTATGTTAATAAAATTGTTAATAAAATACCTGTTTGATATGAAAATATTCTCTATTCATTTTAAAATCGCACTGACTATCGTGGCTTTCTTTTTTTTCTATTCTTGCCGGAAAGACCATACGATAGTGGTATCTCCTTACAATGCCGAGACAAAATTACTTTTCGGAACGAAGGATCCGTTGTATTTTGATTCCCTGATGTACACCACAGCAAACGGGACTCATTACATGATCACCGATCTTCAGTATTTTATCTCAAGGGTTAAATTCCACCATGTAAATGGTAGCTGGCAGGATGTAAAGACCAATAAAGGTCTTCACTATGTTGATGGCAGATCATGGTTCAGCCCATTCTGGAATCTTTACCTGGATACCTTTTTCGGAACCGTTGATTCCATAAGCTTTGTGTTTGGCCTTGATGCGGCTGACAATATTTCCTACCGTTTCCCGGATCCACCCTTACGGGATATGTTCTGGCCCGAGATCCTGGGAGGTGGCTATCATTATATGAAGATGAATTTAAAATGGAAGGGAGATACGATGCAGGAACCTCTACCTTTTATGTTCCATATCGGTATCGGGCAGACTTACAAGGGAGATTCTGTGGTTCCGGATTCGATTACAGGATATGTCCAGAATTATTTTACACTCCGGTTCCCTTTGAAAATTGAATTTCCGGATACTGGATTTACATATATTGTGATTCAGATGGACATCGGGAAGTGGTTCGATTCAGAGAATGTCTTTAATTTTTCTGATTACCCTAACGGGATGATGCAAAACCAGGAAGCCATGAACAAAGCTTGCCTGAACGGAAGGAATGCCTTCTCTGTAACAGCCACCCACTCTGTGCTACGGGGAGGGAAAAGAATTAAGAATTAAGAATTACGAATTACGAATGAGATAACCCCAAAGGGGTTACATATTTGTAGCGCTGAGGAAACAGGTATGGCACAGCCCCTCCCCAAAATAATCTTTGTTTCCTCGACATCAGTTTCATGGGGAGGGGTAGATGTGGGGTAAATGATGAATCAAGCGAACAGAATATCGAATACTGACGAATAAATTTTGAAGGTTGAACAATGTTTGAAAGGAGAGTCAGGAGTATTTTTTACGTTGGTGTTTATTTGTTCATTGGAATGGCATTCTATTCCTGTAAGAAGAGCACTGCCCCTGTGGAATCGTTTCATACAACGCCCTATACAATTCAGATTCCACTGCGGTTTCCCGGACAATTGAACATCCCCGCCGATAACCCGATGACGGTTGAAGGCATTGCATTGGGCAGGTTCTTGTTTTACGACGGAAGATTATCCGGCCGAACCAATGCGGATTCACTAATGAGCTGTTCGACCTGTCATATCCAGTCCCATTCCTTTGTATGTGGTATTGACAATCTGAAATACCAGGGAGGGCATCCCTTTGGTGTGACAGGTATCCCAACTGCTCATTTCATGTTACCGATGATCAACCTTGTATGGAATAATACTGCATATTTGTGGGACGGTGCAGTTTATCCGGAAAATCCTGATCCCGGTAGCAGGAATATCGAGGATGTGGTGAGGATGGCCATCGAATCTCCTTCGGAAATGGCGAGTGATACTAACCGTGTAAAAAATCTTTTTCGTCAGATAAAAGGATATCCCGAACTTTTTAAAAAGGCCTTCGGGAATGATGTAATTACAGGGAAGAATATAACCAGGGCCATTGCCCAGTTTGTCCGGACACTGATTTCTTCCGGTTCAAAATTCGACAGGTACATGCAGGGCGCAGTCCAGCTTGATCCCGATGAACTGGACGGATATGTTCTGTTTATGACCGAACAGGGCGGTGACTGCTTTCATTGCCATGGGGGAGATGGAAATCCGCTTTTTACGACCGGATTATTTTATAACAATGGCAAGGATTCAGTATTTACAGATATTGCTGACCGGTATTCTGTAACAGGGAACCTGGCAGATATAGGCGCCTACAAAGCACCGACATTACGAAACCTTGTTTTTACTGCCCCCTATATGCATGACGGAAGGTTCAAAACGATCGATGAGGTGATTGATTTTTACAGTTCAGGTCTGGTCTGGTCGCCTTCGATCAGTCCGTTGATGCATCATATCAGTACCGGAGGAGTCATGTTAAATCCACTGAAGAAGGCACATTTGAAGGCTTTTTTACTGACATTGACGGATACAGCTTTTGTATCCAACCCGGCATTTGCAAGACCGTCGAAGATGCCGGATGAATAACTCACCCCCTCGCACCTTCCCAGCCCCTATCCCTACCCTTCCCCCGAAAAACGGGGGAAGGAAATGTCTTCGTTGATGAAAGAGGAATTTTCTCTGTAAACTTTGTGCAAAACTTTGTGACCTTTGTGGTTAAGAAAAGAAAGTAAAAGAAAATCATGATCGATTTCCCCAATGCCAAAATAAACCTAGGCCTCCGGGTTACCGGAAAGCGGGCCGATGGGTTTCATAATATCGAAACGGTGTTTTATCCCGTCGGATTGTGCGATATTCTGGAGATCATTAAAGCCGCTGACGGAAAATTTGAGTTCACCTCCAGTGGATTGCGGATCGCGGGAAGCAGCGGAAATAATCTTTGTGTTAAAGCGTACAATCTTTTGGCAGATCAATTTCATCTTGCCCAGGTCAAAATTCATCTGCATAAGATCATTCCTATGGGAGCAGGTCTTGGAGGAGGCTCTTCAGATGGTGCTTTTACCCTGAAAATGCTGAATTCCCTTTTCCATACCGGGCTCAGCGAAGAAGAATTGGCAGACTATGCCCGGCAGTTGGGCAGCGATTGTGCCTTCTTCATTAAAAACCAGCCGGCATTTGCTACAGGGAAAGGAGATCAATTTGAACCATTGAATATTGATCTTTCACCTTTCCGGATCGTAATTGTGATCCCTGAGATCCATGTGAACACCGCAGATGCATATTCTATGATCGACCGGCTTCCCGTCATTGCCGGTAATCAACAAATCGACCTGAGACGAATAAGGAATCAACCTTTGAAAGAATGGAAAACCTTTCTTACCAATGATTTTGAACAGCCTGTTTTTTCGAATCATCCGGAGATCCGGCAGATCAAAGAGCAACTGTATCAACAGGGTGCAATTTATGCTTCCATGACCGGAAGTGGGGCAGGGGTTTACGGGATCTTCGAAAAAAAAGAAAAAGTAATTAAAGGATTTGAGGATTGTTTTGTGTGGGCTATTTCGGGGCTGTCCGAACCAGGATCAATGCAACACCGGTAAACAGGAGATTCGGTGTCCAGACTGCCAGCAGGGGAGGAAAATTTCCGAAAGTGGCAAATACAGTAAATATCTGCATGAACAGAATATAAAGAAAAGTGAGCGCAAGCCCGAAGCCAAGACTGAAACCAATGCCTCCCCTGACCTTGCGGCATGAAACAGAAACGGCAATCAGCGTCAGAACCAGGGTTGCAAAAGGCGAAGCGATCCTTTCATATTTCTTCACCTTATATTTAATCACATCAGGGTCACCCCGCATCTCCTTTTTCTGAATATGGTCCTCAAGCACAAAATAATTCATGATGGAAACCTCTTCAATATCCTCATTCAGATCCGATGGTTTCAAAGGGATAACCGTATCCAGCTTTGCACCCTTCCTCAGGTTTTCCTTATTTCCTGAAAATTTGTGGATGAAATAGTTGGTCAATACCCATTTGGAATGTATGCTGTCCCAGTCAGCGTGATCGGCAATTAGTTTGTATTTCAATTCGAGGTCATCGAATTTCTCAAGGGAGAATTTCCATCCTGTCTTGTTTTTCATATTGAAATTCTCAAAATAGATATACATTCCGGGGCTTACCTGCTTATGGATATTCATCTCGGAAAAGAATCTTTGATCCTTGATGTATTGCCGTTCGAAGGCGAGTTTCGCCCGGTTGGTATATGGAATGAGAAAATTCCCGAGGAAGAATGACATCAATCCCAGGATAACCGCTGAGATCATATATGGAAACAACATTCTCCGGAAACTGATCCCGCTGCTCAGGATCGCGATGATCTCCGAATCGGAAGCCATCCTTGAAGTGAAGAATATAACGGCAATGAAAACAAACAGATAGCTGAAAAGGTTGACGAAATGAGGAATAAAGTTGAGGTAATAGCTGAATATGATGGCTTTTAATGGTGCATCGTGTTTCAGAAAATCATCAATGTGTTCGGAAATATCAAAAATGATCACGATAAAGATCAACAGGATGATCGAGAAAAAGAAGGTCCCGAGAAATTTTTTAATGATGTATTTATCGATGATTTTCATATACCGGTGTTCAATCATTTATCGTCAGATCCTTTTCATCAATTGTTTGACCATCTGTGATTTCCATACGGAGAATGTACCGTTTAGTATTTGTCGCTGTGATTCTGCCATCAGCCAGATATAAAATCCTAGATTATGCGTTGTAGCGATCATCGGACCCAGCGTTTCTTTTGAGATGAATAAATGCCTGACATAGGCTTTTGAGTATTCCATATCTGTATAAACTTCGCCATCTTCTTCAAGCGGGGTAAAATCCTCTTTCCACTTCTCATTTTTAATATTGATGATCCCGTTGCGGGTGAAAAGCATCCCGTTCCGGCCATTCCGTGTGGGTATCACACAGTCGAACATGTCGATCCCCAGGCTGATGCTTTCGAGGATGTTTGCCGGTGTTCCCACACCCATCAAATAACGTGGTTTTTCTATCGGAAGTATCCGGCAAACAAGATCTGTCATCTCATACATCATCATGGCAGGTTCACCTACCGAAAGGCCTCCGATGGCATTTCCCGGGGCATTCATACCGGAAATAAATCCGGCAGATTGACTTCTGAGGTCACTGTACACACTTCCCTGAACGATGGGGAAAAGAGCTTGTGAATAACCGTGTGGACAGCTTTTTTCTTCAAAACTGCTGACGCACCTTTGTAACCAGCGGTGTGTTATTTCCATCGAATTCCGTGCATAGTTATAATCACACGGATAGGGAGTACATTCGTCGAAGGCCATGATAATATCGGCTCCCAATGAACGTTGCACATCGATTGCTTTTTCGGGCGTGAAATAATGTTTTGATCCGTCGATATGTGATTGAAACACAACTCCGTCTTCTGTGAATTTCCGGATATCGGTCATCGAATAGATCTGGAATCCTCCGCTATCGGTCAGGATGGGTCTGCTCCATCCATTGAACTTATGAATACCACCGGCTTTTGCCACCACATCAACACCAGGACGCAGGTATAAATGATAGGTATTTCCCAATAAAATCTGCGCCTTGATATCCTCCCTCAGCTCCTTCATGTGCAGGCATTTTACAGCGCCTGCAGTTCCTACCGGCATGAAAGCGGGTGTCTCAACTTTACCATGATCAGTAACCAGAATTCCTGCCCGGGCGGAAGAAGTCTGATCACGACCTTTTAGTGTAAATTTCATTTCGGTAATGGTGAATATCAGCGGTTTGTGAAGTAACGGAAGAAGCAGATCCGAAATTTCAGTAAAGGTAGTTTTTATTCAATTAATATGAATAAATTTGCCCTTTCATCTCTTAAATGGTCTTAAATGCCTCCGGTTCCAGTACCCCAGATCGATGGTTTGGCAATACTTCTGTTCATTTTTATCTTTCTGTTCATCCTGTTGAATTTATACTACTGGTGTATTTTCTTCAGGCTTGCATGGTCGAAGGAGAAACCCGTCAAACCTGGTCAAAAGGGGGTTTCGGTCGTCATCTGTGCCCGGAATGAATACTTCCATCTGAAAGAAAACCTGTCTTTCATCCTTGAGCAGGATTATCCTGATTTTGAGGTGATTGTTGTGAACCATGCGTCAGATGATGACAGTGCATTCCTTCTTGCGCACATGGCTGAGCAATATCCGAACCTCAAGATTGTTGAGATCCGTGAAAACCTCAATTTCTTTACCGGGAAAAAATTTCCACTGTCAATCGGCATCAAATCTGCAAAAAAAGAGATTGTGCTGCTTACAGATGCGGATTGCAGACCGTGGGGAAAGAACTGGATCTCGGAGATGCAAAAGCAATGCTCCTCACCTGTTGATATTGTCCTCGGTTATGGTTCCTATGAGCACAAGCCCGGATTCCTGAATAAGCTCATCCGTTTCGATACTGCACAAGTAGCAATACAGTACCTTTCATTTGCCCTGGCAGGAATGCCATACATGGGTGTTGGCAGAAATATGGGCTACAGGAAATCCCTGTTTTATGAGAACCAGGGATTCATTTCACATTACGCAATTGATTCGGGCGATGATGATCTCTTCATCAACAGGGTAGCCAATAAAACTAATACACGGGTATGCCTGATGCCTGAAAGTTTTACGGTTTCAGAACCCAAAACCAACTTCAGTTACTGGATCCGCCAGAAGAAACGTCATCTTTCGACCGGGCAGTTCTACAAGTTTAAACACAAACTTATGCTGGGAACTTTTACAGTATCACAATGGCTTTTCGTCCTCTTGTTTTCATTACTGCTGATAATGGATTATAATATCCTCCCGGTTTTGTCGTTATTTTTTGTAAGAATGGTCATCCAGATGTTTGTATTTAAGCGCTGCATGTCGCGTCTTAAAGAGAAAAAGATCTGGTTGTTTGTTCCTTTGTTTGAATTGATCTTTCTCTGCATCAATACTTCAGTCCTGGTCTCGAATCTGATCTCCAAACCGGTTAAATGGAAGTAAACCCAAATCTGACGCCCAAAGCTCAACGGGATATTGTACTTGTCCAGCAGGCAGTCAGAGGCGAACGCAAGGCTTTTGCCGAGTTGCTCAATAACTACCGTGATTCACTCTATTTTTTGTTGCTGAAATTGACCAATAACCCGGTGGATGCAGAAGATCTTACCATCGAAGCTTTTGGTAAAGCCTTTCGCAACCTCGACCAGTATTCCTCAGAATTTGCATTCAGTACCTGGTTGTTTAAAATTGCTACCAACAACTGCATTGACTGGCTGAAAAGAAGCAGGAGAATAACGTTTGCCCGTATTACGGATATGGATGGAAATGAGACTGACAATTATCCTCCAAACCTCCCCTCAACCCTGCCCGGACCTGATGAAAAAGTAATAGCAAAACAAAAGGTGATGCTGATGAGGGAGGTAGTCGAGAAATTAAAACCCCATTACCGCTTGATGATTGAAATGCGTTATTTCGAAGAATATTCTTACGAAGAAATCGCTGAAAAGCTTGATCTGCCTCTGGGTACGGTAAAAGCACAGCTTTTTCGTGCTCGCGAGTTCCTGTACAATATCCTTAAGGGAGCAGAGGAAAGAATATAAGGGAATGACGAATATGCGAATGACGAATATGCGAATGACGAATATGCGAATGACGAATATGCGAATGACGAATATGCGAATGACGAATATGCGAATGACGAATATGCGAATGACGAATATGCGAATGACCAATGACCAATGCCTACTCTTTGCAGAACTTCAAAACCCTGTCTCCCCTCTCTGTCCTGATTTTAACAAAGTAAATCCCGAAGGGATAATTCTCAACATTTATCAGGGTTTTTACCCCGGTTATTTGTTGTTCCGTCATCTTTCGCCCCATACCATCATAGATTTCAATGGAATACACTTCCCCGTTAAAATGGCTTAGATGGAGTATTATCAAGGAGGTTGCAGGGTTAGGATACAGGAAAAATTCTGACCTTTTCGGATCGGTGATCTTTTCAGGTACATAATCATATTTCATGACCACTACCCTGAATCCCTGAACCGAATCAGCATAGGCTACATAAGGCAGACCGTTGGGATTGATTGCCAGACTGGTTGAATAGGCATGTCCGTCGGAAAACCCCGGAGAACCGACTGTTTCCCATGTTGTACCATTAAATTTCATGAGGGTTGCATTCAGGTCATCAGAATAATCCTGAAATGCAACATAGGGTTCATCAGGATAACCCATTGCCAGACTGGTATATGCTGCCATGTCAGGTGTGAATCCCGGTATTCCTACATTGACCCAGTTTCCGCCCTTGAAGGCCATTACCGTCGCTTTTCCTGCATTACTGCCATCCTGATAAGCAACATTGGGGTGATCATTGTAATCGAACCTGAGGCTAAGGTAGTCGGCTGTACCCCCTGAGAAACCCTGCATACCCACCACCTTCCATTCTATCCCATCGAGCTTCCTGACAGTAGCCCCCCCACCATTCGCCCAATCCTTATAGGCTACATAAGGAGTTCCGTTGTAACTGACAACCATATTAATATAATCAGCAACCCCGTCAGAAATACCGGGGTTTCCAATGGTTACCCAGAGGGTACCCGTATATTTCCGGATGCACAATTTCCCGTTGTAAGCATTATCCTGGTATGCTATATATGGCAATTGTGAATTATCGAAAGAGAGACTGGTATAGGATGCAGCTCCTGAAGATATACCGGGGACTCCTACAACTACCCAATTCGTTCCATCGAATTTCATTACGCTTGCTTTCCATGAATTACTGGCATCCTGAAATGCAAGATAAGGGATTCCATTATAGTTGAAATTAAGAGACAGGTAATCTGCCGGTCCGGCAGTAAACCCCGGCGTGCCGACATATGACCAGGTCTGACCGTCATACATCATCACTGACGCATGATTGCCATGTTCATAATCAACGAACGCTACAAAAGGGTGGCCGTAATAATCAAGTGTGAGGCAGGTGCCGATTGCGACACCGTCACTGAACCCAGGAGTTCCAACATATTGCCAGCAAGAATCAGAACAGGGTTTTGATTTGTACTTATTGGAATTTGGCTGTGCGATGCCGGAAGGAAGCAGTATCAGGTTGAAGATGACCAGTGTCAGTGCTGATATGGAAAACTTTTTCATATATATATTTCGTTCATTCTAAGTCACGTAAAATTAGGAAAAAAATTAACTGCTCAGGTTTATCAGAAAACATCTTCTTCTATTTACATTTGCAAAGTGAATCTTTTAAGCGTTAAAGACTAACAGAAATGGACAATACCGCCTTTCAGAAGAAGATATTACAGGGTATTCCTGATCTTCTGCCCGAACCCTGCCGTTATGACAATGAGGTTAACCATGCACCGGTGAGGAAGGATATTCTTACGGTTGAGGAAAAAAAACTGGCCATTAAAAACGCCTTGCGCTATTTTGATAAAAAACATCATACTATTCTTGCGCGCGAATTTGCAGAGGAATTGAAGAAATATGGCAGGATTTACATGTATCGTTTTCGGCCTGATTACCGGATGTTTGCAAGAAATATAACTGAATATCCGGCGAAAACAATCCAGGCTGCAGCCATTATGCTGATGATACAGAACAATCTCGATCCTGCAGTTGCACAACATCCGCATGAACTGATCACTTATGGCGGGAACGGAGCGGTTTTCCAGAACTGGGCGCAATACCTGCTTACCATGAAATACCTGTCGGAAATAACCAGCGAACAAACACTTGTTATATATTCAGGTCATCCCCTTGGGCTGTTTCCATCGCATAAAGATGCTCCCCGTGTTGTAGTCACCAATGGTATGGTCATTCCAAATTATTCAAGTCCAGACCATTGGGAGCGGTTCAATGCACTTGGGGTTTCCCAGTATGGGCAGATGACTGCCGGTTCATACATGTACATCGGTCCGCAGGGGATTGTGCATGGTACTACAATTACTGTGATGAATGCGGCCCGCAGACATTCTGACGGAAATATTGCAGGAAAAGTGTTCGTCACTTCAGGCTTGGGAGGAATGTCGGGTGCGCAGGGCAAAGCGTCAGTCATAGCCGGAGCCATTGGAGTAATTGCAGAGATCAATCCGAAAGCCGTTCAAAAAAGGTTTGAACAAGGATGGGTCGATGAGGTTTATAAAGATCTTAATAAACTGACCCTGCGGATCAGCGAGGCAAAAGAGAACAAAGAAGCCATTGCGTTTGCATATCAGGGAAACATCGTGGATCTGTGGGAAAAACTTGCAGCGGAAAAAATAAAAGTGGAACTGGGTTCTGACCAGACCTCATTGCATAATCCCTGGGCAGGAGGTTATTATCCTGCCGGGTTGAGTCTTGAGGAATCCAATGAAATGATGATCAGGGATCCGGAACGTTTTAAGCAAGAGGTGAGAAAGTCACTGATCCGACAGGTTGCAGCAATCAATAAACTGGCTGAAAATGGTATGTATTTTTGGGATTACGGCAATGCATTCCTGCTGGAAGCCGGACGAGCCGGTGCCGATGTTTTGAATTCTGATGGCTCTTTCAGTTACCCTTCCTATGTTCAGGATATTATGGGTCCGCTTTATTTTGACTATGGTTTCGGACCTTTTCGCTGGGTATGTACTTCCGGTGATCCTGACGACCTTACAACCACCGACCTGATCGCATGCAATATTCTTGAGAAACTGGCAGCAAAATCACCCGCAGAAATCATGATCCAGATGAAAGATAATATACACTGGATCAGGGAAGCGGGAAAAAACAAGATGGTTGTTGGTTCACAGGCAAGGATCCTTTATGCCGACTGTGACGGAAGAACACAAATCGCTGCCGCTTTCAACGATGCGATAAGATCGGGAAAGATCAAAGCTCCTGTCGTCCTCGGACGGGATCATCACGATGTGTCGGGTACGGATTCTCCATACAGGGAAACTTCCAATATATACGACGGTTCAAGTTTCACAGCCGACATGGCTGTTCAGAATGTGATCGGCGATGGCTTTCGCGGGGCTACCTGGGTTTCGATCCATAATGGCGGCGGAGTAGGTTGGGGGGAAGTTATCAATGGCGGATTTGGGATGGTGCTCGATGGTTCTTCTGATGCAGACCGGAGATTACACTCCATGCTTCACTGGGATGTGAACAACGGAATTGCCCGTCGCGCCTGGGCCCGGAACCATGAAGCTGTGTTTGCCATCAACAGAGCCATGATTGCAGAGCCAAATCTGAAAGTTACTCTGCCAAATATGGTTGACGATGAAGTAATAAACCAACTTTTTTAACGGCTTACCTCTTCAGTCAGAAAAAATTTCCCCTTCCCGGTAAATTCTTTTGTTTTTGTTTCCGGAAACCTATAACTTTACAAAAAATACTCTCTTAAGTCTAAATATATACATCTGTTAACGAATAGTAAATGTCCAGTCTATGAAAAAACTTTACATTCTTGCAGTAATTTCTGCACTTTTCTTCGTGATCAGTTGCAAGCAAAGTTACACTGTTAAGTACCCGGTTACCAGGAAAGTCGATACGGTAAATACCTATTTTGGGGTCAAAATACATGATCCTTACAGGTGGCTTGAAAATGACACCAGCAAAGAGACCGCTAACTGGATCCAGGCTCAGAATTCGGTAACTTTTGACTATCTCTCCAAAATTCCTTTTCGTGAAAAGATCCGGGAACAGTTAACAAAAATCTGGAATTATCCGAAGTTGCGGGTGCCGTTCCATGAAGGTCCCTACTATTTTTTCTTTAAGAACGATGGTTTGCAGAACCAGTATGTACTTTATTTTCGCAAAGGGTTGCAGGGGGAACCTAATATTTTACTGGATCCAAACAAGTTATCGACCGATGGAACGATTGCCCTTTCCTCTGTAAAGGTTTCCCATGATGGAAAGTTTCTGGCCTACAGTATCTCACACAGCGGTTCTGATTGGAATGAAGTCTATATTATGGAAATTGAGACACAAAAGATTCTTCCCGAGCATCTGCAATGGGTGAAATTTCCGGGTATTGCATGGAAGGGAGATGGTTTTTATTATAACCGGTTTCCTGAACCAACACACGGAGGAGAGTTAAGTGAGAAAAATGCAAATCAAACCATTTGGTTTCATAAAGTGGGAACTGATCAACAAGCAGATCAGTTGATTTATGAAAACAGGAATTTTCCTTTACGCAGGTATCGTATAAACATTACGGATGACGAGCGGTTTCTGATCCTTTATGAATCGGAATCGACAAGCGGAAATGCCTTGTATTATAAGGACCTGAAGAAAAAAGAAATTCCCTTTACGGCGATTATCGAAGGGTTTGATAATGAATACAGCATAATCGATAACCTCGACGATAAACTATTGGTGGTAACCAATTACCTGGCACCCAAAAAGAAACTAGTATTGATCGATCCAATGAAACCATTACCGGGGAACTGGAAAATCATCATACCAGAACGTGAAGATGTTCTTCAGTCGGTAGATATTGCAGGGAACAAGATCATCTCAGAGTATATGCAATTTGCAATGAGCAGGGCCTATGTTTATGACATGAATGGAAAATTCCTGGAGGAGATCCATCTCCCGGGTTTGGGTACCTTTAGTGGGTTTAATGGAAGAAAGGGTGACAATATTGCATTTTACGGGTATTCCACGTTCCGGTACCCCACCACTGTTTTCAAATATGAGGTTACTACCAATACTTCAACAGTATATACCAGGCCAGAGATCGATTTCAATCCCGACCTTTATGAAGCTAAGCAGGTGAGCTATCTGACCAGGGATCGCACTTCCATTACCATGTTTCTTGTTTACAAGAAAGGGTTAAAACTCAATGGTCAGAATCCGACCCTGCTTTACGGTTATGGCGGGTTCAATGTAAATATGACTCCTGTGTTCAATGTAAGCCGTACCGTATTTCTTGAAAATGGTGGTATCTATGCAGTTCCAAACCTTCGTGGAGGAGGGGAATATGGAGAAAACTGGCACAAGGCAGGGATTAAGGAGAAGAAGCAGAATGTTTTCGACGATTTTATCGCCGCTGCTGAATACCTGATCTCAGAAAATTATACATCGCCGGCTAAGCTGGCCATTCTTGGCGGTTCCAATGGAGGGTTGCTCGTGGGTGCATGTATGACACAGCGTCCCGACCTTTTCAAGGTTGCCATTCCCCAGGTTGGGCTATTTGATATGTTGAGATATCATAAGTTTACCATCGGGTATAGTTGGAAGAGCGATTATGGCTCCAGTGAAACAATGGATGGGTTTAATTATCTCATTAAATATTCCCCGCTGCACAACCTGAAGAAAGGGGTGAACTATCCGGCAACACTGGCATTCACAGCAGACCATGATGACCGGGTTGTACCGGCGCATACTTTTAAATTCATGGCTACCCTTCAAGAGGCAAATAATGGGCAGAACCCAATGCTTGTGCGTATTGAAATCAAAGCCGGCCATGGCGCCGGAACCCCGACCTCAAAGCAGATTGAAGAATCCACCGACCTTTGGTCGTTCGTATTCTTTAACCTGGGAATGAAACTGGAGTAGAGGGAATACTTAAAAAGTTATTAACAATTGTGTGACTTTTCCGTTTTAACCCGATCAATGGGTGATTCTCTTTTTCTATGATCTATTCTGACGAACTTCTCCTTAAAGGATTAAGGGAGCAAAAGGTTGACTGTATCAAATATATGTACAGGAACTATTTTCCCCTGGTCAAATCGATTGTAGTTAAAAATTCGGGCAGCTATGAAGATGCGGAAGATGTCTTCCAGGATGGATTGATCGCCCTGTATTACAAATCCAATGCAGGAAAGATCATTTTAAACTGCAACCTGAAAACATTTTTCTATTCAATCTGTAAGAATATCTGGCTTCAACGTCTCGACAGGAAATGGAGATTACTTTACCAGGACGAGATGCTGAATGAACCCACGGTGGAATATGAGAATGAAGAAACCGATTATAACGAGCTGAAATTAGAAAAACTAAGGCTGTTTCACATCCATTTTCTTTCGCTGCCCACGGAATGTCAGGAACTATTAACCTATTTTATTGCAAAAATTCCATTAAAAGACATAGCCAGGCTGATGGGGTTTAAAAACGAAAGATATGCCAAGCAAAGGAAGTATTTATGCAAGAATATGTTAAGGAAGCGAATTAAGAATGATCCCAGAAGCAAATGGTTATTTATTTATGACACAACAAGACAAAATCCCTGAATTTATCGATAAGTTCAATAATGATGAACTTTCGGGAGCAGAATTGACGGAGTTTCTTGAACTTCTCAGGCAAAGCCCTGAATTGCGGGCGGAGGTTAAACTGGACAAGGAACTGAATGAAATTTTGCTGGAAACGGATATACTCGAACTACGCAAAAAAATTATCAAAGTCAGGGAAGGTGAAGCACATAAGGGTTCAGGCAGAAGAATATTTCTGATCGCAGCTTCTGTGCTGGTTTTTATTTCATTGTCAGTTGCACTTTTTTTGATTTTTGGAAGCAGGGAAAGAAACGACCAGCCATTCCGGGTTAATCTGAATGATGCAAATAATTCAATGATCAATCAGAAAGATACTGCAAAAAAAGCCAGGGGGGTAAACAAGGAAGATCACCTGGTAACTACAAACAACGACCTTAAGGAAAATACCAGCACTTTTGGCAAGCGTGGCACTGAGAACCTGGTTGCGGCAAACTATGCCCCTTTTCCTGCATATGAAAACCTGGTAGATGCACATTTCCGTTCAGGGGATTTCAGGCTCATCATTCCTGCTTCAGTCTCACGGTTCCACCTTTCAGATTCAATACAGTTCAAATGGGAATCAGGTGTTCAGCATGACCTCAGATTAAGTATCATGGATAATAAGGGAAATATGGTTTTTGAATCGGATCATCTTTCCTGGAATTTTCTCAAAGTAAAGAAGGGATCATTGAAAAAGGGGCTTTTTTATTTCAAATTTCTGAATGACAATGAGATCATCCTTTTTGGGAAATTTATTATTGAATAAACTTGCTTGAACCTTTGGAAAACTCAAATCAAAAAATCCAATTGAAAAGCTTTCACCGGCTGGTATTCTCCATCGCGTTTTATGTTCTTATCTGCACAGTTTCTGAACTATATGCACAGAATAATGACCTGATTCCTGCGACTGATTTTAATCATAAAGCGGGTAATCCATCAGGATTGACCGATACACTGAGAAGAAGCCTCTCTGCCCGGTTGAACCTTGCGGTCACTTTATTGGTCAAAGGGGAATATAACCGGGCACTGGATCAGTTGGTTAGAGGAATAACTATGATGACTCAGGGAGAGCACAAGGATGATGGCTTGCTGGTGAATTTCTATTTTCAAACGGCAAATTGTTATTTGCTGAAAGAAGATCCTGCAAATGGAATTAAATTTTACCAGTTGACCCTGCAATTCTGCAGGCAGGATAAACCAATGACTGCAATCGTAAACCTTAACCTCGGTGATCTTTATTTTTTATCACAGGATTATGACAATGCAATTCGGCATTACAGGAAAGCGATTGTGATCCTGGAGGAGACAAACAGGGATGCAAGGAAGATGACAGAAGCAATTATGAACATAGGATCTTCATTTGCAGGGAAAAGAGAATATCAGCGGGCAATTCAGTACTATTCAATGGCGGAAGGAATTTATAAGAAGTATTTGACGGATTCCTCCACCATGGGACATCTCTATATTAACCTTGCAAGTGTATATTTCAGGAATAATGATTTCAACAGGTCGCAAAAATATATCCGGCTGGCATTGCTGTATACCGGAACAGGGAATAAACACAATACACAGGATCTGTCTTTCATTTTCAAGACAATAGCTTCACTTTATCTCCTGTCAGGTAGACCGGATTCTTCTTTTTATTACCTGCAAAAAGCCAGGTTTTCATTATTTCAACAGGAGAATTACAAAAAAGAGGATGTTTCTGAAATATACCGGCTGATGGGAAACTGTACCAGGGATCAGTCCCGCTGGCAGGAAGCATTGCCCTATTATGATACGGCCATCCAACAGTTAAGTCTGCCCGGGTCATCCGGTTTTACTGAAACCAAAAGCATCATGGATAATTTACCATTCCATTTAAGGCGGCTCCGGATACTGAAAGACAGGGTTTTTGCTGAGTATCAGTTAACGATTCATCAAAAGTCAAAGGGCAAGGAATTATCGGATGCCTGGTACGACTGCATTTCTTTAATCAAGTTGATGAATGTGATCTCTGGAACGTTGGGTCAGGAGGGGACCAGGTTGATCTTTAATGAATCCTATGTGGAACTTTATTCCATGGCCATGAATACCGGATACAAGCTCTATGACCCTTTGAATGACACAATTTCCGGGAAATTGTTTGAATTATCTGAACAGAGCCGGAGCAATGTTCTGCTGGCAAGTCTGAACGAAGAAAAAGCAAAAAAATTAGCAGGGATTCCGGATAGTTTAATTGATAAAGAGAAAAGGCTAAGGTCGGAAATTATAAAATTGACGGGTGAGTCTCTTTCCGGTCAACCTGTACTGAGCGAAAAAGGAAATAAAACCAGGTTATTGGAAACAGAAAGGATTACCGACCTTACTATTGAGCATGATTCGTTGATCAGGAACCTTGAAAGGAGTTTTCAGGAATACAACCGGTTAAAACATCAGGATCAGCAAATCAGTAAAAGAGACATTCAGAAAACACTGGCTAAAGACGAATACCTCCTGGAATATTTTACCACGGATACGAATTTATTTATTTTTCTCTTGTCGCGGGATAAAATGATTTTGCAGAAACACCTGATAAATGAGAGTTTTCATTACGATATAAAAAGATACTGCAGGTTGCTTTCCAATGCCGATATCAGGGACTTTATCGGGACAGGAATGATGCTGTATAAGGAGTTAATCGCACCTGTCCGGCAATATCCGGGTGATAACAGCAAACTGATCATAATACCAGATGATAACCTGTATATGGTACCTTTTGAGTCATTGATCAGCGATACATCCGGAAATGATCAGTATAAGAGGATCCATTATCTCATCCGCGATTTCGATATCGGTTACCACTACTCTGCAACACTATGGGCAATGGAAAGGGGCGAGACTGTGAAGGTTCAGGTTCAGAAAACAGAATCGCCGGTTTTCATAGGGTTCTCGCCTTCATTTAATGCGGCCAATGTGGAGTTACCTTATGCCGAGGATGAAATTAAACAAGTGGCTGCCTTATTGAAGGATCATGATATAGCAGCAGTTTCCGTGATCAGGGATAAGGCTACCGAAAGCTATTTTAAAAAAGCTTCACCCTATTTTTCCTGGATCCATCTGGCAACGCATAGTATCATTGATTTGAATGATCCCGGGCGATCGGGTTTGAAATTCAGCCAACCTGGAAAATTTACCAAAAATAATCCGGGGGATAATGGAATTCTCTATTTTGATGAAATATACCAGTTAAAATTAAAAGCCGACCTTGTCGTATTAAGCTCATGTGCCAGCGGGACGGGAAAGCTCATCCGGTCGGAGGGGCTGATGGCACTAACCCGTGGTTTTCTTTATGCAGGCGCTTCCAACATTCTTTTTTCACTCTGGAATGTCACCGATAGAAATACCCGGGATTTTATGGTCGGTTTTTATGGAGAGATATTATCGGGGAAGAGCTACACCGCAGCATTACGAGCTGAAAAACTAAAGATGCTTTCCGAGCCTGAAACCAGTTTACCGCTGATCTGGGCGCCGTTTGTGATGATAGGAAGATAATAACTGGTGAGTTGGTGAACTGGTGAATAGGACATTAGTCATTGGTCATTGGTCGTTAGTCATTGGTCATTGGTCATTGGTCATTGGTCATTGGTCATTTGTGACTCTGTGCCTTTGTCACTTTTTTTGAGTACCGATACGACACAATAAACAGCGCTCCCGCAAGCAGGAAGGGGCCGGAAAGGGTGATCACAATCCAGATTGTCAGCTTGACGGAGTGGAATGTGGCATAATTGTAAGCACCGATCCAGTAACCTGCCACAAGACTTATCAGGATCAGCAGTATACCGCCAATAAATTCCTTTTTCCAAGCGATGAATGTCAGGAGGATCATCACGTAGGAGGGAATGAGGTGAATAATGAAGGCTCCGATCTTTTGCCAGAAAGTTTGATCACCATTAAAGGAATCAAGGGCAAATAGACTGATAAAAGGGATGGCCAGGATACAGAGTATCCGCGGTAGCCAGTGTAATATTTTCTGTTTCATGGTTTAGCGATTAGTCATTAGTCATTAGTCATTAGTCATTAGTCATAAGTCATAAGTCATAAGTCATTAGTCATAAGTCATTAGTCATTAGATATAAGTCATTAGGGATTTAATTTTGCATTCCAGCATTATTGTTTAACTGCTATCGTTTCAATCTCAACAAGTGCTCCCA
This sequence comes from Bacteroidota bacterium, assembly GCA_026391355.1. Lineage (GTDB taxonomy): Bacteria > Bacteroidota > Bacteroidia > Bacteroidales > FEN-979 > CAIYUC01. The sequence goes on along the minus strand of JAPLDH010000062.1, from coordinate 31,218 downwards.
GCGGCAGACCGTTTGCACCAAAGGCAGCGCGTGCGGGAGGATTCTCCGGAAAGTAGCTGCCATATATCGTGTTCATGATGCTGTAATTGGTCATGTCCGACAGCAGGCAGGTAGTTTTGACCACATCCGTATAGTCATATCCTGCGGCATTAAGTATAACCCCGATATTTTTCATCACCCTGTGGGTTTGTTCTTCGATCCCGCCTTCAACCAGCTTACCGATTGCCGGGTCGATGGCGATTTGCCCGGAGATATACAGTATGCCATTCACTTCCAGTGCCTGGCTGTAAGTTGCGATCGCTTTCGGGGCTTCCGTTGTGCTGATGATTCTTTTCATAGTTTACAAAGATACAATAAGGATCATTTAACAATACTTACTTTTTTGAAAACCCTACGCGGAGGCTGTGTTTTCTATCTGTGTAATCCCTGCCTGCCAGCAGGCATGTGTGTAATCTGCGGTGTTCATTTTTTTTCGAGCTTCTCCAGTATCTCCATGATGATCTTATTCTGATTTTCGAGGTGCATGAGGATGGTCTCGATTTCGCGCTCGGCTTTGGTGTTCACTTCGAAGTCTGCCTCAGCCCTGGTTTCAGCGTGGTTGCTTTGCAGGTTCTGCCCGATCATGATCAGCGGCATCAGGAAGATCTGGATCATGTTCGAGATAAAGAGCCAGAACACAAAAGCAGGGTAGGGGTCGAAACGTCCCTCCTTAGGTCCTAACGAATTCCAGCCAAGCCAGCCTCCTGTCCATAAAAAGATGATAAAGAAGAACCCCATGGTACCCACATGTTTTGTGATCCACAAGGCAAGTTTATCAAGAAGTGAAAATTTTTGCCTCCTTTCAATATTTGCATTGCGGACGGGCTTCCTAAGGGCTTGTAATTCTTTTAATGTTTTTGGTTTGTGATTTTCCATAGGGATGTATTTAATGGATAATTCCTGGTATTACGATGTTGGATTGATCATGCAGGTAGACATGTACCTTACACAACAAAATTATTGAACATCACTCACTTTTTGAAAATATTAAAGGCATAACCCAATTGAATCTGGAGATAGTTCTGTTTCATATTCAGTAATTCGAAAGTATTGGACACCCTGAAAAAGAAAGCATTTTCAGAACGCCGGAAGGGCTTGTAGAAGGTATTGAACTGCCAGTTCATAAGCAACTTCTTATTTGTTGCCGTCTGGTGATTCTCAAAATCTTCAACCTGGGTCAGCTTTTTATCCCACAAAAACAACCATCCTGCATTGGCACTCAGGTCAAAACCGTATCGAACATCAGGTTTAAAGAGAATTCTGATCTCTCCATAGGGCATACCTGATAAAGCTGTCCATTCCGAAACTTTGTTGTTTATGGAATCCCGTATGGGGGTTACGAAAAGAGAAAATGCGAGGTTCAACTCAATGGTTGTCGCGATCTCCTGAAACTCCAAATTCAGGAAGTTAAAATAAAGAGGCCTCATTCTTATGTACGAATATTTATAAATATCAATGGTAGATGTGTACTTCTTTCCTGCTGTATCAATGATCTTGCCGGTTGTATCTTTGGATATGCCATTTACATCTGCAGGGGCAAGCCACCTGTTGTGTCCGTCGAGCTTGGCAAATGTAAATTGGGGTTCATAAAAATTAATGACTGAAAAAAACATCCTGTGGCTGCTCATCGGATTTCGCCTTGTATACAATGGAATTTTTTTTGTAATATCAAACTGGATCATCCCGTTCGGCTGATCCGGACCGTAGCCTATAAAGTCGGTATATATTCTTGCATCCAGGATATCGCTTCGTTTTTCCTTGTAACATATGTGAACCTCTGTCGGCTCATCGCCAAGGTGAAATTTATAAACAGAATCGGAAGGACTGTAATCTTCTGCATCCACATTCAGTTCCGGGAGATATTTTATCACGCTGGCAAGATTCAGCCTGTAGTTCTTTTCAAAAAGTTCAAAAAGATATTTTTTGTCAAGCATATCATAATTGGTGATACTTGTAAAGGATATGGGAACAAGGTTGGCGAAGCTGATCCATTTCCCTCCAAACTTCCCGGAAACGAATATATTCTTTATCACGCCGTCGTTGAATTCAATCGAAACTGAATCGATACTGAGCTGATGAGAAGCGACAAGGTCCCTGACGGCCACTCCCCATTTCTCACGTTCATTTTGTATGTCTTCAAAATGATCCAGGAAATCATCATAGCTTCTCCGCAATTGGAAAAATGCATTCAGTTGGTCCTTTGCGATTTTGATCTTCCGGCTGATTCCATATAATTCAGAATGTTCTTTATCGGCCCTTATATAATCTTGTTTCAACTGCTCCTTTTGTTTGGTCAACTTGGTGATCGTATCAGTGATCGCCCGATAACCTTGACTTTGTTTATTTGGAATGGAATCCCGCGAGGCTGTGAATTGTTCAATGGAGGTTTGTTTTACACCCATGTTACTCTCCGCCGTTTGAATTTTTTCCTGTAGGAAATTAATCCGGTTATCAAGAGGCACCATGGCCTTATTCAGGCAAACCTGTGTTCGGGATAGTTCGATCCTGAGCATCTTAATTTTCTTTCTGTCACAGGCATCCTTCCTTATCAGGTTTTCCAGGTAATTATTGCTGATGTTGCCCGCTTTCTCAATATTTGCCAGGAATATTGTATCCTTGTTTCTCAGGAAGTCAGATTCAATATTATTCCGCGACATGTTTGATACCAGTGTTTTAATGGAACGACCGATGCTATCCCTGGAATCCATGAAAATATCCTCCATCTTCAGGATGGTCGTATCAAAATCATTCTCACGTTTTAAAATGGAGGAATCAATATTTTTCAACTCTATGCATTTTCCCGTAAGGGTTCTTATTGTCATCGCTTTTCCTGACTCCCGGTAAATCTTATCCTTTATTTCACGCTTCGTATATTTCTTCCAGATTTTATTAAATTCACCGATATTCTGAAGAGTTCTATGTGTGGTAAATGAATGTGAGGAGTCAATGATCATGCTGTTTATCAGCGAATCACTAAGAAAAGGAATGATCTTGGTTTTCTGGTAACGATAACTGAGATAGTTAAAGTGGCTCAAGAAAACTTTAATGAGCTTAATATTTGTATCAAGACTGTATTTATATTTATTGAGCAGACCGGCCCTGGAACAAGGCATACTTTGAGTTTCAAGGGGTTCAATGATTGCATTCTTCGATAGCATGAGGTATCCTGAATAGGGTATCATCTCCGGTGGTTTCAAAACATCCAGTAAAACGCTGTAAAAAATACCACCCAGTGGAATTTTGTCAATTTCACTCTGGCTTATTGTTTTGCCATTGCATTTCATTACGGATTTGATCCCTGTAATTAATAAATTATCAAAGATATCGAGCGATTGTTTGTAAATAATGATGGTGGTATCGCATTGACCAAGGCTGAATTTGGCATTGAGAACGCCTTCCGTGCCTTGTATTATCTCAACAAGGATTACTTCACCATTTGCGATAATTTGCCTCGATATAATTTTATCGCCGGTTGCTGAAATTCCTGCCATCGTTGTGAACAGGAACAGAAGGATAAGGATCACTTTCGCAAATGGTCTGCGTTTAGGAACGGGGGTTGTTATTGCTTGCCACATATGAAAAGGTATTAGGGTTAGTTTATCGTTGAAAGTTATCTTCAGAAGTTAATTTCAAAACCACAAGCCTGCAAATTCATCCTGGCACATTCTTGTAATACGGTACCACTACCTGAAAAAGGATCCAAGACATGAGAGTGAGGATTAGCAAACATTTCTAACAAATATTCGACAAACTCAGGAGTAAATTGCCCTCTCCAGTTGAACAGGTTAGAACGTTTTTTTTGTTTGACATCAAGTCTGTCTTGGGCAACATGCATACAGAGAATATTATTGGTCAAATTTAGGAAAAAAGGAGCGATTCTTTGTAAATTATTACCGTGTGTATTACTTTATAAAAGGTCGGAATTTCCGGGCAAGGGACGCCAACATTTGGATTTAGCTGTGTTGTAAAGGTGATCTCATTTCCATATGCGGTGCCTGCCGAATCCGTAGCATAGGCTATCACAAAATAAGCCGTATTACTGCTGTAAAATTTGCCTTTTCAGGGCAGTTATTCGGGTATTAGCTTTCATGTTTATCTCTTTTTGAATTCGCCATTGAGAAAATCACCGGGTATAAAATCAGTGATAAATCCTGAACCGGAATTTATGATGCATAAAAAGTTTGTTTTTAAAGGTTCATCCCTCAAAATCAGGAAACAGCCATCAACTCTCCAGGTTCCTTCTGAAATGATCATGTTGTTCACGCTGTACTGATAGGTGTTGTTTTGCAGGAGCCGGAAATTCTTGTAGGAGATAAGTGTGTCAACGTGCAATTCAGGATACCGGGTCCTTTGATAATAGGTTCCCGGCGAAACTTCAGTATGCAACATTCCGCTTTGGATAAAGGTGTACATTTTCTGAACCTTTTTGCGGGGATAATCTTCCCTGAAAGCAGCGTCGATGATGCCTGAAGGCTCATTCCATGCACCAGATATATTATTCAGAGAGAACGTCCTGTTCTGCATAAATGGAAAACCCCGGACAGGTTTCAGGTCTCCTTCTTTGGTTCTTACAAAGATGAAGGTATAGAAATTTGTTGCATCGGTAAGAAACAATGAATCTCTGTGTTCAAAGCAATAGCCAAAGGACAAAACCTCGCGGGTTCCTGCAATGTCAGAATTTTCACCGGCCGATAATACAAATACCAGCAGGAATTTCCCCGACCGGGTTATTTGCAGTTCGCAATCTCCGTTGCATTCCGTGCAACCCGTCATAATGTAGTCGCCGGAGGTTTGTCCGGCAACGTGAAGAGTCAGAATAATGAAGGCCGGTAGAAAGAGAAACTGCACATATTTTTTAATGAGATCCATCAGTGATTTACATTTTATGAAGTTTTTTTAATGGGGTTCTATGACCGAAATGACAGGATGAAGATTTCGATGAAGCCCCTGTCAATGTCCAAAAATAGAATATTTCTTTTTGGTTTCCTAACAGTATCATTCATTCAGGTGTTGACCAAAGTAATGTCATTGGAAATAAAATTTACCGCCAAGACGCGGAGACGCAAAAAATTCAATTTTAATTTTTTCACCTCAACCCCCGTCCCCTTCTCCCTAAGGAGAAGGGGTACAGGGAATGAGGTGCATGGTAAATTCCCAAGGGGTTGCCCCGGAATTCTGGTTCAGGGCTGTACCCTGGGGTTCATACCAATTGATTAAAATATTAATCAGCGCCTTTGCGTCTTTGCGGTGAAAAAAACTTTTTAGTCAGTCCCACGGGGGTTGAGGTCACTTGAGTAGACTCTCCGCAATTTATCAAAATTAAATTTCTTTTTTGAATCACTGAGTATCCAGTAGATGACCCCGCTGATGAGCGCTGCAAAGAAGCACCACACCGATGCAAGATATAACCTGAAAAACAGAACGGTAATCAAACAGGATAAGGACATTAAGATCCCTAAGATGAACATTCGTTTAATACTCGAAATGAAAAGAGGCGTGATGGTTGCAATCATGTACACAATGACTGCGACATTGGCCATAAATTGGGGGAAATCAGTAAAATATTTTATATGAAACCCATTAACCCGGGGGGTGACATGGAAAAAGAGCAGGCAAAAACCATAGTACATCGACACGGATATACCCAATCCAAGCATTGCCCAAACTATTTTTCTTTTTCTGGTATTTTTTTCCATAAGCAGCACTGAAAGGGGGATCATGACCGGCCAGATGACTTCTGCCATCATCAAAAACAAGTATGTACTTATTTTTTGAAAAATCAGATATTCCGGGTATGGCAATGTCAGCCATAAGAATCCTTCGGCAATCTGCTGGACCCCGAAAAACAAGGGGATGCTCGCAAAGATGATCTGGGAGGGTTTATGTACTTTAAGAATGGTAAAGATTCCAATAGCAGAGATGACAACACCTCCGGCAAAGCTTGCTTCCGGCGAAAAACACATGGTAGTTCCTTTTTTCGGTAAGATACGATTAAACTAACAACATTCAACGAACAACTAACAACTAATAGTGATCGAGTGATCGAGTGATCGAGTGATCGAGTGACTTACGACTTACTACTATCCTGCTGACTGCCGACTGCTGACTTTCTTACGACTTTTCGTAGGCTGATTGAAGGACTTTAATATCAAGCTTTATCATCTTCATCATTGCCTCCATCACATGTTGTGATTTAATTGGGTCGGGGTCCTTCAGGAGATCGAAGAGGACGACCGGCACGATCTGCCAGGTGACGCCGAACTTGTCGGTCAGCCATCCGCATTGCTGCACCTGGCCGCCTTCAGAGAGTTCATCGCTTCTTCTGCCTGGTTATTGAACCACAGGAACGGAGTTATCTTTTTCATTGGATTTGAATTTATATAGGTGATTTTTGTTTTCAAAATTAATTCAGATCGATCTGTAATAATTTGTCCCCTTTAAAAACAATTTTGGAACGAAAGCAAGGTGTAGTTTCACCGCGGAGGAGCAAAGGCGTGGAGAAGAGAAGATCTTCCTGGTTTTAAAGAATTATTCACTTTTCAGTCGTCAATGTTCAATGTAATCTTTTCATTATTCGTTAAAATTGCAGGTGAAAGAATAATGTAAAATGAATATTGAATAACAATTCAGTGAAGAGTGAAGAATAAGGAGAGGAGACCTGCCAGGTTATAATTGGAATGCGATCTCCGTTGGCCGACTGAAACCTGGAAGGTCATAGTCGTAAGTCACTCGATCACTCGATCACTCGATCACTCGATCACTCGATCACTCGATCACTGTTAGTTGTTAGTTGCGTTGTTAATTGCTAAAGTCCCTGAAATCTTTCTTCTTGTCGAGTTTCAGATCCTGCAGGATCGAGGCTTTTACATTGATGGAGAAACTCCACTGCTGCTGCCCGCCTTTCGGGGTCCAGTTAAAGTGCATTTCCCAGCAGTGCAGGTCCCGATCGACACGGATGTTGGTGTATGAGAGCTGGTGATGGACGATGTCGTACCCGGTGGAGAGATTGATCTTCCATTTGGGTGAGAGGTTAAGTGACCCGTCGAGGTGTATTGTCTGGACTAATGATTCTGTCCTGGGCTTGGCAAGATTGGACCGGTTCCTGATATCATTGAAAGAATAACCAATGCGAAAGCTCCATGGAATATCAAAATCGATATAATTCTCAGGATTTACCAGGATATCCTGCTTTTCCTCAGGCGAACCTTTAGCAGTGGTCGTTTTCTTACCTGCTTTAGAACTCAGCGTATAGTCAAGGCTGAGGTTCCATGACCTGTTATCCAGTCGCAAAAGCCGGTGATGTGCTTCCCATTCAGTTTTATTGGTGCGGTACCCATTCGTATCCACTGCATACATATCCCAGGAACTGGAATAAGAAACCTTCAGGTATTTGAAAAGCGTGGTATAACCGCTCAAGGTGATGGGGCTCCATCTCACAGAATCCTTAGCCAGATCGTAGCTTGTAGCGATAATGAAATTATCAATGAGTGTGATTTTCCGGGTGCCTGTAATCGTGTCTTTTTCATTCTTTACCTTCATTTCCAGGTTGTTACTAAGGCTGAACCCGATTGCTCCGGATTTACGTGACGGAGGCCCGCTGTATATTCCGTCCTCAAAAATGGAATAAGGCGCCAACGGTCTGAGTTTATTGGTATCATTTTCGACATGCTTATAATAACCATACGAAGCGGCTCCGAAGTTTGGCACATAAGAGAAACTCACTGAAGGGGTCATCATGTGCCGGATACCCACAACAGGGCCTTTCTTAAACAGGAACATTCCATAAATTCTTGTATTAACGGAGGAGGAGAAACTTCCATCGATTGCGTTTGCAAAGCGATTCACGGTATCAATGACCAGGGAATCGACATCTGCTTTGGAAGAAGGAACAAAACGTTTACGGATGGTCTGTAAATACATCCGGTCATTGAAGTTTACCGAATTTGTCCAGTTAAGGTTTTTCAGCACTTTAATTGTGGTTGAGATCGGGATTGTATGCTGTAAACCATTCTTCAGATGTTTCTCCCAGCCATTTTTGAATAATAAAGTATCTTTTGTCTGATAGGTATTCTTTGCATAAAGATTATATTTAATGCTGATATTTTCATACCATCTTAATTTGCCAAGGGTTACCTTCCGCCTGAAGGGATATATCTGGTTGACCGACAGGGCAAGTTCCGGAAAGGTGATGGTTATGTCCTTGGTCTGGGTGTTCTGGGTATGGTTTATGTTGAGGTTCATCTGTACCATGTTGGCAAAGCTGGTGGTATAGGTAATGTTTGATTGAAACGTGTTGGTGAGATAGTTCTCTGCATTCTGCACAAGGTTGTTCGTATAATATTTCTGGCTTTGGATGTTTACATTGGCTGAGAAGTTACCATAAGGTCGTGCTTTCGGGTCCTGCGCATGGTACCACTGGATGAGGAAATCGGTGTTCCTGGTATAGTCTGGCGAATCCTGCGATCCCGTCAGGTTGACCGAATATGCGACCTTGACATTTCCACGATAGTGATAACGGCTGTTATAATTTAATGCCGGCTTGATCCCCCAGCTTCCACGGGTATAGATATCGCCTTTCAGGTAGAGTTCCATTTTGTCGCTGATCCCCCAGTAAAATCCTCCATCGGTGAAGAAGAATCCGCGATTGTTCGATTCACCATATGCAGGGATCAAAATTCCTGAATGTCTTCCCGATCTGTTAGGGAAGAAACCAAAGGGAATTGCCAATGGAGTAGGGACACCAGCAATCATCAGGTAGGCAGGGCCTGTAATGACCCGCTTGCCCGGGATTACTTTACCCTTGTTGAATTTAAACTCGAAATGCGGATTTTCAGGCAGGTCGCAGGTAGTATAGGAGCCATCACTGATATAGGTGACGTTATTCTCCATCTTCTTCACCACTATTCCATGCAGGTAGCCTTCATCCTGCTTTGTGAGCACTCCCTGAATGTATCCTTTTTTCGAAGTATAATTATAATGAAGGATCTTTGATTTAAAGGATTGGTTTCCATCGGAAAATTCCGGAGACCCCTTGATTGTTCCTGTGGAATCGGGAACACCAACTGCAAACATATCATGTTTGGTGAAATCAATTTCAACAGAATCTGCTTTCAACTGGATATCCTGGTACTTAATCTGGGCTTGGTTAAACAGATATACTTTCTGGTTTTTGACTTCAAAACGGATAGAATCCTCAGCAGAATATTCCACTTTTGCTTCCAGCTTTCCTTTATTCTTATCTTTTTTTACAGTTGTTTTTATCTCGCCAGAATCGATCCTTGAAGCAGTGTCAGAAGCGGTTATCCGGATATCCTGAACCTGACTGATCGTGTCCTGGGCCTTTATCTCCTGGGGATGTATGGAGAGGACGATAAGCCAAAAGCAAAGTGATAAGCAGTAGAGCCTTGTTAATAAGTTCGTTAACAATTTATTTTCTAACTCTGTCGTTAATAATTTAACTTTGTTCTGAAATCTTTAACGATCTCAAAAGATATAACGTAACAACACGACAATTCAGCGTTTCAAAACTAAGGAAAATTATTGATTTGGGGATGCTTTTAAGATACTTTAACAATATCAATGAGTTAGCATTAAGATGCAGGGTGATTTTCTCATTCATTTTAACGTCCTGCATTTGTTTTTCTACACCTGTCTATGCCCAGAAAAAAACGACGATCCATACTGTGGTGATAGATGCAGGGCATGGTGGAAAAGATCCGGGTACGATCGGGAAAAAGACGCAGGAGAAGTACGTGAATCTTGGAATTGCTTTAAAACTGGCCGAGATAATCCGTAAAAGCCTCCCGGATGTTAATGTGATCCTGACCCGCGATAAGGATGAGTTTATTGAATTACATGAAAGGGCCAGCATTGCTAACAGACAAAATGCAGATCTTTTTATCTCGATCCATTGCAATGCCAATCATTCCCAGATTTTTCACGGTGCAGAGACCTATATTATGGGACTTCACAGGTCGGCAGCGAACCTGGAAATTGCCAAAACGGAGAATGCCTCCATTCTTATGGAACCTGACTATTCGAAAAAATATGATGGATTCGATCCCAATTCGGATGAATCTTATATTACATTTTCATTGTTTCAGAATGCGTTCCTTTATCAGAGTACTGAATTTGCAGCGACTGTACAGGATGAGTTAAAGGACAGGGGCGGACTGGATGACCGTGGGGTCAAACAGGCAGGTTTCCTGGTGCTTTATAAGACGACCATGCCCAGTGTTCTTGTGGAGGCCGGGTTTCTCAGCAATCCGGAGGAAGAGAAGTTTTTAATTTCAGATAAAGGTCAGGAATACATTGCAACTGCCATCTTTCGTGCATTTAATCAATTTAAACTCGGGATCGAAGGAGGAGGGAAAGCGGTTACAGAAAAAATTCAGACAGGCCAGGGTGATCCGAAGCCGGATACTCCTGCGATCTTTTACAGGGTTCAGTTTGCCATGTTCCCCACTGAGGTGAACATTCATTCCTCAAAATTCACGGGTGTTCCTGATGTAAGGATATACCATCATCAGGGAATGTTTAAGTACACCTCCGGAAATGAGAAATCGTTGGAAAATGCAGTAAAGCTGTCGGATTCATTAAAACACAAAGGTTTCAGGGATGCCTTCGTGGTTGCATTCAAAGATGAAGCACGAATAACCATCCAGGAAGCAAAAAAGCTCCAGTCCGATGGAAACGGCAGGAAAAATTAATTAATTTCGCGTACTAAATCAGAAAGAAGTTGAAAATCTCTATCAGTAAAGAAATTCGGGTTGGAATCGTATTCGTCATCGCCACTGCAGTGCTGATCTGGGGTGTGATGTACCTGAAAGGGCTTGAATTTTTTACACACAAAAGGGTCGTTTATGCTGTTTACATGCGAGTAAATGGGCTTGTCAAGTCCAATCCGGTGGTAATAAGCGGACTGAAGGTAGGTCAGGTGAAAGATCTGTACTTTTCCAGGCGTGATCGTGGGAAGATCATTGCCGAATTATACCTGATAAATGATTACCCGATCCCAAAAAATTCAACTGCAGTGATTACAAGTTCGGACCTGTTGGGGTCGAAACAGGTCGCCATCGTTATTGGTGACTCACAGGAGATGATCAATGAAGGGGATACACTGAAAGCCACAATCGAAGCGACCTTAGGTGAAGAACTGAACCAGCAGATCATCCCACTGAAAAAGAAAACAGAAAAACTGATAGGTTCTATCGACACCCTGGCAGGTACCCTCCAACAGGTGCTCAATGAAAGTACGCGCAACAACCTTGCAAAGTCGATCGAAAATATTAAAGACGCACTGCAGAACCTCTCCCACCTGACTTATAACATCGATACTCTTGTAGGAGGAGAAAAAGTGAGGCTTTCAAAGATCATCAAAAATGTTGAATCCATCAGCAATAACCTGAAACAGAACAATGATAAGATCAATCATATCTTTACAAATTTTTCCAATATCAGCGATTCCATTGCAAAACTGAACATCCCATCAACATTAGTACAGGTGAATAATGCGATCAGGAATTTATCACAGGTTATTGACAAGGTCAACAAGGGAAATGGTTCACTGGGATTGCTGATCAACAATAATGACCTGTACCAGGAGCTCACAAAGGCTGCAAAAGATCTAAACCTTTTGCTGGAAGATATCAAAGCAAATCCGAAAAAATACCTGAAGGTCTCGGTGTTTTAATTCAAAAATCAAAAATCAAAATGCAAAGTGTAGGTTTACTATCTGCAGATAACCTTTTAATTTGACTTTTGATTTTTGATTTTTGATTTTTCTTGTTTTATTCCAGAACAAATATATTTCTCTTGGCACAGATATCCTTAAGAATCTTTGGCCATACAGTCACGCTGACTTCCCCGAGATGTGCCTTTTTGAGCAACTGCATCAGGGTTCTTGACTGACCGATTCCACCACCAATCGAAAGCGGAATTTCATTATTGATGATTGCTTTGTGGTAAGGAAAGTTGAGGAAATCAAGCTGGTTGGTAGCTTCCAATTGCTGTTTCAGGGTAGTGGCATTAACACGAACACCCATTGAGGTCAGCTCATGACGACGCTTTGTAACCGGATTCCAGACAAGGATATCGCCATTTAGTCCATGCATGGGTTTGCCGCTGGCTGAAGTGGTTGGTGTGATCCAGTCATCATAATCGGCTGCCCTCATCTCATGAGGATACCCATCGTTAAGTACATAACCAATTCCATAGATGAATACAGCAGGATATTTTTGAAGAATAGCTGTTTCCCTTTGTTTGCGCGGTAAATCGGGGAACATTTCGAGGATTTCTTCGGCATGAAGGAACTTTAGCTTTTCAGGAAGATTCGGATATTTATCACTTTTCAGTTTCGGGTAGAGTTGTTGTGCGTATAATTCGGCACCGGTAATCACCTTCCAGATCTTTTCCACGATGCCGGTGAGGAATTGGAGGTTCCGCTGATCTTCGGTTATCACTCTTTCCCAGTCCCACTGGTCAACATATGCGCTATGGTCATGGTCGAGGAAGTAATCTTTACGAACAGCACGCATATCGGTGCAAAGTCCTTCTCCAACTTTCATTCCGAATTGCTTGAGTGCCACTCTCTTCCATTTTGTTGCGGCCTGAACAACCTGGGCTTCCACAGGATGCACGTTATAATCGTTGTTAATGTGGAACTGGATAGGCGTTCTTGAGCCGTCACGGTCAAGCATATCATTCACTCCGCTATCCACGTCAACGATCAATGGAACCTCCACCATCATCAGGTCAAGTTCCTTGCACAGGTTCTGTTCGATGTATTGTTTCACTGCATAGACTGCATGCTGTGTTTCCTTGGGATCAAGGAGCGAGTTATAATCCTGGGGAAGAACCTTCTCCAGATCGGCGTAGTTGCCAATTCCTGGTCCTGCCAGGTCTGCTTTTTTGTCACTCATAGTGTTTCCTCCTAATGGAATTTGATTGTTAGTTAACAGTTTGATATTAATAATGATTCTATAATAGTTAGTTGACTATTTCGATTGTTTTGAGCCGAAAATAAACGGGGTTAAACTTTCATACGAATGAAATGCACACAAATGTAGAATATTTTCCAGAGCTACCAAAATTATCGAAAGAAAAGTTAGGCAATCATGAGTCGCAAGTCGTAAGTCATTAGTCATAAGTCATCGGTTAGAAACCTTACCAGATAAAGATATCGCTTTTCTTTTGTGGGCGTCGGTTCTCATGCCATTTAAAGTCTTTAAGTTTCAGGTCGTTTGGTGAGATTTCTTTTTCCGGATGGAGGATTTCGTGCGGTTTTGTAATATAGGTAATGGATCTGACTTCATTTTTCTCAAGAAAAATCAGCATATCACTTGATTCCGATTTGTTGATGCCGGTCAGGGTGCGGTCGTCCTTGCGGACGTAATAAATGGTTTCTGCATTACCCAACACCTTGACTTTAAAAATCTCATTGTTACGGAAGTAGGCGATCATATCGCGTCCTTTCACCTGGTTGAAAGCATTGGTATCATCTTTTGATATGATAAATGCCGTATTATAAAAAACAGTTGAATCAACCTCTCCATTCAGGATAACGATGTGAATGGAGTCGGCAGTAAGCTGATTTTTCCCCGACCACAGCACCGGCTCTTTATAGAGGATCATCGTGGAATCTTTTCCGTGATAGACCAAAGAATCGCACATTCCCTGGAGATTGTCGCGAAAGAATTTTACCTTATACCAGGAAAAGATGTTTTTAATGTTCTGGCCTGTGTCAAATGTGGCTTTCAGGGTATCGGAATGGATAAAAAGCGAGTCCCTCTTTTCGATCATAATTCCTACCGCGCTGTCTGTCATGAATGCGAATCCCCTTTTACGGTGAACTTCACCATAATTTCCGGTCATCAAAACTTTTTTGACAGTATCCATCAGTATGGCGTGATGAAATACCTGTCCGTAACCGGTCTGACGTTCATAATACATGCTGTCACCCGTAAGCACCTGGTTTTCATGAAATATCTTTGCTTTTTCACGGAACCTGGCAACGTCATTTTTGGTATTGTACCACCCGTTCTCACAATAGATCGAGTCTTCCTTCCCTTTCACGTTTGACGGCCCGTCGAAATATGCAATCTCTGTAATTGTATTGTACATAAGGGTATCGGAATGCATAATATAATCGGGATTCATCAGCACTACTTTATGCTTAAAAAAAAATTCCTTCCTGTCAGTATAATAATATCCATGTTTACTGACCAGAACGTTTCTGCCGTTAACGATCTTTCCCCAGTCGTTATACCAGGCTATCCGCGTAAGCCTGTTATATATCAATGTATCCGAAGTAAGGATGGTTTGGTTATCGACCAGTCTGGCATTGCTCTTCATTCTTCCGATACGGGTATTACCATCATACTTCAGGGTATCACCAAAGATGTTCAGGGTATCACTTACCCTGATGTGAACATTGCCATAAGCGATAACCGAGTTTTTATTTTCATTAAGCCAGGCGCTGTCGCAATATAAGGTTGTACTGTCGTGCTTAATGATCACATGGCCGATGAAACGCTGCATATCGGGTGCAATCGACTTATTGTATTTTAAGAAGTCTGCATTCGGAACGAGGATCTTTGTGGTTCCCTGGCTGAAAATGGCTGTTATAAAGAGATTACAAACCAGGAACACCACATATTTGATTATTACCTTCATCAGCATTGGAATGGTTGACAAATGTACGGATTCTGTTTTCCTTTTTTATTAACCGCCCGAATTTTTATGTGTTGGAAAAAGCTAATTTTGCGGCCTCTTAAAATCTATCAATACCCAATGAAAGAAAGATTTGATCCTGAACGGAACTATGCAGAAACCCGCAAAGCCATCGGATACCTTCCTCGAAACCAAGCTACCCAGGCTGATTATGATCGTATAGGATTCATGTCGGGACTGGAGGTACATCAACAACTCAAGACGAAAGAGAAACTCTTCTGCCGTTGCCCGGCAGGTCTGTTCCAGAAAGCCGATGAATATGATGCTGAACTGATCCGGCATATGCGTCCCACGCTTAGCGAACTGGGAGAATATGACGGTACGGCATTGATGGAGTTTAAAACGAGAAAGGAAATAATTTACCGTATAAAAAATGAAACGGCTTGTACCTATGATGTTGATGATACTCCCCCATTTGCCTTGAACAGGGAAGCGCTCAATATTTCCCTCGAAATTGCGCTTATGTCAAGACTGAAGATCGTAGGGGAAGTACATATTACGCGGAAACAATACCTCGACGGCAGTATTCCGACCGGGTTCCAGCGAACTGCAATTATTGGGGTTGAAGGCGAGATCTGGCTTAGGAAAAAGAGAGTCAGGCTGATCCAACTCAGTGTGGAGGAAGATTCATGCAGGGAAGTTTCGGATATCGGACATGTTCGTATCTATCGTACCGACCGGCTTGGGATGCCGCTGATTGAAACGGTTACTTATCCTGATTTTGTCAACCCGGATGAAGTAAGGGAGGGTGCTGACTATATCCGTTTCATTAACAGGAGTAGTGGTAAAGTCCGCACCGGTATCGGTTCAACCAGGGCAGATGTAAATGTCAGTTGCAGGGGAGGTACCCGTGTTGAGATCAAAGGTGTTTCGCATACCTCGTGGATGCCGGAACTTGTGCACAATGAATCGTTCCGGCAATGGGCGCTCCTTCATATCAAGGAGTTGCTGAAAGAGAGGGTGCAGGATCCCAAAGGATGGAGGATCAATTTCAGGGAGATTTCCCTTTCAGGATATAAATTTCTGTCGCCGTTGATTCCCCATGACGTTCCTGATTTTAAAGTGTATATCGTCAATATCCCGAAATTTCAGGGAATCTTATCACATTTTACCCAACCCGGGAAGATGTTTGCCGATGAACTCACTGATCGTCTCAAAGTAATTGCCTGTATAGAGAAACCAAATATGCTTCATTCGGAGATGTTTGAAGACCTGGCCGGGGAGACCACCTGGGATAAAATCAGGAAAGGCTTTAAATCGGATGAAAAAGATGCCCAACTGATCATATGGGGACCGTCAGCAGATATTCCCACTGCGCTTGAGGTTATTGAAGAACGTTGCAAAATTGCATTTGAAAAGGTTCCGAATGAGACAAGGAAATCATTCGAGAATGGCACTACGATCTTTGAAAGAGTATTGCCCGGCGCAGATCGTATGTACCCCGATACCGATTCAGCTCCCATTCCCATTGAGGAAGCAACTATTCAGAAGGTCGCGGGAAACCTTCCACCCTTAATTTCCGGAAGGATGAAGCAGTTGATTGAATGGGAAGTTCCCCAGGATACTTTCACCTATATTTTAAAGCACAACCTCGTTCCACTGATGGAGCGGATTACCAATGATCTGGGAATTTCCCCACGGTATGTGTCTACCCTGCTGGGTCATTCATTAAAGCATATCCAGGGTCAGGTTCACAGGGGGAATGACTTCTCTTTTGATCTGATCTATGATCTGCTAAAATTTGTTGTTTCCTGGGAACTTGACCTGGGTATAGCCAGGAAAATGCTGTTACAACTATATGAATACCCAAAGATGGATTTTGAATCGATCCTGGTGACATTGGATTTTAAAGTCATCCCGAAAGAAGAGATCGAGGGTGAAATCCCTTTCCTGGTTTCCAAATATAAGCAGATTTATACATCATCGAATGAGGGAGCAGGAAAAAGATGGGTGATGGGGAACCTTCACACATCAGCATTGGGAAATGTTTCACTGAAGGAACTTAGTGAAAAGGTTATTTTTTAATCAGGAAATCAAATCATGAACGAAGATATTTTTCAGGGATATAAAGGCAGGGCACTCGAATTACTTAAGAAATTCAATGCGCGTGTTTGGGCACAGGTGAAAGTTGACTCGACACGCGGGGAATTTGAAGGAACCATCCTTCCACGTGCTGAAAATACTGATGACCGGCACATTGTAATAAAGTTTTTTACCGGGTATAATATCGGGCTGGATATTGATACGATCACCAATATGATCGAAGTCGGATACAAGAAAGCCATCTATAAAATACCTGAAAAGGAATTTCCATATTCGGCAGATAAACCCAATGTAAAGTTGCTTGGGACGGGAGGTACCATTGCATCCCGGCTTGATTACCGCACGGGAGCAGTGATCCCTGCATTCTCTCCCGGTGAGTTATACGGTGCGGTTCCGGAACTTGCGGATATCTGTAATCTGACCACCGAAAAGCTCTTCGCTGTTTTCAGCGAGAACATGGGTCCTGAACAATATAAAAAGCTGGCCATTGCCATCGGGCAGGAGATTGAAAAGGGAACCCAGGGGATTGTGATCGGCCATGGAACAGATACGATGCACTATACCTCTTCGGCGCTGACTTTTATGGTGCAGAACTCACCCATTCCCATTGTACTGGTCGGATCGCAGCGTTCTTCCGATCGTCCCAGTTCGGATGCAGCGCTAAACCTCATGCATGCTGCGACAGCAGCGGCACATGGTGATATTGCAGAAGTAATGATCTGTATGTTCGGACCAACATCCGACGAATATGGCTTTCTTCACCGGGGGACGAGGGTACGTAAAATGCACTCTTCCTACCGTTCAACATTCCGTACCATCGGGGATATGCCATTGGCTACCGTGACGCGTAAAGGTGTTTTTCCGATCCAGAAGGAATACAACAAACGCAGAAATGATAAGAATGTTAAGGTCATGCCCTTTTTTGAGGAGCGGATCACGATGATCTATTATTATACCAATATGAACCCTGATATTATCGATATGCTGGTGGAGCATGGGTATAAAGGGATCATCATTATCGGAACAGGTTTGGGGCATGTCAATAAACCACTCTATCCCGCCATTGAAAGGGCTGTGAAAAAGGGCGTTGCCATCTATATGACGGTTCAGACACTTTGGGGTTATGTGCATATGTTTGTGTATGATACCGGACGCGACCTGATGGCAAAAGGGGTAATTCCTGCCGAAAATATGCTTCCCGAAACTGCATATATCAAACTGGGATGGGCATTGGGTCAGACTACCGATCTGGAAAAAGTGAAGGAGATCATGCTAACCCCGATCAACAGCGAAATCACTGCACGGGAACCCTATAACGGTTATCTGATCTACCAGGGAGGAGTGCCGGAAGTGGAGGCATTTATCAGGTCGTTCAGAAAATAAAATGCAGGAATATAGGAATGCAGGAATTATCTACCCCGCCCCGAATGGGGAGGGGGAAGGGGAGGGGCTAATTGAATGCAGGAATTATCTTCCCCGCCCCGAATGGGGAGAGGTTAGGGGAGGGGCTGATTGAATGCAGGAATTTTTTTCCTCTCCCTGTTTTGGGGAGGAGTTAGGGGAGGGGCTGATTGAATGCAGGAATTATCTTCCCTGCCCCGAATGGGGAGGGGGAAGGGGAGGGGCTGATTGAATGCAGGAATTATCTTCCCCGCCCCGAATGGGGAGAGGTTAGGGGAGGGGCTGATTGAATGCAGGAATTATCTACCCCGCCCCGAATGGGGAGGGGTTAGGGGAGGGGAAGGGAAGTTTAGTAATTGACAGAATAAAGAAACTCGAACCCGAAGGTCTTATTACCCGGAAAATAAATACTCCGGACACCCAATTCAAAGGGGATCAGGAACCTTAAAAGATGAAGATCAGTAGTCAGTTCTGCACCGGTGGAACGATAGATCGTCCTGCTATTTTCGTATGTCCCTTCCGCATAATCATAAAACAGATTCAATTTGAATCGTTTGAAATAAGCCAGTGATCCTGCACTGAAATCCGGGTAAAACAGCGGAAACTTGTAATTAATTTCAACACTGTAGATGTCACTATTAGCATGGCCTGTTATTCCCCTTGGATAGTTGATTAGATCTGCAAACTGGTAGATTGAATTGGGGTTGTATTCCCTGTGCTGGAAACCACCATAGAACCACAAACTATGATGATTCAGTATTCCCGGGAAGAACAGGTTTGTTTCAATTCCTGATATTGAACCCATTGAGTTTCCCTGGAAAGGGGTGTTCCTGAAATTGAGATCGAGGATCTGTTCCCAGCGTGGATACATATCTTTTGGTACGGAACGGATTTTATTTAAGAAGTAAAACCTGTAATTCATTGATTGGATGATCCCCTTCGTATAAAAGCCGGGAGTTTTTGGTGTATGTATGATATCTGTTATTGATGTCCCTGCAGAAGGTGTCAAATAACGATAGAACTTTCCGTGTGAAAAGTTCCAGGGGATACTTATGGTTCCTGTCAAAACCAGTTCATTCCACCCGTAGTGCACTGATTCACCTGTATTCCTGATAATGTAATAAGATGATCTTCCACCATAACTGGCATTGATATCGAAAACGGGGTAGAGTCCCTGGTAGCTCAGGTCAGCAAAAACTTTTCCGGTTTGTTCGCTCACATTGTAAGCATATCCGGCAGAACCAACCATCGTACTGAGCAGATTCTGGGAGAATACAGAAACACCTGGATCGAATAACAGGTTATTGATATCGAATGCTGCCGGAGCCCAACTGTGAATATTGAAGAGATGGAGGATCTTTGAATATTTTCGGGATGCATACAGTTTTCCCCTGATGCTATCCCTGGTCAGATCGAACATCGGATTTTCATACATTTTATGGATCCCGCGAAGCCAAACGCTATCCTGGATGTTGATGTTTTCCTGCTGTGACAGGGTTTTCCATAGTTTAATAGAATTGTCATGGATGTTTTCAAGGGGTATCCATTTTTCAGGTGTTATATCGGATTGAGCGATCATCATCCCATCCGAACAGTAATCAGCATATACCAGTTTATCGTGCGTTTCATCAACATCCGGATTACTGGCTCCAAACCTGGAGGAGGTGATCTGAAATATCTTTCTGGTAACGGTATCCAGGGCATAGATGTTTTCGATCCCGGAGTAGTTTCCTGTAAAGAGGAGATATTGGCGATAAAACCGCGTAGGTCCGGTAATTTCATTGAATTGCCAGGAGGAGTATTGGGTGAACTTTCCGGAGGATGCGTCCATTACCCCGATGCAGCGACCTTTCCCGGTGAGGAAGCTCAGTGCGATCTGTGAACCCTGTTCATTCCAGGAAGGGGTTATTGCAAAATCACCATTCACAAATGGGAATGACTTAAGGACATTTCCTGATTTCACATCAAGTATTTCAAGGAACGACTCATTCTGAAGATTCACCCTGACAGCAGCGACATGTGTTCCGTCACGGGAGATTGCCGGGGCGAAATACCTTGTCCTGGTTGTCAGGTTCCGGACATTTTTCTTGAAAATATCGAATATCCTGATCACAGAGTGATCACGATTGTTCCACCGGATATCAGGAACTGATTCGGCCCAAACCAGCAAGCCTTTTGCGACTGAAAGCGATTGTCGCTGATATAGTCCAGGTGTAAATAATTTCTTTTCCTTCCCCTTGTTATCCACGATGACGAAGTGATCGATCTTGTCGATGCTGTATTTCTCTGCAACAATCATCGAATCGTTTATATAGTTCGGGAACTGATATAGGGTGTAGTTCCTGCGATCCGGTATTGTTCGCAACATATCTGTAAAATGCGTTCCGGATTCTTGTTTTGTCCAGGCGCTGTCGAGGGAGGCTAAGGTCTCCTTGTAAAGCTTCACTTTTGACAGTCCCGTGATTCTTCTGATGCCATCAGAGAAGGGAACCACCATAAAGGGATACATAGCCACATGATCGAGGGTGTAGTTCCAAAGGGAAGGACCATATTTTCTGCGGGTTTCTGCTACCAGGAAATAACCGAGTGAATATTGGTCAGGGATGAAGGTCCTGTAAGATCCGAGAACAGCCTTATCATAACTGTACTTTCCTTTCTCCAGTAACTGTGCTCTTAAAACGCCTTCAAAATTGGCAATTCTTCCTCTTCCTGACCGGGATAATGAAGTTTCTGCAGCCACTGCATCGCCTTCAAGGAACCAGGAAGGAATAAACAAGCCAAGGACAGCGCCGGTAGCCTGTTCTCCGAAAATCCATGATAATATGCGGGTGAAACCGCGGTTCATCTTACTGGTCTGAATGGCATGGCGGTATTCATGAATGGCAAGCTGCTCGAACCACGCCTCATCATAAATGTCCTGTGGCGGGCAAGGATAGATTTCTATTCTTTTTGGCGCCCAAATCGTAATGCCGTTTGAATAGGCCGATTGCTGGTGAATGACGAAGGGGATCCGTGGCACTTTCGATTTCAGCGTATGTGTATCCGCCTTAATAACAAGATCGAGAATATTGGCAAGATATTGTGATTTCTGTTCAAAAGAGGCCGGGTAGATGATCCGGTAATGTTCCGTTTTGATCTGCCGCCAGTGAATGGAGGCAGGATCCTGTCCGGTAGTAAAATATTGTGCAGAAATTCCTTTTACAAGGATCAAACATATCCAGATAATTCCGGAACGGATCTTCATTGATAATAAAGTGAGAAAAGTTCGGGTACAAAAGTACCATATCTTTCACAAGATAGGAACATACCTTCCTCCCCCGTTTTGGGGAGGTTCAGGTGGGGGTTACCTGCTGATCACAATCTTTTTAAGAATGTGGATATTGTTGTTTTTAAGGATGACCGAATAGACTCCATCAGGTTGTGACCGCAGGTCAAGGGCGTTTGATTGGGCTCCCTTAATATTTATATCCTTCTTTTCGTATATGGTTACACCCAGGTTATTGACAACTGAAAGGTCAAGTGTTACTTGTTCTTTGGTTGAAATAATCAGTGTGAACAGTCCGTCACCCGGATTCGGATAAACAGAAACATTGCTTCCATAGAACAAAGGTTCAATTCCGGTCATCAGGAAATAGATGTCATTGGAAACGGGTGAGTTGCATCCGTTAATTGTGACAATATCCGTATAATGACCTGTTTGCAATGGTGTATAGGTTTGAGCGGTAGCGCCTGGAATGAGAGCACCTTCAAAGTACCACTGGTTTCCTGATGGTGCATCGCTGCTCAGTTCGCCGGTTAATTCAACATACTGTATCACCGGTGCAGGGGGGATAGGGTTAACCATCACTCCAAATGCAGTTGATACACCTCCGTTTCCACATTCGTTGGACCCAAAAACAGTGATAAAACCCGATACAGCATCAAGGGCAATATCAACGGTAATAATATTTGTATTGGCGCCTGAAACAATATTGAACCCTGAAGGGACTGTCCAGTGATAATCAGTTGCATTCAGAATAGGGCTATGGCCATAGATCACCCCGGTTTCCCCAGGACAAACATCCGGTTGTCCTGTGATGAGGTCTGCTCCATTCGGAAGTTGTGTGACAGTTAGCGGGAATGGAGGTGAAACGGATCCGTTTCCGCAAAGGTTGTTGCCGTAAACAGTAACGTTACCTGAAGATGCGTCGTTTGCAAAATCGACTGTAATGCTGTTGGTCCCTGACCCTGAGGCAATGGTAGCGCCTCCAGGCAGAGTCCATACATAGGTAAGTGCATTGCTGATGGGCGGTACGGAATAGGCAACACCGGTTGCACCGGCACAAACCGCTGAGGTTCCGGAAATGGTCCCTGCTGCATCGGGCAGTGCATTTACAGTGACAGGTATAACGGTAGGGGCGGGTGGCACACATCCCGAGGGATTGATAAAGATCACGCTGACTGTGAAGTTTCCCGCTGAGGGCCAGATCACCTGGATCTGGTTGGTTCCCTGGCCGTTATTGATCTGTCCGCCGGTGACTGTCCAGATGTAGTTGTTCATCCCTGTCTGGGTGGAGTAATTGTAATAGCCAGAGTTGGCGCAAAGAGAGCCGGATCCTGTTATTGTCGGAATTGTGGTAGTGTTTACTGTGACTGGGAAAACCGTTGGGGTTGCGGCGGTGCAGCCATAAGAATTAGCATAGTTGACACTAACGGACTGGGCTCCTGGCGTGTTCCAGGTGACAGTTATCATGTTTGTTGTGCTTCCCCCTGTGATGGTGCCGCCGGAAGAAACGGACCAGGTATAATTAATCTGGCTTGCCTGTGTGATATAAACTGCCCCCGGTGCTCCGGTGCAGGCAGGAGCAGGTCCGGTGATTGTGGGTACAGGCGGGTTGGGAACAAACATCTGCAGGCAGGTAGCAACCGGTGCCATGCATCCTGCGGCATTCGTATACGCCACGCAAATGTTCGGATTTCCAGCCATGGTCCATGTCACGGTGGCCGTGTTACTGGTGGGAGTTCCGCCTGCCGTGATGACTCCTCCATTGACCGTCCAGTAATAATTGGCCATGCCCGACTGGGTAGTGTAAACATACCCGGGGACATTATAGCATGCCGTCGTCGGACCAACCAGGGTGGGAACCGGGGGAGAATTGACGGTTACCATCAACTGCGAAGGAGATCCGTTCCCACAGATGGAAGTGCCGTAAACATAAACGTACCCTGAAACAGCGGTAGGTGAATAGCTTACAGTAATTGAATTGGTATTTGCTCCGGTAGTAATTGTACCACCGACAGGCAGCGTCCAGTTATAACCAGTCGCATTAGGAATGGGTGCAAGGGTGTAAACATACCCGGAACCACCCTGGCAGGCATTGATTGGTCCCGTTATTGAACCGGCTGCACCTGCAGCAATGCAACCTGTATAAAAGGTCTGGTCAGTACCGCAGTTGGTGCCCAATGCGTTGGTGCCGCAAAGCTGGTAATGGTAGGTCGTGTTGGTAAGAAGCCCGGTTAATACAGCACTGACAGGTACATCTGAATTGCCTGTGATGGGGCTTGGAATCCCCGGAATGGTTGAACCGTAGGCGACGGTAAGTCCATATTTAAAAGTCGCTGTAGTGGAATTCCCATTCGGATTAATGGTTCCGTTCAAAGTGGCAGAGGTGCTTCCAACTCCGCTTGCAGGGAGAGTCACAACAGTCGGACCTGCAAAGGGAGTTGTGAATGTCATATCCGTTCCATTGGTCGTTCCGCAGGCATTTGTCCCGTTTACCCTGTAGTGATAAAGTGTTCCGGGAGTAAGGCTGGTCAGGGAGGCCTGTACCGGGACATTTGTGTTTCCCGTAACAGTTGGGGGCGAACCCGCGACATTTGTACCGTACGACCAGGTCGGACCCCAGTCAAAGGAAGTAGTAACCGTGCCGAAATTATTTGCATTTACCAGCCCGTTGATCAGGGCGCTGGTCGGCAGGACACCGCTTGCTATAACCGTGGTTGCCGTTGAAAGTAAATTACCCGTATTGAAAGTCATGTCATTACCATACACTGTAACGCCACCACTGGTGCCTTTCGCCCGGTAATGATAGAGGGTACAGGGAGTGAGCCCGCCCACTGGAGTAGTGATTGTTGTAGGAGTGTTTCCCAAAACAGTGGATGGTACCGCCGGAACAGTCGTCCCGTATGCGGTCGTAAGACCATACTCAAACGATGGGGTAACGATAGCAAAATTCGGGTAGATGAAACCGTTCAGGGATGCTGTGGTGGTGAGGATCGCAGTGGCAGCTGTTGTGGTTGCCGTTGGATTTGCGGAGAACTGGTATGCCCCGATATCCGGAGGGTCAGTACGGGGTGTGCCGGCAAGATCGATCGGAGTAAGCAACACGGTGACACCTTTTTTTGCCAGGCCGGCAACCGTTGTGTGAAGATCATTCGGCCCTGTAAATAAAGGATCGATACTCAGGGAGTAAATATCCTGTAACGTTGCTGCCTGCCAGTTGGCAAGTAGCGGCTGGTTTCCTCCCAGGTACCCGATATTCGCTCCGACCCCGTCATCATAATAATCGTTATAGTTGATCGTAGTGAAACAAGTATTTGCCGATGCACAATATACTGCATAAGTGTTTCCCGTTGTCCCTGAAACAAGGGTCATGGAGTTCTTAAAAATGTTGTTCCGGACGTTAAGGTTCGTTACCCCTGAAAAAATGGAGAGACAGGCGCTGGTCCCCGTATTTGCCTGCCTCAGGGTAGCCCCCGTAAGCCAGACAGAATTATGATAGATTTGCAGGTTACCGCCACTGTTGATATAGATACCCGCCACAATCTTGTCCTGGTTGTTGGGGTTCCCGTCTCCCTTGATATTGGTGATTGCATTGTTTGAAATTTCGGTGACAGTGGCTGCAGCGGCTCCGTAATAGATGCCATATGCCGCATTCCCGTTGGTTCCTGAAAAGTACCAGTCATGGACCTTGTTCCGCCGGATCATTGTGTTTGTAGCTCCACCTGGGATCCAGATCCCAGACTGTGCGTTGTTGGTATTCCCTGAAGGAGCGCCCATGATCTCATTGCCCTCGATCAGTGTATTATCAGACTGGCGCAGGAAAATGCCCTTGAACTGGATCGCCTGGGCATCCGTGGTCCAGCCGATGATATTATTGATGATCCGCCCGTTGGTTGCAGCAGCGGCGCCTACTCCCTGGAACTGGATCCCGATCCTTGCGCTTCGTATGGTATTGTTGGAAATGGTGATGCTGTCATATCCGCCACCCGTGTTATCCAGGAAGATTCCATAAGTGTTAACTGTAACCTGGCTGCTGGCCTCGATGATACAGTTTTTTATGATATCGTAACTTGAGGGTGTTCCGCTGTTCATAAGTTCTATTGCACAGGTATTTGCTGCAGTGTTCGTATTTGTCAGGGTCAGGCTTTTATCGGTTCCCCCGCTGTTGGAACCATCGATCGTGATGTATTTACTGCCATTCAGGATCAGGATAGCAGTAGCCGAAGATCCGGATATGACAGGGGTTTTACCGGCTCCCGGCTTGATGGTCACCCTGTTGGCAATGGATGAGCCCGCAACGGTGTTAATCGAGATCGGGAAAGTTTCTGAAGCATAACTGTTATCTGTGAGGACCAAAGTCACTGCACAGGAAACGCCACGTGAATTCAGGTCAGTAATGGCAACTGTCAGGGTGGTATAGGTTTGTCCGGCACCGACATTGTAAGATCCGCACATGGGGACCAGCGGAGCCTGACGAATAGTGGGTGCAGAAGGAAGAAGATGTTGGTTACCTTCGGATTTTCCGGTTAAATTTTCTGTCTGCCCAAATACTGCGAATTGGGTTACCAGAAAAACAAAGCAAAAAAATAGAATTTTCTTCATAGAACAAGGGATTTTTTTTGTGAAAAACCTTCCAGGTTTGAATTTAATAAATTTAGACTATTTTATCCAACTTTAAATGTGCTTATTAACTAAAACCTGGAAGGTTTGATTCTTACCTGTTGATAACGATCTTTTTGAGAATGTGGTTGTTGTTGTTTTGTAGAACGATGGAATAAACCCCATCGGGATATGATTGAAGATCCAGCGACTTTGATCCATTTCCCTGAATGGAGAGACCCTTCTGTTGGTAAATGGTTACACCCAGGCAATTGACAACCGATAGATCAAATTTTATTTGCTCATTCGTTGAAATGGCCAATGTGAACAATCCTTTACCCGGATTTGGATACACAGAAACGGTGTAGCCATTACCATGGGATTCGATACCATCTTCAAAAATGACATAGATCTCATTGGATTCTGCCGAAATGCAACCGTTAATGGTGACAATATCGGTATAATGGCCTGATTGTGTGGGTATATAGTATTGCGATGTAGCACCCGGGATCAGAACACCATCGAGGTACCATTGATTGCCTGCCGGAGCATCGCTTATCAGTGTGTCGAGGATTAACAGGTTGATGACTGGTGCCGGAGGGATCGGGGTCACGGTAACGAATAAATTTGGAGAAGGTGTTCCATTGCCACAGATATTATTGCCGCTTACTATGATATCACCGGAAGATGCGTTGCTTGCAAAGTCCACCGTAATACTGTTGGTGCCGGCCCCTGAAGCAATTGTGGCCCCTGTGGGTAAGCTCCATATATAAGTTATTGCATTGTTGACGGGAGGAACAGAATAAGCAACATCATTTGTACCTGTACATACATAAGCTGTACCGGTAATGGTGCCGGCAGCATCAGGCAATCCGTCGACGATAACCGGCAGAACAGTAGGAGCAGTAGGCGTACAGCCGGTGGGATTGGTAAAGATCACACTGACAGTTTGAGCGCCGACATTTGGCCATACAACCTGCAAAACGTTTGTCCCCATGCCGTTGGTGATAGTACCTCCGGCGGAAACCGTCCAGATATAGTTAGTCATCGCGGCCTGAGTGGTATAGTTGTAATACCCTGAATTAATGCAAAGGTCTGAAGTACCTGTAATGACTGGTACTGTAGTAGCATTGACGGTAACCAGGTAAACCGCCGGCCCCGTTGGAGTACAACCGTTAGTGTTTGTATAATTGACGCTGATGGTTTGAGCGCCGGCCGTATTCCATAATACTGTGATGGTATTTGTTGTGCTGCCCCCTGTGATCGTGCCTCCTGCAGAAATAGACCATATATAGTTTGTCATCCCTGCCTGGGTTGAGTAAGTAATGCCGGGAATACCTGTACAGGCGGGATTCGGCCCAGTTACTGTCGGAACCGGCAACGGGTTAACGGTAACGTTATAACATCCTGGTGTGAGGGCTGGGCAACCGGCAGCATTATTATAATTGACGCAGACCGTTTTAGCTCCGATCGTAGTCCAGGTCACAGTGATGGAATTGGTACCGTTGCCGGCAGTAATGATCCCTCCGGCAGATACTGTCCACACATAACCGGTCATTCCCGACTGGGTTGTATAAACATTTCCTGTTGAGTTGACACAAACGTTGGCAGGCCCGATGAGTGTTGGCGTTGCAGAGGGGTTAACAGTAACGAGGAGTTGCGAAGGGGATCCGTTTCCGCATAAAGAGGTTCCGTAAATATATATATAGCCTGAAACAGCGCTGGGAGAGTAACTGACTGTGATTGAATTGGTATTGACGCCTGCCGTAATCGTTCCACCTACCGGAACCGTCCAGTTATAACCGCTTGCATTTGGAATCGGAGCGACGGTATAAACATACCCGGCGCCACCCTGGCAAACACTGATGGGACCAGTAACCGGACCTGCAGACCCTGCGGCAGTGCATCCTGTAAAGAATGTCAGGTCGGTGCCGCAATTTGATCCTGCCACGTTGGTTCCGCAAACCCTGAAATGGTAGGTAGTATTGGTTAAAAGACCTGTAAGGGAAGCACTGACAGTTGTAGGTGAATTTCCTGTAACAGGGCTTGGAACTCCGGGGATAGTTGAACCATAGGCGATTGTAAGCCCATAGTTAAAAACAACCGTTGTTGAATTACTGTTTGCATTCACCGTACCGTTGAGTGTGGCTGAAGTGCCGCCGATACCCGTAGCTGGAAGTGTGACAACAATCGGTCCGGGCGGTAATGTGGTGAATGTCATATCCGTACCATTGGTAGTTCCGCAGACATTCGTTCCATTTACCCTGTAATGATATAAAGTTCCCGGCAGTAACCCTGTGATGTTTGCAAGAACCCCGGTTGCAGTATTCCCGGTAACAGTAAGTGGTACACCCGGAATGTTGGTTCCATAAGCGATGGTCAATCCATAATCGAAAGAAGTCGTCGTTGATAATGTGTTGGCGTTCACAGTTCCGTTCAGGGTTGCTGTAGTGCTTGCTATCAAAGATGCTGCGGTGGTTGCGGTAATAGGTGCAGCATTTGCCGGTGTCCATGTCATATCGAGGCCGTTGACAACCACTCCTCCGCTGGTTCCTTTTATCCTGAAATGGTAGATTGTACAAGGGGTCAACCCGGAAATGAATCCTGCTATGGCCATGACAATCGTACCGTTCACGGTTAAGGGGATACCGGCAACATAGTTTCCATAGGCTATCGTCGTACCCCAATCAAATCCTGTCGTAACGGTGGCATTGTTTGGGCTGATGGTTCCGTTTAGGGTAGCTGATGTGAGTGTGATACCTGTGGCAGGGGTTGTGACTGCAACAGGGTTTGCTGAAAACTGGTAAGCACCAATATCCGGGGGGTTGGTCCTTCCTGCACCTGTTATATCAACAGGAACGAGAGCAAGATATACACCTGTTTTAGCAAGCCCTGCAACTGTAGTATGAAGATCATTGGGACCAGTGAACAAGGGATCAATATTCAACGAATTAGCATCCTGGCCGGTAGCAGTCTGCCATGCTGCAAGGGTAGCCTGGTTCCCTCCGAGATATCCGATGTTGGGATTGACACCGTTATCATAATAATCATTATAGTTTATGTTTCCAAACGCAGTGCTCGCGGAAGCGCAATAAACAGCATACGTATTCCCGGTGGTACCGGAAGCGAGGGTCATCGAATTTTTAAATATATTATCCCGGACATTAAGCGCTGCAACGCCGGAATAGATCGAAAGGCAAGCACTCCATCCATTATAGGTAGGTTGCAGGGTAGCGCCTGTCAGCCATACCGAATTGTGAAAAACTCGTATATTTCCACCACCGTTGATATAGATCCCGGCTACCATCCAGTCCTGGGAAGCATTATCACCATCCGCTTTAATATTGGTTATAGCGTTATTTGATATTTCAGTAGGGGTAGCGGCTCCGGCGCTATAGTAAATACCATAATTACCAAACCCTCCCGTACCGGTATAGTACCAATCATGGATTTTATTTTGCAGGATCCTTGTGTTCTGGACATTGGCCGGTACCCACACGCCTGCCTGGGCTGTATTTGCATTTCCGGCAGGAGCTCCCATGATCTCATTTCCCTGGATCAGTGTGTTATCAGACAGCCGGAGAAATATCCCCTTGAATTGAATTGCCTGGGCATCTGTGGTTGAACCGATGATATTGTTGATGATCTGGCCATTCGTTGCCAAAGATCCGGCTACTCCCTGGAACTGAATACCGACCCTTGCACTGTAAATGGTGTTGTTTGAAATGGTAATACTATCATAGGCTCCACCGGTATTATCAAGGAAGATCCCGTAAGTGTTTTTTGTGATCTGGCTGCTTGCTCTTATCAAACAGTTCTTAACCAGGTCGTTGCTTGCACCAACTGTACCGTTGTTGGTAAATTCAATGGTATAGGTGTTCGCTGCTATACTCGTATTTGCCCAGGTCAGGCTTTTATCGCTCCCTCCGCTGTTTGAACCGTCGATGATGATGTATTTTGCCCCATTCAGAAGCAGGATGGCAGAGGCAGAAGATCCTGTAATGACAGGTGTTTTTCCTGCTCCGGGTTTAATGGTTACCGTACTCGTAAAACTGGTTCCTGCAATGGCATTGATGGTGATCGGGAAGGTTTCTGAAGGATAGGTATTATCAGTCAAAATAAATGAAACCGCACAGGAAACACCCCATGAGTTCAGCGCACTGATTGCTGCCGTCAAGGTGGTATAAGTCTGCCCTGTCCCGACATTATAAGATCCACATAGTGGTGGTAACAAAGGAGATGCGGGGCCGGAGGGAAGAAGATATTGGTTACGTTCAGGATTTCCCGAAACATTTTCTGTCTGCCCAAATATTGAGATGTGGGTTACCAGAAAAACACTGCAAAAGAGTAAAATGGTCTTCATATGATAAGAGATTATTATAATTATTTGATATGATAACGAGAAATATATGTATCGGTTATATTTGCCGGGTACAAATCAGTACATTATGATATTATGATAATCAAGAATTTCTACCTGGTAACCTCCCTTACAAATATATTGAATTAAACAAGCTAAGTCAAATTAATTCAAAAAAAAAGCCGTGATGTAGGGGCAGGTCGCGACCTGCCTCTACATTCCGGCTTTAGTAGTGTCATGACATGACACTTCTAACCTCCCTCCCCCAAATGGGGGAGGGCAGGGAGGGGGTTATCTGTTGATCACAATCTTTTTAAGGATGTGTTTGTTGTTGTTTTTCAGAATAATCGAATAGACTCCGTCTGGTTGTGACCGCAGGTCAAGGGAGCTTGTCTGGGAACCCTTAATGTTCAAATCCTTCTGTTGGTATATGGTTACACCCAGGTTGTTGACAACTGAAAGGTCAAGTGTCAATGGTTCATTGGTAGTGATTACCAGTGTGAAGAGCCCATCACCGGGATTCGGATAAACAGAAACGCTGCTGCCATTAGATGATGGCTCAATCCCCGTCATCACAAAATAGATGTCATTGGATATGGCTGAACTGCATCCGTTAATTGTGACAACATTTGTATAATGACCTGTTACGGTTGGGACATAGGTTTGCGAAGTAGCGCCTGGTATCAGAACACCATCAAGGTACCATTGATTTCCTGCCAGTGCATCACTGGTCAGTGCATCGCCGGTTAATGTCAATACAATCACAGGTGTCGGAGGAATCGGG
>JAPLDH010000040.1 GCA_026391355.1 Bacteroidota bacterium | reverse complement strand
TTTAAATTTCAAAGTGTACCTCAGACCAAACTTAGTGATGGAATAGATTTTCCAGGGCATGAACCGGTCTTTGTATAGATCGTATATTTGCACCAAAGTTATCTGTTTTGATGTTCGTTTGACAAAACGAGAGGACTTAGTGGTTTATCTTTATTTTTTTTCTTTTTAGCTAAGCCCGTGATCTTATTTTACTAAAGTAACTGTTCCTTTGTTGCTGATCTTTGCCTTATTCTTGTCCATATAATATATGATCCAGATATAGACCCCCGGAGGACAGCTGATTCCTTTGGAGGTACCATCCCATGCATCGAGGATATTTGATGTATTAAAGATCAACTGACCCCAACGGTCATAAATCTGGAAGTTAAAATTCGTAATATTTTCAGGGGGAAGCCCAAGGATCCTGAACGAGTCATTTTTTCCATCCCCATTGGGAGTAAAAGCATTGGGAATATAAGGCACTACCACCACCTTGACACTGTCTTTGAAAACTTCCCCATCACAGAGGTTTACAGATGCA
Source organism: Bacteroidota bacterium (assembly GCA_026391355.1). GTDB lineage: Bacteria > Bacteroidota > Bacteroidia > Bacteroidales > FEN-979 > CAIYUC01. The sequence goes on along the minus strand of JAPLDH010000040.1, from coordinate 5,997 downwards.
ATATAAGTTGTTGTTTTTTTGGGAGATACAGTGATCTCCTGACCATTTGCAATAAAATCACTTCCCTGGTACCAGCTATATTGGATTTTACTTCCCGGGGTAATGGATCTCAGTTTATATGGAATTGATATGATCGCGAAACTATCTGCGGTGGTAGGTGTATATTGCCAACCTTCATGAAAAGCCCTCCAGGAGGTGGCATTCCGTCCGGGAACAGCAAATCCTGTAAACCCGTTTGCATTCTGAACCCCCAAGGTTGCATGATTGCCAAACCAGTCGATACAGATTGGCTTCATGGAAATATGGTTTTCAATAACATTTGAAGTTTCATTCAATACAACCTGGAAAGTAACGAGCGAATCGGGACAATGGTACATCGGTGTTTCACACCACATGACGACCAATTGACGGTTGGGAGTATCCCCGATCGTTAGATAATAAATGAACGGGTTTAAAGGTGAGAGTGAATCCGGTTTGAAATCCTGGAACGGACAAAGGATGCAATTTTTCGGGTTAAATGGCGCTGCACTGGGAACTGCAAATGCTTCTCTTATCCCGGCAGCATTCGGATTGGGAGTAAAGCTGATCCACCCATTGGCCCCAATGTAAAAAATATCATAACTTACCCCGAAAAAATGAAAGGAAAACCCGATTGGGAATGGACCTTTCACTGCATCATCCTGGATGGTTACACCGGTAGCAATTTCCCCATAAGTTGCGGTAAGATTTACAGGTACCCCAGGGTTGATGGTGTCGTTGGGACCGGCGTCCAATTGAGCAAAGCAGGAACCAGGAAAACAAAGGAATGCAAAAAGCAAGCTGATGGCTGATAAGCGGAACATTGTTACTATTTTTACATTGATGATCACGTAAGTTTTGGGCTAAAGCCCTGTCTTTTTTTGCCTTGTAACCCCTCGCTAAAGCACGGGGTAATCCACATTAACACTTTCTACTGCTATTGCCTTCTGCCTATTGCCTTTTTCCAAATGACCAATGACCAATGACAAATTACTACCCTACCAATGACTTAGCCCTTCTGCAAACTTCCCTGCAAAGTTGGTGAATTTGTTTGAAATATGTTTTACTTTTGTCTTTTAATTAGCTAAACAATATGCAAAAAGACACTGAACTCTTCAAGATCATTAAGAAAGAATTGCACCGGCAGACGTCGGGGATTGAGTTGATCGCATCAGAAAATTTTGTCAGCGACCAGGTTTTAAAGGCCATGGGATCCTGCCTTACAAACAAGTATGCAGAAGGTTACCCTGGAAGAAGGTATTACGGAGGTTGTCAGTTTGTGGATGAATCCGAACAACTGGCCATTGACCGTGCAAAGCAACTCTTCAATGCCGTTTGGGCCAATGTTCAACCACATTCAGGAGCACAGGCCAATATGGCTGTGCTGATGACCGTTTTGAAACCGGGAGATACCTTTATGGGACTCGATCTCGCTCATGGCGGGCATCTTTCGCATGGCTCACCGGTAAATTCTTCCGGAATTCTTTACCGCCCCATCGGCTACCAGGTTGATGAAGCCACCGGTTTGGTAAATTACGACAAGATGGAAGAGATCGCCCTGAGAGAGAAACCGAAACTGATCATTGCCGGAGCATCAGCTTATTCCCGGGACTGGGATTACAAACGTATGCGTCAGATTGCGGATAAGGTGAATGCCCTCCTGATGGCCGACATCGCTCATCCTGCAGGGCTGATTGCAAGGGGTTTACTGAACGACCCCCTCCCCTGGTGTCATGTTGTTACAACTACAACCCATAAAACATTAAGGGGTCCCAGGGGAGGCATGATCCTTATGGGTAAAGATTTCGAGAACCCATGGGGAGTTAAAACACCGAAGGGAGAGCTGAAAATGATGTCAGCAATGCTGGACTCTGCTGTGTTTCCCGGCATCCAGGGCGGACCTCTGGAACATGTGATTGCAGCGAAAGCCGTATCATTCTTTGAGGATCTCTCAGATGAATTTATGGATTATGTGATCCAGGTAAAGAAAAATGCTGCAGTTATGGCAAAGACCTTCCTCGACAAAGGATATCATGTGATCTCCGACGGTACTGATAACCACCTGATGCTGATCGATCTGCGGAAAAAATATCCCAATATTACCGGCAAGCAGGTCGAGAATACCCTTGTAAAAGCCGATATCACGGTGAACAAAAACATGGTTCCGTTTGATTCCCGTTCCCCCTTCCAGACTTCGGGGCTGCGCGTTGGAACCCCTGCCATCACTACACGTGGTATGAAAGAACAACACATGCCTGTGATCGTGGAACTGATCGACGAAGTGATCAGCAATATCGAAAATGAAAATAAGATTGCCATGGTTGGTAAAAAAGTTAATGAGATGATGAAGGAATTTCCTTTGTTTGCATATTGACAGATCCTGATATTTTGAGTGATGAAGACCCTGATCCTGATGCGTCATGCCAAAAGCTCCTGGGAAGAACCCGGGATTGGCGATATTAAGCGACCACTCATTCCCGCCGGGATCAGGAAGACTCAATTAATCATCAATTACTTTACTGACAAGAAGATCACCCCTGACCTTATGATCTCCAGTCCTGCAAAACGTGCCCATGAAACTGCAAAACTGATCGCAAAAGGAACCGGCTACCCGTTGGATAAAATCAGGTTAGACCGAAAGATTTATGAAGAATATACCGACAAAATTCTCGATATAATCTACGATACGGATGACCATCTGACCCAATTGATGATCATAGGACACAATCCGACCATTACCCGCCTGGCAAATCTGTTTTTACACCCCGGAATTGAAATGCTGCCAACCTCGGGCGTTGTGTGCATCTCTTTCGATACTGACAAATGGGATGATATTCCAGTAAGTCATTCAAAAGAAGAATTTGTGGTATTCCCGAAAATGTTAAAATGAGGGTAGTAAAGGAAAATAAGAAACTGATCCTGAACCGTGAAATCAGTTGGCTTTATTTTAACGGGAGAGTACTGCAGGAGGCAGGGGACAAACACAACCCACTGATCGAACGATTAAAATTTCTGGGTATCTTTTCCAACAACAGAGATGAATTCTTTCGTGTAAGGGTAGCCACCATTAACAGGATGCTGAAACTGGATAAACTTCCATCCGATAATTCAATAAACCCTAAAAAAGTTCTCAAACAGGTTAAAGAAATCGTCCAGTCGCAGGAAAAAGTCTTCATGGAGATTTATGAAGAGCTTGTCGGGGAATTGGCCGTAGAAAATATTTTTATCATCAATGAACGCCGGTTATCTCCGGAGCATGGTGATTTTGTCAGAAAGTATTTTCAGGAGATGGTTCGTGTACACCTGTTCCCTATCATGATCAGTAACCTTCAGAATATCTCTTCGCTCCGTGATCGATCCATATACCTGGCCGTTATTCTTGGAAGAAAGAAAATTCCCGGTGAAGAGGATTATGCACTGATTGAAGTCCCCACCAAAACAATTTCCCGTTTCCTGATCCTGCCTCCATCCGGACAAAAAAAATTCATCATTTTGCTTGATGATGTAATCCGCTATTGCCTTTCAGAGGTTTTCTCAATATATGGGTGGGACACATTTCAGGCATACACGGTAAAAGTTACCAAAGATGCTGAGCTCGATATTGATACCGATGTCTCAAAGAGTTTCCTGGAAAGCATGACAGATAGCCTGAAGCAGCGCAAGAAGGGCTCTCCTGTTAGATTTGTATATGATGATTCCATCCCTCCTGAATTGTTGAATTCCCTGATGTCCAAGCTTAATATCAGTAATGATGATCCCATCAGGGGCGGAGGGAGATATCACAATTTCAAGGATTTCATGAACTTTCCGGACATGGGACGGGAAAATCTTAAATACCCTCCCATCATCCCTTTACGTCATAAAGACCTGCCCCTGAACGAAAGCATCCTTTCCGCAATCAAACGGAAGGATATTATGTTGCATTATCCATATCAATCATTCCGGTATATCATTGACCTTCTCCGCGAAGCATCGATGGATCCGCATGTCCTCTCCATTAAAGCTACTATTTACCGGGCAGCAAAAGATTCCGGCGTGATCAATGCCCTGATCAATGCTGCAAGGAATGGCAAGAATGTGACTGTTTTTATGGAACTGCAGGCCCGGTTCGATGAAGAAGCCAATATTCTCTGGACGGAACGGTTGCAGGAGGAGGGTGTTAAGGTCATTCACAGTATCCCCGGTTTTAAAGTTCACAGCAAGTTGATCCTGATCCGCAGGAAAGAAGAGAGCGGGGATATTTCCTATGCCCATATCTGCACCGGAAACTTTAATGAAGATACCGCACGGGTTTATGCAGATGACGGATTACTGACTGTTGATGAGAAGATTACCACCGATGTTTCAAATGCCTTTCACCAGATGGAAGTCAATTACCGTCCCCTGAAATACAAGAGACTCATTGTAGCGCCTTTTTTAATGCGCGATTTTTTCATGCGGGTGATCCGGAATGAAATAAAGAGCGCAAAAGCCGGTAAAGAAGCCTGGATCATCATCAAGCTGAACAACCTTGTGGATGCTACGATTGTGAACAAACTATACAAGGCAAGCCAGGCCGGAGTCAGTATCCGTCTCATCATCCGGGGTATTTGTGTCCTTAAACCGGGTATTCAGGGGCTCAGTGAAAATATTGAAGGCATCAGTATCATCAACCGTTTTCTTGAACACTCCCGTGTGCTGGTATTCTGTAATGGGGGTGACACTAAATATTTCCTCACCTCCGCCGACTGGATGGTGCGCAATTTCGACAATCGTATTGAGGTGGCCTGTCCTGTAAATGACAAAAACCTCCAGACGGAACTTCGCCGGATGCTCGAAATTCAATGGTCCGACAATACCAACGCCCGGATCATTGGTCCCGGAGAACCTAATCAATACAGGAAAACAACCGGTTCCCCCATTCGATCACAAATGGAGATCTATAAGTTTCTTGAAAAGGAATTGGTGAAGTAATTTCTTATTCTTTTCGTTTTGAAGTATCTTTAATGATATAAACATCCTCTTTATCGCGCCGCATCAGGTATTTTTCACGTGCATACTTTTCGAGCGCCATGCTGTCGGTTGCAAGTTTTATGGTCAGGATTGAATCGCTTTTAATTTCATTCTGAAAGAATTTTTTCTCCTCTTTCAACTCCTTAAGCTTATCAACATACCGGTTTCTTGTCCGTAGGTTGTAGCTGTCGAAAAAGATCATCCATATTGCAAATGCAACCAGTGTGATGGTGTATTTGTTAACAAGGATATTCAATAATTTCCTGAACATGTGATAAAGTATTAATAAACGCTGTTTTGAAGGGTAACAGAAATAGGACCAACAAATTTACAAGATACAGGTGAATATATCAACAATACCGAAAAAAAAGCCGGGAACCTTTCGGCCCCCGGCTTTTGTGATACCTAATGAAAGGTTATTTGTTCCGGATCAGTTTGATGGTGCGAACGAGCTTGGTGCCGTTTGCATCCAGCTTAATAGTTGCGGTGTAAACACCGGTTGCTATGCTGCCGGCATCAAATCTGAATGTATGATCACCCTGTGTTTGTGGTTCGTTGACGAGGGTTCTCACAGTTTCTCCGAGGAGATTGTGAATTACCAATGTCACTCTGCCATCAAACGGCAGTGAGTAATTAAACATCGTTTCATTGCTGAAAGGATTCGGATGATTCTGGAATGAAAGGTCGTTGACGGATGAATTTTCCGGGATACCGATCGGGGATGCTTCAATAACATCAACACCGATAATTGCATCCGGAATTGGCATTGCAAACTGATCTGCAAGCTCATTCATCTGGTTGGCAACAAGCGATAAGCGGATTGAAGTTCCAACCGTGAAGTCGCCGGTAGTTCTCAGGCGGAGGGTTACCAGATCTGCATGAGCATTCAGGCTCAGTGCATTCATGGTATGCCATCCAATCCTCAGTTCATTGCCGGTTACATTCCAGTCTAACTGACCACCATCCATTGTAACATCCTTCACTTCG